>DATHMK010000089.1:0-21199 GCA_035487155.1 Steroidobacteraceae bacterium
CGATATCGGTGACGGCGCATTCCCCCGCCCGCATGGCTTCCACAATGCGAAGCCGTGCCGGGTCGGCCAAGGCTTGAAATAGCGTTATTTGCCCTTCCATGTATATACACTGACATGTATATACGGAATCCGTCAAGCACGAATAGCCACGAACTGGGCTGTGCCTGCGCCTGGTTGGCGGTTGAGGCACCGCTGGCGGTCACAAAATAATCATCACGCGCACGGAGCTATTCGCGAATTCAGCGGTCGTACTGTGCATTGCCACAACGGCTGCGCTGAAAACGGTATTCGATGCGGGGGGGCAGGATGCGGATTCTCGTCGTGAGTGACACTCGGGTTGTGCAGGAGGGACTGAACTCAGTGCTCGCCCGGCAGGATGGCGTCGATATCATCAGCACCGTCGAGGTGCGGCACGCCAAGCTTCAGAACGCGCAGCTCAATCCCGATATCGTGCTCGTCGATGCGGCGCGCCTGGAGAGCATTGGAATCGTCAAGGACCTGGTGGCCTCGTCGCCCCAAACCAAGGTGGTCGCATTTGGCGTGAAGGACGCGGATGCAGAGGTTCTGGCGCTGGCGGCAGCGGGAACGGCAGGCTGCGTGCGCGACAGCGCTGCCAGCGGCGACATGCTGAGAGTACTCGAGAAAGTACTGTGCGACGAACCACCCTGCTGCCCGCCGCCTGTGGCGCCGGGTCGTCGCCCGCTGGCACGCCTATCGGGGGCCGCTGGCGGCAACGGCCACCCTTATGCCAGGCCGCTGTCTCCGCGCGAACTGCAGATCGCCCAGCTGATCGAAAGCGGCCTGCCGAACAAGGCCATTGGACGGCAGCTCGGAATTGAAGCCGCAACGGTCAAGAACCATATTCACAACATGTGCGAGAAGCTCAAGGTCCACCGGCGCGGCGAAATCGCCGCGCGCGTCCGCGCACTATGGGAAGGCTGGTTGAACCAGCCATCAAAAGATCCCGGGTGTCGGTGAATTGGGCAACCAGGGCCATCCGGGCAGGCCCGGGACACGATACAGGCCGGGCGCGCCGCGCTCCAGCCCGTCCCCGATCGGATGATGGCCCATGCCAAAGCTCTGGCCGCCCGGGACGCGCGCCAAGTTCGGTACGCCCGCACCTGCGTACTGAGGGTCCAGGAAATGCGTCACTGAGCTGGCCTGCATCAGCTCGAGCAGTGCCTGCACGCGCTGCTCAGTGCGCACCGTGAGCACTCCTTCATGCTCGAACAAAGGATGGTGCGCCAGCAACAGGGCCGCGAAGCCCGTGACGTGCGCCGCGGCGGCAGGGGTACCGTCCGCTGCCAAGTACCCGCCGCCGGGAACCGTGGAGACAATGGCGATGCCGGGCGCGCCCAGGGCAATCTGCGGACCTGAACCACTGAATCGCGACGCAAACAGGCCTTCACTGCCTATCAGCTGCGGAACAACATTCAAAACGTGTGAGCTGTCGGCTGGAAACTCCTTGAGCTTGCCAATGGCCGCAACGGCGATGACTCCTCCGGGCAGACTCGCCGGGAACACCAGTGACCCACCTGCGGTGCCGGCCGCGGCGATGCAGACGATGCCCTTGTGGCGTGCCTCCTGCAGTTTCTGACTCACCAGCTCGGAATACCCATCGGTCACAACGCCGATATGGATGACATCCAACTCGCGCTCAATGCATTCATCCAGCGCCGCCAGTAGATCACTGACTCGTCCCTCCGGGATGACCTTGAAGACGTGCAGTTCCGCCTCAGGAGCGCAGCCCATGATGCCCTGCTCGCTGCCTGAAGCGCCGATGATGCCGGCGCAATGTGTTCCTTGTGAGGCCAGATCCTGGGTCCAGCTCCGGTCCGTGGCGCCTGCAGTGAAATCCTTGCCGTGCTTGAGGTGTTGCAGCAGTGGGTGGGTTGTATCGCAGCCTGAATCGATGACGCCGATTTTCACGCCGGCTCCGGTGAAGCGGCCGCTGGTGGGGTCCATTCCCATCAGGCGCTGGCCCCAGCCGAGCATTCGAGTGCCCGGGAAGCCGGGGTAGGACTCCGACAGCGGGCGCAGCCTGATGGTGTTGCCGCCAGCGGTGAGCCGCGGCGCGGCAATGACGCGATCCCAGTAATTGACAGCGGCTCTGATGAACAGGGTCTGAATTTCCTCGATCGAGCCACCAAAGAAAGTCAGGCGCGCGGTTCCGGTGTCGTCCGTAAGCGCCTGGACTGGCAATCCGCCACCGTCTATGACCACCGTGACCTTGGCCAGCGGCTGATCGCGCTCACCGATTACGCGGATGGAGACCTCAGTGGCAGCAGAACGAAGCGGCAGCAGGGCGCCGACCTGCGCAGTGCGCGCAGATACCGGTAGAAAATCCGCCGCGTACAGCATCGAATCGCGCTCGATGATCAGATCTGGCGGTGCGCCGGTTCGCAATTTCTGTGCCCTGCCCTCGGCGATTGTGGCCACGACGATCTCGCCCACACTGCGACCATCATTGCTGAAGGGCCGGGTGCCACCCAGCCTGATGCGTTTGAGAACCTCCATGTTCTCCTGGCGGTCGAGGTAGGCCACCACATCATCCATGGAATGGTGTGCCTGGCTGAAGGGTTGCGTCGTTGCAGCCGAACGACGCCCGATGATGCAGCGCTCGGAGCGTCTGCCGGCAGGGGGTGCCTGCGACACGATGGTTTCTGATTCCCGTGGAGCCGAACGGGAACCCGTTGCCGTGCGCTTCAAGGCATCCTCGCCGCCCTCGCCACCCTTTTTGTTGAGCATTGCCGCACCCCGTTCATCCTTTTCCTGAACCATGAGTAGCTCCCGTCAATCGGTGAAATGCGCATCGTCTCTGCCGATGCAGTACCTCGGCGGGCGCTGGTCGGCCAGCCCGCTTCCACGGCGCCCGCACGAGGTCAACCTGGTCTTGTGCGCCTTAAGGTGCTACTGAATGGTCGGCGGCCGGTTGGCGCCCCATGCCTGCACTTGAGGATTGAATCCGGAATAACCACCCTGCATTGCGGCGGCATAGGGATTCTGTCCATAGGGATTCTGCCCATAATACTGTGCCGGCAGGCCTTGCACGGAAAGCTGCTGTGCCAGGTGCTGGACCGCGATGCTGATTTGCTGTGCTAGTTGCTGGGTGATCACACTTTGAATCGCGAGCTGCTGGGTCAGCTGCCCAAGTACCGGAACCAGCGAGAGGGAATTCGGGTTGGGTCCGAAGGAAGCGGTGGGTCCGGGCCAGGGATGGGGTTGCTGGCCTGCGCCGTGCTGGCCAAGCTCATAACCTGGCCACGGGTGTCCGAGAACGCCGGGCTGGCCCGACAGCACTGAGTTCAGTTGCGGCGCCCCGATGCCCTGAAGTCCAGGAATCTGAGGTGCCAGGCCTTGCGGCGTGAATTGTGTAAAGTTCGACAGCATTTGCGATTCTCCGTCTGAGAGGTTGGAAGCCAAAGCGCTAACGCCACTGCCGCCAAATGAGCAGCGGTGCATCATTGACTCAAGGCGATAGGCCCGGGAATAGACCAAAACTCCCATTGACGGCACAGAGCCGCGTCACCGAGTCCCTTCAAGGAACGTCGCGGTTCTGCGCCGGGCAACTCAACTGTGCTTTTTCACCCTCCTGGATCTGCAGATCGCGCACCCGACCGTCCCCGCAAGCGTATGAGATCCTGCAAAACTTGACCTGCCCGAAGTCCGGGTCTCCCGCCAATTGATTGCCGCAGTCAATGGCGCAGGATTTCTGGTCACGCCCGCAAAGCGACCTGAGCTGATTGGTCACGTCGAAGGATTGGCCATTGCGAGGACTCTTGTAGATGGCACTCTGGATCGTCGGCCCCACGGTTTGTGTGGCTGCCTCGAAATTGGTCTCGCGAAGCTCCGTCGCACGTACCAGACCATAGTGCGTCACGCAGATCATCCGATCCTCATGCTTCTCCAGCCATTCCAGCCATTGTTCATGATCCGTCGGGGCGCCCTGGATCTCGCAACTGCCGTCGCGGGTGCGTAGCCAAGCTCGCTGCTGTATCCGCAGGGCCTGTTGGTCATTGTCGGCAAGCTGCTGCATCCGCTCCTGATAGGCAGCGTTGAGCGCTTCATCCGAGTCGCGCAGGGCTTTTACCAGACAGTTCCTGATGAGTTCGCGATTTGTCGCCACCTCGCAATGTACGATCTCACCCTGTTCGACTTCGATGAGAGGCAGCTTGCGAACCACCACTGATTTGACGGTCAGCACCGAACCTTCGGCCGCAAACACCGAGACCGGCCGATAAATGCTCGAATAGTCGCCCGCGTCCTCATAGCGCAGCTGGTTATCGACATAGACCGACTGCTTCGAAGCTGTAACGACCCAGCGAACCGTAACGTACTGATTCACCGGAATGCCACCTGCCCCGCCCTTATGCTTGCCGTTGGCGGGACCTCCATCGACACGCAGCTGCGTCCGGTCCAGCTCCCAATTGAAGATGATCTGATCGGCGGCGTATACCAGCCTCAGATTGGTTGAGTCGGTCTTTGCGATCACGGTGATCTCAACCGGCGGCCGAAAACTGCACTTGGTGCTGATTCGGTCGCCCCAACCGGTGTGGCTCGTCAGCACGATGCCCTGGTCACTGGTGATTGACGCGCAGTCGATATGATCGTTCTGCGCCATGACCGCCGGGGCGGCGAAGATCAGCAGAACGGCATAAAGCAGCCGAGGTCTTGAGTGGTTCATGCGGGCAGCCATCCTTGTGAGGGTGCAGATACGCTAGGCACTGGAAGGCAGCATGTCCCGGAATTCGGCCACAGTAAGGGCCCAATAATGGTCAATTCGGGCATTCGTTGTGCGCTGCGGCGAAGGGCACCCGCAGCGGGCAGTGCACCGGCTATCCCGCGTTTCAGCTCCCGGTATCGCGATGCTACGATTGAGCATCAGGCGGAGCACTCAAGATGGCATGGAAGTTCCCGACCGCTAATGAACTGCAGCGATTGGCCGCAGTTCTGTTGGCCGCCGCCGTTGTCGGGTTGTGCGTGGCCCCGCCCGCTAACGCCCAGTGGTTGAAGTACAAGACCCCCGGTATCCCACGGCTGCCGGATGGCAAGCCCAACCTGTCCGCACCCGCGCCGCGGATGCCCGATGGCAGGCCGGATCTGTCAGGTCTATGGCGAACCGATGCGGCCGGAGTCCCCGAAACCAGCAAGGCCATGGACGCGGTGAAGCCGCAACCCTGGGCCGTTGCGCTGACCAACCAGCGCAAGGAGCTGCTGCGAAGAGATTCGCCCAGCATCCTCTGCCTTCCCAGCGGCGTGCAGATCGATGATGACGTCGGCAAGGTCGTTCAGAGCGCCAACACGCTGGTCATGCTCTGGAGCGGGACCCAGTACCGGGAGATATTTCTGGACGGTCGCCCGCTTCCGGTGGACCCAAACCCGGACTGGATGGGATATTCAGTGGGGCACTGGGAAGGGGACACGCTGGTCATTGATAGCGCAGGCTTCAATGACAAGACCTGGCTCGACGGCGACGGTCACCCGCACACTGAGCGATTGCATGTCACCGAACGCATCCATCGCTCCGATTTCGGCCATATGGAGGTAATCCGAACCATGGTGGATCCGGGGGCGTTGCTTCAGCCCTGGACCGTACCCGTCAAACTTGAACTCGATGCGGATACCGAGCAGCTGGAATACGTTTGCAACGAGAATGAACGGGATCGCAAGCACCTGGTCGGCAAAGCCTCAGATGAGAAAAGCGTTTCCGTGGATCCGAAACTCCTCGCGAAGTATGTCGGCAGCTATGAGTTCACCGAACCTACAACCCATCAGTTGTTCAACCTGACATTCACCCTCGACAAGGGTCATTTGGTCTTTGGCGGCATGGGTCCATCGGTGGCGCTGACGTCTTCGTCCAATACCGAATTCGCCGGCGACGGGGCGACCTTCAAGTTCGTGACCAACGCATCCGGGACCGTCACCCACGCCGTCATTACAACCGTTGAGGGGGATTTCAAGGCCGTACGCAAGTAGCTGGCCGCTATTTGGGCGCGGGCGCGTCGGGCGAGGTTTGTTGGGACAAAATTCGCCGTCCATCGGCTGCGAACATCGTGCTGGCGTTCGCCAGGCTGGAGCCGTCCTTGGCGCGAAACCCATTCACGGTAATCTTATCGCCCACCTGAACCGAGTGCCGGGTCCAGCCAGCCCGCAGCAGGGAGTTCGGGCTCGACAGTTCCAGTTCCCAGTTGCTGATCATGCCCAATTCATTCGGCACACTCAGATACAGACGGGTATGGGGGTTTTGCCACTCGACCTTGGTGATGGTCCCTTTGAGGATCACCGGCTTGTGACGGTCAAATTCCGCCGCGAAGGAGTGATGCGCGAGCGCCGTCGCCGAATAGATGGCGCCGGCAAGAGACATCGCCGCAAGCGACATGTGAATTATTTTCATTGCGCCTCCATCGCTCCTGTGGAGCCTGCTGTTGCTCCCCGCTATCTTGCTTTTACGTCTTGGCGGGATAGTTCGCAATAGTCAGTACCGTGGCGATGCACCATCTTCAATGGACGGCGGCGCTCACCATTGCGCAAGCGCGATGGCCGGTTTACCGGTCAGACGCTGGATGATGTGCTGGCCGAGGATATCGGCGAAGCTGCCCCGCGCACCCCCGGCCATGTTCACGAGCACCACGCCCGCAAAGCCCTGGTCGGGATTGAAGAAGGCGTAGGCGGCGTACCCGCCGGTACCGCCGTTGTGCCAGTAGGTGCCCGAGGCGGTTTCATGCAGCCAGGCATAGGCGATGCGCATGGTGGGCGGCACGTCGGCCTGCAGGTCATGCGAGCGCTTCAGGGCGGCTGCCAGTGTGCGGCCCGGGGTGCCGCCTGCGGCAACCTGTGCTGGATCGAGTTGCGCCTGCAGATAGCGCAGCATGTCGGCTGCCGTGGAGCGCACTGCCCCGGCTCCGGCCAGAGCATCCAGATCCCAGGCGTGCACTGGGGTGAGATTATCCGCATGGCCGGGGATGAATCGTGCCTGCTGTGCCGGCGTGAGTTTGACGACGGTGTCGGTGAGGTGTAGTGGCTGCAGCACCTGCTTGGCGAGCAGCTGTGGATAGGTCTCACCGGCGGCGCGGCCCAACGCATAACCCAGCAGCCCGAACCCCAGGTTGCTGTAGAGAAAGGGTGCATCGGCGGGCCTGGCGACCCCGTGCTTGGCGATGAATGCCTCGAGGCGGGCGCCATCATAATCGGCATATGGGTTGGCGGGGTCGGCGGGGGCAAAGTTGTCGGGCATCCGGGGCAGCCCGGAATGTTGCGTGACGAGGTCCAGCAGGGTGATCTCACGACCTTCCGGCTTTGCTACCACCCCCGGGGGCAGCAGCTCTCGTACCGGTGTGGCCGGCGTTACTTTGCCCTGCTCGATCAGTTGCGCCAGGGTGAGGCCGGTGAAAGTCTTGGTAATGGAACCGATTTCGAAGAACTGATCAGGCTGCGCTGCCCCCAGGGCGAAGACCTGGTGTCCGGACCGGGTCACCACTCCCACCGCGACACCGATGCCCTTGCCTGGTGCCAGCACGCCGGCGGCCAGCGTCTGTTTCAGGTCCTGTCGCAGGACCGCCTGCAGCTGCGCCGCTTCGACCGGAGGTATTGCGGGGTCGAAGGTGGCGGCTGCGGGGGGCGTTGGTGCGATGCGCTGCTCCTGCCGCACGAGGTTGAGCTCGATTTCCGGCGATGGCTTCCCGGTGGCGCCCAGCATCTGGGTCCAAATACCCGTAAGCGTCTTGCCGTCTTGCGAAAGACGGCCGTGCCAGCGACCCATCACCGTCGGGATCAGGAAGGAGAGCTCTGGGTCGTCAAATTTTGCCTCGGTGCAGGTTTGACCGAAGGCGTTCTGATCCACGCTGTCAAAGGAACAGACCAGCTCACCCTTGTTGCCACTGCGGACCACGACCTGAATTCGCAAAGCCCGCGGCACGCCCAGCCTTCCTAACCATATTCCATCCACGGCTGAGGGTTTCTCGGCCGGAACAAAGGTATCGCGCGCAAACACCAGCGGCAGCGGTGACCCCTGGGACCAGGTGCCGGTGAGAGTCGCTCCGTCCGCACTCACGGTGCCCGTCCACGTGCCATTCACTGCAGGGACCTTGAACGAGAAGGCCGAACCGTCCAGGTGAAAATCCGCACAGGGAATTCCATTGGCGCCCTGGTTGGGACTGTCCAGGGTACCGGCCAGGGTGCCATCGGCGGACCTTGTCAGATGCAGGATCAGGGCCAGCGGCCCGAGTTGACCGTTGAAGTTGCCCGGCGCCAAGGGCGCCCCCTGAGCGAAGACCTGGCCGCCGAACAGGAAGGGGGCGGCAATCAGCAGCGGGACGATCAAAAGGCGAGTCCGCGCCATACTCATACCGATTCCCCTGCTCTCTTCTCAGTGACCAATGCAAGCTGATCCATCCGCTTCTGGGTCTTGGCCGCCTCGACCAACTGCAGCAGCGTCAGTAACCCAAAGAGCGCCCCGATGACCAGGGCGGACAGGGCCGCGCCGCGTACCCCGCCTGGGCGCTGCAACTGCGAGCCGATGATCGTGACCACAGTGCCTACCCCCAGCGGAGCGAGGTACCACCAGGCATAGTTGCGAGACAGGCGACGGCGCCGCTCGAGTTCGATGTGATAGCGCCGCACGGTCTCACCAAAATCGAGGTCCGTCGGAATTGGCCGCACGCGCACGAAGCGCCACAGAAATGCCGCGACGAACACGGCGCCCAGCACGGTAAGACCGCAACCCAACCGGATGATGGGTGGAGCCGGCGACCACAGCATAATGGCAGCGAAAATGGCGCTGACCGCCACGCATGCGCCCAGCTCGATGGTCACAGCTCGCCGGATCACCGTGTCGCGCAGCGCAATCTCGCCGCGGATCTGGCCAAGAGTGAGCTGTGGCGCAAGCCGACCGGCCAACAATACCCCGGTCGGCGACTGCAGCCGCAGAAAATAGAGAATGCCGAGGCCCAGCGGAAAGCCGACCAGCAGCGCCGGCCGGTTCAGCAGCAGCGCCGGTGCCCTCCACCAAAGAATCCCCTGCGACAGCAGCACGGTGGTTGCCACCAAAGTCACGTCCAGAGCCACTGTGCGCGCCTGTCGCTCCAGAGTCGGGAGGCGCCAGGCATCGCGCAGGGCGAGAACGGCGAGGATCAGCACGGTGGGGATGGTCGCGACCAGCCAATGCGCCTGAAAAGAACCATAGAAACTCGCCCACCACAGGAACAGGCCAACCATGAGCACATACACCGGGTTGGTCGTACGGCGCAGGCGGCTGGCAATCACGAATGGCAGGGTGCGCACGGCATCGTGCAGGTATTCGCGGGGTGACGCACAACGCTCCGCGAGGTCGCCCAGAACCTCCTCACGGCACGCCGGGGGTGTCAGCCGGCGTACCCACCGTTCGATCAAGGGCGAACCGGAATTGACATCGCCGACCATAGGTCCTTCCTCCCCGCTGCCCTGACCGCCTCCCACAGCCGCCGCGCCGCGATCAGTGAGTCGCGCAGCGCCACTTCTCCGTCACGCTCCAACCGATAGTAACGGCGCGCGCGACCGCCCCGCTCCGGGGTCGGATCCGACAGCCACGAATTGATCAGCGCCTTGTCCTCCAGGCGATCAAGCGTCGCATAGACGGCGCCGGGTGAGACGCTGCGTGCCGAGAGTGCCTCCACGGCTTCATGGATGGGTACGCCATAGGCCCGCTCGCCGCAGCGCAGGATGGCGGTGAGGACGGTTTGTTCAAACTGACCGAGCTGGGGAGCGTGCTTCATTTGTCCTACACTGTATGGGTAACAGCGCTCGCATGCAATTCCGGTGATCGCCGAAGCCTGCCTACCGCCCATTTCCCGGCAAGGTTGATTAATCAATTGAGAGTCGCATACCGGCGGCTCAAGGCAGCTTTTCCGCAGTTTGTAACATCGCCTTGATTCCAAACGTCCTGCGTCGCATAACCCCCGGGCGTCCAACGGATCCGTCAATCGTTCACTGCCAGCCGGAGGTCTCAAAATGAACAAGTGGCTGTTGGCCATTGCCCTATCGGCCATCGCAGGCGCCGCCTACGGTGATGACTTATGTGCCGTCAATCCCTTTTCGAAGGCCGAGGCGGAACAGGGAAAAGTGGCCTTTGATTCCCATTGCGCCCTGTGTCATCAATACAATATGACGGGACGGGAGCCCGGCAATTACCAAAACGAATCCCCGAACATCAATCTGCTATCGGCCAGTGATCTGAAATTCCTGGATGGCGCAGGTGGCACCGTTCCGCCTCTCATCGGTGAAAAGTTCTTCAAGAAACAGCAAAACCTGACTCTTACTGACTTCAGTGTCGAACTGGGCGGCGCGGCGAACACTTTCCCGCTGAAGGATTTCGTAGCGCCGAAGACGTATTTCCTGCTGGCCGCGTACGTGCTCTATCGTAACTGCGGCAGAATGTAAGCGGCGCACCACTCTGTAGCTGAAACTCAAGCGCAAACGTCCCGTCTAACCCTCCCGCTGCGCGGTACGGTAAAGTACTGCCTGGTGGATCAAGGAGAGGACGTCATGTTGAGAGCGCCCGCTTGTCATCTGTCGCGGCGCGATGCGCTGCGTGGCGCACTGGCGCTGAGCGCCAGTGCATGTCTGTCGACACCCCTCCTGGGTGCGCCCGGCCCCGCGCTACCCCTGATCACCAAAGCCATTCCTTCGAGTGGTGAGAAATTGCCCGCCATCGGATTGGGCACTGACAAATTCGAATTGGATGAACGTGAGCCGATCATCACCGAGATCCAGCGCATGGAGCAGCTGGGTGGCAAAGTGATCGACACGGCAGCTGCCTACGGCGACAGCGAAACCCTCATAGGCGAGGCATTGGACGGCATCCGCGAGCGTATGTTCATTGCCACCAAGCTCACCCTCAGCGGCCGCGGTATGCACGCTGATGGAGTCGGCGGTCAGGCCAGCTTCGAACGCTCCCTGATGCGCCTGCGCACGACCAAGGTCGATCTGCTGCAGGTTCACAACCTTGATGGTGTCGATACACTGCTGCCGCAGATGCAGCAATGGAAGCAGGCCGGGAAGGTCCGCTATGTCGGCATCACCACGTCACGTGTGTCGCAGCACGAGGAGATGATTGGTTATCTTCGCAAGTATCCGCTGGACTTCGTGCAGGTTGATTACTCGCTGGATAATCGCGAGGCGGCCAAGACTTTGTTGCCCCTCGCCCAGGAGCGTCATGTGGCCGTACTGGCCAACGTTCCTTTCGGTTTTGGCAGCATTTTGCGCCAGGCCCAAAGCCGCAAACTGCCGCCGTGGGCTGCGGACATCGATGTCACCACCTGGGGTCAGTTCCTGCTCAAGTACGTGATCTCCCACCCTGCCGTCACTTGCGCGATTCCCGGATCGACGCAGGTCGCACACTTGACGGACAACCAGGGCGCGGCGCGCGGCCGGCTGCCCGATGAGGCCATGCGGCGGCGGATGGAGCAGTATTGGGATTCGGGAGCCGGCTAAGCACCCGCGGCCAGCCAGGCCACCAGATCGCCTTTGAGTTTTTTCATGTCCGATTCGCGCGTATACATCATGTGTCCGGCATCGTAGTAGTGGTGCTCGACGCGCGCGCGCACCTCAGCCGGGACGTCAAGCTGCGCCAGCGACCAGTTCGAGGCGCTGTATGGCGTACCCAGATCATAGAAACCGCTGGCCACCAGGACCCGCAGGTGCGGGTTGCGCCGCAGCGCGCGGGCCAGATCCGGACTCGTCGAGGTGAAGCTATTGCCTTTTTGTTCACCGCGGTTCCAGTCCCAGTGTTTGTTGACCTCCATCGACAGCACCTCGTACCGGGCCTGCATGTCCAGGCCGAGGTTTTCACTCATATAGGCATGCGCCGCCATGGTGTACGGGGGGACCAGGGCCTCGATCCCGGGATCGAACTCCCATACGTAGGAACGGCTCGCGGCCATCGGGCCCGTCACGCGCGCCTCGAGCCGGCCCACGATCTGTCCACGTTCGCGCAGCAATTGCACGAAGTAAGTTTCGTCATTGATGCGCAGGTTCTTCTGCTCCACCAGCGAGGGTGCCAGGCCGGTCAGTTCCGCAACGCGTTTCACCACACGCTGGCGCTCCGTCCCAGACAGAGCCGATCCTTTGTGCAGCGCTGCCAGATACTCCTCCGCGACGTATTCCTCGGCTGCCGCTCGCGCAGCGCTGGCTGACTGCGCCAGGCGTCCCTTGAGCTGGCCGTGATATTGGGCCACACCGGCGAAAGCCGGCAGAAACAGCGCGAACGGCAGTTCATTGCGCGGCGCGAACACCAGACTCTGCAGATCCATCGCGCACGACACGAGCACCAGGCCTGAGAGCGCCACGCCGCATTCCTGAAGCTTGTCCGCCAGCGCCGCGGCGCGCGTCGTACCGTAGCTTTCACCCACAAGGTAGACGGGCGAACTCCAGCGTCGATGCCGACCGAGCCAGGTGCGGATGCATTCGGCCAGGGCGTTCACATCGCCATCGACCGCGAGCATCTTCTTGCGTGCTTCTTCAGTGGCGGTCACGGAATAGCCGGTGTGCGGCGGGTCAACAAAAACCAGATCGAACTGGTCGAACCATGACTCGGGGTTGTCGGTCACGCTGTACGGCGGCGGCGGCATGCTGCCGTCCTCGCGGATCACGACGCGTTTGGGTCCGAGCGCGCCCAGATGCAGCCAGATCGATGCGGATCCCGGACCGCCGTTGAAAGCAAAACAGACCGGGCGGCTCGGCGCCGAAGCCTGGTCGAGAAAATACGCTGTCGTGAAAATCGCCGCCTCGAGTTCACCGCTCTTTTCGTCGATTCCACCCGAAAGTATCGGAATGAACTCCGCGATGGCATTGTATTTGAGCGTCTGGCCGCCCAGTTGGATCGACGCCGAGCTCTTGCTCGGGGCCCGTGCAATGAGCTTTTCGACCTTCTCACGCAACCGTTTCTTGGCGTCCTCGACAACGGGGGTCTGCGTCGGTTCGGTCATTGGAATTCCTGTCCGTCTGGGAGTTGAGGGATGATAGCCGGCCTGCCCGCGCCGCATCATGAGAATCTCGGAGCGCCGGGTCAAGGCGCGGCCGGCGACGGGTTACGGTAGACTCAAGCCATGAGCATCTGGATTACAAAACACACGGTGGCGGAGATTCAGGAGCGTTCGCGCAATACCCTCTCTGAACATCTCGGCATTTGTTACACCGAAATCGGCCCCGATTACCTGCGGGCAACGATGCCGGTCAACAGCCATACGCACCAGCCTGCCGGAGTCCTGCACGGCGGCGCTTCGGTGGCCCTGGCCGAGTCCTTGGGCAGTGTCGGGGCCAATATGTGCATCGATCGTGCGACGCACATGTGCGTGGGACAGGAGATCAACGCCAATCACCTGCGACCGGTCTCATCAGGCCTGGTGACCGCCACGGCGCGCCCCTATCATCTGGGCAGCCGTAGCCAGGTGTGGCACATCGAAATACGTGAGGAACATGACAAACTGGTGTGCATTTCGCGCCTGACGACTGCGGTCATTCCGCGAACCTAATTCAGGGATAAGGAGCAAGTTCATGACGCGCAAGCCACACTGCTCAGTGCTCATTCGCGCAGGCCTGGTACTGGCCGCCACCCTTTGCCTCGTGTCGGCGTCATTCGCGGCTGACGATGGCGGCGCTGCGGTGCGCGTCGGCATCATCGGGACCGGGAAGATCGGCGCTGCGCTGGCGGAATTGTGGGTGCGTTCGGGTCACGAGGTGATGATCTCTTCGCGCCACCCCGAGCAACTTGCCCCGCTGGCTGCCAGGTTGGGACCCAAGGCGCGTGTGGGTACGCCAGCGCAGGCCGCGGCATTCGGTCCGGTGGTCATGCTTGCCGTGCCGTACAACGCCACCCCGCAGGTCGGCCATGACTACGCGAAGCAGATGGCCGGCAAGGTGGTACTGGATGCGGGCAACCCCTATCCCGAGCGCGACGGCGCAATGGCAGATGCTGCGCGCATCAAGGGCGCCGGCCCCTCGTCGCGGGATTTCCTTCCCGGCGTGCGTCTGGTGCGCGCCTTCAATGCCATTATCGCCGGTAACCTTCTGACCGAGTCGAATCGCTCCGGAGAACGCTATGCCATTCCGATCGCGGGCGATGACCCCGTGGCGCTGCAGCAGGCCGCGACGCTGGTGCGCGACGCCGGCTTCGACCCGGTGGTGGTGGGTGATCTTTCCAAGGCGCACCTGTTCGACGTGGGTTCAGCCTTCTATGTAAAGCTGATGACAGCCAAGCAGCTGCGCGCGGCTCTGGGACTGCCCCACTAAGCATGAGCGTTGCGCGACCTTTGCAGCGGCGACGATTTCGGTGAGTTGAAACAAGATCAATAATATTGAATAATATATTGATATATAAATATAATATGCCCCGATTTTTTCTCGGGTCGCGCCCTTTCGCCGCTGCGGTCAAGCCACTTCACTGATCGTGCGATCGGCCGCAGAGGCGCTAAGATCCGGCGCTATGAGCGAGATCACTCCGCCGCACACTCACCACACTCAATGCGGAGTCGATGCGGTCATCATCACCGATGAACTCAAGCGCCGGCCTTCGCGAGCGCCGGACTTCGAATCTGAGAACCGCGTGTTGTTGAAGCTCGCCAACACCATGGCTCAGGACCCGCGGCGCGCGCTGCAGGAACTCGTCGACAGCGCCCGGGAACTGTGCCGCGCGGGTTCGGCAGGCATCTCGCTGCTTGACCCGAACCGCAAGGACTCCGACCCGCAGTTTCGCTGGGTAGCAACCTCAGGGGAGTTCTCACACTACGCCGGCAACACCGTGCCGCGTCATTTCAGTCCTTGCGGCACGGTGCTGGATCGCAATCACCTGCTGATGATGGCCGATCCGGTGCGGCACTTCCCCTACATCGATGTGCTTTCGCAGCCCGTACCCGAGGTGCTGCTGGTGCCGTTCCATCGGGGTGCGCACGCCGTCGGCACGGTTTGGGTGGCTGCGCATGCCAAGGAGCGACACTTTGACGGTGAAGATGCCCGGCTGGTGGCCAGTCTGGCGCAGTTTGCCGAAGCCGCGGTCCAGGTGATGGCCACTGCGGATATCAACCGCGAACTCGAAGAGGCCGCGCGTCTGGCGGCGGAGCGTGAACTGCAGCGGCTGGCGCAGGAAAACCGCCGCATCACGGCCCTCATCGGCGAACGGGAGTCGGCCGAGGAGGCCATCAAGCGCGAACTCAAGGACACCCGGCTGCTGCGCGATGTCGCGGCGCGGCTCATCGGCGAAGACGAATCATCGGCGCTGTTCGACGAAATCCTCGCGGCGGCGATCACCATCACCGAGGCTGACGCGGGCACGATCCAACTGCTCGACGGACCCACGCAGACCCTGACATTCCTGTCCTCCCGTGGCTTCACGCCCGCCATTTCGGCACACTTCGCGCGCATCGATGCCGATTCGGATTCCCCCTGCGGGATCGCACTGTCGAGGGGCGAACGCACCTTCGTCGAATTCACCGACGATGCGGCCGCCGCTGCCGACAGTTCCAACCGACTGCACTATGAGCATGGACTGCGTTGTGCACAGTCCACGCCTCTGTTGAGTCGCTCCGGCCGTAAACTGGGCATGTTCTCCACGCACTGGCGTAACGCGCGGACCTTGACTGAACGCGAACTGCAGTTCCTGGATCTTCTGGGTCGACAGGCCGCCGATCTCATCGAGCGCTCCCAGGCGCGCGAAGCGCTGCGGGACAGCGAGCGGGAGCTTCGTGAAACCGATCGTCGCAAGGACGAATTTCTGGCGGTTCTGGCCCACGAACTGCGCAATCCCCTGGTGCCCATCCGCACCGGAATCGAGTTGCTGAAGCGGGTGCCGGATCAGCCGGCGCTGGTGGAAAAGATCCGCCCGATGATGGACCGCCAGGTCAGGCACGTGGTGCGGCTGATCGATGACCTGCTGGATGTTTCGCGCATCGCCACGGGCAAGATTGCGCTGCAACGCCAGCCGGTGGTGCTGTCAAATCTGGTGAACAGCGTGGTGGAAGCCAATCGCAGCGCCATCGCCGCGGCGGGCTTGAAATTGGAAGTACAGCTGGATGACCCGCAGCGGATACTCGAGGTGGATCCGACACGGCTGTCTCAGGTCATTGGAAATATCCTGCACAACGCCACCAAGTTCACTCCCGAAGGCGGCACCATCACCCTGCGTGCGGACGAAGAACCGGGCAACGGCGCCTCGGGTCGCAATCTGGTGCTGCGCATCTCGGATACCGGGATCGGCATTCACAAGGATCTGCTGCCCACCATCTTTGGTCTTTTCACCCAGGTCCACAGCGACAGTTTTTCCCGCTATGGAGGCTTGGGAATAGGGCTCGCCCTCGCCCGCAAACTGGTTGAACTGCATGGCGGCTGGATCAGCGCGACGAGCCCCGGTCCGGGTCTGGGGACCGAATTCATCGTGACCATCCCGGCGACGCTGCCGCACCTTGAGGCGGTTGCCGCAGCGGCGCCCTCTTACCGTCTGGATGCCCAGCGGATTCTGGTCGTGGACGACAATGCCGATGCCGCCGATTCGACCGCACTTCTGATCGCCCAACTCGGAGGTGAGGTCAAGGTCGCCTACGATGGGATGAATGCCCTGGAGATGCTCAGGGATTTCGATGCCTCGCTGGTGTTGCTGGACATCGGAATGCCGGGGCTTGATGGCTATGAAACCTGCGTACGCATGCGTCGTGAGAAAGGCGATGCAATACGCATCGTCGCGGTCACGGGATGGGGTCAGGAGGAAGATCGTCGACGCGCTGCGGAGGCCGGATTCGATGCGCATCTGACCAAGCCGGTCAATCCCGCGCATCTGGCCGGGTTGGCAACCGGGGCCAGCAGCCCGGAGCCTCCGGGCCAGCGCTCGGCACGCGCCTAGGTCAGAGGTTCTGCGGCGGGGTGTCCCGTTGCAGCGTGCGCGAATGTGTCAGCAGGCCCCTGATCAGGGTGCGCATGCGTAGCGCCGAGTGAGTCAGCTCCTGAATCAGGTTGCGGGCCCGTTCCGGGAGTTTCGCGCCGAACTCCTCCAGAACACTGCGGCCACCGCCATCGATTGAAAGCAGCGGCTCATCGAGGTCGTGAGCGATTGCCGCAAAAAACGCTTCCAATTCCCGATTCAGCAGCTCCAGACGATGGGTGCGCTCCACCACCCGGGCCTCGAGCTCCAGATTCAATGCCCGCAGTGCCGCCTCGCTTTCACGCAGCCGTGACTCCACGCCCTTCTGCTCGCGAAGGTCGCGCAGTATCGATGTCAGAAGTTTCAGCTCTCCGGCCCGGTCGCGGTGCGCGACCATCGTCTGCCACACCGGAATCTCCGTGCCCTGCGTGGTCTTCAGGCGTACTTCCCCGCGCCAGTAGCCATGCTGCAGCGCCGCCGGCACGATGACCTCGTTACGAAACTTCAGGGCCTCCGGAGAATAGGACTCCGAGATGTGCTGATCCTTGAACTCTCGCAAGCCCGTGGCCGTGGTCGGTTCATGAGTCTGGTAGGCGGCCTCATTGATGTATACGGGATTGCCATCCAGACCCACGGTCACCACCGGGTCTGGCAGCAGCTCGACAATGGAGGCCAGCATGCGATTGCGTTCGGTCAGCTGCATGCCCTCATGGGCGTACAGGGCCAGCGTCACGAAGTCCGACAGACTTTCGACGAAGGCCAGTTCAGTCTCGTACCAGGAACGCATGTGACCGACGTGCTCATGGCAGATCACACCAATCGTGCGACCGCCTCGGACGATGGGGGCATCCAGCATCGATGCGATCCCCAGCGGCCGCAGATAGCTATCGGCCAGCTCGCTCGTGACCGGATCGTTGATGGCGTCCGTGGCTACAACCAGCTGATCTCCAGTCAGCGCCGCCCGATAGCGCGGGCAATTCGCCAGTGACAGCGATCCGCCCTCCACGTGCAGATAGTCAACCGCGCTGAACCGGTCCACGGCCACCAGTGATTGACCGGTTTCGTCGAAGAACCAGATACCAACGCGCTCCACGCCCAGCGCCCTGGCGGCCCTCTCCGTCATCAGGTGATACACGCGCTGCATGTCACCGGCCCGGGCGGCCGGCATGATCTCCGCCAGCAACTCAATGGCGACGGGCCGAAAATGATCCAGATAGCGGTTGTGCAGGCTCCAGCTGCGATCGCGGACGGAGAGCCGGACCCCCAGATACTGACCGTTGCGGTCATGCAGCGGTTGCCAGGACACCGTCACCCAGATGACCGATCCGTCCTTGCGCACGAAGCGCACCGGCAGATCATTGCCGGGGCGATGTTCGCCGACCAGGTGATCGAAGAGTTCGAAGGTGATGTGATCGTCTTTGGCCACCAGCGGCCAGGGAAAACGCTTCATGGCCCGGCATTCCGCGGCGCTGTAACCGGAAATGGCGAGGCCGGCGTTGCTGGTCCAGTGCAGCGTCTCGTCGGGACGGATCCATGAGTCCCAGTCGTAACTGCCCTCGGCAATCAGTTGATAGTCGTCGAAGGAGAGTTCGCTGCGCTCATTCGTGGCCATATGAGCTGAAACCATAGCATTGCGGAACTCATCGCGGCTCGCCGGCCGATGGTGCGACGCACTGCCTTCCCCGGCCCTCGCGACCTTGATCCTGTTCTTGGCAGTGACGCCTGCGGTAGGCATATTCTGACGGCCGGTTCCGGCATCGCGCGGTGACGTCGCAGTACCGGTACGCCAGTATTCCCAGATGGCCACCAACCCCGCAGAGATGAAGCTGTCACCCTCCGCTGCCGCACCCCTGTCTGGGGCGGCTTTCGCCGACATCGACAACGAAACGACCCAGCCAACGCAAAGCGGCAACACCTGGACTTTCGAGCAATGGCTGGAGGCGCTGGCACAGGGCGAGTGCGACTGTGAAACTCTCATTCGCGGCGTGGGTGATTCGATAGACGAGAATCCCGATGCCTGCTGGGAACTGCTGGCGTTGGTGGATCAGTACTATCGGCGGCACCGGATCACCGATGCCGACTTCCACAATCTGAACCTGCTCGGCCAGGCACTGCTGCTCGAAACGATGCCCAACGAGGGTGCGCGGCCGGCCAAGGCCGCGCCTGAAAAAGCAGCGCCCGCCACCACCGGGCAACCGCCTGCGCCACCACCCAGGGTCAGTGTCTCGGGCGCACCAGCGGTGACCAAGGCCACGGTCGCGGTGAACGACATTTTGCGTAACCGCTACCGCATCGATGGAATACTGGGTCGCGGCGGCATGGGTACCGTCTATGCCGCGACCGATCTTTATCGCCCGGACTACATTCCCTCAGATCAGCGCATCGCCCTGAAAGTCCTGCACACCGAGGTCGTGCGGCGCCCCGGATTGCTGACGGAACTACGCGGCGAATTCCAATGCCTGCAGTCGCTCTCGCACCCGAACATCATTCGCGTCCATGAATTCGACCAGGACGGGGATATTTCATTCTTCACGATGGAGCAGCTCACCGGCGCACCGCTGGGCCGGGTGCTCGCCGAGCAGCAGTCCGAAACTCTGCATCGGCCGTATGCGCTGGCCATCATTCAACAGGCAGGCGCCGCGCTCGCCTATGCGCACTCGCGCGGCATCGTCCACGGGGACCTCAATCCCGGCAATATCTTCATCACCGAGTGGGGCGAGATACGCGTTCTGGATTTCGGGGCTGCGCAACGCACCAGCCGCATACAATCGATTGAGGCTGCGAACGAAGCGGCTTTTCGAACCTCCGTCGCCACACCCTCCTACGCCAGCTGTGACCAGCTGGAGGGCAAGGAGCCCACGACCGAGGATGATGTCTACGCCATGGCCTGCATTACCTACGTATTGCTGGCCGGCGAGCATCCCTTCCAGGGCCGCAATGCGCTGGCGGCGCGCCAGGCGCGCCAGACGCCGCGACGCCCTGCCGGCATCAGCGGCGGACAGTGGCGTGCGCTCAAGGCCGGCCTCAGTTTTGACCTCAAGGATCGCCCCGCCGACATGAAGGCATGGCTGCAGCGGTTCGATCTGCCGTCCGTTCCGCTGTTACTGCCTTCGCTGAGCACCATCAGCAGTGCCCGACCGCGCCCGAGGCGTGTCGGACCCCCGGTGCTCACCGCGCTCATCGCACTCGCCGCCGGGCTGTGCTGGTGGGCACAGGATCAGTATGGCTGGCTGAAAACCAGCGGCGCCGATACCGCCATCAAAGCCACTGCAACGGCCGTGCATTCGGCCATCGGCGAGAACATCCCGAGCGTGGCGGGCCAGGCGCCTGCCCTACCCACGCCACCACCGCCCAAGGTCGCTCCCGCGGTGCAGGCGCAGGCATTGCCGGCTCCTGAGGCGCCCGCAAGCAGGAAACCCGCGCAAGTATCCCCCGCAGCCGCGGCGCCAGCCACCGCGGGCTATCGCGAGAGCGCTCGCATTGAGCTCACGGCCAGCACCGTGGAAGTCCCGCCCATGCAGCCGGTTGCGAGTGTCCCGGTCAGTCGTCGCCACAACTATCACGAGGAGGTCAGCTTCACCTGGTCGACGGAATCCGGAACTGCGAAACCAGGCCAGGACTTCATGCCGGTGAAGTCGCGAACCGAATACATTGCAGCGGGCGCTCCCCAGACTCGCCTGCTGGTGCCGATCGTGCAGAACCCCAGGCGCCATCTCTCCCGAACCTTCTATGTCGTCGTCAATACGCCAGGCGACGGAGCGACGCTCGGCGCGCGAACCATCACCCAGGTCACCATACCGGCATCGGATTGAATAACCATGAAAGAACCCACCAGCGCTCAGCCGTTCATCAGCGATATCAAGACGCTGCGCGAGCGTGCCCGCGAGCACATCGAATCCGGAACGGTCACCTTCACCTACGAGGGCGATGTCCAGAAGACCATCGATATCCTGCAGACCGTGCTGGCCACCGAAATCGTCTGCGTGCTGCGCTACACCATGCACGCCGTCGCCGCGACGGGGATATCCAGCGAAGGCGTAAAAGCCGAATTCGCGCAGCATGCCAAGGAAGAGCAGGAGCACATGAATGCAGTCGCCGAGCGGATCAATCAGCTCGGTGGCAAACCGGACTTCAACCCCAAGGGGCTGGCTTCGCGTGCCGCTTCTGAGTACGGAAATGCGGACAATCTGGTTGAGATGATCAAGGAAAACCTGATCGCCGAGCGGATCGCGATTGATCACTATCGTGAGCTCATTCGCTACTTTGGCGACCGGGATCCGGCGACCCGCATCATGCTCGAGGGAATACTGGTGGTCGAAG
>DATHMK010000090.1:0-138845 GCA_035487155.1 Steroidobacteraceae bacterium
GATACGCAGCGCCGCGAACATCGCAATCGGATATTGAAGAACATTGGGCAGCATGATGGCCATGCGATCGCCGCGCTTGAGCCCGGCGACATTCTGCAGCCACGCCGCCAGATCGCGGGACTTCCGGTCGAGCTCGCCGTAAGTCAAGCGGTGGCCCATCTGGAGGTAGGCGGCGCGCTCCCGAAAGGTCGCGAAACTCTGCTCCGCCATGTGCTTGAGCGACGGCAGCGTGTTCGGATCGATATCCGTGGCCATGCCCGGCAGGTAGGACTTGAGCCAGATCCGTTCCATGTTCAATGCCTCAGCAGCGGGACCAGATAGGGCCATACGGTGTCGAGCACATGCGGCTCACCGGCGGCCACCGGATGCAGGCCATCGGCCTGCATCAGCGCCGGATCCAGGGCCACCCCTTCCAGAAGAAACGGTACCCAGGGCACCTGTTGCTGCCCGCCCAGTTCCGAGTACAGCTCGGCGAAGCCATTGCCGTACCGGGGGCCATAGTTGGGCGGCAAGCGGATGCCCAGCAGCAGGACCCTGGCGCCCGCGGCCTTTGACAGGGAAATCATATGCGCAAGGTTGTCGTGAACCGTCTGCAGAGGCAAGCCACGCAGGCCATCATTGGCGCCCAACTCCAGCAGCACGACTGCGGGGTGGTGCGCGGCGAGCAGGTGGGGCAGTCTTTCCAGGCCGCCACTGCTGGTCTCGCCGCTGACGCTGGCGTTGATGATTTGGTACTCGTACCCTTGGTTGTGGAGCCTTTGTTGCAGCAGCGCGACCCAGCCCTGCTCGGGTTGCAGTCCGTAGGCTGCACTGAGGCTGTCACCGAAACTTAGGATGATGGGATTTTGCGCGGCAGACGCGCCCTGGAGCCCGATGAGCAGCAGTGTCAGTGCGATTGCCCCGCAGCGCCCCAATGCCGAAAGCGTTCTCAAGGTCGTAAACCTCACCAAGCAGGTTAGCAGCCCGGAAGGGCCGCTCGCCATTGTGCACGATGTCTCCTTCGACATCGCCAAAGGTGAGACGGTCGCGATTACCGGTGCTTCCGGCGCCGGAAAGTCGACTCTGCTGGCCATGCTGGCAGGGCTGGATCTGCCCACCGCCGGACACCTGTGGCTGGATGGCCAGGACCTCACGACCCTCAGCGAGGACGGGCGGGCCCGCTTGCGAGCGCAGCGGGTCGGCTTCGTGTTCCAGTCCTTCCACCTGATTCCGGCGCTCACGGCCCTGGAAAACGTGCTCCTGCCGCTGGAATTGGCGCAGCGGGGCAATGCTCAGGGCCTGGCGCGCGAGGCCCTGGAGCGGGTCGGACTTACACCGCGGGTGGACCATTACCCCCGGCAGCTCTCCGGTGGCGAACAGCAACGGGTGGCCCTGGCGCGCGCATTTGTGATCGCTCCCGCGGTGCTGTTCGCCGATGAACCCACCGGCAATCTGGATGCCAACACCGGGCAGCGCATCATCGAACTGATATTCGAGATGAACCGTACCGCGCGCACCACCCTGGTACTGGTCACGCATGAGCAGGAGCTTGCCCAGCGCTGCGATCGTATCCTGCACATGCACGCCGGCCGCCTGGTGACGAGCTGATGCACGCGCTGCGCCTGGCATTGCGCACGCTATTGCGCGAATGGCGCTCGGGGGAACTGGGCGTGCTGCTGCTGGCGCTGACCACGGCGGTGGCAGCCCTCACGGGCGTGGGTTTCCTGGTGGGCCGCATCGACACCGCCGTTCGCGCGCAGGCGACCCAGGTGCTGGCGGCCGACGTTCGCATCTCCTCCACCCAGCCTCTGCCGGATGGCTGGTTCAGCACCGCCGCGCAGCGCGGCGTGCATTCGGCGCGTATCCAGACACTGCTGAGCGTGGTGTTTCGTGGGGACGACAGCCAGCTTGCCAATGTCGAGGCGGTATCCGAAGGCTATCCGCTGCGCGGCACGCTGCTGGTGGCCGATCAGCCCTTCGCGGACGGCACTGCGACCCGCAACATCCCGGCGGCCGGGGAGGTTTGGCCCAGTTCCAAGCTCATCGCCACACTGGGCGGCGGCATGGGCACCAAGCTGGCCATCGGTGCGGCGACCCTGACGGTGACCCGGATCCTGATCGCCCGGCCCGATCAGGGCGCCAACTTGTCGGATCTCGCGCCAAGCCTGATCATGAATCTCAAGGATCTGCCGGCAACCCAGCTCATACAGCCGGGCAGCCGCGTCAGCTATTCGGGACTTTTTGCCGCCGACCCGGCCGTCATCAGGTCCTTTCGTCCCTGGCTGCAGGATCAGCTGCGGCCCGCGGATCGCCTACGCGATGTCAGCGACGCAAGTCCCCAGCTCGAGAGTGCCGTGGATCGTGCCGGTCGCTTCTTGACCCTCGCCAGCCTGGTCAGCGTGCTGCTGTGCTCGATCGCGGTAGCGATGTCGGCGCGGCAATACGTTCGGCGTCACCTGGATGCGGTCGCGCTGCTGAAGACGCTGGGGGCGAGCCGGGCCTTCACCCTTTGTGTCAGCCTGCTGCAGCTGGTGATCGTTGCGCTGCTGGCCTCCGCCCTGGGGTCGATGATTGGTTTCGTGGCCCAGGAATGGCTGTTGCGCGCCGTACGCGGACTGCTCGGGACGGCGGTACTGCCGCCGGCCAACTTTGCGCCGCTGGGCATGGGGGTGAGCGCGGCGCTCGCGGTACTGGCCGGATTCGCCCTGCCGCCGCTGCTGCAGCTGGCACGGGTACCACCACTGCGGGTGCTGCGCCGGGATGTCGGACCGCCACCGCCCGTGGTGATTCTGGCCTTCGGTCCGGCGGTGGTGGTGGTCGTGGGCCTGGTCTGGTGGGCGGTGCGCGATGTGCGGCTGGCGATCCAGTTCCTGATCGGCCTTGGGATGTTCCTGGCGGTGCTGGCGGCCATGGGCTTGGTGCTGGTGACACTGTGTGGCCGGCTGCGCGGCCGGGTTGGCGTGGCCTGGCGTTACGGCATCGCCAATCTCAACCGGCGCCGCGCCGACAGCATGGTGCAGATCGCCGCCTTCGGCGCCGGCTTGATGGTACTGCTGGTGCTGGGCGTGGTGCGCGATGATCTGGAAGGCGACTGGCGGCGCAGTCTTCCGGCGGATGCCCCCAACTATTTCTTCGTGAACATTCCGCCAGCGGACAACAACGCTTTCAGGCAGTTCATCGAGCAGCGCGGTGCGCGCCTGTCGCGGATGCTGCCCATGCTGCGCGGGCGGCTGACGGGCATCAATGGCCGGGACGTTCAGTCCATGCGCTTCGCCGGTCGTGATGGCCGCGGCTTTTCCGGCCGTGAACAGAACGTCACCTGGGCCAGCACCCTGGGGGATGACAACCAGATCGTGGCGGGCAGCTGGTGGCCGCCGGATTATCACGGCGCACCCGAGGTCTCACTGGCCACGGAGTTTCAGGAATCCCTGGGCGTGGGCGTGGGGGACAAGGTCAGCTTCGATATCGGGGGTGAGCCCTTCGAGGCGACGGTCGCGAGCGTTCGCAAGGTGAAATGGGACAGCTTCCAGCCGAATTTCTTCGTGGTGTTCTCACCGGGTGTTCTGGATGCGGTGGCCGGAACCTATCTCACCAGTGCCTATTTTCATCCCAGCGACCCGCATGTCATGGCGCAGTTGGCGCGACGTTTCCCCAGCGTTTCGATCTTCAATGTCGATGATCTGCTCGCACAGGTGCGCGGCATCATCGACAAGGCGGTGCTGGCGGTGCAAAGCGTTTTCGCCTTCACTTTGTTTGCGGGGCTGGTGGTATTGCTGGCGGCGGTCCAGTCCAGTCGCGAGGAGCGACGCTTTGAAAGCGCCATGTTGCGCACTCTGGGCGCCCGCGGCGCGACGGTATGGCAAGGGGTGATGGCAGAGTTCGTCGCACTCGGCCTGCTGGCCGGGTCTCTCGCCGTTGCCGGGGCCGCGCTGGCCGGGGACTTCGTGGCAACCCAGGTGCTGCAGGTGCCCTATGCCTTTGACCCCTGGTTGCCGCTGGTGGGCATCGGCGGCGGTGCGCTGCTGGTATGCCTGAGCGGATGGCTGGCGACGCGTAGCGTCATCTCCCAGCCGCCGATTCTGACGCTGCGGGGTGACTGAACACTGTGCCGGCGCGCCCTGGGCAAGGCGGGCTACCCATGCCTTTTCCTGTAATGCTACATGGCGTAGCATATAGCAGGGAGGTACCCATGAACCACTCTCCCAATGTCGCATCCTTCATCCTCAATGCGGCTGGTCTCGCGTTGTGCGTCCTCGCCTCCCGGGCCTCGATCGCGGCGGACACCCCGGCAGCGCCTGCCGGTGCCCCGGTCAGCGAAAGAAGGGAACAGAGTTTCGCGGTCCGAATGGACAATGGCAGCCGGATACTGGTGCGCCTGTGTCGTCCTGGCACTGACATGCCGGCACGACTGGTCGTCATCAACCACGGGTCTCCTCCGGATCCGGCCGCCCGGCCCAGGATGCAGCCCGGACGTTGCGATGAGGAAGCGGCACAGTGGTTCCTGACACGCGGCTACGTCGTCGCTTTTCCTCTGCGGCGCGGCTATGGCGCCACGGGAGGTGAGTGGGCGGAGACCTATGGTGGCTGCGATCACGCCGATTACTTTCATGCGGGACTACAGACGGCGCGCGACATCGATGCCGCGGTTCAGGCCCTCACTACGCTGCCCTTCGTAAGGCCGGATGATGTTGTGGTGGTCGGCCAGTCGGCGGGGGGCTGGGGAACCATCGCCTATGACAGCGCCCCGCATCCTAAGGTCTCCGCCTTCATCGTGATGGCGGGCGGACGCGGCGGGCACCTGCACGATCATCCGAACGAGAACTGCCAACCGGAGAGGCTGGCTGAGGCCGCCACTCATTACGGTGCTACGGCGACAACGCCGATGCTTTGGGTTTATGCGCTCAACGATACGTTCTTCAATCCGAGGATCGCCCAAGCCCTGTACACGTCATTTACCGGCGCCGGCGGACTGGCGGAATTCCACCAACCGGGCCGGTTCGATGGCGAAGGGCATCAACTGTTTTTCGGGAAGGGCGGATCGGCGATTTGGGGACCGCTCGTGGAAAAATATCTCACGGAACTGCCGGCCTCGAACCAATAGCGTTGGTCCCGGCACTCAGGCGTCCTCGCGGCAGGGCTTGCACAGCAACGCGGTGTTCCAGTGAGTCCAAATAACCACTCGCGCCACTAGTTGCGCCGACGGGCTTACAGCTGTAAGCTCATCCCCGCCTTACGCATGTAAGATCCCTCCGACCGAGGCCACGATGGATAACCCGCCGATTTCGGAAGCCGAATGGGAAGTGATGAAGGCGCTGTGGAAACGCTCGCCAATGAGCGTTAACGAGCTGTCCGCGACTTTGATGACGGTCCGGAAGTGGCACCCGAAAACGGTGCGAACGATGGTGAACCGGCTGGCCAGGAAGAAAGTCGTGTCCAGTACGCTGGTCAATGGCGTGTTCCATTATTTCCCGACGGTGTCGCAAGAGCATTGTTCACGACAGGCCACCGAAAGTTTCGTAGATAGAGTGTTCGATGGCGCGCTGACGCCCATGGTCGCGCACCTGGTCAAACGGCGATCCTTGACTCAGGATGAAAAACGCGAGCTGCTGAAGTTGCTCAAAACCAAGTAGACACCGGGAGCATCGACCGTGGATGAATTATTGATGCCGCTCGCCGCTATCCTGATTTGGGTGGTTGCATCCTCCCTCAAGGGGACCGCGCTCATCGGCTTGGTCTTCATCCTCCGCAATTTCCTGAAGGTAGCCAGCGCCGCGCGCTGGCGCTATGCGCTCTGGTTCCCTGTTTTTCTCTGTCTTCTGTGTCCCATCGGTCCCTCAGTACAGATTGGAGGCTTCGCCAACCTTGCCGTCTCCAGAGCCTTGTCCCCGCGAGCGGCACCGACTCGGGGCGAGTCGAAACCGCACGCCGCAACCGGCGCAACGGGTCCAACTGACAACGTAACGACCACAGCGCGCGAGGAAGCAGGGAGAGGTAGAGCGGAGCAACCACCGACCCAGCCGGCCTACCTCCAGCCTCGTACAACGTATTCTGCTGCGCTTGGCTGGATTGCAGTGCTATGGATGTGCGGCGCCGCCTCCCTAGCGCTCGTGTATTTAGGCCACCTCCTTAAGTATCGACGCATCCGCCGCGGCGCGCATCCGGTAGACGTAGCCATTGCCGATGCGATCGAGAGCTGCCGCGGCGAACTTCGGTTGCGACGCAAGGTACTCGCTCTGGAATCCGCCATGATCGATTCTCCAGCGATATTTGGCTGGTGGCGTCCCACGCTTCTACTTCCCTTGGGCCTGCAGCACCGCATCGGCAGCACTGCCCTGCGCCACGTCATCCTTCATGAGCTGGCGCACGTCAAGGAGCACGATGTTTTCGTGAATTGGCTTGGTGCCGCCACTCAGATGCTGCACTGGTTCAACCCTGCCGTGTGGCTGGCGATGCGGTGCATGCGCCGGGACATGGAACATGCCTGCGATGCGCGAGTGCTGCGTCACCTGTCCGCAAATGAGCGCACGGACTATGGAAACATGCTCATCCATTTGTCGGATGCAAACGCCGCCGAGCCGGTCGCGACGTATGGCCTGGGAATCGCCGATCGTCATTCGGATCTTAAGGAGCGACTCATCATGATTTCGTGCCTCAGACCCACCCCGAATGGTGCCAGGCTACTTGCCTGCGTGGCCCTCGCTGGCTTTGCCTCAGCGGCGCTCACGCAGCCGTCAATTGCCCCGCGCCCGCAAGCCCTGTCGCAAACGGCGAGCTCACCAGCCGTACCGCCCACGGACTCAAAGCCCCGCATGCCCGACGCCAACCAGGCGCCGAACTCACCCCCACAGTCCCGCGCTGAGGGGGTGCCGTTGCAGAAACTTGTCGAACAGGTCGCAGCGAATATTCATCGCCGCGTTGTCGTCGATTCCAGGGCAAGCTCGAGCGTCATACTTTATGGTCAGAAGCTCGATCAGGTGGACTATTCGGATTTTCTCACCATCCTGCGTATCAACGGACTCACGGCGGTGGACATCAACGACTACGTCAATGTGGTGCCAATCACCGAAGCAAGATGGCTCCCGCTGCCATTAATGGCGCCCGGCAAGGAACTTCCGCCGGATCAGTTTGCAGACATGTCCCTCGTGCTCAAGAATGCCTGTGCTCCAAGTCTTGTATCCTTCCTCAGGCCACGGTTCGCTCCCTACGCGTACGTTGCAGTGGATGCGAACAGCAATGTCATTATGGCGATTGACACGTACGCCAACCTCAAAAGAGTCCGCGCCGAAATCAACGAATTGGATGCCCGGACGCGGCCCGGTATCCCATGCGGTGCGGCGGCGAAGTAGCGCGCAACCCGGCCGAGTGCCAGGGAATCCGAATATTCCCACGACAGCTCTTCGGAAGCCTGCCGCGAACGGTAAAGTCGCCCGTGCGGTATCATGGGACATGCGATTAACGCTTCCCATCGCAGCTGGACTGATCTTTGTGCTCGCGGGGCTGCTATTTGACAGCAGCTACCACCGCTCGACGCCCGATGCAGTCTACGTCCAGGGCACCGTGGTGGGGTTCGAGCGCCCGCACCCCAGACAGGTCTATCCGATATTTGAGTTCACCGATGAAGACGGCCACCCGCACCACGTCGTCAATTCGTCCCAACAGGCGATAACCCGATTTTCGACCGGCGATGCTGTATCGATCGCCTACTCGCGCTTGGATCCGCAACGGGCGCGGATCGATACGCTCTGGTTCAACCACCGCTGGGTCATGGCTGGATTCTTCGTTGCGCTCACCCTTGTCGTCGGCGCTCTAACGCGCGGGGATTCCGAGTCCAATTGAGCGAAATCCGAGCCCGGTACGTATTAGACCCTGCGTCTTAGGGCACGCAACTCATATAAGGCCGCAGCAAGCATAGCGGGGCCGACTATAAAATATCGGAACTGGAGTTTCTCGCCCCACAGACTCGCCGCAACGAATGCTACGACCATTGTCATGACGCTGAGCACCATGACCAGGTACCACAATCGAATTTTCTTATTCTTGTTCATGAAACCAATATCGCATAGAGGCCTTCGAGTGTCATCAAACCCGGAATTCTGGCTCATGGTGAAGTTCAGCCGCCGCGAGGCACGAGGCACGAACGGCAACTGAGTGACGAGAAATCCGGGCTCGCCAATGACGACTTATTGCTGCCGAAAGCGTCGAAATTGGGTCCCAAGGGCCGCCGTTCAGCGGGCGCCCGTCGAATTGCCGGTGGTGCACCCAAAGCGGACGATTACAAGTGGCCGCTGTTCGGCGCACCATGGTGGACCCGGTTGCTCAAGTACGACTACTAATGTTCAAGAACCGCGCACCAGATCCCCACAATCTACTACATTCAGAACGTTGCCGGTACGCTGCGACTTAACCTGGTCCTCATGCAGGAACGTATGAACAAAGCCTTTGCCTCGTGTGTGTTTCCGCTAGCGATATCCTCGCTTTGTGCCTGCTCGACAATTTGGGGAAGTAGTACAGTGAACAAAAATGCCACTTCGCAATGGATGATCGAGCAAGAGCGTACATGGGCAGAAATGGCCTGTGGCGGCAAAGGGATTGCCAACGAAGTGTTTGCCGATGACTTTAAAGGAACGTCGCCAAACGGCGGCCACTACGGTAAGCCGACCGGGTCACCGACGTATGATCCGAACACGAAATGGTCAACCGATTGCAAGCTTGATGAAGCGGACGTTCGATTTTTCAGTTCCCAGAGTGCAGTCGTATTTGGAAAGGAGTCGAAGACGGTTCCGCTTGCGGATGGAAAGCAGGAGCGGCGCTGCCTTGTATGGACCGATACGTGGATTCGGCGCAACGGAAAGTGGCAAATGATTGCTGTGCAAGACGGCCGGATCGCCTGCCCCAGTAAGTAACAATTATTTCGTCAGGCCAACCGGATTACCAGACTTGGCGCGCCTCAATTTAGCGACAACTCTTGCACCCGTACCGACCGGTCGCGAACGACAGCTTTCGAGACGCGGGATTCAAAACTCTACTCGCGGAACTAGCCCTGAGAATTTGCTTCCAAAGGACGCGACGAATGCGACAATTTCAGCTAGCGATTCACCTGATTGGCTAATCGATCTGCCGATTCCGCCAGCCGGCGCTCGTCGAGTGCGGATTGAAGCTTCCCCGCGATCGCCGGTGTCATCTTCCGCCATCCCATAGGCAGGAACCGAACCGTTTGTGTTCCGGATCCGTCAAGGCATCGGAATTTGAGCACTACCTGCCAAAATGAGAAGGGCCGACTCACTTCCGCCGATTCCACGTGCCTCCAAGGCACGCGTATCGCCTTTCCGCGCCGGCACAAGGTCAGCGTCACACCATCATCGCCTTGGATCTCGCTGATGTTTCCGAATCGGCGCCAACACACGCCCGCGCCGATAATAATCATGACGACGGCGGTTATGGCGTAAACAGCAGCGCCGCCTTGGCTCCTGTCGCGATAGGCCAGCGCAAGGACCACGAAAATCGTCAATCCCGCGACAATCGAAACCGTTTGCCATATGAATCTGCGTGCGCCAGGGTCAGATCGCACGGCACCATTCGCGTCCAATGCCTCCACCACCACTTCGCCAATTTGAGCCTTCTTTTCAGCGCGGGACTTTAGCCAGTTGCCAACGAGCATGGCGAATGCTGCGAGCCCCAACATTACGAGCTTGTCGTACCGACCGAACCATCCCAATCCCATGAGGTAATTGACGAATATCGCGCCGAAAATCGCCACATATACGATGAGCGTCAATTTCTTTGCGAGCGGATTCATGTCGAGTCACACATCCTTTGTAGGAGGGGAAACCCGTACGTGTTCGCGATTTGCATCTTTAAAGTCTAGCGATTGAACTGATTTGTCCGATAGCAGGGCGAATGCCGCCAAGCGTCCCGCGGGAGCGTACTATGAAGGGACACAAAATGGAGCATGCCGCGCCTCATCTGAATGACGGCTATTGCGATGCCAGATCACATGAGCGAACTTCCGCTCCGGGCCGAAAGCAACGAAAACGATTTCCAATACCTGCCGCTCAGCCCGGCGCACCCCGAAATGTCGGCTCCGCACCCGATCCGGTCATCCCCGACCGTCGGCTTTCGGGGCTCCAAGATCACAACCGCGGCACTTGATTGTGACCTACGGCCAGCGCGCTGGCACACCGGCATCGCCTACGTGGGAGATGCCGACCGTCCACGTTCAAGAGTTAGTTGGTCTCAGTCCTCGGCCACCAGTCTCACGCGCGGCCTTATCGAGTTCCGCTACTGTGGACACCAGATTTTCGACACCGCGGGCCGATTCATTCCCATCATCAAGCCTGGTCGCAAATGCGGGCGATCCCCCGCGCGGCCGATGCGGCGGCTCGACAGGAACCATTTCCGGCAAACCGTCATCATCGGGCGGCTTACGCCTCGCCAGTTCTGCCCGTAAGCGTTCGATCTCACTTGTTGCCAGCGCAAGCGCCAACTGGGATTGCCTCACAATTACGGTTGCGTCGCGAAGCAGCTTCCATGCTTTCGGTGAATTTGCCGTCTTGTCCTCAAGTTCCTCACGCAGCCGGGCCAGCAGAACCTTGAGCTCCTGCTGCAACCTTGGCACTAAGGTAATAGTTCTGTGGCACTGACTCGTCGCTCATGCGTCGTCTCCGTGGCTGACAGCCTGGCATCGTTCTACCGCCGACTCGGATCGTCGTCAACGCCGCGCGGCGTGACGGGCCTGAATGACGGGAGAGTTTGCCGAAAGCTACCGCAAATCAGCAAGGCTCAACGGAGCGCGTCTCCGTTACATATCTTGCCGGCTCCAGTTCGCAAAGGTTCTGGTCAAAGTCTCGTGTTGCACCTTTGCTGTCGCCCACGAACGTCCGGTTTTGGGACTTTATTCGTCCCTGCGCGCTGCATGGGTCAGTTGGGAGGCGCGGAAATTCAAGAACGTCTTGATCTCTGGTGTCATGTCATGGAGAGCGTGGCCTTCTTCTGAAAGGTAGATGATTTGCGCATGCGGCACGCACGTGACAAGACGCTTCCGAGCAGCTTGGGAATCAAAAAGGGTATCCTTACCCCCAAGTACTGCAAGGATCGGCATAGTCAGACTCTTCAGCGCGGTGTCCGAGAGTCGTGGAAGCATTTGCATTCTAGCGACGAAGCCGGACCGAACAAGACTGAAGAGCTTGAGAAAATCATTGTTCTCCGGGGCACGTTCATCGTCGGGAGAGAATCCCATATCGACGTCCAGGGCCTTGCGATGCCCCCAAGGTCCCAACAGCATGAGCGGGGCTGCTCGAACCACGGCCCCGAAGCGAACGTGAACGAGGCCACCGGGCGCCAGCAGCGCGAGACGCTCCACGCGAGCATGCCTTCTGACGGCGTAGTCGAGCGCAAGGAGCCCACCGAATGATGCGCCCACGAAGGTGGCGGATTTGAGCGATAAACGATCAAGCACGTCATCCAACCATCGCGCGTGAGCGTCAGAGGTTATCCACGGTCGGGATGGCGCGCTGTATCCCGCATCACCAATGATATCGACGGCAAGCACGTGGTGGCCTGATCCAAGCACGTCCATTGTGCGTAGCCACATAGCGGAACTGGCCATCGAGCCTGGAAGCAGCATGACTGGCGGCTTCGCTGGATCTCCAGCAGAAAGCACAAAGGTTTCCCCTTGAGATGTAGAGAGCCGATGCTCCGTGTGCGGCGTTGCCCAAGAGTCCAAAATGCCGCGATAGCATTCGCGCACGCGCCGCTCGGCGTCTTTGGACCAGAAAATCACGCTTGCGCCGTAGAGGCTGCAATCAGGGCTGGGCGCAGTGGCGCCCAAACGTTATTCAACGAATGCATCGGGTCAGCATAACAAGAGTTTGCAGTGCGGCGCAGACTCCAGAATTCACCCGCCTTATCACTACCATTGTGGGGAAAAACCTCCCCGCTGGAAAACCATAATGTACGAATGGAGCAATGGGAAATAGTGCCCAATGGAGCCTGACCGAACGGCGGTACATGGCGACTATTTCTGGCATGCCAATGCCCGCTCCGGGCCGAAAGCAATGGTGAATGCCTCCTTGTCTGGCGATTAAAACGGTCATGCCGCGCGGCCCGGGCCGCTGCCGTGCTTAACATGCTCCCGGTTATCCGCCCCGGTCCAGGTCAGCTGCGCCCAGTGGCGCTCTGGCCTACGCCCGCGCACGGTGGCACGTCGCGGCGCATTATGCCCCCGGTGCCATAGGAGCGCGGCCATGGCATCGCCCCGTGCAGCGCAAGAAATACTAACGTCCCGCTTGCACCTGGCGGAATAGGCTATCTCGCAGTAGCCAACTGCGGAGCTGGGCATGCCGGAAAGCGAAACTCTAGTTGTATTCAGGATCCTCGGAGTCCTGGCCAAAGCGCGCGATGTTGGCCACGCGTTGCCCGTTGAAACGATCGCGCACGCCGCACAGCTTGGTAGACCCAACGCGGAACGGTTTATGAATCTGCTCAAGCTTGCCGGTGCCGTGCGAACAGAAGTTACGCCCACTCAGGCGCCTAAATATCGGCTCACCCGATACGGTCTCGGGCGGCTCGTGGGGGGCTGCGCCTTATGATCCGATTATCGGCGCGATTCCTGCCTGACCGTTCCACAGACCACCATGGGCCAGCGGTCGCTGGCATCAATCGGCGTATCCCGGTTCTCTTGGCCCGGATACAGCGCCTGTTGAGACTTGCGATACAGCGGGCCGCGCATCGCCACGAGCACTGGCTTGAGCCTGTTCAATGGAATGCCGGTAGTCGACCGTTCCGGGAGCCGTATTCGCTCGAGGACACTGCACGCCGGCGAAACAAATCCTAACGCCAAAGCAGAGCAGTTGCGCGCAACCCACTAACTCCATCGGTTTGACCTTAGTGGGCTCTGGCGGTCGCACATCGTCACCCGCCATTTTCGCCGTTTGTGACTCCCTGGTCTGGCGGATCTATGCCATCTTTGCGGTCGGCAATTGAAATGTTCGGCTCGGCGAAGTCGTCTCGCCGCGCCGCGGACTTGCTTGCATCGATCACAATCGTCTCTGCGAGTCGATCGTGCGCACATTGCCGGTTGCGCTGTATGAAGAATTGTGCAAATCCTAGACCGCCCTCGAGAAAGGATGCCCCGTAGCCCAAGGACCGCTCCAGCGCCTGCCAAAACGTAATGCGCTCATGCGTGAGCGAAATCGCTTGTATCCGCATCACGCGCTTCCCGATCGTCTGCCCGTTTCCTATGTAGAGCGCCAGACAAAAGTACACGACCAGTACCATCACGTCCAGAACGTGTGCCGGATTGATCAGCGTATGGCGTTGCCACTGTTGATGAGCATAGCTCGCCCACAGGAACTCGACCGGCTTTCTAAGTAACGCGATAAGGACAAAATCGATGCCAAATCCGGCAGCTCGGCGACTGAAGGTGGCCAGCGGCAGACCATCGATCTCATTCTCCCTTGTGGTCTCCCGCGCACGATAATACGCGGCAACACTGGCCATACGGTGATCTCCTACAAAGCAGGTGCCGTGGTCGCACGTCTTGACCACGACGAAGGAATCATATGACGCCGGTGACGGGCGGCAAGCAATAGCAAAAGTCCTGCGGCAAGGCACACAACCATTGCGGTTAGCGAGGCTTCGGCGCCGAAAGCACCACCGGTTAGCCACGCAGGGCCGACCAGTTGCGCCTGCAGCAGGCCATTTGTTGCCTCGCCGGAGACGGCGGCCGAGAAAATGCCTCCCTGTGTGAAGTTCCAGGCAAAGTGGATCCCGACACAGAACCAGAGGCGCCGGGTCACCATATAGGCCGCCGCCAGCAGCACCCCCGCCTCCAGCATGATGGCCCCGGCATCTAATAGCGTGGTCCCGGTATTGAAGAGGTGCAGGACTCCGAACACGGCCGCGGAAATCGCCAGCGCCGTCCAACTACCGAGCCATTGCTCCAGTATCCGGAAGACTACGGCCCGCATTACGACCTCTTCCAGAACTGCTGCCAGGATGAACGCCGGCAGCGTCGCAATCATTGCCATCCATCCATTGGTGCCGGTTATTCGGTAAGCGCCCAAGGCCGCCATTACCCCGATCGTTAGTGACAGCAGCAATGCCCCGAGGAGCAAACCTGCGCCCAACTCACGGCTGGCATGCGTTCGGGAGAGTTCGGTGACCGGGCGCCCTTCAACCACCTTCACGTAGGTCCGATAGGCCGCCAAAATGACCGCGGTGAGCAGCAGAGCGCCCGCCTTCTTCAGGATTCTGTCTGACACGTATAGATTGAAAGGGATCGCCACAATTGCAAATGGAATTGCAATGGCGAGCAGCGCCAAAATCATCCGGATGATGGGGTTCGAAAGTAGTCGAACACCCCACCTGGCGGACGGCGCCGTCGGGGCCACTAAACCGGGCATAGCTGCTCGCAGGGGAGGTAATTGACGAGCGTAACGCATTCCCACCGCTGGCGACGGACGACTGGGGGTCAGTGACGGTCATAACCGCACTCCGAATTTCCGGTGGTGACCCTAAGGGGGCTATTCCGAGGGGCTGCTCTTCGGACGGTCCTCTTACGTAAGTCTCGTGACAGCCTTCCTCCTGTGACCTGGACTACCTCCGAAAACCGCATCGGCGCCGCTCCCCTTGTATGCAGAGCGATTCTGCGCGCTTCTGTGATATTTCCCGATCGCCCGCGAATAATAGGGTATGCAAGCTAGCCCGGAACAGAAGGTTCAGTTCCTTGAGCTGCTGACGTCGCATCGCGGCCTCCTTTACAAGGTGTCGCGGGTGTATGGGCGCTGCGCTGCGGAGAGGGCCGATCTGGTACAAGAGGTCGTCCTAAACCTTTGGCAGGCGCACCCGCGCTACGATTCCCGCCTGAAGTTCTCCACGTGGATGTATCGGATTGCTCTGAACGTAGCAATCTCCTGGCGGCGTCGTGAAACGACACAAACGCAGCATCTGGTCCCGGCCGGCGAAGAAATTCTCGAGAATGCCGCCGACCTTGAGACAGTGGACGCAGGTACGGACTCCGATCTGGCTCTCCTGTATACGTCCATTGAAAGGTTGGACGAGTTGGACCAGGCACTCCTGGTGCTCTATCTCGATGGGCTGAGCCATCACGACATCAGCGTGGTGCTTGGCATTTCCACGACAAACATCGCGACCAAGATCGGCCGCCTCAAGCAGCGGCTGCGCGATGACTTTCGCGTGGCCGGTCATCTGTAGATCTCCTTAAAGGACAACATACGTGGAACTTGATGACTTCAAAGAACGCTGGCTTTCCCAGGACCGCAAGATCGACGAGATCTTGAGGATCAATCAGCGGCTACAATTGCGGGCACAGCTGAGCGGACCCCGCCTCTGGTTGCGATGGTTTCGATTCGGCGCATTGTTTGAAATCTCGCTCGGCCTGTTGTGTCTGTCCGGATCCGGGTCGTTCATCCACAGGCATCTCGGCGAGCCGCGGTTCCTCATACCCGCCGTTGCCCTGCATTTGTGGCTGCTCGGTACCACAGGGCTTGCGCTTGCGCGCTATGTTCGTGCACAACTCATTAACTACGGCGCACCTGTTCTCGCGATTCAGCGCCAAGTGGAGGCCCTGCGTCTCTTTACGCTGCGCTCCCTGCGACTCCTGTTCGTGACAGGCTGCGTCGTCTGGGGTGTTCCCATCGCCATCGTCGCCTGTCGGGCAGTGTTTGGAATTGATCTGTATGCGCTATTCGGTGCCCGGGTTTTGATTGAGTGCACGATGGCAACGGCGGCCTTTGGGTTGGTGTTCGTCAAGCTGTGCACGTTGTGGGCACAGTGGGTAGAACGTCCCGGATCGCCGATCTGGCTGCGCGGGAGCGCCCGGGCGTTCTCGGGCTACAGTCTCAACAGGGCGGCCGATCAACTGCAGAAAATTCAAGCGTTCGAGCGGGAATCCTAGCCAGTTGCCCGCGGTGGCCTGGCCAATCCCCGGTTTCAGTGTCGCTCCCATAAGGCAATCGCGGCTCGACCACCCTCTTGCCTGAAATCGACGTTACGGCGCCCGCGATCGCCGGCCAGCTCGTATAATGCGCCATGATCCCACAATTATCGCCCCTCGAGGCACGTGTCATCGGCAGTCTGATCGAGAAGCAGATCACGACGCCCGAACAATACCCGCTGTCCCTCAATGCTCTGGTGCTGGCCTGCAATCAGAAGAGCAATCGCGACCCGGTGCTGGAGCTGACGGTTCAGTCTGTGCAGGAGCTCATCGACGGCCTCAGTCGCAAGCATCTGGTGATCGAAAAATCCGGCTTTGGCAGTCGCGTGTCGAAATATCACCAGCGTTTCTGCAACACTGAGTTCAGCACATTGCAGTTCACGCCACAGGAGCGCGCGATCCTGTGCGAGTTGCTGCTGCGCGGACCGCAGACCCCTGGGGAACTGCGCTCGCGGGCCAGTCGCATGGCACCGTTCTCTGATGTCACGGAGGTCGAGGCCGCCCTCGAGCATCTGGCACAGGATCCTGCCGGCCCGCGCGTCGTGCAGCTGCCGCGAGAACCGGGGCGTCGCGATTCGCGCTACGCGCATCTGTTCAGCGGCGAAGTGCATGCGGTGCCGGGTCAACCGGGCACGGACGCGCACGCCGCCGCACCGGGCCTCAAGGAGGCACCGGGCGCGCTCACCGAGCGCGTGAGCGCACTGGAGCACCAGGTGCACGAGCTGCGTGCGGAACTTGCCGCCGTGCGCGCCTCGCTGCCAGCGCGGGAGAGTTGAGGCGACGCCGTCGGTCGCCTGCGAAAGACCACGACCCACGTGTTCGCGTCATCACGCCCCCGCGCCGTCGTGCGCTGTTGCCTGAAACACGGTGATCCAGCGAATCAGGTAGAATGATTGAACCATCACCGCCGCGCGTCCGCTATGCCGCGGCCTGCTCCACCCTGTTCATGAATACTCTGTTTCGTCGCTTCTCTCTGTCTCCGACTGACCTGCTGCGCGATCCGATCTATCGGCGATTGTGGACCTCGATCCTGATCTCCTCGTTCGGTGGGCAGGTGACCCTGCTCGCCATACCGCTGACGGCGGCGTTGCTGCTGCACGCCAGTGCCGCACAGATGGGCGTACTGACCGCGATGGAAGTCGTGCCCTTCGTGCTGTTCTCATTGCCCGTGGGGGTATGGCTGGATCGCAGACGCAAGCTCCCTGTGTATGTGGTGGGCGAGTTTTCACTCGCCTGCACCGTGGCCAGCGTGCCACTGGCCTGGTGGGGTGGTCTGCTGTCGATGCCGTGGCTGTACATCGCCGCCTTCGTGATCGGTTCGGTGAACACGACTGCCGGCAGCGCCGCGCAGATTGTGTTGACGCAGATCGTTCCGCGCGAGCGGCTGGTCGAAGCCCACGCAAAAAATTCGCTCGCTGCCTCCACGGCGGAAGTGGCGGGACCGGGCGCGGCCGGGGCACTGATCAAGCTCACCGGCGCGCCGCTCGCGCTGCTGGCGACGGCGGCGCTGCTGGTGATCTCGGCGTCCAACCTGCGCGGTGTGGCGGTGAAGGAGCCGCCGGGCCGCCTGCGCGCCCCCTTCTGGCCGGCGATGCGCGAAGGCCTGCAATTTGTGCGCGGCAAGGGGCTGCTTCTGATGCTGGCGAGCATCGTCGGAGCCTGGGAGCTGTGTAATCAGACGGCCATGGTGGTGCAGATCCTGTTCGCCACACGACTATTGGGCCTGAGTGCGCGCGGGGTGGGCCTGAGTTACGTGGCCCTCGGTGTCGGTACCATCTCCGCCAGCTCCATTGGTTATCGCCTGGCGCGCCGCCTCGGCCCGGGTCCCACGCTGATATTGGGCGTCGCAGTTTCAAGCGGCGGTTGGCTGTTGCTGGCATTGGCACCGCTTAACGCGATCGGGATCGTCGCCTATGCGCTGATGCTGTTCATGTTCGGCGTCGGTGCGGTGTTCATCTTCGTCAACTTCCTGGCCATGCGGCAATCGGTGACGCCGGGGCAGATGCTTGGACGCATGACCACGACCATGCGCTGGCTGATCATGGTTCCGGCCGGCCCCGGGGCATTGATCGGTGGGTTTCTCGGCCAGCGCTTCGGACTTCGCGTGCCGCTCGGATGCGCCGGCATGGCGGGGTTGCTGCTGGCCGCGGTGGCCTGGCGGGTGCCGCTGATTCGCAGCATCAGGACACTGCCGACCCTGAAAGCAGAAGCCATCAGCCCCTATGCGTCGGATGAGTCGGAAGCCGAATATCAGTCCCAGTGAGGCGGTCCGTCACCGAACTTCAATCTGTCCGTCATATTCGTCTGCGAGGGTCTGGAGCATGCGAAGCTTCATCCCCCGCGCATCGACGTTGCTGGCTGCGCTGGTGCTGTGCTTCGCGATCACTGGCTCCGCCAGGGCCTACACCCTCGAGTTCATGGACAAGTGGGGCCTGTCGTACTTCCAGACCTTCGGTCCCGTATCCTCCACCCCAGGCGGACCATCGGGCGCCACGATCACCTGGAGCTACATCACCGATGGCGCCGGATTCAGCGACGCGGAGACGTCGCTGCCTTTCGCCCCGGGCAGCACCAGCTCCCTTGGAACCATCCGCGCCGCCATGGATGCACAGTATGGTGCGGGGGCCTTTGAAGCCGCGGTCAACAATGCATTCGCGGCGTGGGCGAGCGTCGCCAATGTGAAGTTCGTGCAGGTGCCGGATGATGGCGCACCGTTTGCCGGCACCACCGCCATCGATATACGGATCGGCGCTTATACCTTCACGGGCGGCTCGGACGTGGGCGGCATCGGCTATGGGCCGCCGCGTGATGCGGTCAACTTTCCGGACGCGCTGGCCGGCGACATCGCCTTTTCGCTGGGCAATAATTTTCAGATTGCATCCGGCGCCGATGGCGCGCCGTTACCGCTGATCAACGGCGTGTACTACAACGACGTCGAGAATCTCATGCTGCATGAGATCGGACACGCGCTTGGACTCGGGCACAGTTCGGACCCCTCGGCCGTCATGTGCGGCTATGTGGTCATCAACGGGGTGACCTACGACGGCACTCAGTGCACCAACACGCCCACCGCGAGCTACAACGTGATTCACCGCCGGCTGCAGCCGGACGACATTGCCGGCGCGCAGTTCCTGTATGGACCTCCCGCTCAGGTGACTGATACCGACGGCCCGATACCGCTTTGGGCCGATATCGCCGTGGCAGTGGCGCTGTGGGCAATTGCCGCGCGCCGGACGCGCCCGGCAGGGCCTGAAGCCTAAGCCGCCGAGCCGCGCCCAGCTGTGATTTTCAGGGCCAGCACAATGCTTGCGAGCAGCAACGTGAAACCGTTGGCCATGGCGATCGGCCAGCTGGCCACACAGATGCCGTAGATCAGCCACAGCAATGTGCCCAGGCTGAACAGGCTGTACATCCGCAGCGATATGCCGCTGAGGTCGCGCGTTGACCAGGAATGCCAGACCTGCGGCAGAAAGGCGATCGTGGTGAGGACGCCCGCGGCGAAGCCGAGCAGGTCGATCCCGGTCCAGTGCATCGGCTACATCAATGCTTGATGGAGAGCGCGGCCCAGGAGTCCGGCTGCGGATCACCGCGCCAGTCCAGGCCCTCTATGGTCAGCGGGTAGGTGCCGGCGCCAAGCGCTGAGGTGTTCAACGAAAAGCCCAGCTCGCCATTGGAATCCTTGATCAGATTGTTGAGCACTTCGACCCGGACCCGACCCTCGGTGGCACGATCGATGGAGACGCGGAAGGCCCTGAAGTCCGAATGGGTCATGTTGATCTTGATATTGACCATCTGCGCCGAGGCTCCGCCGATGATGGTGGCGATCGCGGCATTTGGCCCGGCATGGGTGGGCATGATGTCGACAGTGCTGGTTGCCGTTGCGGCATCGATGGGCTGGTCCATCACCAGCTGGTGCAGGGCGGTCACCTTGCGCGTCTGATCGGTCAGCTGGCGGTTGAGCACCAGAATCGCAATGCCCAGTATCAGCACCAGACCCGACAGGGCGGCGGGTAGATAGGGCCGCTCCCAGAATTGCTTCGGCTTCTCCTGCCAGGGTTCGGGCTTGCCACTGGCATCCAGCAAACGCAATGCCGTATGGACCCGCTCGGGCAGGCCGATTTCGTCCAGGATCTGGGGATTCTCGCGGCAGAACTGCTCAAACACCGTCGCACCGCGCACCGGCAGGCTGCCCGACAGATACAGTTCAACGATGCGGTTGCGGGCGATGAATTCCCGGTCCATGACCGGGGGCACGGCCACGGATTCAGGGCTGGGCATCTTTTTGGGTGCTGCCGCAGCCGCGGTACGCGCTGGCGCGATCGGCGCGGGAGCCTTGGGCGGCGGGGCGGCCGGCCGGGATGCCATGGGGGCCGGTGCCGCCACAGGGGTTCTGGGCGGCTGGGGCGGCTGGACCGGCTGGGCCGGGGCGGGTGCCGGTGGCTTGGGGGGCGGAGCCGCCTGACGGGGGACCGCCGGGACAGGCGCCACAGGGACCTGCAGGTTCACATCAGGGATGGTGCGAACCCCGGTTGTGGGCGCCTCGGGGCTGTCCAGTTCGGGCATCAGATCGGCATAGGGGTCATCGCTGATACCGGTCTTTGGCGCTGCAATCCGCACCGTGGTGGTGGCATTGCGATCGGTAAGCTTCGGGGTGGGCAGCTGTTTGCGGCCCGAGCCCGCCGCGGCGGCCATCGCCGAATGGGCGGTACGCGCATCAATGGCGGAGGTCTCCAGCAATTCCATGTCTGGAACCAGCGCCATCAGGTCATCCTGGGACACGGAGTCCTCGGGTGAACCTTCCGGAGGGGGCGTTGGCGCGTCAGGGTTCGATTGCGGGGCCATCGGCTGAACTCTATAGAGATCCGCGTTGATCCAGACACCTATCGTGCAGCCTGGCGTTAAGGAAACACAGGGGCTGCCTCACAGAAACAGCCTACGCCACCCGATTGCGAACTGCGTCTCAATTATCTCACCGGCCCATGTGGCATGCGGCCGATCACATCGGTAACGCCCAGGCTCTGCTAGCTTCGGCGGACACTGCCTGGACGCGCGACTGAACCCATGGTTGGAGACGAGAACGCACTGAGTTCGGCCACTTCGTGGCTGGGCCTGCCACGGCGCTTCCCAGAGCCGGTCGAAACCGACCTCATCCAATTCAGCCTGCGCGTCTTCAAGCCCGGCATCCGAGCCTGGCACACCGCGGCGCTGTGCGTCACCGTGCTGGTCCTGATCGGCCAAACGGCACTGGCCCGCGCCGGTTACCCGCATTCCGCCCTGCCGCTTTCGCTGCTGCAGATGACGCCGCTCAACCTGTGGCTGATCGCCCTGGCCGTGAGTGCCCGCGCCGTGCTGTGCATACTGTCCTGGCGTGCAGACTTCCTGCGTGTCTATGCCCGGGCGGCCCTGCCGTTGGCGCTGGTCGGGCATCTTTGCATCAATGCGATATTCGCCGGACAGATCTTCGGACCGCATCCCGGATATCTCACGACGATCGCCGTGTGCGCCTTTGGCGCCAGCGTCCTGACCGGGCTGCAGTTTCGCCAGTCACTGCTGGTCAACGGCGCGGTGCTGGGTCTGCTGATCGTGTGTGCGTGGCAACAGCCCCTGCCGGCCCTGGCGCTGGTGTCGGTCGTTGGCCATATCGCCTTCGCCATGTTCGTCGCCGGCGTCGTTGCGGTGGGGCTGGAACGCTCGGTGCGCGCCCTGTTCTTGGAGAACCAGCGGGTCGTAGAGATGGCGGCGAGCGATGGTCTGACGGGGCTCAAGAACCGGCGCGCCTTTGATGAGCACCTCAGGCGGGTTTGGCAACTGGCGATCCGTGACAAACGCGCGCTGGGCGTGATGCTGATCGACGTCGATTTCTTCAAGGCCTTCAATGACAGCCTCGGTCACCAGGCAGGCGATGCCGCCTTGCAGAGCATCGCCAAGGTCGTCAGCGCCACGGCGCGACGGCCGCTGGACATGTCGGCGCGTTACGGCGGCGAAGAGCTGGCCATCATCCTATACGACGTCACCCGGGAATTCGTGGCTGAAGCGGCGGAGCGCGTACAGCGCAAAGTCGAGGCGCTCGGGATCCGCCATCCCAAATCCGCCGTGTCGCCCATGGTGACCGTGAGTACCGGAGCCGCCTTCGTGCGGCCGAACCTGGAACGAAGCCCGCAGGGGGCCATCATGCTGGCTGATCGAGGCCTGTATGCGGCCAAGCACGCGGGGCGCAATCGCGCCACGCTTCTGGATCGTGATCTGGAGGCGATCACCACCGGCGTATTCGCCACCAGCGTGGCGCCGGCCAACACCCGGACAGGGTCAGGCTAACAGCGACTCCAGTAACTGTTGCAGGGGTTGGGTCGTCGAGGTCTGGGTGGAGTCGAAGCCCACCGCGGACAGCCAGCGCCGGCCGGACTGCGAGTCCACATACTTGGCGGCGCAATGGGTACCCAGGACCTTGGCGGCCTGGGCGATGGCGACGACGCGGGCCTGCGCGAGCTTGTCGCGCATGGCCAGGGCGGCCAGTCGGCTCTCCACCTTCACCATGCGCAGGGCGCTGGAGCGCAGCAGATCCAGCACCCCGGTATTGAAGGTGAAATCGTCGATCACGGCGAAGCAGCGTGATTGCTCGCACTGCGCCAGGAGTTTTTCGGCCTCGCGCCGATGGCTCAGGCAGGCGATTTCTCGCAGTTCAAAGCCTATCATTGCAGGGTCAATGGGCGCCGCCGCCAGGGCGCGCGCCAGCGCCGCGGGCAGCTCGGCATCTTCCAGCGCCTGCGCGGAAACGCCGATGGTGAAGCTCAACGGATCGCCCTGCAGGGCCTGTGGATTCTGTTTCAGCCACGCCAGCAGCTGATTGAGGGTGCTCAGAGCGTCTCCGCGCTGCTGTTCTGCCGCCGCCACCACCTGGTAACGACGGGTACGCGCACCGGCCCTCAGGCGTACCAGTTCGCGCAGGCGCAGCGGCTGCACGGCGTCCGGCATCGGCACTGCCGGGGCTGGATCACAGCTGAAGCTGATTTCAACGGAGCCCGTGGTCTCAGGTTCGGCCCAGGCCAGCACGTCGCTGTCGGCAATCGCTGCCTCGGGGGCGCCTGGTTCCAGGATATCCAGAACCTTCGCATCATCCACCGTGGTGCTGGGCGGTGTCGCCGACGGCGGCCACTCCAAGGTGTCCTTCGAGAATGAGACATTGGCCGTGTCGCCGACGCTCACGCCGGGGATGACGGCGACTTCCATCGGCACCGTCCCCGATGAGAACGGACGAATCCCCGCAAAGGTCGCGGTCGCCCCGAGCTGCGGCGGCGCCAGCAGCAGCGCTATCTTCTGCAGGATGGAGCGCATGCTGGTGTTGAGAATGCGCGCCGCGAGATTGCCCGAATTGAGGGTCTTGGCATCCATCAGCAGCATGATCACGCCGGCCAGGGTGGCGCGCGGGGTGCGTACCGCCAGGAACAGCGCGGCGCGACTGTCCGCCATCGGTGATTCGTGGTGGGCGCGGGTGTTGGTGGCGGTCAGCGCAGCAATGGCTTCCTCGACCACGACCTGCTCATCGGGCCCCAGAGCTCCTTCGCTCAGCCATTGCACGTCGCCGGCGGCGTCGAAGATGGAGGCCGAATGCAGCCGCAGCGGCGGCAAGGATGACAACAGCTGCTTGCCCAGCGATTCAGCTGTTTCGGCGGCTTCGCCCTGCGCCTCGGTCTGCGGGCGCAGGGCGGCATTGAGATTGGAATTCGACAACTACAGCACCCCGGTATCTGGCCCTAGGGTGGCAGTCTCTTTGTGGCGACAGCGTGACGGCGCTCGCGTTCTGCGATGCTGATGGCAGCGGAGCGCGCGATGCGCGCCCCGCGCTTGTCATAACCGTCGGCGTTAGAACTTAAGCTGGTATCGGACCTTACTTATCACCCGGGCAGGAAATCGCGCTTGCCGATTTCCACGCCGTTGTGCCGCAGGATGGAATAGGCGGCCGTGGCATGAAAAAAGAAATTCGGCAGCACCCAATTGCGCAGGTAGGTGAGACCTTTGAACTCGAGCTTGGTATCGCGCATCGGAATCACGATGTCGCGATCTTCGGCGCCCTTGAAACTGTCGGCCTTCACGCTCGACACGAAGTCGATGGTCTTCTTGATGCGTGATTGCAGTTCGGCAAGTGTCTGCTCGTTGTCTTCGAACTTCGGCACATCCACGCCGGCCAGGCGCGCCACGCCGCTCTTCGCAAAATCGGTCGTCAGCTGCACCTGCTTGATGAGCGAGAACATGTCCGGCGCCAGGCGCGCATTGGCCAGAACCGCGCTGTCGAACTTCTTGGCGGTCGCGAATTCGGCCGCCTTGTCCAGCTGCTTCGAGAGGTTGGCGAGCATGGGCAGGAAGGTTTCCACCGTCATGGTGTACACGGAAATCTGCATCGGGGTCTTCTCCTAACGCGGTTGGCTTGGACGACAGGCCGCGGATTCTACACTCTGTTGTTCTGTACATTTATGTCACAGTGGTGAAACAATAGGGACTGGAATAGCTCTTATTGGAAGCAAAATGAGCCTGTTCTGGATGCCCGCACAACTGGCCACCCTCTCCAAAGTGGTCGAATTGAATGGCTTCTCCGCGGCCGCCCGGGCGCTTGGAGTGCCGAAAGCCGCCGTCAGCCGCGCGGTCGCGGATCTCGAGACTGCCCTTGGGGTGCGGGTTCTGAATCGAACCACCCGCCGCCTGTCTCTGACCGAGGCGGGTCAGCTGATCTATCCCAATGCGCGGCGGCTGGCCGATGAGGCCGATGCCGCGCGTCTGCAGATCGCACGCTGGTTCGCACCCCCCACCGGGCCGCTACGCGTCGCGGCGGACCCCACCTATGGGCGGATTTTGCTGGCGCCTCTGGTGCCGCGCTTCATGGAAAGCTTTCCGAATATCCCGCTGGAAGTGAATCTGCAGTCCCAGGGGGCCGGCATGGATTTTGGTTCAGGCAAGGGCGTTGACGTCGCCATCCGTACCGGCACGGGTGAGGAGCCGGGCATGGCGCACTGGCTGCTGGGCTCCCCGCCGGCCATTCTGTGCGCGACGCCCGCGTATCTGCAGCGCCGCGGCACGCCGCAGCGGCCCGATGACCTGCGCTCGCACGACCTTCTGACCCCCGAAGGCGAGGGTCCGGAATTTCGCATGACACTGGTTCATGGCGCCATGCGGGCCGAGATCCGCGTGACCTCGCGGCTGGCGGTGAACGATCCGGCGGTGCTGCACGCGGCGACGGCCGCCGGCCTTGGAATCGGCGTGCTCCCGGAATTCCTCTGTCGGCAGGGGCTGGCCACGGGTCGGCTCAAGCTACTGCTGTCCGACTGGGAGCTGCCGCAGATCATGCCGCTGTACGCGGTGTACCCTGCAACCCAGGGCGCGGATTTGCGCGTCCAGTGCTTCGTGGATTTCCTGGCGGCCAACGTGGTTCCGGCGCTGGCGCAGATCTGAAAGATAGAGGTCTGAAATGTATCGCGCACCCCTCAAGGACCTGTCGTTCGTCCTGAATACGCTGCTGGGGGCCCAGCCCCTGGCAGACTGTCCCGCGCACGCCGAGTATTCGGCCGACCTGGCGGATTCGATCCTCAGCGAATCAGCGCGCTTCGCCGAAGGGGTGCTGGAGCCGATCAATCGCAGCGGCGATGAGGAAGGCGCGCACTGGAGCGAGCAGGGCGTGCACTCGGCCAAGGGCTTTCGCGAGGCCTATCGGCAGTTCATCGCGGGCGGCTGGCCGCAGTTGCGGGCGCCGGCCGAAATCGGCGGACAGGGCATGCCGCTGATCCTGGCCACCGCCGTGCAGGAGACCTGGGCCTCCGCCAACCTGGCCTTCAAGCTGTGTCCCATGCTGACCTACGGCGCCATCCATGCCCTGGAAATCACCGCCGCCCCGGAGCTCAAACAGCGCTACCTGCCCAAAATGGTCACCGGCGAATGGACGGGCACGATGGTGCTCACCGAGCCGCAGGCCGGGTCCGACCTGGCGCTGATCCGCACCCGGGCCGTACCCCAGGGCGGCGACCTGGCGGTTGATGAATTCCGGCTTTTCGGCCAGAAGATCTTCATCACCTGGGGCGAGCACGACCTGACCGAGAACATCGTTCACATGGTGCTGGCGCGCATCGACGGTGCGCCCGAGGGCGTCCGCGGCATATCGCTGTTCCTGGTGCCTAAGTTCATCGTCCATGAAAACGGCGAACTGGGGCCACGCAATGACCTGCGCTGCGTGTCCATCGAACACAAGCTCGGCATCCATGCCAGTCCCACCTGCGTGATGGCCTTCGGTGAGCGCGAGGGCGCCACAGGCTACCTGGTAGGCCAAGCCAATCGTGGCCTGGAATACATGTTCATCATGATGAATGCCGCGCGTCTTGCCGTGGGCCTGCAGGGCTATGCCGTGGCCGAACGCGCCTTCCAGCAGGCCGCTGACTATGCGCGTGGCCGCCTCCAGGGCCGCAGCTCCGGCGCCAAGGGCGCAGCGCCCATCATTCAGCATCCGGACGTGAAGCGCATGCTGCTGGAGATGAAATCCGGCACCGAGGCCATGCGCGCGCTCACGTTGTACGCGGCCTGGCAGCTGGATCTGGCGGAATCCCACTCCGATCCAGCGGTGCGCAAGCAGGCCCAGGCGCGCGGTGACCTGCTCATCCCCATCGTCAAGGGCTGGTCCACGGAGTTCGGCATCGAGCTTGCCAGCACCGGCATCCAGGTTCACGGCGGCACGGGCTTCATCGAGGAGACCGGCGCCGCGCAATGGCTGCGCGACGTGCGTATCACGTCCATCTATGAGGGCACCACCGGCATCCAGGCCAACGATCTGCTCGGTCGCAAGCTGCTGCGTGACAAGGGTGTCGTCATGATGCAGCTGCTGGCCCAGATCGAGGCGGAGATCGGCGCCGCGAGCGGCTCGAATGCAGTGTGCTACGAAGCCCTGTCCGGCGTGAGGCTGCTGCGCGAAGCCACGGGGAAGCTGCTGGAGCTCGGCGCCGCCGATGTTGATAAGGCGCTCGCGGTCGCGGTGCCGTACTTGATGCTGTGCGGATTCGTGCTCGGTGGCTGGCTCATGGCGCGTGCCGCAAAACTGGTGAGCACCGATCCGGCACCGGCGGACAGGGAATTCAGCGCGAGCAAGCGGGCGAGCGCCCGCGCCTACGTCGAACAGCTCCTGCCGCGTGCGCTGGGCTACGCCCGTATGGTCACGAATGGCTCGGCATCCATCGCGGGAGTCGATGCGGCGCTGATCTAGCTCACCGGCCTCCATGTTGATAAGACAACGGTGGTCGTTGCCGATATCGCGGGCTTCATCCCGCCGTACCATCATTTCGTTACAAACATCGGCAACCACTGTACGGCGAGCCTAGTGTGCCTCCTCAACAGGAGGCCGATCATGATTCGCAGTTTCATGCTGCTGGTGCTCGCGAGCGGGGTAACCGTAATTGGTGCCGCGGATCAACCAGGTACGTCGGACCCGGCACCGCGGGTATTCACGGCCGCACAGGCGCGCGCCGGCAAGGTGGCCTACGAGTCCAGTTGCGGCCTGTGCCATCAGTTCAACATGCAGGGCCGTACCGGTGCGCCGGGGGAACTTCCCGACGTCAACTCGCTGCCCGAAAACATGATCAAGACCATCGATCAGAACGGTGAGCAGGTGCCACCGCTGGTGGGCCCGCGGTTCATGGCGCACTGGGGTGCAAAGTCGACGCAGGAGTATGTGGCGCGCGTGGCCAATGCCATGGGGGCTTTTCCGCCAAAGAACGTGGGCGAGGACACCTCTTTGCAGCTGACCGCCTATTTTCTGCAGATGAACGGCGCGAAGCCTGGCAAAATCGCACTCAGCGCGCAAACCAAGGTCACGTTGTTCGCGGCGACGGGTCAGGCTCCACAATAATTCAACCATGGCGCGCGCCGCCGCGGTTTAATGCACTGCGGCATAGGCATTGGCCGACCAAAACCCAAAGGTGGGATGGAACATCCCGGGCTTGGTACGCTCCAATAGTGGCTGGGAATGATTCGAACAGGTGAGGGGTCGGTGGGGTGTTGGATGATTACAAGCACTTGGGCCTGCGACGCGTAGGTCGAAAATCCGGGTTCGCGGTTGCCTTGCTGCTGTCGGCCTGCGCCGTCGGCCCGAATTTCCATGCGCCGGCGCCGCCTGCCACCGAGGGCTATGCCCCCGGAGAGCTGCCGAAGAACACCGCCTCGACCGGCGTGGTCGGCGGTGAATCCCAGCGGTTCCAGTCCGGCCAGGATCTGCCCGCCGAATGGTGGACCCTGTTCGGCTCCCCCGCCCTGGACCAGCTCATCACCCAGGCCATGGCCAACTATCCGGATATCGCCGCCCAGCAGGCGGCGCTGCGCCAGGCCCGTGAGAATGTCCGGGCCGAGCAAGGAGTCTTTCTTCCGAGTCTTACCGGTAATGCGCTCGGGCAGCGTTTCAAGGAAAGCGGCGGCAGCATCGCCCCGGGTTTCCCGGCCTTCATCTCGAATGTCTTCGAAGCCACCGTCAACGTCTCGTATAACTTCGACCTGTTCGGCGGAGAACGACGGACGCTCGAGCAATTGCAGGCGGTGGCCGAGGCGCAGAACTTCCAGCTCGAGGCCAGCTACCTTACCCTCACTTCCAACGTCGCGGCCGCCGCCATCCAGCTCGCCGCGACCCGCGATCTGCTGGATGCGACCAATCAGATCATCGCCCTTGAAGAGAAGCAGCTGACCGTCATCAAGAGGCGCGTGCAGCTGGGCAGCCAGACCAACGCCGATGTCCTGCAGCAGGAGTCAAACCTGGCCGCGGTGCGCGCGACACTGCCTCCGTTGCAGCAGCAGCTGGCAGTCACCGAACACCAGCTGGCCGTGCTGACGGGACGCTTCCCGCACGACGCCAGCGCGCCCGCCCTGAAACTGGGCGATTTGAAGCTGCCGCAGGATCTGCCGGTCAGCCTGCCTTCCTCGCTGGTCGCGCAGCGCCCCGATATACGCGCCCAGGCGGCGGTGCTGCACCAGGCCACTGCCGCTGTCGGCATCGCCACGGCGAACATGCTGCCGCAGCTGACCTTGAGCGGTTCCTTTGGCGGTGAAGCGCTGCGCTTTGCCAGTCTTCTGGAACCGGGTTCGAATACCTGGAGTCTGCTGGGGCAGGTCAGCCAGCCGCTCTTTGAAGGCGGCGCCTTGCGCGCCAAGCGACGCGCGGCGCTGGCCGCGCTGGATGAGGCCGGCGCGCAGTACAAACTGACGGTGCTGGATGCCTTCCAGAATGTCGCCGACACCCTCACCGCCTTGGATAACGATGCGCTGGCGCTCAGCGCCCAATACGATGCCCTCGCCGCCTCGCAGGCCGGGCTGGATCTCATTCAACGACAGTACGACATCGGTATCGCGAACTACGTGACGCTGCTGACGGCGCAACAGTCCTATCAGCAGGCGCGCCTGGCCTATGTTCGGGCGCTCGCCAGTCGCTATACCGACACTGTCACGCTGTTTCAGGCACTGGGCGGTGGCTGGTGGCACCGCATGGACGCAGGCACCTTGCCTGCGCCTAAGTAAGAGGGACATGTATGGACGATCGCGCTGAATTACTGGAGCGGCTGCGAATTGACCGCGGCGAGGGACCCGCGACCAGCATAACCGGCCGCAACTGGAAATGGCCGATAGGCATCGGCATCGCTATCCTGCTGCTGCTGGCCGCTGGAGCCGGAGTCTGGTATTTCACCTCGACCGCCGATGCGGTGCCCATCAAGACCGCCGTCGCCACGGCCGTCCAGTCGACCCAGAGCGGCCCTGCGGCCGGGCGCACCTTGCTGGACGCCTCCGGTTACGTCGTCGCCCTTCGCCAGGCTTCCGTCTCGGCCAACAGCATCTACAAGGTCAACGAGCTGCTGGTCCAGGCGGGCGATGTGGTCAAGAAGAACCAGATCCTCGCCAGGCTGGATGACTCGAAGACCCTCGCGGCCCTGGAGGAATCACAGGCGCAGGTCAAGCAGCTCACGGCCGTTCTGGAGGCCGCGAAAATCCAGGCGGCGGACCTGCGTCCGAGCCTGGTGCGCAATCAGGCGCAGCTGAAGGAAGGCCTGGTCAGCCAGGATGCCTTTGATGCCATCAAGACCAGCGATGATGCGGCCGAACAGGCGGTGGCGGTGGCCGAGCAGAATCTGGCCGTGGCCAAGGCCACCGTCGTCCTGAACCAGCAGTATCAGGACGACACCATCATCCGCTCGCCCTTCGATGGCGTGGTCACGATCAAGAGCGCCCAACCCGGCGAGATCGTCTCGCCGCAGTTCTCAGGCGGCGGCGGCGTCGCCAAGATCGTCGACATGGACTCGCTGGAAGTCGACGTGGATGTCAGTGAGAACTTCATCAGCCGCGTGCATCCCAAGCAGCCGGCGTTGATCACGCTCAACGCCTACCCGGACTGGCACATTCCGGCGGAAGTCATCGCCATCGTTCCCACCGCCGATCGTTCCAAGGCGACGGTCGAGGTGCGCGTGGCGTTCAAGCAGAAAGACGCCCGGGTACTGCCCGAGATGGGCGCGCGCGTGTCGTTCCAGGAGGATGCAGCGCCCGCGACCAGTTCAGCCCCCACGCTCATCTCCACTGCCGTCGTGGTTCCCGCGGAGGCCGTGCAGACCGAGGGTGACAGCGGCTCGGTATACGTGGTGGACGGTCATACCGTTCAGCACCGCTCGGTGCAACTGGGCCTGAAGGACAGCAGCGGTCAGACCATTCTCTCGGGGCTGGATGCCGGTACCACGGTGGCCATCGGGGATTTCACCAAGCTGAAGGATGGCGTGCGGATCAAGATCACGCAGTAGGTCGAACCATCCCCTGCAGCCGGGGCACCCAGTGCTCCGTGTCGAAGATTCGATCCTCGAAATGCATGCTCGATCGGCCAGCCGACGGCCGGGCAGATCAGCGTCCGGGCGTACGCAACCTGAGCGGCGGCGGCTCGTTCAGGCTCTGCATGTAGAGGCGGCGCGCATCGGCATCCAGGGTGGTCAGATCCAGTTTCTCGGTATGCGTGAGGCGCAATGCGGAATCGCTGATGCGACCCACGGCGCGATTGCGTGGCGACCAGCGCCTGGCAAGTCGCCGGGTGGCGCCGGTCTTGAGGATATCGGCGACGGCACTGGCGACCAGCGGATCGCGGGTCAGCTCGCTGTGCGCGCAGGCGACGAAGTAGGTCTGCGCGCCCTCCAGCCGGGCGCTGAGGGCGGGAACGGTGCCATCGCCATGCGGCCTGATCGTGTAGACGAAGTCATCCGCGATGCGTTCGATCCCTGTGACCGTGGCCTGACCGGTGCCGACCAGTACCGAACAACGCGCGGTGGTCTTGCCCATGCCGGCCCGCGTTTCCCATGCGGCGCGCAGCAGCTCGGCGCGCGGTCGGGGCCCTGCTTGCGGCCATTGCTGCGCATCGAAGAGATCGATGCCCTGGGTATGGGTGGGCGTGGGCAGCAGTTGATAGAGACTTGGAAAGGTGTTGAACACTTCCTCCGCAAGCTGCTCGGCGCTGATGCGCGGATCGAGCCTTGCGAGTTTGCGCACCACCGGGTAGGTGCCGCGCACCGCCTGGACTCCGGCAAATGAACCCTCATTGGGCGAGCCCAGCAACACGACCTGCTGGACCTTGCGCCGCGCCGGCAGCGACAGTGCCGCGCGGCTGACCAGGCCGCCCATGCTGTGCGCAACCAGATGCACATACGGGTGCGGCTCCGCTTCGATGCGTTGCGCGAGCCGCTTGCCCAGCACATCGATGCCGAGGCGCCAGTCATAGTCTACGCAGTCGACGTCAAAGCCATGCGCCACCAGGTGCAGGCGCAGCCGCAGGTAGGAGAACAGCACCACGCCCATGGGGCGTATCGGCGCTCCCAGATCCATCCGCAAGGCGCGCAGCCTTCCCGCGCCAATGTCCGCCGGATCCACCCACAACAAATCGGCCGGCAGGGGAGCCGGCCGTTCGAACCCCAATTGTGAACCCATGATGCCTGGCACGATGAGAACGCGGCCGGCGCGAATGCCGGTGCTGCGTTTCACGGCGCGCCTTGCCAGGTACTGCAGCTCGCCATATTCACGGTCACCAAAGAATGCCGTGAGTTCCTGACGGTGCTCGCCGCTGGCGAGCAGCGCCTGCGCCTGCACGTCGGAAAACGCCAGCTTGTCGTATGGCGTGATGTGCTCGGAGGGGCCGTCTAATCGCATGGCTATGGGTCGCTGGGCGGATGCGCCCGGACTTCAGTTCGCTCCCAGAGGCCGCACCAGCGCCGTGGCGTGCAATCTCATGCCATCAGCGAACACCAGCACGATCGGCACACGTTCACCCACCTGCAGCGGATGGGTGAGTCCATGCAGCATGATGTGTTTGGCGCCCGGCCTGAAGGCCATGCTCGCCCCGGGAGCGAGCGAGACCGAGCTGAGCGCACGCATCTGCGACTGACCGCCGGACTCCAGCGACTCGTGCAGCATCGCCATGGCTGCCACTGGAGTTTCCACGCCGATCAGTTTGGCAGTTTGGGTCCCGATGTTCTCCAGTGACAGGTAGACCGAGGCCACATCCGACCCGGGCGGTGGCTGGCGTATCCAGGCACCCGCAACCAGCAGGTTGCCGCCTCCCGTGATTCCGATCCGGGGCGTGAGGCCGGCGGCCAGCATCAGCAACGCCAGCAGAACCGGGCCCCGCAGGCAGGTGGTCATCGACCTGCGGCTGCTGACATGTGCTGATGCCATGCTTGCGAGTATGCCAGAGCGACTACTTGGCATGTTTGACCACCACGTCGCAGAAGGCCTGGATGGCGGCCAGGCGCGCGCTGGACTTGCGCCATACCGCGCCGATCTGGCGGTGCGGAGTCGGTCGGATCAGAGGCCGTATGACGACGCCGCGTGCATTGCCATAGGCCCCGCGACTGGCAAGCTCCGGCATGAGCGTTACGCCCGCACCCGCGGCGACCATCTGGCGCAGGGTTTCCAGGCTGGTGGCACGGAAATCCTGGCGCTCATGAATGGAGACCCGGCTGCACACTTCGAGCGCCTGATCGCGCAGGCAGTGGCCTTCCTCCAGCAACAGCAGGCTCTCATCCGCCAGATCAGCGATCCGGATGCTGGCCTGTTTCGCCAACCGGTGCTGCTCGGGCAGCGCGACATTGAAATCCTCGTCATACAGTTTGCGGCTCGCCAATCCTTCCTGTTCCACCGGCAAGGCGAGTACCCCCACATCGATGTCACCGCTGTGCAGTTTCTCCAGAATCGCAGCGGTCTGGTATTCGAAGAGCAGCAGATCCAGCCGCGGTATCTGTTTGCGCACCGCCGGTGCCACCTGCGGCAGCACATAGGGACCGACGGTAGGGATCATGGCGACTTTCAGCCGCCCTGACAGGGGATCGCGAAACGTCTGGGCGAGGGTGATGACCTCATCGCTGGCGCTCAGGATCAGACGCGCCCGGGCCACAATCTGCTCTCCGGCCTGGGTGAGCGTCGCCCCCTTGGACTGGCGCTCAATCAACTGCACGCCCAGATAGTCCTCCAGCTTCTTGAGCTGAGCAGAAAGGGTGGGCTGGCTGACGAAACAGCGTTCCGCGGCCTGCCCGAAATGACCGGTATCGGCGACTTTCACCAGGTAGCGCAGATCCTTGAGTTTGATATCCGACATCATGCTTCCGATATATGGCGTCTATCGGCATTATAAAGTCAATCGATTGGAATTATATGGTCCGTGGATCCAGGATGGCCACATCGAATTTGCCCGGAAGCGATCTATCAAGGAGCAGGACCATGTTGGGTATTGGCAAGAAGTTTCCCGAATATCGGCTCAATGCCGTTGTTTCCACCGACCAGAGCAAGGCGTTCCAGACTATCGAGGGCGGCACGCATGCCGGCAAATGGCGCGTGATCTTTTTCTGGCCCATGGACTTCACCTTTGTGTGCCCGACCGAGATCGCGGCCTTCGGCAAGCTCGAAAAGGAATTCCGTGCACGCGATGCCCAGCTGCTGGGCGCCAGCACCGATTCGGAGTACGTGCATCTCGCCTGGCGCCGCGACAAGGCGGAACTGAAGGATCTGCCGTTCCCGATGCTGGCGGACGTGAAGCGCGAGCTCACCGCGGCGCTGGGCATCCTTGATGCGGAGGCCGGCGTGGCACAGCGCGCCACTTACATCGTCGATCCCCAGGGCGTGATCCGCTTCGTATACGTCACCGACCTGAATGTCGGTCGCAATCCCGAGGAGGTGCTGCGGGTGCTTGATGCCCTGCAGACCGATGAGCTCTGCCCCTGCAACTGGCAAAAGGGCGATGACACGCTGAAGGCTGCCTGAGGAGTCCTCCGCCGGTGCCCGGCCCGGGCACCGGCGGCCCGTGAGCCCCCAGCTTCCCCCCTCGGGGGCTCACGGGGCGGGACGTCTTGAACTGGAGAACTGTTATGACTTCATTGGATCAAATCCGCGATTCGCTGCCGGACTATGCAAAGGATCTGCGACTGAACCTGGGTTCGGTGCTCGCCACCACCGGAGCGCCCGGTCTTACCGAGCGGCAGATCTGGGCAGTGGCGCTGGCCGCGGCCATCGCCTCAAGGCATGTGCCGCTGGCACGAGACCTGGAGGCGCTGGCAGCCGCGCAAGTGTCGCCGACGGACCTGAACGCGGCACGCGCAGCCGCGGCGATCATGGGCATGAACAATATCTACTACCGCTTCCTGCATCTGGTGGAGGACGCCGAATACCAGAAGATGCCGGCGCGGCTGCGCATGAACGTGCTGGGCAGCCCCGGCATCGACAAGACCGATTTTGAACTTCTGTCACTGGCCGTATCCGCCATCAACGGCTGCGGCACCTGCGTCGCCTCCCATGAACGGCAACTGCGTCAGCACGGCCTGTCGCGCGAGTCCGTGCAAAGCGCCGTACGGATTGCCGCCACAGTCCACGCGGTGGCGCGAGTTCTCGAGTTCGAGTCCGGCGACGTCGTTGCCCATTCGCACGCAGCGTGAGCTGCCTGCCGGAGCCTGCAAAACGCAGTGCCCGCCACTCAGGCGGCGGGCACTGCCGGTTCACGGCCCGGTCGGCTAGAAGTAGCCGTGGCCGCCCGGGAAGTCGAAGAAATCGAACAAATCGTCAAGCGCCGGTGTGTTCAGCGGCACGTATGGGTTCTCAGGCACGCTGATCGGGTTGGGAAAATTGTCCCGGCTGCGGCGCGTCACCGGCTGCAGGCCCCAGTTGCGCTCGATGAACTTCAGAATCGACACATGGTCCGCATAGCTGTGCGAGATGTAGCCCGGCGCCTTCAGAAACGGCGCCACCACGATCAGCGGGATGCGAGTGCCGTCGCCGAAGTAGTCAACCGGCTGCACGTAACCTGAGTCGTAGTAGCCACCGCCTTCGTCGAAGGTGATGAAGACCGCAGTATCCGCGGCATACTTCGAGCCCTGCACGAGATCAACGATCTTCTTGCTGAAACCCTCGAACAGATCCAGCTTCGAGGACGCCGGATGCCCGTCCACCAGGCCGCTGGGCTTCACGAAGGACACCGCAGGCAGATTGCCGCCGGTGATGTCCGCATACAGGCTCGTGGAGTCCTGGATATGCTCCGCCACCAATGTCGGATTCGTCATGATGGAGCTGTCGTACTGGAAGGGATTGCAGATCGTGCAGTACTCATCGGGCAGCTGGCCCTTGGCGGGATTGTTGATCTTGTAGGGATCGGTCTGGTAGATGTTCCACTGATCGCCGTAGTACTTCCAGGAGATGTTGGCCGCCAGCAGGCTGTCGCCAATGCTGCGCACGCCGGACGGCGGTACGGTGAAGGGGGTATTGAGCGGATTGGTGTCCGTGTACGCATTGCTGAAGCCATCGTTCTGGCCGTTGGGTTCATAGCCCGGGTTGTAGTTGTTCAGCAGGTAGTAGTGGCCCTTTTCGCAGCGCGCCTCGATACCCAGGAACTTCAAATACTCGCGCACCGGCCCCACTCCCGGCTGGGTGCGATCGGCGCAGTCGCTGTAGGAACCGCCGCCATGGGCGCTGGCGCCGGTACCGCTGCCATAGCCATCCTCGATGTACCAGTTGTTGGTCGCGACGGCGGGGTTGGGATTTTCCACCTCGTTCAGGCCGGCGGCACTGACCGTCGGCTGCGCGGGCTTGCCGCTGCCATCGGCGAACCAGATCATATCGCCGTGGCCGAGCATGATGTGGTTGGCACCGGTGCCGCCATCGACGGACTGATGAAAGTTGTCGCTCATGGCGTAGTGGTCCGCCAGGGACTTGAAGTACGGCGCATCACCCGCCTGCACATTGTAGAACCCCAGCGCGGTGGAGCCTTCACCCGTCGTTGCCGGAGCGGGCGTCTCGCCGGTGGTGAAATTGGTTGAGAAGTTGGCCGGCTGGGCGGTGCCATTGGTACCAGCGCCGACGGTGACCTCAACCCACGAGAACAGTTTCCCATCGCAACCGGAGGGGTTTTCCCAGGAGGCGTGATAGGCGCTGCAATCCAGCTGCTGCCACATCTGGTAGAAGCGATGCACGGGGCTCGCCGCATAGTCGGCGTACTGCAGGGTGGGGCCGGTGAGCTGGAAGGGACCTGGCAGCAGATTGTTGTCGGTGACGCTCAGGCCGTTCCACTGGATGCGGGTATCCGGGGTGCCCGAGGTCAACCCGGTACCGCCCGAGGCCAGCGAGGCATAGTAGTTCTCAGGATCGGTGGGGCTGTTCGACAGGCCGCTTTCGACCAGTTCGGCGGCTGCCAAGCAGGAAGGAAACAGCGACAAAGGCGTGCCGCAGAACCCGGTCAGGTTGGCCTCCGGGCCCGAGGGGCCGCCGGCCAGGGGATTGGGCAGTACACCAAAGGCCTGCTGCTTCGATGGACTCAGCAGGAAGGTGTCGGGCGCTGCATCGGTCGCCTGGTTCTGCTGCGCCTTGTAGAAATTCCGGCCCGGCACCGTGGCGGTGCCACGCATCGCGATGATGCCCTCGCTCAGCAGGTTCTGAACCTGCTGCGGACGGCCGTGGATCGCCTGCGGAACGTAGGTTGCAAACACGTGGTCGAAACTGCGGTTCTCGCCGATGATGACGATCACGTGCTTGATGGGTGTGGCCGTGGGACCCAGCGCACCGGGGCTGGGCAGATCTCCCGTCTCGGACACGGCGGCCAGCACCGGCCCGACTGACAACTGCAGAAGAGCAACCGAAATCGCTGCCATGCGCAGTCCATGCAAGGAATGCGCGACGAAGTCGCGGATTTTCATGTGGGAACTCCCGTTTGCACGCCACCTGAGACCGGCGCGGTGCCAGCTTGGTGAATCGTTGTTGCGGCCGGGTGACTGTTTGAAGAATGAATGATGCGCCGATGCGCCGAGGCTGGATCGAAGCCGCAAGCTGAGGCGTGCGGGTGTCAGCGCGAACGCTGACTGCGCAAGGCATCGGCGTTGCGGGCGGCCTGATCCTCTTCATAAGATGGCAACGCGGCGGAATCTGGCAGCGGCGGTTGTGGGGCGACGTCTTCATCGTCGGGATCCGCTGCCGGCGCGTCATTTTGTTTGCGAATGACAGGGTGAGGCACCACTTGAGGTACCGCGCGTGAGCGCACCGCCGCGACCGGAATGTGGAGCGACTGCGACTGCGGCTGCGGCTGCGATTGCGCATGAAACTGCCATCGGGTTACGGCCAAGGTTGCCGCGAAGGCAATCACTGCGAGCGAGGCGGCGAGCAATCGGCCCTGCATGGTCCCTCCCGGGGCGTGCGAAAGGCCCATCAATCCTACCCGCGCAGTGTGACGCCTTGTTGAAGGCCCGGCGGTCCCCATCATCGATGATCGCACGGTATCAGCGGCGCTCACCCCGATGGAACGCTGGCATAAAGCCCGGCGCCGCCGATGACGCGACGCTGATCATCGAACTGGAGAATCTCCGCGACCATCCGGTTTCGAGTGACACTGCGATAGTAGATGGCAACGGTGTCGACTCCCACCAGCACATCCTGCAATTCGAAATGCAGCGGTGGCTGCGCGGCCAATCCGCGCTGCCAGTATGGGCGAATGGCCGCTTTACCCTTTAGGATGCCGCTTGGAACACCCATCCTTTCAATGATCAGCGGCGAGCGCATCTCGAAATCGTCCCGGTAGTGCGCCAGAATGCGTTCCAGGTCATGGGAATTCCAGGCCGCGATCCACTCCGCTGCGAATTGCTGCGCCCAGGTGGCAGTGATCAAAGCCATTTACACCACCCGGTTGCGCGTGCCGCCCTTGAGGAAATCGGCGATATTGGCAGCCACTTCATCCAGGCAGCGCTGGCGTGCTTCCTTGGCGGCCCAGGCGATGTGGGGCGTGAGGATGAGATTCGGAATGGTCGGATCGACCAGAGGATTGCCATCCAGTGGCGGCTCCTGCGGCAGCACATCGATGGCCGCGCCGCCGATGGTTCCGTTACGCAGTGCCGCAACCAATGCCGCCGAATCGATCAGGCCACCGCGGGCGGTATTCACCAGCAGCGCATCCGGCTTCATCAGCGCCAGCTCGCGGGCGCCGATCATGTTGGTCGTGGCCGGTGTCAGGGGACAATGCAGGCTCAAAACGTCAGCTTCGCGAAGCAGAAGGTCCAGATCGACACGCCCCGGTGCGGTCGGCTGACCGGCCCGACCGGCAATCATCACGCGCATGTCGAGCGCCGCCTGTGCACCCTGCGCCACCGCCCGGCCCAGTGCGCCGTAACCCACGATCCCGAGCACCCGCCCGGCCAGTTCACGGATGGGGTAGTTCAACATGGTGAACTGCGGTGTACGTGACCATGAGCCGTCCACCGCAAGGCGTGAGAATTCGCGCACGCGATGGGTATGCGCCAGAATGACCGCCAGCACGTGCTGCATGACCGAACGACTGCAGTAGTCGCGGACATTGCACACCGCCACCGTATGATCGCGCGCGGCCTCGAGGTCAATGTTGTTGGTACCGGTGGCTGAAACGCCGATGAAGCGCAGCTGCGGGTTTGCTTCGATCAGCGCGCGGGTGATGTACAGCTTGTTGGTGAGGACGATCTGAGAGCCCGCCATGCGCGCCGGAATCTGCTCCACCGGCGTGACGTCATGCAGCACGACGTGCGGGAGTACGCGCTTGAGCTTGCTCATGTCAAGATCGCCACTGCTGACGGTGGCAAAATCAAGGAATACGGCTTTGACTGTCATGGCCCGCATTATACGGGGATGTGTGTGGCTGCTGCTGGCGGTGTCCGGGCAGGCATTGGCGGCCGGTATCGATGTGGTTGATGACACGGGGGTTCACATGGCACTGCCCGGTCCGGCCGGCCGGATTGTCAGCCTGGCTCCCGGAGCGACCGAGATGCTGTTCTTCGCCGGGGCCGGTTCGCAGCTGATCGCCACGGTGTTATATGCGGATCAACCGGCTGCTGCACGGCAGGTGCCCCGAATCGGGGATGCCAACGCCATCGACATGGAACGGCTGCTGATCCTTAAGCCGCAGGTGGTTGTCTACTGGCCCGGCGGCAACAACGCGGCGCAGATCGCGCAGCTCAGGCGCCTGGGGTTCACCTTGTACGGCCAGCAGGTGAATCGACTCTCAGATCTGGGAGCCTCGCTGCGACGCCTGGGAGTACTGGCCGGAACCTCTGCGGTCGCGGAGCAACGCGCGCGGCAGATCGAGGCGCAGCTTGCGGGGCTTCGCGAGCGCTACTCAAGAGGTCCGCCGGTGACGGCGCTGCTGGAGACCTGGAATCAGCCCCTGTACACCATCGGCGGGCAGCAGCTGATGTCGGATGCGCTGTCGATCTGCGGCGCGCTGAATATCTTCGGTGATGTGGCGCATCTGAGTTCCGCGGTGCAGGTCGAGGCGGTCATCAGCCGCGATCCGGATCTGATCATTGCCGCCGCGCCGCCCGGGCAGGGGCCGCAATGGCTGCAGGCATGGCGGAAGTTTCCGACACTGAAGGCCGTGCGCTCGGGCAATCTACTGGATTTTCAGGACCAGGCCCTGAGCCGCCTGGGGCCGAGCATGGTGGATGCCACCGCCAGACTGTGTGCTCGAATCGACGCGGCGCGCGGCCGCCGCTGAGCCGCCTCAATCGCGGAAATTATTGAACTGCAGCGGCATTTCGACCTTGGCCTTGCGCAGCACCGCCATGGCACTTTGCAGATCGTCGCGCTGCTTGCCGGCGATGCGCACCTTCTCGCCCTGCACGCTGGCCTGAACCTTGATCTTTGAGTCCTTGATCAGCCGCACAATGAGCCGTGCGGTATCCGCATCAACCCCCTGCCGCAGGATCACCTCCTGCACGGCGGCCGCCAGATTCACCACCGGGTCCTTGATCTCAAGACAGCGGATGTCGACACCGCGCTTGGCCAGGCGCAGCTTCAGGATCTCCAGCATCTGCTTGAGCTGGAATTCCACCTGCGCCTTGACGCTGACCGTCATGCCGATCAATTCAAAGACCGCACCGCTGTCCTTGAAATCGAAACGCTGGCTCAGTTCGCGGTTGGCCTGGTCAACCGCGTTCGTGACTTCATGGGAGTCCAGCTCCGAGACCACATCAAATGAAGGCATGGCCCATTTTAAGCCAATCCTTGACCTCCCATAGCCTTCCGGCGATACTGCCGAGGCATGTCTATTCAGCTTCGCAACGAGCTTGGCACCTGGTGGTGGCGCACTTCCTGACGGAGTGGGCCCTGGTTGCTGCCGCCTTAAACTTTCCCTAAAAGACTCGAGCGTCGCCAGAACCCATCTCCGGAATGTCCCGGGATGGGTTTTTTGTTGTCCGTATGATTTGAAGCCAGGAACAGAATGAAAGCGCCTTTTGATATTGCCGGAGACCTGGATACGCCGGTCTCCGCGTACATGAAGCTTGCGGCCTTCAGGCCCTGCTTTCTGCTGGAGAGCGTGGAAGGAGGCGAGCGGCTCGCGCGCTATTCATTCGTCGGCTTCGGTGACAGCCTTGAGGTCAAGCTCGATGCCGAGGGCCTGAAGGTCGGCGCGGTGCGGCAGCCGCGGCCCGGCAATGCCAGCGAGCTGCTGAACCAGCTGCGCGCCGCGCTGGCGGCCGCCCCACGACCGGAACCGGAGATTTCCGGCGTGCCCCTGGCCGGCGGCCTGGTGGGATTTGCATCGTACGATGTCGTGCGTTTCTTCGAGCACCTGCCCAGGCGAGTCGCAACCGCCGACGGCGTGCCGGCGCTGCACTATGTGGCACCTCGCTCGCTGCTGGTGTTCGATCACCTCACGCGCAGCATCGCGCTGCTGCACGCCGGCTCACCTGCCGAACGCGCCTCGCTGCGCCGTGAAATCATTCGCGCCCTGCGTGGCGGGCTGCCAAGCACAGCGCGCCCGGGGCGCTACCAGCAGCCCATGCCCTCGATGACGCGCGAGCAGTACCTCGCCGGGGTGAGGCGCACCCAGGAATACATCGCCGCCGGGGACGTGTACCAGCTGGTGCTGGCATCACGCTTCAGCGGCCAGCACCAGCTGGATCCGTTCCAGGCCTATCGGGCGCTGCGGCTGATCAATCCTTCGCCCTACATGTACTACTGCGCGCTGGGCGACATCACCGTGGTGGGCTCCTCGCCGGAGGCTCTGGTCAAGCTCAATGCCGGGCAGGCGCAGCTGCGCCCCATCGCCGGTACCCGGCCGCGTGCCGATGACCCGGGCGTGGATGTGCAGCGCGAAACCGAACTGCGTGCCGATCCGAAGGAAAATGCCGAGCATGTGATGCTGGTGGACCTGGCGCGCAACGATCTGGGCCGCGTGGCCGCTGCCGGCAGCGTGCATGTGGATCCCTACCGGCACATCGAACGCTACAGCCATGTGATGCACATCGTCAGCGGCGTCAAGGGCCGCCTGGCCGCCGGCAAGGATGCCTTCGATCTGTTCGCGGCCACCTTTCCGGCCGGAACCCTGGTCGGTGCGCCCAAGGTGCGCGCCATGCAGATCATCGATGAACTCGAGCCGGTGGGCCGCGGCCTGTACGGCGGCACGGTCGGTTACTTCGGTGCCCGTGGCGACATGGATCAGGCCATCACCATCCGCACGCTGGTCTTTCACGGCGATGAGTACAGCTTTCAGGCTGGCGCCGGCGTGGTCGCCGACAGCGTCCCGGAAGCTGAACATGATGAAGTGCTGGCCAAGAGCGGCGCCATGGTGCGCGCGCTGGCGCTGGCGGAGGAGGGCCTGTGAACCCGCGTCTGCTGCTGATCGACAACTACGACTCCTTTACCTACAACCTGGTACAGGCCTTCCTGGTGCTGGGCGCGGCCGTCGAGGTTCATCGCAATGACGAACTCACGGTGGCAGCGGCGCTGGACCTGGCGCCCTCGCATCTGTGCATCTCCCCGGGTCCCGGCACCCCCTATGACGCCGGCGTCTCGATGGACATGATCCGCGCCTTTGCCGGCCGCGTGCCGGTGCTCGGCGTGTGCCTGGGACATCAGTCGATCGTTGAGGTGTTCGGCGGCAAGGTCGTGCGCGCGCAGCGTCTGATGCACGGCAAGACTTCGCGCATCATCCATGATGGCCGCACGCTCTTCGCCGGTTTGCCGCAGGAGTGTGAGATCGGCCGCTACCACTCGCTGATCGCGCAAAACTCGAACATGCCCGACGTGCTCGAGATCAGTGCGCGCACCCATGAGGATGAAATCATGGGCGCTCGCCACCGCACCTTGATGGTGGAGGGCGTGCAGTTCCATCCGGAGAGCATACTGTCCCCGGATGGTCCGCAGCTGCTCGGCAATTTCCTCAAGCAAAGCGGCGGTGCGCGTGCGTAAGGCATTGGAAAAACTGCTCGCTGGCCAGCACCTCTCGCAGGTGCAAGCCGCCGCATTGCTGACCGCGCTCACGGCGGCCGAGACCCACCCGGCGCTGACCGGCGCGGTGCTGGCCGCCCTGCGTGCCAAGGGCGAGGTGGCCGAAGAGTTGCGTGGTTTCGCCGACGGCATGCGCTCGCTGGCCCTGCGACCGCAGATTCCGCCGGGACTGCGCGCCATCGATATCGTCGGTACCGGCGGGGATGCCTCCGGTTCGCTGAGCATCTCCACCGGAACGGCGCTGCTCACCGCCGCCTGTGGGGTGCCGGTGGTGAAGCACGGCAACCGCTCCATTTCCAGCAAGTGCGGCAGCGGGGATGTGCTGGAAGCCCTGGGTGTCAGGATTCCCATGGATGAGGCGACCGCCGGGCGCTGCCTCGCCGCCACCGGCTTCACATTCCTGTTCGCCCCGTACTATCACCCCGCCATGAAGGCCGTGGCCCAGGCGCGCGCCGCGCTCGGCGTGCGCACGATTTTCAATATCCTCGGGCCCCTGACCAACCCGGCGGCGCCGCCGCTCTATGTGATCGGCGCCTATAGCCCGGAGGTCGCGCGCCTGATGGCCCATGCCATGTCCGGCATGCCCATCGAGCGCGCCTTTGTCGTGCATGGCAGTCATGGCTGGGACGAGCCCACCCCGGTCGGACCCTTCATGCTGTTCGATGTACATCCCGGGCAGGTCGAGGAACAGGTGCGCGATCCGCACGATTTCGGGCTGGCGCGCTGCCGCAACGCGGACCTCGCCGGCGGCGATGCGCAGCACAATGCCCAGGCCCTGCGCGCGGTGTTGACGGGGGAGGATCGCGGGCCGCATCGCGATTGCCTGCTGCTCGGTGCCGCCCTGGCGCTCGAGGTCGCGGGCAGGACGCAAACGCCCCGCGAAGCCATTGAACTTGCCGCCAGCGCCATCGACTCCGGCGCGGCCGGTCGCACGCTCGACGGCGTGGCGAACTTCGCAAGGGTCGCGGCAGGTGCCATATGAGTGATCAGGATTTTCTCAAGACCATGGCCCGGGCGAGCGAGGAGCGGCTGCTCGTGGCGCGCGGCAAACTGTCGGAAAACGCGCTGCTGCGACAGGCGATGGCGACGGCCCCGCCGCCGCCGCTGGTGCGCAACACCAGCGGCTTCGATCTCATCGCCGAACTGAAGCTGCGCTCACCGGCAGCGGGCCAGTTGCGCATGGCCGATGCCGAGGATCCCGCCCGGCGGGCGCTCAGCTATGCCGAAGCGGGCGCCGCGGCGGTCTCGGTGCTGACCGAGCCCAGCCGGTTCGATGGTTCGATGGCGCACCTGAGCGCCGCCGGCGCGGCACTGCGCGCCATGCGTGTGCCGGCGATGCGCAAGGACTTCCTGGTGGATCCCTACCAGGTCGTCGAGGCGCGCGCCGCCGGTGCCGGCGGCGTGCTCATCATTCTGCGCATGCTGTCCCGAGCGCAGCTGGATGAACTGTGTGCGGCGGCCAAGGCCTGCAGCCTGTTCGCGCTGCTGGAAGCCTTCGATGCGGCTGACATCGAACTGGCGCACCAGATCCTCGAGGCGCAGACGCATGAGGAACCGGGCCCCTATCGCCTGGGGCCCAGCCGCAGCGCCAACATTCGCGCGCGCCCCGGCATGGCGCCGGTGCAATGGCTGGTCGGCGTCAATTGCCGCGACCTGGCGACGCTGCAGGTGGTTCCCGGACGGCTCGAGGAGCTGGTGCGGCTGCTGCCTGCGCAGGTGCCGCGCGTGGCCGAGAGTGGCGTCGCAACCGCCGAGGATGCACGGCGCGTGGCCGCGGCGGGTTACGACATGGCACTGGTCGGCAGCGCCTTGATGAGCGGTGCGGATCCGCGCGCGCTGGCCCACGACATGATCGTGGCCGGGCGTCGGGCGCGGCAGCAGTGGTACTGACGTGCCGGACGCCAAATCCCCGCTATGGCTCAAAATCTGCGGCCTCACCGACGATGCGGCCGTGAGCGCCGCGCTGCAGGCCGGCGTTGATGCCATCGGCTTCGTCTTTTCTCCCTCGCCACGCCAGCTTGCGCCCGCGCAGGCGGCGCGCCTGGCCGCCGCGGCGCGCGGCCGGGCGCTGTGCATCGCCGTGACGCGCCATCCGAAGCAGCCCTTGCTGGATGAGATCGTCCGCGACTTCAAGCCCGACGGCTGGCAGACCGACATCAACGATCTGAGTGTCCTGCGCGTGCCCAAGCAGTTGCCGATCCTGCCGGTCCTGCGCAGCGGTTCCCCGGCCCTCGAGGCACCCCCGCGACGCTTCCTGTTCGAGGGACCGTTCAGCGGCCAGGGTATCAACGCCGACTGGACCGAGGCCGCGCGTCTGGCCAGCGCGTCGCAACTGATCCTGGCGGGCGGCCTCAACGTGGACAACGTGGCCGCGGCCATCGCGACCGTTCGGCCCTTTGGCGTCGATGTGTCCAGCGGGGTCGAAGAGCAGCCGGGCCACAAGAGTCCGGCGCTGATCGCGGCATTCGTGGCGGCAGCGCGCATGGCGCATGCACAGCTGATGCAATAAACGGAGATACGACAGTGACCAGCGAGATTTCCGAAGCCGAGAAGGAGCAGCTGCTGCAGGCTGCCATCGCCGGCCGGTTTCCTGATGAGCGGGGCCGCTTCGGACCCTTTGGCGGGCGCTATGTGCCCGAGACACTCATTCCGGCCCTGGAGCGCCTGGAACGTGGCGTGCGCGAGCATCTGCCCAGCCCCGAATTCCAGCAGGCCCTGAGCCGCGAACTGCGCTCCTGGGTTGGACGTCCCACGGCCCTCACCTATGCGGCGACGCTGTCGGCGCGCTGGGGCGCCGAGGTGTGGCTGAAGCGTGAGGACCTTGCGCACACCGGCGCACACAAGATCAACAATGCCATTGGTCAGGCGCTGCTCGCCAAGCGTATCGGCGCCAAACGCGTCGTGGCCGAGACTGGCGCCGGCCAGCACGGGGTGGCTTCGGCCGCGGCCTGCGCACGCGTGGGTCTGCCCTGCGTGGTGTACATGGGCGAAGTGGACATGGAACGCCAGGCGCCGAACGTGGGTCGCATGCGGCTGCTGGGCGCGACCGTGGAGCCGGTGACCAGCGGGGATCGCACCCTGCGTGCCGCCATCGACGAGGCGATGCGCGATTGGGTGTCCGACCCCACCCACAGTTTCTACCTGCTGGGTTCAGCCATCGGCCCTCATCCCTATCCCTACCTGGTGCGCGAACTGCAGGCCATTATCGGTCGCGAAGCGCGCGCGCAGATCCAGGAGGCCACCGGCGGCCTGCCCGATGCGGTATTCGCCTGTGTCGGCGGTGGCTCCAATTCCATCGGCATGTTCCATCCCTTCATCGCCGATCGCGGCGTGAAGATCATCGGCTTCGAAGCCGGCGGCACCGGCAAGGGCCTGGGAATGAACGCCGCCACCTTGAGCTACGGTAGTCCGGGGGTACTGCATGGCGTGTATTCCATGCTGCTGCAGGATGCCGAAGGCCAGATCCAGGAAACCACCTCGGTCTCCGCCGGCCTGGATTACCCGGGCGTCGGCCCCGAGCATGCGCTGCTGCATCTGACGGGTCGTGTGCAATATGAAGCGGTGGAGGACCTCGAAGCGCTGGCCGCGGTGAAGGAATGCTGCGAGTCCGAGGGCATTCTGCCGGCCATTGAAAGCGCCCATGCCCTGGCGGGCGTCAAGCGTTGGACCGCGGCGCACCCCGGTGCGCGTGTGGTGATCTGTCTGTCAGGCAGAGGTGACAAGGACATGCCCACTCTGCAAAGAACCCTGTTGGCCAACCTCGAGTCCGAACGCAAATGAGTTCCAGACAAAACCCTCCTGGCGAAAACATCAGCCACGCCATCCGCAGCGCATCCGCCAAGGGCAATCCGGCACTGGTCGCCTATCTGACCGCGGGCTATCCCAGCATGGCGCAGTTCACCGAACATCTGCGGGCGATTGCCTCGGCCGCCGACGTGGTGGAGATCGGTGTACCGTTCACCGACCCCATGGCCGACGGCGTCACCGTGCAGCGCTCCAGCCAGGGGGCCCTGGCGCAAGGCGTGAGCCTGCGCTGGATACTCGCCGAGCTCACCAGCATGCCCAAGGTCGCCGCGCCGCTGCTGCTGATGAGCTACCTGAATCCATTGCTCGCGTTCGGCCTGGACAAACTGGCGGCAGCGGCCGCCAAGGCCGGCGTGAATGGCTTCATCGTGCCGGACCTGCCGGTGGATGAAAGCGATCTGCTCAAGGACGCGATGGCATCGCAGGGCATAGCGCTGGTGCAGATGGTGACACCGGTCACGACCCCGGAGCGGCTGGACAAAGTGGTCGCCGGAAGCAGCGGATTCGTCTACGCCGTCACCAGGACCGGGGTGACTGGAAAGAATGTCGACGTGCCCAGCGAAGTCATCCAATACCTGGACCGGGTTCGCGCGCGCTCCGCGGTACCCGTGTGCGCAGGCTTCGGCATCCGCGGCCGCGAGCAGGTGCAGGCGCTGCGCGACCATGTCGACGGAGTCATCATCGGCTCGGCACTGGTGGAGGTGCTGGAGCGCGGGGGTGATCCGGCGCGCTGGCTGTCGGAGCTGCGCGTGTAGTTCGCCTGAGGCGCAAGCGCCACAGCCACATCCGCCAACCCGTGCGCTACCGTACAGACGCGAGTCTGCCTCGTGCGCTACGGTTTAATGCCACGCTCAAATCGGAGTGTTGCAGATGTTGCGCGATGTAACGAACATGCTTGGCTTCAGCATTGCGGCCACCGATGGTGGCATCGGCTTCGCAACCGATTTTCATTTCGACGACAAGGCCTGGGTCATTCGCTATCTGATCGTCGAGACCGGAACATGGCTCTCGGACCGCAAGGTACTGATCTCGCCGCTGGCGATTGGCGAGCCGAACTGGAAGTTCGAGACGTTTCCCGCCCGCCTCACACGCGAGCAGGTGCGCAACAGCCCCGACATTGATACCGAACAACCCGTGTCGCGCCAGCACGAGCAGGAGTATTCCAGCTTCTACGGCTACCCGTACTATTGGGGCGGCAATGGACTGTGGGGAGCAGCGTACTATCCGGGCGCGATGCTCACCAACATGGACTCCGCCGGCTCAGGCTCCGACTACCTCGCGGTGCAGGTTGAAAACGAACGGCGGGCGCGCGAAACCCAACACCAGCAGCATGACGACCCGCATCTGCGCAGTTGCAAGGCGGTCACGGGCTATCACATCAGTGCCGTGGATGGCGAGATCGGCCATCTTGAGGGCATGCTCGTCGATGAGGATTCATGGGCCATCCGTTATCTCATCGTGAATACCAGCAACTGGTGGCTCGGACACCGGGTGCTGGTCGCGCCAAGCTGGATCAGCGATGTCAGCTGGCTGCACCGGAGGATCACCGTTGATCTGACGCGCCAGGCCGTCCAGGAATCCCCGCCCTATGAATTGGCACACCTGCCGGATCGCCCGCAGGAGACCCTGCTGCATGAACACTATGGCCACCACGGCTACTGGCAGGCCGAGACGGCGCCAGCGATTCCAGCTCGACAGACATCCGACGCCCACCTGCAGCGCTGAGGGCGGCTGAGCGTGGGGCGTCATCTTCTGCTGTCCGCATTCCTGGCGATTGCAGCGGGGTACTCATCCGGCAGTGCCGCCCAAGCCGGTTACGCCGAGCTGGTACGGCGCATTGCGCCCAGCGTCGTCACCATCCTTGTCGAAGAACGCAGGCAAGGCGCGGCGCAGCACGCCGCGGATCGGGCGCTGGAGAGAACTGATATCGAAACTGACGCCGTCAGCGTGATGCTGCATCGTCTGCTGTCCGGTCCGGGTGCCGCGGCGGATCCTGCGCAGCGCGGGGCAGTACTGGGTTCAGGATTCATCGTCGCGGCCGACGGACTCATCGTGACGAACAACCATGTGGTCGCGGGCGCCGAATCGGTGCGCGTCCGGCTGGCCGATTCGCGGGAATTTCCCGCCCAGATCGTGGGCACCGATGCCGCCACGGATATCGCTTTGCTGCGCGTCAACGCCGGACGCTTGCCGGTGCTGCGCCTGGGGTCATCTGAAAAGAGCTCGGTGGGCGATGCCGTCATTGCCATCGGCAATCCCTATGGCCTTGGGCAAACAGTCACTGCCGGCATCGTATCGGCGCGCGGCCGCACCTTGGACGTCGATCCGTATATCGACTTTCTGCAGACCGATGCGGCCATCAATCGCGGCAACTCCGGCGGCCCGCTGCTGGCGACCGATGGGACCGTCCTGGGGGTCACCTCGGTGATTTTCTCCCCGAGCGGCGGCTCGGTCGGACTGGGTTTTGCGATTCCTGCCGAAACTGTGGCCGTGGTGATCGCCCAACTCGAGGCCCATGGACGGGTGGCTCGAGGGTATATCGGGGTCAGCACGCAGGCGCTGACGCCGGCGATCGCTACGGCACTGGGACTTAAGACACCGCAGGGTGCGCTGATCACCGCCGTGGATCCGGACAGCCCGGCGCGGGGCGTCCTCAATGTCGGGGATGTCCTGCTGAGCATGGACTCGGTGCCGGTCACTCTGTCCGAGTTACCCAAGAAGGTGGCGCGACTCGCACCGGGAAGCAGCGTGCAACTGCTGATCCGGCGCGACGGCGCGCAGCTGCCGATTGCCTTTACGGTCGGCACACTTGCTAATCCCCCGGCTGATCCGGCCCTTGCCGGCGGTCCCGACACCTGGTCGGCGAATCTCGCGATTGGCCTGGCTGATACCACGGCGGTGGTTCGTAAGGCACTGAAGGCCGAAGGCGAACCCAGCGGCCTGATCGTGACGCAGTTGCGCGCCGCTGGCGCCGGCGCCCTGGCAGGCCTGCGCATCGGGGATCTGATTACCCATGCCGGTACCAAACGATTGGCCGGCGTCGCGGATCTGGCGACGGTGGATATGCCGACCGCACAGCTGCCGCTGCTGCTGCGTGTCGTGCGCGACGGATCCGCCAGCTTCATGGCGGTGACCGGAGCCGACGAACCTTGAGGGCGCCCCTTAGCCGACTTCGGCGCTGGCGGCCGCCGCCGCCTGCGTTGCGGCCACCTGCGGTGAGATCATCCGATAGCTGCGCCACTTACCCCACTTGTAATAGCCGATGGCCATCAGGATGGCCACGAAGGAGGAGGCGGGGAAGCTCCACCAGATGGCATCGGCGTGCAGGCGATCCAGCAGCGCGAGCGCCAGCGGGAAACGGATGCCCAGCAGGCTGATGGCCAGCACGATGAGTGGCGCGACCACGGCGCCATTGGCGCGCACCACGCCGAACATCACCATGGAGATACCGAAGAACACGAAGCTCCAGGTCACGATGTAGTTCAGGTGCACGCCGATGTCCATGGCGAGGGAGCCTGGCGTCAGCCAGATTGCCAGCGCCGAGCGCGTGAACACATCGACCACCGCAACCATGGTGCCGGTGAGGATCAGCTGATAGATCACGCCCATGCGGGTGATGGTGCTGATACGGTCCCACTTCTGCGCGCCGATGTTCTGCGCGGCCATGGAGGAGACCGCCATGCCGATCGCGAACGAAGGCATCTGGATGTAGTTCCACAGCTGTACCGCGGCGCCATATGCGGCGGCGGTGTGGATGCCGAAGCGGTTGACCAGGCTGATCATGAGCACCATGCTCAGCGACAGCACCATCATCTGCAGCGCCATGGGCACGCCCTTGCCGATCAGCGTGCTGACGATGGACCAGTCGATCTTCAGCAGTTTGATTTCATCCCCGTGCAGGCACAGCGGGTGTTTCTTGCCATACAGGTAGCCGATCAGCACCACCAGGCTGATGGCCTGCGCCAGCAGCGTCGCCACGGCGGAACCTGCGATGCCCAGCCGCGGAATGGGCCCGACGCCGAAGATGAACACGGGGTTCAGCGCGATGTCCAGGCCCACCGACAGGATCAGGAAGTACAGCGGTGTCTTGGCATCACCGGCGCCGCGCAGCGCGGAGGTGGCGAAGATGTACAGCACCATGAACGGCAGCGCCAGGAAGATGACGCGCATGTAGGACACGGCCAGCGCCAGCGCTTCGGGCGGGGTCTGCATGGCGCGCAGCAGCGGTTCGCAGATATACCAGCCCAGCACCGCCATCAGTACCGACAAGGCGGTCGCGAACGTGGTGCTGGTGCCGACCACGCGCTTGGCGTCGTGCAGGCGCCGACCACCCAGGTACTGGCCGATGAGGATGGTGGCGGCCATGGAGGCGCCGAACATCGCCCCCAGGACCAGGAACAGCACGATGCCGGCGTTGGAGCTGGCGGTGAGGGCTGCCTCGCCCAGGTAATGCCCGATCCAGAAGGAATTCACGGTCGCATTCAGCGACTGCAGGATGTTGCCGATGAGGATGGGCAGGGTGAACAGCAGCAGGCGCTTGCTGATCGAACCTTCGGTCAGGTTGTTGGGCTGTGGCATGGGGGTCGCAAGGCTATCGCAGGCGGATGGACAAGTCTAACGCCTGCGTCCGATCAGTATCCATGCCGCCCCGAGAACCAGCATGCTCCAGCCCGGCCAGCTTTCCTGCTGCCCCAGGGCCAGCCAGACCACGCCGCCCAGCAGGATGGCCGAGCCGATGGTGACGGCTTCGCGGCGCCGGGCCGAGTGCTCCAGGATTCGCGCCAGTGAACGGCTCACCGACTCATCCAGGCGTACGCCGGTACGTGCGCTACGGGATTGCCGCACCGCGTCCTTGACCACGGCCGGCAGGTCATTCACCGCTTCGAGCAGGTCCGGCCATTGCTGGCGCAGGTTATGGAAGATGGCGCGCGGACCGATCCGCTCCCGCATCCAGGCGCGCAGCACCGGACCGGCCGTGCTCCAGACATCCAGATCCGGGTACAACTCGCGTCCCAGGCCCTCGACGTTGATCAGCGTCTTCTGCAGCAGTATCAGCTGCGGCTGAATGACCATGTCGAAGCGTCGGGCGATCTCGAACAGGCGCAACAACACGTGTCCGTAGGAAATCTCCTTCAACGGCCGATTGAAGATCGGCTCGCATACGGTGCGTACCGCGGACTCCATTTCCGAGACGCGGGTGCCGGGCGGTACCCAGCCGGATTCGACGTGCAGCGTGGCCACGCGCCGGTAGTCGCGGTCCAGGACCGCCAGGAAGTTGCTCGCCAGGTAGTACTGGTCGCGCAGGTCCAGGGTGCCGATGATGCCGAAGTCGATGGCCGCATAGCGCGGGTTGGCCGGGTCCTCGACCAGCACGAAGATGTTGCCCGGGTGCATGTCGGCATGGAAAAAGTTGTGGCGGAACACCTGCGTGAAGAAGATCCGCACGCCGTTTTCGGCCAGCTTGCGAAAATCCGTCCCCAGCGCTCGCAGGCGCTCCATGTCACTGATGACGATGCCGTGGATGCGCTCGGTGACCAGCACATCCACACGGCAGTGATCCCAGTACACCTCCGGCACATGCAGCAGGTCCGAGCCTGCGAAATTGCGTTTCAGCTGCGAGGCATTGGCCGCCTCACGCATCAGATCCAGCTCATCGAGCACGGTCTTCTCGTACTCGGCGACCACCTCCAGCGGCCGCACGCGCCGGCTCTCCGGCCAGTATTTCTGGGCCAGATGTGCCAGGGCGTAAAACAGCTCCAGGTCGCGTTCGATCTGCGAGCGCACCCCTGGCCGCAGCACCTTGACGATCACATCCTGGCCGCCTGGCAGCGTGGCGCCGTGCACCTGAGCGATCGAGGCGGCGGCGATCGGTAGCTCCTCGAACTTCGCGAACATCTCCGACAGCGGCCGGCCATAGGAGCGCTCGAGACTTGCACGGGCCACGGCACCGGCGAAGGGGGGTACCCGGTCCTGCAGTTTCGCCAGCTCCTCGGCCACATCCGCCGGCAGCAGATCCCGGCGCGTGGAGACCGCCTGGCCGAACTTCACGAATATCGGTCCGAGTTCGATCAGTGCCAGACGCAGGTTCTCAGCGCGCGTACCGACGCGCCGGCGCGCCTGCCACACCCCGGGCGACAGCAGCAGCAACAGGCGCAGTGGGCGGTACAGATGCGTGGCGCGCACCAGCTCATCGAGCCGATGGCGCAGCAACACCCGTTGGATGCGCACCAGGCGCACAAACACGTGCAGCCTCACGGCATGGGGTACTCGAGCTTCTGGGCGAGCAGCTTCAGGCGCGCTTCGAGGCGATCGACGTCATCGCGCAGGATGTCGATCCCGTCCAGCAGCTGGCGGCCTTCGGCCCTGGGCACCAGATCGCGGCGTTCATGGGCCAGGTACTCGGCCGCATTGCGCACGGCGGTGCGTGCGGCGTGGTCACCGAAATCCGCCGCGGCGCGTGCCAGGCGTCCCAGATGATGCGCCGGTGCATCCCCGATCAGCTGCGCGAGCTCTTCCTCCGGATCGGGTTTGAGCAGCGCCAGAAGTTCGCTGAACTGCTGCGCGACTTGGGCATCGCCGCTGACGGTGCCCCCGGTGGCCGAGAGGTTCTGGGACTGTCCGGTGGCCAGGGCCAGGAGGCTGAACGGCCCGGCGCTGATGCGGGCGTCCGCGACCGTTCCCGAATCTCGCTTCAGATGCACTCGCGCCCCGCTGCTGGAGAGGATCACGGGGTCTGCGCCGGTCACGCTGACCGCGAGGCTGCGGCCGGCCAGCGCCGTCGCCAGGGCCTGGGCGCGCGGCGAGCGCGGCAGGGAACGATTCAGCAACTTTTCGATACTCGACAGCAACATCGTTGAGAAGCCCGTGGCAGCACAGCGCCCAAGTGCCGGTGTACATTATCAATTATTCAGCACCCGCGAGGCGAACAACCCATTGAGCGCTATTCCCGGGCCCGCCGTGGCCCTCATTCCGTTCGCGGCCGATCCGCCCTGCGCCGTCCGCGGGATCGAGGTGCGCGTCGCGCGGCCCGAACCGGCAACGCTGGTGCTGGAGTACGAACTGCTCGGCAACCTTGCCGGGGTACGTATCGGGGACGGCGCCCCTGCGAGGGGCGCCATGGCGGGTCCGACGGATGGCCTGTGGCGCCATACCTGCATGGAGGTCTTTGTGGCCCATGCCCCGCCGGGCCACTATCTCGAGTTCAACCTGGCCCCGACAGGCCAGTGGGCGGCGTACCGCTTTTCCGGTTACCGTTCGGGTATGGCACCCCTTGGCCAAATCAGCGCGCCGCGCATCGAGCTTAGGACCCGCGCCGACCGGCTGCTGCTGAGCGCCGCCATCGAGCTGCCCGCCGATCTGACCGGCGCGCTGCGACTGGGGATCACGACCGTCGTCGAAGACACCCAGGGGCGGCTGGGTTATTGGGCCCTGCACCATGCCGGGGAGCGGCCTGATTTTCACCACCCCGACAGCTTTACCTTCGAGATCTAGCCATGCGATTCGGCATTGACCGGCTGCTGACCGAACCTGCGCTACGCAAGCCCCTGACGGGGCGGCGCGTGGCACTGCTGGCGCATCCGGCTTCGGTGACCCAGCGGCTCACGCACTCCCTGGATGCCCTGGCGGCCTGCGGTGATCTCACCCTGTCGGCGGCCTTCGGCCCGCAGCACGGCCTGCGCGGGGACAAGCAGGACAACATGATGGAGTCGGCCGATTATCGCGACCCGGTCCATGGCATCCCGGTGTTCAGCCTGTATGGCAGCGTGCGCCGGCCTACGGCGGCCATGATGGACAGCTTCGATGTGCTGCTGGTGGACCTTCAGGATCTTGGCTGCCGCATCTACACCTTCATCACCACCTTGCGCTATGTGCTGGAGGCCGCCGCGGCGCATGGCAAGTCGGTCTGGGTCCTGGACCGGCCCAATCCTGCCGGGCGTCCCATCGAGGGGCTGACCTTGAGAGCGGGATGGGAGAGCTTCGTGGGCGCCGGCGCGCTGCCCATGCGTCATGGCCTGACCCTCGGTGAGCTTGCGGGCTGGTTCGTTCGCACCCTGAAGCTCAATGTCGATTTCGAAGTGGTGCCCATGGAGGACTGGATGCCCGCACAGTCTCCGGGTTTTGGCTGGCCGCTGGGCGAGCGCTCCTGGGTGAACCCCAGTCCCAATGCCGCAAACCTTTGGATGGCGCGGGCCTATCCCGGCACGGTGATGCTCGAAGGAACGGTCTGGTCCGAAGGCCGTGGCACCACTCGCCCGCTGGAACTGTTCGGCGCGCCTGACCTGCCGGTCACCGAGCTTCTCATGCGCATGCAGCAGCTTGCCCCGCAGTGGCTGCGCGGTTGCCGGCTGCGCCCCTGCTGGTTCGAGCCCACTTTCCACAAGCACGTCGGGCGGTTGTGCGCGGGTGTGCAGATCCATGTCGAGGATGGCGCCTACGAGCATGAACACTTCAAGCCCTGGCGGCTGCTGGCGCTGGCCTTCAAGGCCGCACGGCAACTGAGCCCGGATCAGCCGCTATGGCGGGACTTTCCCTATGAGTACGAGGTGGGCCGACTGCCCATCGACGTCATCAACGGCGGGGAGCTGCTGCGTCAGTGGGTCGATGACCCCGCGGCGCAGCCCGCTGACCTGGAGGCGCTCGCCGCGGTGGATGAGGCGGCCTGGCGCCAGGAGCGCAGCGCCTTCCTGCTCTATCCTTGAGACTCAGTACTTGTAGCCGCGGTGAACCGCGACAATGCCGCCACTGAGATTGTGGTACTGGCAATCCTCGAGTTCCGACTCGCGCATGAGCGCCAGCAGTGTGTCCTGATCAGGATGCATGCGGATCGATTCGGCCAGGTACTGGTAGCTGGCCGAGTCCTTCGCCACCAGCTGTCCGATCCGTGGCAGCACATGGAATGAATAGGCGTCATACAGTGGCCGGATGGCCGCCGTGGGGCGCGAGAACTCGAGCACGATGAGCTGGCCGCCGGGCTTGAGGACGCGGCGCATCGAGCGCAACGCGGCCGACTTGTCCGTGACATTGCGCAGACCGAAGCCGATCGTGACGCAGTGGAAACTGTCATCGGCGAACGGCAGGTTCTCGGCGTTGGCCTGCAGGCAGCGCACGTTGCTCACCAGACCTTCATCGATGAGACGGTCACGACCCCTGGCCAGCATGGCTGCATTGATGTCCGTCAGGACCACCAGGCCTTGCGGACCGACCTGATGCGCCATGCCCACCGACAGATCCCCGGTGCCAGCTGCGACATCCAAGGCCTGCTGGCCGGGCCGCAGCTGGGTCAGCGCCAGCGTGAAGCGTTTCCACAGCCGATGCACACCCGCTGACATCAGGTCGTTCATCAGGTCGTAGCGGCCGGCGACCGAATCGAAGACATCGCGCACGCGTCGGGCCTTGTCGGCGCGCGGCACGCTCTTAAAACCGAAGTCAGTGGGCTCTGTGTCGCTCATAAGCGTTGTTTAGTCATCGCATAACAGATGAAAAGTCAAGCGTTGGTCTGTCAAGTCCCGCCGCAGTTTTTGTATCCGGAGTATTGCATTCCGCCCGCACTCGGGAGCATGATTCGCCCCGTTTCCCCGGGCTTAAGACCGGGGACAAAAATATAGAACGGGGGTCTTGTATTCCGGGGCCGGGCTTAACAGCTTGGCCCTTTTTTATGCACCTCCGCCGCCATGCGCGACCGTTGCCGCGGCAACTCTTTCCCGGTACCGCTGCCAATTGGCTTCCCGGTCACGCCCCAGTTCGTACAGATACTTCCAGGTGTACAGACCGGTGTCGTGGCCGTCGTCGAACACCAGCTTCACCGCGTACTGGCCCACCGGCTCGACTGCCTTGATGCCGACCCCTGACTTGCCGGTGACGAGCACTTCCTGACCGGGCCCATGGCCCTTCACTTCCGCCGAAGGGGAGTGCACGCGCAGGTATTCGAAGGGCAGCTCGAAGACTGCGCCATCCTGGAAACTGACCTGCAGCAGCTTCGAGGTAGTGCGCAGCCGCAATTCGGTGGCGAGCGGTGAATCCATGGGCCGATTGTCTCACGCCAGCGCCGGCGCGCTCGCCACGAACTCGCGAACTTCCCCCGCCGCCAGGGGTGTGCTGATGAACTCGCCCTGCACCAGATCGCAGCCCATGGTCCGCAGCAGCTTTACGGCCGCTGCGCTTTCCACGCCTTCGGCGACCACCTTGAGCCCCATGTTGTGCGCGAGCTCGATGGTCGATTTGACAATAGTGGCGTCGGCCGGCCGCTCATGGGCATGGGTGATGAAGGTGCGGTCGATCTTCAGCTGATCCAGCGGCAGCCGGCTCAATTGCGCCAGCGAGGAGTGGCCGGTACCGAAATCATCGATGGCGAAGCGCACGCCGGCGAGCTTCAGCAGGTGCATGTGGCGGGCGGCCAGGGTCGGATCGCGCATGACCGCACTTTCGGTGATTTCCAGCACCAGGCGTGAGGGCTGCACGGCGCATTCGTGCAGGCGGGCCTGAATTTCCTCCACCAGCTGCGGATCCATGATATCCGGGGCCGACAGATTCACCGCCACGCTGATATCCAGCCCGGCCGCATTCCACTGCGCCATATGGCTGATCGCCTGCGTCAGGGCCCAGCTGGTGAGATGACGCGCGCTGCCGGTGTGCTCGGCGATGGGCACGAACTCGGCAGGCGAGAGGTCACCGAGCTGCGGATGCTTCCAGCGCATCAGCGCCTCGAGCTGGGTGATGGTTCCCGTCGTCAGGTTCAACTCAGGCTGGAACACCAGTCGCAGCGCGTCGGTCTCGATGGCCGTGCGCAGGCCGGCGGCCAGCTGCAGCCGCCGCCGCTGCTCCTCGTCGCGCCCGACCCGATAGGGGGAGACGAGGTTGCGGGCCGCCAGCGCGTCCTCGAGCGCGATCTGCGCCCGGCGCATCAGTTCACGCGAGGCCTTGCCGTGATCCGGGTACTGACTGAAACCCGCCTGCACCTGGACATCCAGGCTCACGTCCGGCAGATGCAGGCCGGCATGAATGACCCCGACCAGCTGTCGCGCCAGCAGCGCCGCCCGTTCGCTGGTGCAGGAGTGAAGGATGATCAGGAACTGGCTGGCCGAGAGCCGCGCGACCAGGTCCGAGGGATCGATGTTCTGACGCAGGCGGCGCGCCACTTCGCGCAGCGCCTCATCCCCGACATGATGGCCCAGGGCGGCATTGATCTCGCGGACGTTGCACACCTCCACGATCACCAGCGCAAAGGGGTCCCAGGCGCTGCTGCCCAGCAGCGTGTCGATGTGGTCTTCGGCGAGTGCTCGGTTCGGCAGTCCGGTGAGTGGGTCCTGGTAGGCCACATCGCGCAGCCGCGCCACGACGCGCATGGTACGCACCAGCAGTTTCACCAGCAGACCCAGCGCGACGGCCGCGGCCAGCGCCGCCAGCGCCACGAAATCCAGCCGCTGTGCCTGCGCCGCAGTACCGGCCAGCAGGCCCAGGGCCAGCGTCGCGGCAATGAGGCCGGCTATCGCGACATACATGCGGCGCTGGATACGGTCCATTTCAACTGCTCAGGTTCATTTGCCGTGGGAATGGTAGACTGCGGCGCTTCAATTTCAGTGTATTTCGAAAGGTGTAAGCATGGGCAAGGGAGATCCACGATCCAAGCGTGGCAAGATCTACAAGGGTTCCTTCGGCAAGACCCGTCCGAAGGATCCGTCCAAGAAGAAAAAGGCCGCGAAGCGCGCCATCAAGAAGTAGCGCCCGACTGTAAATGCGGTGGCGGTTTGAGCCTGCCCGCGGCCGCCGCCGCCAGCACCTGGATGACCAGTTCGCGCTCGGCCGCCTGCACCCGCAGCGCCAGCGAATCCGCTGAATCACCGCTGTGCACGGGCACCTGTACCTGCGCAATCACCGCGCCCGTATCGTAGTTTTCATCGACCCAATGCACGCTGGCCCCTGAGCTGCGGCGTCCCGCCGCGAGCACCGCCCGGTGCACGTTCAGGCCGAACATTCCCTGGCCACCGAATTCCGGCAGCAGCGCCGGGTGGGTATTGATGATCCGCCCGGCAAAGCCGGCCAGGGTCGCAGGACCCAGGCGCTTCATGTACCCGGCCAGCAGCACCCAGTCGCTGGCGTACTCGCGCAAGGTTGCGCTCAGCGCCTGATCCAGCGCCTGGGGGCCACCCGCGCTGGCCACGGACAGATGCCGTGCCGGCACCCCGGCCTCGCGGGCCCGTCGCAGGGCTCCGGCACCCGCGTTATTACTGATCACGACCCCCACGCGGGCCGGCAGCCGGCCGCCGGCACAGGCATCCAGCACCGCCTGCAGGGTGGTGCCCTCGCCCGAAGCCATTACGGCAATATTCATCGGAAGTGCGTTGAATTCCTGCACAAAGCTGTCATATCTTACAGTACCTATGCTGGGTATCGACTTGGACAAAGCCGATCACGGCTACCATTCCGACCTGCGCATCGTCCCGCATGGGACCCGCGGGCTCTCCCAACTCGTCCTGCGAACGGACATTGCGGGCATGCCGCTGGAGTGGATCGACTATCGGGAGGCCGCCCGGCTGTATCACCAGGAGCAGGTGGCCTACACCTGCGGCTCCACGCTGTATCCCCTGTACGGCGGCGTCAACGCCCGTACCGGGCGGCGCACCGTGCTGGATGTCAATTCCATCGTCGCGACCATCGGTCACACCGGCAATCCCGGCAACTGCCGTCACGACTATGTGCCGCCGCTGAACAACCAGACCCTGTTCCGGCGCGACGCCTACCTGTGCCTGTACTGCGCACAGCGTTTCCCCGCCCGCGAGCTGTCCCGCGATCATGTGCGGCCCTTCAGCCAGGGTGGCCAGGACACCTGGATGAACGTGGTGACAGCCTGCCGTCGCTGCAACAACCACAAGGCCTCGCGCACCCCCGAACAGGCGAAGATGCAATTGATCGCGGTGCCGTTCACACCGACGTATGCCGAATACATCTTCCTCAAGGGCCGGCGTGTCCTCGCCGACCAGATGGAATACCTGATCGCGCATTTTCCGCGCAGCAGTCCGCTGCACGACCGCATCCAGCGCTGGCTGGCCTGATGCGCACCTAGCGGTGCGCCATCTGCCACACCGACCAGCCGATCGCAAAGCCAATGATCAAGGTCGCCAGCGCGGCGATGACGATGAGCACCGCGCGGCGCGTGCCGCGGTCTGTTGTTTTGGGCTCCGCCTCGGCCGGGATCGGCATCACCAGCACCGGCTGCCGCTGCGTGTGGGATGCGCGCAGCGCCGCGATTTCCGCCTGGCATTCGGCACAGCCGGCCAGATGCGTCTCAAATTCCTGACGCTGCGCCGGGTTCATGATGCCTGCAAGCCAGGCCGCCGCGGCGTGGTTTTCCGATGATGGATCAGGCATCGTCGCTGTAGGTATCATCAGGTCGCGCAACGTGGCGCAAGTTCCCCATTAGAATGACATGAAAAACGACGGAAAAAACCTCAATTCGGTGCTGCAGGAGCGTCGCGTTTTCGTTCCTGACCCGCAATTCGTTGCCCAGGCGCAACTCAAGGCCGATGCGCTGCGCCGCATGCAGCGCGATGCCGCGACCGACATCCAGGCCTTCTGGGCCGCGCAGGCGCGCACCGAGTTGACTTGGCATCGACCCTTCACGAAGGTGCTCGATGAGTCGCGCGCGCCTAATTTCGAGTGGTTCGCCGACGGCCAGCTGAATGTGTCGTACAACTGCCTGGACGTGCATCTGCGCGAGCGAGGTCACAAGACCGCACTGGTGTTTGAAGGCGAGCCGGGTGATTCGCGACGGCTGTCCTACCAGGAGCTGCACGCCGAAGTGTGCCGCGCCGGCAATGCACTGCGCGCGCTGGGCGTGCGCAGCGGCGATCGCGTGGTCATCTACATGCCGCTGGTGCCGGAGATCATCATCGCCATGTTCGCCTGCGCGCGAATTGGCGCCGTGCACTCGGTGGTGTTCGGGGGCTTCTCGGCGCTGTCGCTGCGTGAGCGCATCGAGGACGCCGGCGCAGGCGTGCTGCTGACGGCCGATGGCGGCCATCGCGCCGGCAACATCGTCGAGTTGAAGGCCGCCGCCGATGAAGCCCTGGCCCAGGGCTGTCCCAGCATCAAGAAGGTGGTGGTCCTGAAGCGCACCGGGGCGTCGGTGCCGATGCGGGCGGACCGTGACATCTGGTGGCATGACGCCATCGAGGGCCAGTCGCCGGTGTGCGAACCGGAATGGGTTGGCGCCGAGCATCCGCTGTACCTGCTGTACACCTCCGGTTCCACCGGTCGGCCCAAGGGCATCCAGCATTCCAGCGCGGGCTACCTGCTGGGCGTGAAGGTGTCGACGCGCTGGGTGCTGGATGTGCGCGAAGATGATGTCTACTGGTGCACCGCCGATGTCGGCTGGGTGACCGGCCACAGTTACGTGGCCTACGGGCCGCTGGCGCTGGGTGCGACGGTGGTCATGTACGAAGGGGCCCCCACCTGGCCCAATGGCGGGCGCTGGTGGCACATATGCCAGAAGCATGGCGTCACCATTTTCTACACCGCCCCCACGGCGATCCGCGCCCTGATGAAACTGGGCGATGAGATCCCGAAGAGTCACGATCTGTCGCGGTTGCGGCTGCTGGGCAGCGTCGGCGAGCCCATCAATCCGGAGGCCTGGATGTGGTATCACACCGTGATCGGTCGGGAACACTGCCCGATCGTTGATACCTGGTGGCAGACCGAAACCGGGGCCTTCATGATCGCCCCAATCCCCGGGGTAACGGCCACCAAGCCCGGTTCCTGCACCCACGCTCTGCCGGGCATCGAGGCGGACATCGTCAACGAAGACGGCGAACCGGTGACCGAGCCGGACCGGGGCGGTTATCTCGTCATACGCCGCCCCTGGCCCTCGATGCTGCGGACCATATGGGGCGACAATCCGCGCTACCTGAAGACCTACTGGGAGAAATTCCAGAACCGTTTCTATGTGGCCGGTGATGGCGCGCACCGCGATGCCGACGGCTACTTCTGGATCATGGGACGCATCGATGATGTGCTGAAGGTGTCGGGCCACCGCCTGGGAACCATGGAGGTGGAGTCGGCCCTGGTGGCGCATCCGAGGGTGGCCGAAGCGGCCGTCGTCGGACGACCGCATGACATCAAGGGCGAGTCGATCTTCGCCTACGTGGTGTGCCGCGGTCAGCGCCCGGTGGGCGAGGATGCCGCGACACTCAGCGGCGAACTGCGCGAGTGGGTGGGTAAGCAGCTAGGCGCCATCGCCAAGCCCGATGACATCCGCTTCACCGAGGTTCTGCCCAAGACACGCTCGGGAAAAATCATGCGCCGTCTGCTGCGGGCGCTGGCCCGCGGCGAGGAGATCACGCAGGATACTTCCACGCTGGAGAACCCGGCCATACTCGCGCAGCTGCGTGGCGAGGAGGCGAGCGCGCCAGTGCCGACGGCGAAAAAGACCCGCAAGCCGCCCGCTGCGGGAGCCAAGCGCAAGCGCAAGAAACCAACCTAGCCCGGCGGGGCGCCAAGCTCGTTCAGCAACGCGCGCGCGCCGTACACCACCCGCAGTGCTTCCAGCAGGGCCGCGGTATCGACCCCTACCGCGCGATTGTCCGCCGCGCTGTACCAGAACGCGCCGGAAATCGAGTGGATGTTGCCATCGAACACCACGCCGACAATATTCGCCTGCGCATCCAGCACCGGACTTCCGGAGTCCCCACCGACGATGTCATTGCTGGTGCTCATGTCCAGCGGAGTGTCGGGATTGAGCCGGCTGCGCGCTTCCAGCCAGCGTTTCGGCAGCTCGAAAGGCTCGTAGCCATTGGCGCGCGCAAACATTTCGCGCAGCTGGGTGAAGGGCGCGATGCTCGCCTCACCCTCGTGCCAGCCCTGCACGGTCCCCGTGCTCAACCGCAGCGTGAAGTTGGCATCCGGGGATTGGGTGACTCCGGAAGCCGCGAAGCGCGCGCGCGCGATCTCTGCGGACGCCAGCTGCATCGGTGCATCCACCTCGTCCTCATAACGCTTGCGCAGCTGGCGCGAGGCCGGATCGACACTGCGGGCCAGTTCGATCATCGGATCGCGTGAGGCATTCACGGCGGCGGCACCGCCGCGCCACAGTTGCATGCGGACGATGGGATCGGCCAGGCGGGTCTTGGCGATGAGCCTGGCGGCGAGCGCCTCCGGAGAGTTCTGCGCGAACAGCTGGTGAACCAGCGGATAGTCCGGCCCCAGGAACTCACGCATGCGCGTCAACCCGAACGACAGGGTCAGCTCCTCGAGGCTGGTGTAGATCGGTATGTCGGCGCGCAGCATCTGCTCCAGGCGCGGCAATGCACCGTCGGTGTATTCACGCAGCCGATCCTCATTGGCTTTGGGCCGCTCCTCCGCCGCGCGCACCAGCGTACGGGCATAGCTGAAGAGCTGTGAGTCGAAACCCGCGCCCCCTTCTATATACGAATAGGGCAGGGACAGCAGCCGCCGGTGCTCCTGGGCGCGGGCGATCTGTTCCCAGGGATCCGGGTCATGGGCGCCGTGCGACACGGAATCAAAGTGCGCGCGCGCCTCGCTTTCCTCGCGACGCAGTCGATTCAGGGGCTCTGCCTCATGCAGCGCGTCGAGTTGCCGGCGCCGTATTTTCAGCACATTCTCCAGCGACAACAGCGCCATCTGCGCGATCTGCCGGTTGGCGGCGCGACTGCGCCCGAACTCGATGAGGCGGCCACGCAGTTCGGCATCGCGCAGGATGCCGTTCGGCAGCTCGACATCGCGCATCTCCAGAAGCTGCGCAACCGTCAGCTGGCGATAAGTGCTGCCGGGATTGCCGACGACGAACACCGGCTGACCGGCCTTGGGGCCGGCGAAGTCCAGACGCAGGAAGGCCGGCGTGGTCGCCGGCGCCCCGTCCTCATAGGCGCGCAGCACCGCGACGTCCAGGTCCCAGCGTGGATACTGGAAATTGTCCGGATCGCCGCCGAAGCCTGCGATCGCCAGTTCCGGCGCAAACACCAGCCGCAGGTCGCTGTAGCGTCGATAGCGGTAGATGTAGTACTGGGCGCCGGCATAGAAGGCGACGCTCTCGCAGCGTATGTGCGCGCCGCTATCGGTGATGCGCGATTGTTCCACGCACGCCTGCTCCAGACGGGTCAGGGCCCTGCGGCGCGCGATGCTGGCGGCGCGTGCGTCCAGATTGCGCGTCGCCGCGACCACCGTCGCGGTCACCTCCTCGGTGTCCAGCAACACATCCGCGACCTGCGAACTGCAGCGCAGCTCGCGATTGCGCGCGGGCGCCAGGAACCCATCGGTGACCAGGTCGCTGCGGCCTGAGGCGTGTTCGGCCAGACAGTCGCGCACACAGTGCTGGTTGGTCAGCAGCAGGCCGTTCGCCGAGACAAAACTGCCGCTGCAACTGGCCAGCCGCACGCTGGCATCGCGCACGCGGGTCAGCCACTCGGGAGTGAGTTCCGTGGCGTAGCGCTGGCGCACGGCGGCGGGCAACAGCTGCAACGGCCACATGCCCTCATCGGCCTGGCTGTCGGCACCGAAGGCGGCGCAGGCCACCAGCAGGCAGGCCAAGCCGCATTTGAACATCCTAGAGCGATCCTGTGAGCAGCAGCAGCAGCGTGCCTTCCGGGGCTTCCAGCAGCGCATTGCCCGCCGTGGCCAGCGCGCGCGGTGGGGAGCCGAGCTGCAGGCCCGACTGGCGCAGCTTGAGGATCCGCTCCTGCATGTCTGCTTCGCAGAATACCAGCGCCGGCAGCGGCAGCAGCCGCGGCGAATGCAGCGCCAGATCGATGCCATCGCTGGTCAGGCTCAGGTGCTCGTAGGGGTCCTGCTCCTGCGGCATGGCCACGAAGCCCAGCGGCTCCCAGAAGGCTGCCACCGGATCAGGGTTGCGCGCCGGCATGCTGTAGTGGGCGAAGTAGCCACAGGCCGATGGCTGCTCGCCGGACTGATCGGCGGGGGAGAAGGTGCGCGCCGCGACCATGCGGATCTTCTGACCGGCGGGGTCGGCAAATTCGATCTGGTTGAACACTTCCGGGTCGGTGTGGCGCAGCGTCAGTTCCACCTGCGCGGCCTGCAGCGACTCGGCCATCGCGGCCAGGTCCGGATGCACGAAGGTCAGCGCGGAGAAATCCGCAGCTTCATGCAGTCCCAGCGCCACTCGTCCATCGGTGACCACCCCATAGCGATGCGGCCAGGCATCCCCGGTTGGGGCCTGCCAGAAGCCGAGGCTTTCGTAGAATTCGATCGAAGCGCTGATGTCGGAGGTGGCAAGGCTGAGTTCGTGGAATCTTCCCGGCATTTAGATCTTGGGGGCCCGTGTGATTCAGGCGGGAGTGCCGCGCGCCGAGCGCGCCGCGCCAACCCCGAAGCCGCTTTCCACCCAGCCCTGCGCATGCTGGCTGATCAGATCGGCCAGGAAGCGCACATGGCCGTCGCTGGCGTTGAGCGCCGGCACATAGGAGAACTTGCGGCCGCCGGACTGCAGGAAGCGCTGGCGGTTTTCGATGGCAATTTCCTCGAGGGTCTCCAGACAGTCGATGGCGAACCCGGGACACACCACCGTGACATCATCCACGCCGCGAGTGGGCAGGCGCGTCATTTCCTCGAAGGTGTAGGGCTGCAGCCACTTTGAAGGCCCGAGCCGGGACTGGAAGCTCACGCTCCATTGCCCCTCCTTGAGCAGCAGTTCATCGGCCAGCAGCCGCGCGGTGCGGTGGCATTTGAGGAAATACGGATCACCCTTGTCGAAGTAGGCCTCGGGGATACCGTGAAAGGACATCAGCAGATGTCCGGTGCGGCCATGCTGCTGCCAGTGCGACAGTATCGACTCGCGCAGCGCCGAGGTGTAGCCCGGATGGTCGTGATAGTCGGCCACCATGCGCAGCTCCGGCAGCCAGCGCCAGCGGGCGAGCTCGCGGGCGACCTGATCGTACACGGCACCGGTCGCCGCGCCGCTGTACTGCGGGAACAGCGGCAGCACCAGGATGCGCTGGGCACCGGCCTGTTGCAGTTTCAGAAGGCCGGCGGCGACACCGGGCGTCGAATACAGCATGCCCAGTTCCACGGAAAAAGGCGCCAGGGCCCGCTGCGCCAGGGCGCTCGCCAGCTGCGTGCGCAGCGCGCGCGACAGGCTCAGCAGCGGCGCGCCCTCGGGCGTCCACACCTTGCGGTACTTGGCCTGCGAGCTGCGCGGACGGGTGCGCAGGATGTAGCCATGCAGTATCGGCAGCCACAGCCAGCGCGGCAGCTCGATGACCCGCGGGTCGCTCAGAAACAGCGCCAGGTAGCGGCGTATGTCACGCAGCTCCAGGCTGTCGGGCGTTCCGGTGTTGACCAGCAGTACCCCGATGCGTTCGGCATCCTGGCGGAAATCCGGTGAGCTGATGTAGCGCAAGGTGGGTCGGGCGCGCTCAGTTGTGCGCCGTGGCGGCTTCACCGCGCAGCTGCTGAGCCAGGAAGGCCAGGGTGCGCTCACGCGCCAGCTGCGCCGCCGGCGCATTGAAGCTGCCCCGCATGTCGCAGTTGAAGCCGTGGTCCGCATCAGGATAGATGTAAAAGGTGCCGCGCGGATCCGCGGCGCGGATCTTCTCCACGTCACTGGCCGGAATGTGGCTGTCCTTGCCGCCGAAGTGGTACAGCATCGGACACTTGGGCGTCTTGCCCAGCTCCTGCGTGATGCCACCGCCATAGTAGGCAACACCGCAGGCGACGGGCAGCTCGCAGGCGGTGACATAGGCCATCCTGCCGCCCCAGCAAAATCCCGTCACCCCCACGCGGCCGGCGTGCTTGACCACTGCGATGCTCGCCGCCAGGTCCAGCAGGGTCTTGTCGCGCTGCAGCTGCTGCACATAGCCGAAGCCTTCCTTCATGGTGTCCGCGTTGTAGCCCAGTTCGATGCCTCCGCGGATGCGATCGAACAGCGCCGGCGCAATGGCGACGTAGCCCTCGGCGGCGTAGCTGTCGGTCACGGCGCGGATATGCGCATTGACGCCGAAGATTTCCTGGATGACGAGCACCGCTCCGCGCGGCTTGCCGGCCGGCGCCGCCAGCCAGGCATTGAATTCATGGCCATCGCGGGCCATCAGAGTGGTGAATTCGCTCATTGTTGCGCTCCTTGGGGTCTGCGGGTGCCTAGCGAACCACACAGCGGTTGCGGCCGCCATCCTTGGCCGCGTACAGCGCGCCGTCGGCTCTCTCGAAGGCCGTGTCCGGCGTGTCGCCCATGCGAAAGGTGGTGATGCCACAGGAGGCCGTGACCGTCACCGGACGATCGCGGAAATGAAAGGCGATGGCCTGGATGCCGGTACGGATCTTATTACAGGCCCGCAAGGCCTGCTCGGAGTCCATGCCGATCATGATCATCACGAATTCCTCGCCGCCATAGCGCCCCATGAAATCCGTGCCGCGCACGCTACGCGCCAGGTGCTGGCCGAGGATGCGCAGCACCTTGTCGCCGGCCATGTGGCCGAACTCGTCATTGATGCCCTTGAAATTGTCCACGTCCCAGGCGGCGATGGTGATGGTGCCGCCTTGGCGCTGCCAGCGCGCGTATTCATGGGCCATCCGGTCATCATAGGCGGCGCGATTCGGAATGCCGGTCAGGGCATCGATCATGGCCGCGCGTTGTTCGGCCTGCAGGCTGTTCTGCAAAGCGCGGCTCTCGCGTTCCAGTTCCTCGACCCGGGCGCGCAGGCTCAGCGTGCGGTCCACCTGGGCGCTCAAGCGCTCCTCCTCGCGGGAGCGGAAGTCCGACAGGTGGGTGTTGATGGCCTCGAGGCGGTTGCCGACCCGCCCCCGCAGTTCGACCAGGGAGGCGGCCTGGGTCATGTCCGATGAGATCTCATTGACCTCGCCCATGACCAGCATGTTCAGCTTCTGGCTGTTGTCGCGGGTGCTGCTGCGATCCTCTTCCTCATAGGCGAAGAACGCCGAGATCGCCTCCAGCCGCGAATCGATCTGCACCAGCATATCCTCGATCTCGCGCTTCTCGCGCAGCAGCGACTGGCGCTGCTCGCCGATCAGATTCGTGACGCGCTCCAGCCGCTCGGCGAGTTCGTCCGAGGACAGTTCAGTGAAGGTCCGGTCATGCAGCGCCGCGATCGCCGGCCGCAGTTCCGGCAGCGCCGAGAGCCGGTCGAGCATCTGTGCCAGGGCCGCATCCAGGCGCGTTTCGCGTTCCGCGGGCGTTACCGGTGGCCGCTCCTGGGGCGCACTTGCCGCCGCGGAGGGCGGCAGCGTCCTGTGGGTCTGGGTGGTGGCGTGCAGCGCGCGCTGCGTCTGGGTGGTCGACAGCGGCGTGGCGGCCTTTGCGGCCGGGGCCGCCGGCACTGCCGTGGTCGCCGCCGGATCCGCTCCTGCGGCCATGTTGGGTGCGCGCCGGTTGGCGGTGGTGTCGGTGGCCTGAGGATCCGGCCCGCGCAGCATATTGGCCGTGTCCGAACTGATCTGATCCAGCGCCGCAACGGCCCGCGTCAGCGGTTCCAGGGCCGCGTTGATCTGGGCGATCTCCAGGCGATTGCGCGTCAGGTTGCCGATCTTGCGCAGCTCTTCATCCAGGCGCGCATCGCGGCCGCGGCCGGCCAGGCACAGCCGCCCGATCAGAAGTCTCAGGACGCTTTCGAGCTGGCCGGACTGCGCTTCCTGCGATTCCAGCTGCGCCAGGACTTCTCGATATTTCTGGCGCAGTTCTTGTTCAGATGCCATCGGTGGATCGTGTCGGGCCTGAAGTGCAGGCGCACATCATATTATGTGCGTTCGAGAATTGCTGTCACGCCCATGCCGCCTGCCGTACAGACCGATACCAGGCCGCGCCTGGCGCCGCGGTCGGCGCTGAGAATCTTGGCCAGGCTGGCGACGATGCGTGTGCCGGTTGCGGCAAAGGGATGCCCCAGCGCCACACTGCCGCCCTTCACGTTGAGTCGCGCCCGGTTGATGCTGCCCAGGGCCTTGGGCAGTTTGAGCGCCTCGCGGCAGTATTCCTCGGATTCCCAGGCCGCCAGGGTGGCCAGCACCTGGGCCGCAAAGGCCTCATGCAGCTCGTAGTAGTCGAAATCCGCCAGTCCCAGACCCGCGTCTTTGAGCATGGCGGCCACCGCATAGGCCGGCGCCATGAGCAGTCCCTCGGCGCCGCTGACGAAATCAACCGCCCAAACCTTGCCGTAGGACAGGTACGCCAGCACCGGCAGGCCATGCGCCCGGGCCCATTCCTCGGAGGCCATCAGTACGGCACTGGCGCCGTCCGTCAGGGGCGTGCTGTTGCCCGCGGTCAAAGTTCCGGCGGCGGTCAGATCAAAGACCGGCCGCAGCTTCGCGAGCTTTTCCGGGCTGGTGTCCCCGCGCACGTTGTTGTCGGTCGCGAGGCCCTTGAAGGGCACCACCAGATCCTCGTAGAAGCCTTCCTTCCAGGCGGCGGCGGCCTTGCGATGGCTTTCGTAGGCCAGTTCATCCTGCGCAGCACGGGTGATGTGCCATTTTTGGGCGGTCAGCTCCATGCTCTGACCCATGGACAGCCCGGTGCGCGGTTCCACCACGCCCAGCATCACGGGCTTGAAGTGGCGCGGACGCAGGCCGAAGAAGGGCTTGATACGGGCCAGCGCCGAGCGGCCCATGTAACTGCGCAGCAGCAACTGCTGATAGGAGCGCGGATAGACGATGGGCGGGTCGCTGATGGAGTCCACACCCCCGGCGATGCCGGCTTCCATCTGGCCCAGCGCAATCTTGTTGCCCACCAGGATGGCCGCTTCCAGGCTGGTTCCGCAGGCGCGCTGGATGTCCAGGCCCGGCGTCGAGGGCGACAGACCCGAGGACAGTACGCTCTCGCGCACCAGGTTGTAGTCCCGGGAGTGCTTGATGACCGCGCCGGCGATGACATCGCCCAGGTGCTCGCCGGTGAGCTTGAAGCGCGAGACCAGCGTGCGCAGCGTCTCCGTCAGCATGTCCTGGTTGCCGGCGGTGGCGTAGGCGCCATAGGCGCGGGCAAAGGGGATGCGCACCCCGCCGAGGATGGCGACGCGTCGAACCTGCGAGCCTACGAGCATATGGCCTCCGTTATGGCGCAAGAATGCCACGTCGGTTTGAGATTGGCACTAAACCGGGGCAAGATGCCGCGCTCAACGCCCCAACCCGGCACCCCAAGTGACCCGCAACCGAATCGACCGAGTCTTCGAGCGCCGCCTGTCTGCCCTCATTAATTGTGGGGAGCCGGAGGTATTGCAAGGCGGTCGCAAAGGGGCCGAGAAGGAGTCGCTGCGGGTGCGCAGCGACGGCCGGCTCGCCCAGACCCGCCATCCGCGCGCGCTCGGCTCGGCCTTGACCAATGAGCACATCACCACCGACTTCTCGGAGTCGCTGATCGAACTGGTCACTCCGCCGTTCGTCCACAGCTGGGAGCTGCTGCAGTATCTGCTGGATCTGCACCAGTTCATCTACAGCCACCTGGGAGATGAGCTGCTGTGGGCGACCAGCATGCCCGGCAGGATCGATTCGGACGCCAGCATTCCCATCGCCGAGTATGGCTCCTCGAACGTGGCGCAGATGAAAACCATCTATCGCCGCGGCCTGGGCCTGCGCTACGGGCGCATGATGCAGGCGATCTCCGGCGTGCATTTCAACTACTCATTCCCGGCGAAGTTCTGGGAGGCCTATCCGCAGCTGCGCGGATCGCGCGAGCAGGGCCAGGCCTTCATCTCCAGCGGTTATTTCGAGTTGCTGCGCAATTACCGGCGCTACGGCTGGATCGTGCTGTACCTGTTCGGGGTCTCGCCGGTGCTGAGCCGCTCCTTCGTCGCCGGACGCGACATCGATCTGCCGGAGCTCACGCGCGATACGCTCTATGAACCCTATGCCACCTCGCTGCGCATGAGCGACATCGGTTACCGCAATCGCAACCAGTCGGGGCTTTCGGTATCGGTCAACAGCCTCGAGGAATATGTGCGCGACCTGACCCGCGCCATCAGCACGCCGCACCCGGCCTATGAGGCGCTGGGCGTTAAGGTCAATGGCGAGTATCGACAGCTGAATGCGAACATCCTGCAGATCGAGAACGAGTACTACAGTTTCATCCGCCCCAAGCGGGTGGCGGCCTCGGGCGAACGGCCCACCCGGGCGCTGCTGCGCGCCGGCGTCGAATACGTCGAGGTGCGGGCACTGGATGTCAGCGCCTTCGATCCTGTGGGCGTCAACCAGAGCAAGCTGCGCTTCCTGGAGGCCTTTCTCGCCCTGTGTGTGCTCAAGGACAGCCCGCCGATCGATGAGAACGAACAGGCGCTGCTGGATGAAAACCATCTCACCGTCGCCCGGCGCGGCCGCGAGCCGGGGCTGACCCTGTCGCGGGACGGTCGGCCGGTCAGCATGCAGGTGTGGGCCGGAGAACTCCTCGACTCCATGACCGGAATATGTGAAGTGCTCGATCGGGGCGATCCGGCCAAACCCTATACGGCCGCGCTGGCCGCCCAGGCGGCCAAGCTCCAGGAGGTGCGGCTGACGCCGTCGGCACGCCTGCTCGAGGAGCTGCGCAGCACCGGGGAGTCCTTTTTTGATCTTGCGCTGCGCATGTCGGGCATGCACAAGGCGTATTTCCTTGACCTGCATACCCCGAACCCGCAACGCCTCTCGGAACTGTCGGCCGAGGCCGAGGAATCACTGCGGGCGCAGCGCGAAATCGAAGCCTCCGACCGGATTTCCTTCGAAGCCTACCTGGCGAAATACTTCTCCGACCTGAAAGCCTGAGCTGAGCGGGTGGCGCGCTAGCGCAGGCGCAGCAGCTGCTCGCGCGCCAGGCGTACGCGCTCCTTCAGCAGCGGCAGCAGCGCCCTCTCGCAGGCGGTGGCGACATTCTCGGTAAGCATCAGCTGCAGATCGCAGAACACTCGGAAGTATTCGCTGTAGTTCTGCTCGTAGGCGGTCAGCGGCGCCTCAAAAGCCGGATCGCGCAGAATTTCGGTGCCGATGAAGCGGGAGCAGGAGGCGCTGAGCCAGCTGCGCGAATAGTGTCCGTGCTCGATGACCATCGAGGTGGCGTAGTCGCGGGTGCCGTAGAACAGCGCAATGTAGCGATGACGCGCGGCGCCGACAATGCGCTGCTCGCGCATGTACTCGAACACGCAGCGCCGGTGGATCAGGCTCAGGGTGGTCTCGCGCATCTTGATGATCTGCGCGCGCATGCGCGTGGGCTGGCAAACCTGCTGCATCAGCAGGGAGTGGCGGTTCTCCCAGTCCGAGTAGGTCCCCGGGTGCTGCATCAGGCGCAGCGCCAATATCTGGTTTTCCTGGGTTTCATCGCGCGCAGTGGCCGCGACATGGGTGTGCGAAACCCACATGAGACGGTCGTGCCGCAAGCCGCGCGCCATGTTGCCCCCGATCTTATTCGGCCTCTACGTGGCCGGATTCTAGTAGCTGCCCTCAAGCATGGTGTTGAATTATCAACAAGCGTTACATGAGGAGAATTCGCCCTACGGCAGAGCGATATTAGCGACTTCGCATGGCGAGGGGGTGATCTTGTGTGATGAGAATGTGAGGGTGGCGTCCGATCTCAATGTCGGGTGTGAGCTTTCATCTGTTTCACATTGAAGTCGTTCGAGAATTTTTTTCGACCGTGCGGGTCGGCTCACGCCGGGCTGATCATGGTGGGAGCAGCACGGCCGGCGGGCCGCGCGCCATCCGGGCCGCCGCTCGCCCGCGGAAGAATGTTCTGCTTGACCGATGCTCCCGCAGGCAGGTCGGACCCCCACGGTGGCCACTGCCCGCACAGTCTGTGCACAACGCACCAAGTCGGGGCGGAACTTTCGAGAAGACGCTCTGCAACAGTGCGTATCGCACCGCGGCGAATCGCGGGAAGGCCTGAAATCCAGTGATTTTCCGTTTTCCTTGCCCGTGGCATGAAAACTGCAAAAATGCTCAAGCCTGCGTAACATGGCCCATAAGTACCTGGACGGGGAATTAACAACATGAAACTGGTCACCGCAATCATCAAGCCGTTCAAGCTCGACGACGTGCGCGCCGCGCTCTCTGACATCGGCGTTTCGGGAATGACTGTCACGGAAGTAAAAGGATTTGGCCGCCAAAGGGGCCACACCGAGCTGTACCGCGGCGCTGAATATGTGGTGGATTTTGTGCCCAAGACCCGGATCGAGGTGGCGGTGCGCAGCGACCTGGCGGACCAGGTCGTCGAGGCGATACTCAAGTCAGCCAAGACCGGCAAGGTCGGCGATGGCAAGATTTTCATCACTGACATCCAGCGCGTCATCCGCATCCGCACCGGCGAGACCGACGACACGGCGCTGTAACCGCCCGCATCCCCCGCAAAATCAAGTCCCCCAAGCAACACGGGGCCGCATCTGCGGCCCCGTTGAGCGTCTGGATGAGCCTAAGGCTGTAGACTCTCGGGCATGGACAACCTTGACGCACTGCGCCTGGCGGCACAGAAGGTCCGCCTGGGCAGCAACCGGCGGCACATTTTCCTGTGCACGGGTGGCAAGTGCGCGCCCAGCGCGGAGCAGGAACAGTCCTGGGAGTACCTGAAGCGGCGGCTTCGGGAGTTGGGTCTGGTGGATGCCGAGGGCGGGGTCCTGCGCACCAAGGCCCACTGCCTGCGCATCTGTGTCAGCGGCCCGATCGCGGTGGTCTATCCCGAAGGCACCTGGTATCGGGACTGTACGCCGGCAAATCTGGAACGGATTCTCCAGGAGCACCTGTTGGCCGGGCGCCCGGTCACGGAGCTGGAGTTTGCGACCGCGCCGCTGCCCGCCTGACCCGAGCGCCGCTCAGCCGGTTGATTTCACCAGCTGCAACGGGCGGCCGCTGCGGCCCATCCCCAGGGCACCACTGCGCGCCACCTCCAGCAGCTCCGCACGCGCAGCCAGATCGCGGATGAAGCTGTTGATCTCCGCCTCGCTTGCCGTAAGTTCGACAATGAAGCCATCGAGCGCCGGATCCAGGACCCGCCCGCCCGTGCGCACCACATAGCCACGCAGGCTGTCGGTGTGCTCGGCCCGCACCTTCAGTTTCAGCAGCACCAGTTCGCGCTCCAGGTGCTCACCGGTGGTCATATCCTCCACGCGCACCACGTCGATGAGCTTGTGCAACTGGTTGACGATCTGCTGGATGACAGCATCGGACCCCGTGGTCACCATGGTGATGCGCGAGACCGTCGCGTCGTCGGTGGGCGCGACCGAGAGTGATTCGATGTTGTAGCCGCGGGTGGAAAACAGGCCCGCTACGCGCGACAGCGCGCCGGCTTCGTTTTGCAGGAGAATGGCGATTATGTGGCGCATAAACGCCAACTGTAGCCTCTCGGCGCATCAAACTGCTACTCTTTAAGACCGTCCATGGGTTTTGCGTCCCGCAGCGTTAAATGAACGATACCGTCATCATGGCCCGGCCCACCGGGCACCCGTTGGCCGGTCAGCAGATGACCGGAGCCCAGATGCTGGTCCAGGTGCTGGCGGATGAGGGCGTGACGGCCATTTTCGGCTACAGCGGCGGCGCCATCCTGCCCACCTACGACGCGGTCTTCCTGTTCAATGAGCAGGCCCAGGCGCAGGGCACCCGGCAGGTGCCACTGATCGTGCCGGCCAATGAACAGGGCGCAGGATTCATGGCGGCCGGCTATGCCCGGGCCACGGGTCGGGTGGGCGTGTGCCTGGTGACCTCCGGTCCGGGCGCCACCAACACGGTCACGCCGGTGCGCGACTGCATGGCCGATTCCATTCCCATGGTGGTGATCTGCGGCCAGGTGGCCACGGGCGCCATCGGCACCGACGCCTTCCAGGAAGCCCCGGTGGCATCGCTGATGGGCGCGGTGGCCAAGCACATATTCCTGGTCACCGATCCTGGCAAGCTGGAAGCGACCTTGCGCACGGCCTTTGAGATCGCGCGCACCGGCCGGCCCGGTCCGGTGGTGGTGGATGTCCCCAAGGACGTGCAGAACTGGCAGGGCCTCTTCGTGGGCAGCGGCAATCTGCCCGTGCCCGGCTATCGCAGCCGGATCATGAACCTGGCGCGCGATGGTCTGGCGCTGGCCGATGCCAACCGGTTCTTCGAGCTGCTCGGTGCCGCGCAGCGCCCGCTGATATATGCGGGCGGCGGTGTCATCAATGCCGAAGCCTCCGACGCGCTGCATGAGTTTTCGCAGGCCTTCGGGGTGCCCGTGGTCACGACCCTCATGGGGCTGGGTGCCATGGACACCATGGGGCCATTGTGTGTCGGCATGCTCGGCATGCACGGCGCGGCCTATGCCAACTACACCGTGGATGACTGTGACTTCCTGATCGCTCTGGGCGCCCGCTTCGATGACCGGGTCGCCACAGTGCCCGCGAAGTTCGCGCCCAACGCCAAGGCGATCGCGCAGTTCGACATCGACCGCGCCGAGATCGACAAGGTGCGCAAGGTGCAGTGGCATCACGTCGGGCTCATGGACGATGCGCTGCGGCTGCTGGTGGCCCATGGCCGCCGCGCGGGCTTCAACCCCGACTACTCCGCATGGCATGCCCATATCGAGGCACTCAAGCGCGCGCACGCCTTCAACTATGACCGCAACAGCGTGGCGATCCAGCCCTATCAGGTGATCGAGGAGATCAACCGGCTGACCCGTGGCGAGGCCATCGTCGCCACCGGCGTCGGCCAGCATCAGATGTGGGCGGCCCAGTACTTCGATTTTCGCCAGCCGCGGCTGTGGCTGACCTCGGGCAGCATGGGCACCATGGGCTTTGGCCTGCCCGCCGCCATCGGTGCGCAGATCGCCCATCCGGGCCGACTGGTCATCGACATCGATGGCGATGCCAGCATCCGCATGAACATCGGCGAACTGGAGACCGTGACCACCTACGACCTGCCGGTGAAGATCGTCGTGCTCAACAACAATGGCGATGGCATGGTGCGCCAGTGGCAGAAGCTGTTCTTCAAGGGCCGCTTTTCAGCCAGCGACAAGTCGCTCCATACCAAGGATTTCATCAAGGCCGCGCAGGCCGATGGCTTCAAGTACGCGGTGCGTCTGGAGCGCAAGGAAGATGTGGCGCGCATCATCGCCGAATTCATCAGCTTCGATGGTCCGGCCTTCCTCGAGGTGGTCATCGACCGCGATGCGGGCGTGTTCCCCATGGTCGGCCCGGGTCAGCCGTACGCCGAAATGATCACCGGCGATTTCATCGCCTCGCGCGAACGGCCCGCCATCCCGACGCCCATCTCCAACGAGAGTTTCTGAAGGCTCGCTACAGCCCTGACAGCTGCCACAGACCCGGGCCGCTCTCGCAGGCCATGGCGGTGCGCTTGGCGTGGTGGTAGTTGCCCGAGGCCTTCAGGAAGAAGGCGCGGCAGGCGCCGGCGATGCCATCCCGACCGGCATCCGGGCGCATCTCGTAGTGGATGCCGGTGGCGCCATTGTCCCAGCTGACCCAGCGGCCGCTGGCGCCCAGCTCCAGGATCTGGCCCATGCAGGCCCTGTCCCCCTCGTCCACTTCGGCCCCCAGAGTGGTGGGCAGCAGGTCCGGCAGGCGCGCGCCGACCAGCATGGCCGCGCTGCGATTCAGCTCCCGGCGCTGTCCGAGACTGGCCATGGCGCCGCTGTGACGCGGATTTTCGGTGATGCGCTCGCGGTCGCAGTGGCCCTTGCGGACGTCAAAGTCCAAGGGCCAGCGGACCCCGGAGAAGCCGCGGAAACTTCCAGTCTTTGGCGCAGCCGGCGCTGAGGATGCCGTGGCCTGGGCCGCCGCCGTCGCGCCGGGCAACATGCCTGAGGCCAGCCAGGCGCCAAGCGCCATGCCGGTGAGCAGTGCGACGCGGGATCGGTTCGGCTTTGAGGTCGTGTGCATGGGGCTTCCTTGCCGCATTGTCGCGCCGCCGGGTGGCGCCGTGCGGGTGAATTGATGCAGGTGCGACATGGGTCACGTCACATTCGAGGTTGAATCGTCTGCCATCGGCGATTTAGAGTCAGCGACCTTCGCGCAAGTTTCGCGAACAAAGGGGATTCACGATGAGCAGCTCTCCAGTCCTGGGGCAGTTCCTGTGGCACGAATTGCTGACGACCGATCCTGCGGCCGGTGCCGGATTCTATTCCAAAGTGTTTGGCTGGAACGGCCAACCCTGGGAAGGGGACGCGCAATACACCATGCTGACGCATGCCAATGGGCCGGTTGGCGGCGCGCGCGTCATCGGCAAGGACCCTCTGGCCGACAAGATCGGCCTGAACTGGTTGACCTATGTGGGCGTGCCGGACCTCAGCGCCGCGCTGGCGGCGGCCGAGTCCAAGGGTGCCCGGGTGCTGCATCCGGCGACCGGATTGTCATCCGACGGCGGCCGCTACGCAGTGATCGCCGATCCCCAGGGCGCCACCATCGGTCTGTATGAGCCCGGGGCCGGCATGTCCAGCGGCAACGCGGGTCCCATGGCCGGACCGGTTGCCTGGCATGAACTGACCGCCGAGGATCCCGAGGCCGCGCTGCGTTTCTACAAGGACATTGTCGGCTGGGAAGTGCTCGGCACCCATGAGATGGGCGGCGATGTCGGCACCTATCACCTGTTCGGTATCGGCACGACCCAGCTGGGCGGGGCCTTCAAACGGGCCCGCGATGGCTCATCGACCCGGCCGCGATGGCTGATCTATGTTCATGTACCCGGCATCACCGCTGCGGTCGCCGCGGTTCTCGCCGCGGGTGGCAAGCTGCTCAATGGACCGCACCAGGTACCGGGCGGCAACTGGGTGGCCCAGGTTACCGACCCGCATGGCGTGTACCTGGCCATGCATGGTCCCAAGGAAGTCGCGGCAAGCGCCCCCAAGGCCTCGAAGCCCAAGCCCAAGGCCAAAGCCCCGGCCAAACCGAAAGCTGAAGTGAAGGCTGCGGCCGCGCCCAAACCCAAGGCTAAGGTCAAGGTTAAGCCCAAGACCAAGAAGAAGGCGAAGAAGTCCAAGAGCCAGGCCAAGCGCAAGGCGGCACCGAAGCGCAAGGTTGCCAGCAAGGTCAAGGCAAAGGCCAAAACCAAGACCAGGACCAAGGCAAAACGTAAGGCTAAGGCCAAGGCGCGCAAGGCGCCCCGGCGCGGCAAGTAGTCAGGGGCGCAGGGCTATCGGCCCTGCGACTCCGCGTCATTGCGCTGCTGGGCAGCGGCCTGCTGTGCCTGATCCAGCTCGCGCTTGACGCGATCTTCGGTCTGCTTGGCCTGTTGTGCCTGCTGCACTTCGGCCTCCGCACCGGCCCCGGTGGCCACGGCCGTTCCGGCTAAGCCGCACCCCGCACACAGGGCCGCCGCGAGCAGCGGCAGGGTCAGGCGCAGGATGCGCAGGGGGCCGGCTGTCCGGCTTTGGATTGTGCTGCGATTCATGGGGGGTCTCCTTTGCCCGGAATCAGCCCATTATTGACAGTGTGTGCGCACTTTGAGACCTGGCGCCAGGTACGGAGTCTCGTTCCTTAAAGACCACCGCGAATCCTTATATAGTGGCCGGGACTGCCTGTATCGGAGGGGCGAATGCCCAAGGGTCCCGCAACATCCGCATCACCGGTCGTACCGCGCGTGCGACGCGGCTATTTCGAAAGCCGCTATGGCCAGCTGCATGTGCACAACGCGATTCCCCCGGGTGGCGGATTCGACGAAGGCACTTCGCTGCTGTGCCTGCATGCCACGCCGCGTTCGGGCAGCAGCATGCTGCCGCTGCTGTCACTGATGGGCATGGACCGCTCCGTGTACGCGCCGGATCTGCCCGGCTATGGCAACTCCGATGCACCCACGGCGCGGCCCAGCATCGCCGACTACGCCAATGTGATCGGGGACTTCTGCACCACGATGCGGTTTCGCCATCTGGATGTGCTGGGCTACCAGGCCGGGGCGCTGGTGGCGGCGGAACTGGCCATGGCGCTGCCGGCCGTCGTACGGCGCGTGGTGCTGGTCGGAGTGCCGGTCCCCGACGATGCTGAACGAGACAGCTTCCGACGTGCGCCCTGGCCGGTTGCGCCAAGCGCCGATGGGGCTCACCTGCTGGTGGAATGGAATCGCACCCGCAACGCGGTGCATGAGGGCGCGGCACTTGAGAGCATTGCCTCCGGTTTCGCCGACAAGCTCGCCAATGGACCGCTGGCCTGGTGGGGCATGCAGGCCGCCATGCAGTACCCCGCGGCCGAGCGTCTGCGACTGATCACGCAACCCACACTGCTGATCCGCTCGCGCGAAGGGCGCGGCCTGGACAGCGCGCGCGCCCGCGAACTGCTGCCCAAGGCGCGATCGGTAGAGCAGGCGCAGGTCTACGGCAGCGATCTATTCGAGTCCGCCGCCACGGAGCTGAGCTCCGTGTTGCGGGAGTTCCTACGCGGTTAATCCAATGAGTCCCAAAACATGAACGCCTCCAGTCAGTCATTTCCCAATAGCCCGGCTGATGCGGAAATCACCGCCGAGTTGCCGGTGCTGGATGTCGCTGCCTACGAGGCGCGCCACGCCAACGATCCGCTTTCCAGCACCGACACCTGGGCCTCGCCGGCGCAGCCCGGCGCCGTCTCGGACGCCACTCCCGAGCTGGCGCCGTCCGCGCCGCTGCCGGCCAACGTGGCCGCGAAACTCGAGGCGGAACTGAAGTCACTGGCGAGCAACCTCAAGGAGCTCGAGACCCGGCTCGCCGCCAAGGGCGAGCGGCTGGTGATCATTGAGAAGGAACTGGCCGAGTCGCGTGCCGCGGGGCAGGCCGCGGCCGAGCGCGCGACCGCGCTGTCCGATGAGCTGACCGGCAACCGCGCCGCCATCGCCGCGGCGACCACGCAGATCGAAGGCCTGCAGGCCACGATCCGCGAGCGCGACTCGGCACTGCAGGCCGCCGCCGCGCGCGCGAGCGAAGAGCAGCAGCAGCAGCAGCGGCGCGAGGCTGAGCTCAACAGCGCCGCAGCGGCCGCGACCGCGCGCAGCGCCGAACTGGTCACCCATCACGAAACGGCGCTGAAGGCGTCGTGGCAGCAGGTCGCGCAGCTGCAGGCGCAAAGTGCCGCGCAGCTGGAGACCCTGCATTCCATGGAAGGCCGGCGCGGCATTTTCGACTCGATACTGCGTGGCCTTGATATGCAGATCGCGGGTCGCGAACAGGATCAGGCACGGCTGTCCGATGATCTGGCGCGCAACACCACCCACGGCCTGGAGCTGACCCGGGAGCTGGAGGCACGCAGCCGGCAGATCACGCAGCTGCAGGCCGAACTTGCCGCCGTGAATTCAAATCTGGCGCTGCGCACCGATGAAGCCGCGGCGCTTGGCCGTACCAATGTTGAACTGACCCAGTCATTGCAGACGTTGCGCGAGGAGAGCGCCGGACGCGCGACCCGCATCAGCGAACTTCAAGCGCAGCTCGAGGCCGACAAACAGATCCACGCACAGGCCCTGGAGGCCGCCGCCAAGGCGCACAGCGACGTTCAGGCCGGCAACGCGGCGCTGGTGGCGAGAAAGGCGGCCCTGGAATCGGAGATCGCGGCGCTGCGCGAGGAATCCGCCGGCAATGCCAGTGCCGTGCGCCAGGTCACCACCGACCATGCCAATCGCCTGGCGCAGATCCAGGACCAGCAGATGCAGCTTACAGCCCTGGCGGCGCAGGTCGCGAGCCAGTCCCAGACCCTGCATGCCGAGACCGAACGCAATCGCGTCCAGAAAGAGCAGATCGGCATCGCGGAGAACGATCTGCGCGTCGCCGAGGAGGCCATCAATCGCCTGGAGTCCGAGGTGCGCGCCCGCAACATGCGGGTCGAGGAACTCACGCGCATCAATTCGCAGATGCAGTCCGACATTGCCGACGCACGCCGCTGGCTGGGCGAGCGCGACTCGCTGATGCAGCGCCTGGAGACCGAAACCGCGCAAAGTGCCGCATTGGTGGACAATATCCAGCGCAGCGTCCGGGCGCTGGGGCCGAGCAGCACCGGTCCGCACGAGGTGCTGCGCGAACCGGGAACGCGGCTGCTGGTGCGCTCACAGGATGGTCATGAGGTGGTGCACGTTCTGGGTCGCAAGACCAGCATCGGCCGCACTCCCGACAACGATCTGCAGATCGACGCCAGCTTCGTCAGCCGTCATCACGCGGTGCTGCTGGCCAACGGCCTGCAGACCGTCATCGAGGATCTCAACAGCACCAACGGCGTCTACGTCAACGGTCATCGCATCAGCCGTGAAGTCCTCAACGATGGCGATCTGGTGATGGTGGGCAAGGCACGTTTCCGTTTCGCGATACGACCCACCGTCAACCGCGCCAGCCCGGAACATTCCTTAAGCTGATCAGCCTTTCCCGTTGCCTCACGAGGTCAGACAGCTCGCACGCGTGCCGTTGTCGCTGCTGACCCGGCTGCGACTGGTACTGCTGGGCCATGAGGACCTGGCGAGCATCGTGTTCTGGGCGGCCCTTGTCGGCCTGTGCGCCGCCTTGTCGAGCGTTGCCTTCCGCGAAGGTCTGCGCCTGTTCGAACTGCTGTTCACCGGACAGTCCAGCAGCCTGGAACGGGCGGCCTCAGGCATGGTGTGGTGGCGGCGCGTGCTGCTACCGCTGGGTGGTGCGGTGCTCGCAGGCCTGGTGCTGCGCCAGGCCGGCAAGGTGCTGGCCTCGCCGCGTGCGGTGGACTACATGGAAGCGGTGCGCGTCGGCGACGGCAGTATCAGCGTGCGCGCGACGCTGGCCAATAGTCTGTCATCACTGCTGACGATCTCCTCGGGCGGCTCCATCGGCCGCGAGGGCCCGATGGTGCAGCTGGCGGCCATGCTCGGCTCGCGCCTCGGCCGCCTGGCACGCGCACCCATTCCACGGCTGCGCCTGATGGTGGCGTGCGGTGGCGCCGCAGGTATCGCCGCGGCCTACAACGCCCCGATATCCGGCGCGCTGTTCGTGTCGGAAATCATTCTGGGCGGCACCGCCATGGAGAGTTTCGGGCCGCTGGTGGTGGCCTCGGTGGTATCGAGTGCGACGGTGCACCGCTTCTTGGGTTATCTGCCGGTCTACGATGTTCCCAAGGTGCAGTTCGCCTCGAACTGGGAACTTATTTTCTACGTGCTGCTCGGGGTGTTGCTCGGGCATCTCGCACCGGCATTCCTGGCATCCCTGGATTTCGCCAAGGCGCGATTCGTGAGTCTGAAGCTGCCGCTGCAGTGGCAGCTGGGACTGGGTGGCCTGATGGTCGGTGTGATATCGGTCGCGGTGCCCGAGGTGTGGGGCAATGGCTTCGGTGCCGTCGGCAACATCCTCAACGCCCACCTCATCGGCTGGTGGCTGCTGGTGGTGCTGCTGGCCAAACTGCTGGCCACTGCCGCCACGGTGGGTTCGGGCGCGGTGGGCGGGGTGTTCACGCCCACATTGTTCCTGGGCTGCGCCATCGGCGCACTGTTTGGCGGGGTGGTGCATACGCTGCTGCCCGGTGTCACCTCCGTTCCGGCGGCCTATGCGCTGGTGGGCATGGGCGGCTTTCTGGCGGCGACCACGCACGCACCGCTCACCTCCATCCTCATGCTGTTTGAAATGACGCTCGACTACGACATGGTGCTGCCGCTGATGCTGGCCTGTGTCACCGCGCACTACACGGCCAAGGTCTACCGCCGCGGCGAATCGGTCTACCACGCGGCCCTTCAGGGGCGCAGCGCCAACGAGGGCTGGCAGCTGAACAACGTGGCGGCGCTGATCAAGCCGGCCGGCGCCGTGGTTGCGCGCAACATGACCGTGAAGGAGATGTTTGAGAAGCTGCCGCGCCGGCCGCTGGAGCGGGCCTACGTCATCGACGGCGACGAACTGGTAGGCTGGCTGGACCTGCGCGAACTGCTGGCCGCGATGCGCACGGGCCGGTTGGACGGCTCCGCCGCGCTCGCCAGCGTGATCCAGCCGGCGACGCTGGTCCTGACGCAGGATCTGTCGCTGGGCGCGGCGCTCGACGTTTTCCTCAAAGCCCGCGCCAATTCGCTGCCGGTGATCGCCGGGCAGTGGCGCAACAACCTGTTGGGTGAGATCTCGCGCCAGGACGTGCTGCTGGCGATGCAGGATCGCATGGTGCCCGAACCGGGCCCGGCGGCGCAGGTATAGCAGCTATAATAAGAGTGTGACGGGGGGGGAGCATGATGCATCGAGTTCTGGCGGCTGCCGGCGCCGCGTTGCTGCTGGGTGGCGCGAGCACCGCGAGCGCGGCTGCGGCCTGTGACCGCGCCTGCCTGTACCAGGTACTGGATCACTACCTCGCGGCGCTGAAGGCGGGCGATGCGACCAAGGCAGGCTTCGCCCCGGGTGCGCGCACCAGCGAGAACAATGTGCTGCTGCGTCCCGGTGATGGCCTGTGGGGCACGATCAGCGCACTGGGTGACTACGATCTGCGCTTCGCCGATCCGCAAGGCGGCAGCGTCGCCTTCTACGGCGTGGTGCGCGAAACCGATACCTCCGCGCCGTTCGCGGTGCGCCTGAGGGTGCGCAATGGCGCGATTACCGAGGCTGAAACCATCGTTGCGCGACCGCAGGAGGCCGAGGTGCCGTTCGTCACGGTCGATATCCATCCCCTGCCGGTGCTCAATGAGATGGTACCGGCTGCCGAGCGCAGCGATCGTAAGCACCTGATTGCCCTCGCCAACGGCTATTTCGAGACCATCCAGCGCAACGATGGCACCCTGCACACCGCCTTCAGCGATGACTGTAATCGGCGCGAGGACGGCTTTCAGACCACCAACCGCCAGGATGATACCTGGGGCGCCATCACGCACCTGGGCTGCGGGCAGCAGTTCAAGCTCGGCTGGTATCGCTTCGATGACCGCCTGCGGGCGCGGCGCTTTCTGGTGGTCGATACCGAGCGCGGCCTGGTGATGGCCGCGGGCTTCATCGACCACGAGGGTCGGATCGGTGACTACAGGTTGAGTGACGGGCACAGCGCCACATCCAAGATCTTCCGCCACCCTCACAGCTACTGTCTGCTGGAGACCTTCAAGATCCGCGGCGGCAAGATCCAGCAGGTGGAGGCGGTGTTCACCACCGTACCGTACAACATGCCCTCGCCCTGGGTCAGTGGAAAAAAATGATTCGAGAATCAACTGGATTTACCGCCCTCATGGGCCTGCTGGCGCTGGTCGCATTCGCCGCCCAGGCCGGAACCAGCGACGGGCCGCCCACGGCGGATCCGGCGCAGCTGTACGCGCGCAACTGCGCCGCCTGCCACGATCACCCCACGCAACGCATCCCCGCGCGTGCCGTGATTGCGCGGCACTCACCCGATGAGGTCATGCAGAGCCTCACCGGCGGACTGATGAGAGCCCAGGCCGCGGGATTGAGCATGAATGACCGCGTCGCGGTCGCCACCTATCTCACCGGCAAGGCCCCGCTCGGGCATCTGGCGCCCACCCCCGAGCAGAACCGCTGCCCCGCGCCCCTCGCGCCCGCGGCCGATTCGGGTCCGAACTGGAATGGCTGGGGCGCGGATCTTGCCAACACCCGTTTTCAAAGCGATCCGGGGCTGAGCGCTGCGCAGGTGCCGCACCTGAAACTCAAATGGGCATTCGGCTATCGGGCCACCTATGTGTATGGGCAGCCCACGATCGTGGGGGGTCGGGTCTACGTGACGAGTTCCAGCGGGCGCGTGTACTCGCTGGATGCCAGGAGCGGCTGTACCCACTGGACCTTTGATGCCGCGGCGCCGGTGCGTACCGCGGTGTCCGTGGTGCGGGTCAACGGGGCCCTGCGGGTGGTGTTCGGTGATGATTCGAGTTTCCTGTATCTGCTGGATGCCGACCACGGACGGCTGCTGTGGAAGCGCCGGCTCGATCCGCACCCCTCGGCGCGCATCACCGGGGCACCGGCGATACAGGGTGCGCGGGTATTTGTGCCGGTGTCCTCGCTGGAGGAACTCTCGGCACCGACGCCGACCTATGAGTGCTGCAAGTTCCGCGGCAGCATCGCGGCACTGGATATATTGAGCGGTCGGGTCCTGTGGCGCACCTACACCATCTCGCAGCCCGCCAGGCCTTACGCCAGGAACTCAACCGGCACGCAGCTGTATGGCCCGGCGGGCGGCTCGGTGTGGTCCGCCCCGACGCTCGATCCGGAGCATGATCTGCTTTATGTCGGCACGGGCAATTCCTACACCGACGTGCCGACGGACCGCACCGACTCGATACTGGCGCTGCGCATGAGTACCGGCGCCGTGGTGTGGGCGAATCAGCTGCGCCCCAAGGACAACTACATCGTCGGTTGCGATACGCCGGCCAGCGCCGGGCAGGGTAACTGTCCGCACGCCCTGGGTCCTGATGTGGATTTCGGCACTTCACCCATCCTGCGCACCCTGAGCAATGGCGAGCGTGTGCTGATCAGCGGCGAGAAATCCGGGCGCGTCTACGGCTTGGATCCGGCGAGCGGCAAGGAGCGCTGGCACGCCCAGCTTGGTGTGGGCAGCAGTCTGGGCGGCATCGAGTGGGGCAGCGCGGCGGATGGCGAAAGCCTTTACGCCCCGGTCTCGGATGCCGCGGCGGTGCAGGGTCGCCCCGGCGGCCTGGTCGCACTGCGCCTGGCCGATGGCCGGCAGCGGTGGCGCGCAGCGCCACCGCCGGCGGTGTGCAGCTGGGGTCCGAACAACTGCCTCGCGGCGCAGTCCCAGGCCGCGACGGTGATTCCGGGTGTCGTTTTCTCAGGCTCGGAGGACGGCCACCTGCGTGCCTATGCCAGCACCGACGGCCATGTCATCTGGGACGTGGATACGGCGCAGGCGTATACCACCGTCAATAAGGTCCCCGCGGCGGGCGGTTCCTTGGACAATGGCGGCGCCACGGTCGCGGGCGGGATGCTGTTCGTGAACTCCGGATACGGCCGTATCGTCGGTGAACCGGGCAACGTGCTGCTGGCCTACGGCATCGAAGCTCAGTAAGTACAATCATGGACTTGGGTGGGTTTGCTGCACCGCCCATCCGCGTTCACCAAACTGTCGTAACCGTCCCCTACTGTGTCCCCTAACAACAGGGGATCGCGTGGAACTCTTCCTGGCCTTCATCGTGGCACTGTCCACGACGGCGGCCCTCATTCCAGTACTGAGCCGCTGGGCGCCGGCCGTCGGGCTCACCGACAAACCGGGTCCCCGGAAGGTACATGCGGTGGCGGTACCGCGCGTCGGCGGGCTCGCCATGGCGGTGGGCATCCTGGTTCCGGTGCTGGTGACGGTGCCCCTGACGGCACCCACGCGCGGTGTACTGCTGGGCATCCTGATCCTGTTGTGCTTCGGGGTGTGGGATGACCGCGTCGAGCTGGGCTATCGCACCAAACTGCTGGGACAGATACTCGCGGTCGGCGTGTGCATGGTGGTCGGCGGCGTGCATATCGGCCGGGTGATGATCGACGGGCGGATACTCGCGCCGGGATTGATCTCCGGGATCATTACCTTTCTGTTCCTGATCGGCGTGACCAATGCCGTCAATCTCACCGATGGCCTGGATGGATTGGCCGGTGGACTGGTACTGCTGTGCCTGTGTGCCGTGGCGCTGTTTGCCGTGGCCAGCGGTAATTCCAGCGTCATCGCGCTGTGCCTGATCGAGGCTGGAGCCGTGCTCGGGTTCCTGCGCTTCAACACCCACCCGGCGCGGATTTTCATGGGCGACAGCGGCAGCCAGGTACTGGGCTTCTCCGTGGGCGCGCTCTCATTGCTTGCCACACAGGGCGCCAGCAGCGACCTGAGTGCCGCGCTGCCCATCCTGCTGCTGGGCCTGCCGATTCTCGACACCTTCATGGTCATGAGCACCCGCATCATTGCCGGCAAGTCACCTTTTTCAGCCGACAAGAACCACCTGCATCATCGGCTGCTGGCGATCGGGTTCTTGCATCGCGAAGCCGTCGCCATTGTCTATCTGCTGCAGGCCGGCCTGGTGCTGCTGGCCTATTTCATGCGCTTCGAAGACGATCTCACAGTGGTCGCGGTGTTCTGCGGGTTTGCGGCGACGGTCGTGGGCCTGCTGCTCCTGGCGCGAGCCACCGGCTGGCATTTGCGCAATCTGGATTCCCACGGCCGAACGCGAGCGCCGCTGGTCTTTGTACCCTCCGCTGCGCGGTTGCCGGCCATCGCCCTGGGCGTGATGCTGGCGTGCCTGATCGCCTACGCCGCCACGGTGCTGCTGGCGGCGCCGCATGTGGGCAAGGATCTGGGCGTGCTGAGCCTGGGGATGCTGGCGGTGCTGCTGTTGCTGAGCGTCTCCAAAGTCCCCGAATCGCTGCACTGGTTTGAAAGAACCGCGACCTACGTGAGCGTGGTGCTGCTGGTGTACCTCGACCAGACCGCGTTGGATCACACGCAGGCCCTGGCTGCCGTGTCATGGACATTGATCGGAATCACCGGCGCGGCGGCTTTGGCAAGGTTCTGGCTCTCGCCCACGCGCCGGTTTGAAGTGACGACGCTGGACCTCATCGTGGTGTTCGTGGCGCTGGTGCTGCCAAACCTGCCCGGTTCGCTGCAGCTGCCCCCGGATCTGCCGCAGGGCATCGCCAAGTCCGTGATCCTGCTGTACGTGGTCGAAATGCTGCTGACATTTGATCTCAAGCGATTGATGCCGCGACTGATTCTGGGCGTGATGCTGGTCGCCATCGCCGGCCGCGCCTTCATCGGCGCCGCCGCGTAAGAAAAATCAACAGGCCAGTTCAGGTCAGCGGGCGCTGATGGCTGTCATGCCTTCGTCACGCACCTTGCCTACAGTCCGATTCCCCCCAATTTGATGCGAGAGCGCGCGAATGTCGCTGATGCGGACCACAAGGGCGTTGGCCCTCACGTCAATGGTGGCGGTGGCGCTGCTCACCAGCGGCTGCGGCGGTGCCAAGTCCCGACTCGCCAGCCATATGCGGCGCGGGCAGGACTACTACCAGAACGGGGACTTCCCCAAAGCCGGTGTCGAATTCCGCAATGCCATGCAGATCGATCCCAAGGATGCGCAGGCGCGCATCATGGCGGCACAGACGGCCGAAAAACTCGGGCAGCTGCGCAATGCCTATGGCCTGCTGCAGTCCGTGGTGGAGGAACACCCGGACCACGTCGCCGCGCGCACGGCGCTGGGCCGGCTGCTGATCACGGCGGGTGAGCCCAAGCAGGGGCTGGATGTCATCAAACCCGTCATTGCCAAACAGCCCAATGATGCCTCGCTACTGGCGCTGCGCGGCGCCGCCGAGTCGGCACTCAAGGACGGAGTCGCGGCACGGGCGGACGCGGACCGCGCGGTGGCCCTCGATCCCAGGAACGAAGACGCCGTGGATCTGCGCGCGGCGCTCTACAAGCAGGATGGAAATCTTCCCGCGGCCATCAAGCTGATGAGTGATGCCGCAGCTGCGCAGCCCGCCATCGCGGGCTTTCATCAGGTCCTGGTCAATCTGTACGAGACCGCCAATCAACCGGAGCTCGCGGAAGGCCAGCTGCGGGCGCTGGTAAAGCTCAAACCGGATCAGCTCGCCGATCGGGCACAGCTGGCGATTTTCCTGTCGCGCAGCAAGCGACTCGATGACGCGCAGAAGGTTCTGGATGAGGCGGTTAAGGCGTTGCCTCACAGCGATGACGCGAAGCTGCTACAGGTCGACTTCCTGGCACAGCAGCGTTCCCACTACATTGCAGAGCAGACCCTGCGTGACTACATCAAGGCGGACTCGGACAACTATGTCCTGCGCCTGGAGCTGGGTAACATGCTGCAGCACTTCGGCGAGTCCGCCAAGGCGCTTGAAGTGTTCAGCGACATCACCAGGAGCGCCGGTACCGAACCCAGCGGTCTGATCGCGCGTGACCGACTCGCGCTGATTGCGGTCGGGGAGAAACGCGAGGCTGACGCGCAGCGGCTGCTCGCCGAAGTGCTGAAGGTCAGCCCCCGCGACAATGACGCATTGGCGATACGCGGCCAGCTGGAACTTTCGCACGGTGATTCCACCAGTGCCATCGCGGACCTGCGCGCCGTGCTGCGTGACCAGCCGCGCAGTCCGAGCGTCAACCGGGTGTTGGCGCAGGCGCTGGTGGCCCATGGCGATATGGCACTGGCCGAGGAGCCGTTGCGTACGGCCATGGAGTCCGCGCCGACGGACGTGTCCCTGCGCGTCGCGCTGGCGCAATTGCTGTTTCAGCAGCAGCAACCGGACCAGGGTCTGACGGTGCTGCAGGATGGCATCAAGGCGATGCCCACCGACAACAGCTTGAACGATGCCCTGGTCCGCGCCTACCTGGGGCGCAAGAATTTTGCAGAAGCTGCGAAAATCGCCGATGCCTACCGTCAGGCCAAACCCGACAATGCCGCGCCCTACGCGCTGGCGGGTGTGGTGGCGCAGGCGGACAACCGCCTGGATGATGCCCAGACGCTGTTTGAAAAAGCGCTGGTCATCCAGCCGCATGGCTATGATGTCCTGACACAGCTGGTGCACCTGCAGGTGCAACGGGGGCAGGGCGCCAAGGCGGTCAGCCGCCTGCAGGGCCTGATGGCCGCCGAACCCAAAGGCGCGGTGATCCCGAATCTGCTCGGCGAAATCTACCTCGAGCAGAAGGATTTCAACGCTGCCCAGCAGACATTGGGCGCGTCGATCGCCAACGATCCGAAGTGGTGGCTTCCCTATCGCAACCTGGCGCTGGCCAAGTTCGGCTCCGGTGATCTGACCGGCGCGATCCAGGCCTATCAGGATGGCCTGAAACTCGCGCCCACCGAGACCGTGATGCTCGCCGATCTGGGGTCGCTGTACCAGCGCGCCGGCCGTATCGACGATGCACAGAAGCTGTACGACGGCTGGGTCATGCGGGATCCGAGGTCGCAGGTCGCGGCCAACAATCTGGCCATGCTGCTGGTCAGCTACCACACGGACAAGGCCAGTCTGGACCGCGCCCAGGCACTGACGGTGGGATTTGCCAGCGCCGGCAACGGCGATCTGCTCGATACCGCCGGGTGGGTGCAGTTCAAGCGTGGCGATTACAGCCAGGCGTTGCCGGTGTTGCAGCGGGCGGCGGCACTGATGCCGCAATCGCACGAAGTTCATTACCACCTGGGAATGGCGGAGCTGCGCAACGGTCAGGCCGATCGCGCACGAACCGACCTGGAAACGGCCCTGGCGGGATCCTCGCGGTTCTTCGGTGAAGAGGATGCGCGGGCGGCTCTGGCCAACCTGAAAAGTCGGGCGAGCTGAAGCGCTCTCCAAACAACAACTTCCGGCGCGCGCGGATGCTCGGCCGACAGAGACAACATGAAAGCGGGATTTTCCTGCCCGGTAGGGCAAAAACTTGGAATTGTGATAGTGGCGCTGGGCCTGTGTGCGGCAGCACACGCCCAGAGCATTGCGCAATGTCCGCAGGTTCCCTGCGATGACGTGCGCACCGTCGCAGCGGCCAGTACCGGCGTGCCGGTGGAGCACGACTTCAATGCCACGGCCGGCACGACCTACTATGTGACTTTGACAGACCTCGGTGCGCAGTTCACCACGCCGCAGCCGCTGGCTACCTTGAAGATGGCGATCACGGCCAACGATGCGTTGGTAAACCTCACGCCCATTGTGGGTTCGGGCACGGTAGCAACGACCAACCAGTTGGTGGTGGACGGCGCCAATGCCGTTTCAACCAACGGCGTCGCCATGGCCTCCTTTACCCCGGCGACCACGGGACCCTACCGCTTTCATATCGTGGGGGCTCCGACCAGCGGTAACGCCCCGGGTCCCATTGGCCTCGCCGTCAGTGCCACGCAGGGCGGTACGGCTCTAGAGTCATGGTCCGACAGCATGGGGCCGGCGGGACCGCCGCCGCCGACCGCGGAGGGCATCCTGCAGCAGACCTTCACCGTCACGACGCCGGGGGCGTACCAGATTTCGGAAGCCGACCTGGCGCTGCCGAATGCCCTGCAGGCGTCACCGCAAACGATCGTGCTGCTCAATGGTTCCGTGATTGCGATATTGCCGGATGCGACCAACAACAACGCCCTGAGCAAGAACGTCACCCTCCAGACTGGTACCTACCAGATCTTTGCATTGGGACTGGCGGCAACGCAGGCCAGTGGTGGCCTGTTCAGTGCCAGCGTCCTGCCGGCCTCATCCGGCGGCGGAGCGCCGGCATTCTCGTGGACGGTACCGGTGGGTGGCACCATCGCCGTGGGCAGTTCGGTGCAGCTCACCTCCGGCGCACAATATCAACTGACGTTGAATGACCTGGCCTTTCCCGTCGCCTTGTCGCAGGTAGCCGCCGTGGCGGTGGACATCAGTCAGGGCGCGCCTGCAGCGACGCTGACAGCTTCCGGTGAACAGACATTCACGGCCGCGGGCACTGGCGCAGGGGATACCTACCAGATCTATGCAGCGGCTCAGGCAGCGGCCACACCGGGCGCTGGCAGCTATGCGGCGCAGATACTCACGCAGAGTGGGGCGGCCGTGAGTGGTGCGGCCGAGACCGTGACCACCAGCGCCAGCACCCTGAAGCCATTCAGCTTCTCCACGAGCGTTTCGGCGGCGGGCACCTATACGGCAACGCTCACGGACCTGCAGATTCCGGCACCGCTGACGACGGCGGACTTCGCTCTGGTGCAGGCCGGCGCGCTCATCGGCACGCCCCGGAGCAGCGCCGGCGCCATCACCGCGGCGCTCGCGGCCGGATCCGCACCGCTGACGCTGCTCGTGTTTGCGCAGTCGAGCTCCACCGCCGGCAGCCTCATGGACGTGAATCTCGAAGACAGCAACAACAATCTGGTCTTTGATCAACCGCAGGGTGTGGGGGCAGCCTTCGAGCCCACCCAGATCAGTATCACGACCAAGGGCAGCTATCAGTTCACCCTGGCGGATCTGGCCTGGCCGGCCAGTTTCTCGCAATCGGGTGGCCAGCTGACCGGGATCCTCACCCAGGGCAGCACCGTGGTCGGAGAGGTATTCGGTGGCGGCACCCTGAGTGCGATTTCGGTGACGACACCCGGCAATTACTACCTGAGCATCATCGCGACGCCGACGGGTTCTGACCAAGCCGGCACCTATGCACTCAATGTCAGTCCGGCGCCGGCCGCCCCGACCGTCAATCTGTCTGCCGACGCCACCAGTGTGACTTCGGGCGGTACGGTCCATCTGATCTGGACCACCACCGGTGCAACGACTTGCGTCGCTTCCGGCGGCGGCTGGTCCGGGAGTTTTACTGGCGCGCAGGCGACGAGCGATACGGTGACGAGTCCCGCCATCACCGCAAACACAACCTTCACTCTGACCTGCACCGGCGCTGGCGGCCAGACCGCGGGCAGTGTCATGGTGAGTGTCAGCAGCAGTAGCTCATCAGGTTCCTCGAAGGGCGGCGGCGGCGCGGTTGGTGAAGGCTGCTTGGTGGTACTGGGACTTTGCGCTGCCTTGATGCGGCGGCGCGACGCAGGGCGATGCCGGGACTGACGAGTCCAATGCGTTGGTACACTTCGATTACTGACTGCCTTGGCAGTGGTGCGGGTGGTTGCCATGTCCAGCCGGACGGGTAGCGGCGCAACCAGAGACGCCCGGGCGGCGCAACCACTGATGAAGGCGCGCGCCCTGCGGCACGCGCCGCTGTGCGCAACCATTGTGCTCGCCGTAGTGGGGCTCGCAGAGATCACGCGCCTGGGCCTCAATGTCTATCGACTGCATTTGCCTCCGAGCATGCCATCTGCTGCCTCCGCTCTGGCGCTGCAACCGTCCAGCGGCAGCAACATCGCCCGCATCGTCGGCGGCCATCTATTCGGCAATGCCCCCGCGCCAGCCGCGCCGGGGGAGCCTCAGAATGCGCCTGACATAGGCGGCACATTCCTACTCTCCGGCGTTATCTCCTCTCGCGATCCTAAGGTTGGCTACGCCATCGTGGGCCGCAAAGGACAGGCGACACGGTTGTACCAGGCCGGTGGTTTGCTGGTGGGCCTGGTCAGCGGACGGTTATATGAGGTGTATGAGGACCACGTGATTCTGGACCTTGACGGCCGCTTCGAGACGCTGCGGCTGGTGCGCTCGGTGGGTGGATCAGGTGCGGTGTTGCAGGCCGCAGTCTCGGATACCGGTAGGCCGGATCGGCCCGAAAGTACGGCGGCGACGAATCCCGTAATTGCGCCATCGAGCCCGGCCAGAATGTTCAGGAACCTGAATCCCGTGGCGAAGTTTGCCCGGGGTCACTTCGGCGGCCTGCGTTTGATGCCTTCCGTGGACGATCAGCAAAAATTCGGTGTGCGCAATGGCGACCTGGTAGTGGCGGTCAATGGCGTGCCGCTCACGAATGCAAGTGCGGTCAACAGTTTGCTGACGAACCAGGACGACCAGCACAGCACTGTCAGTCTGACGGTTGTGCGCGATGGTGCTCAACAGGTCATTCAAATGACGAATGGAAACTAATCGAGTTTCAAACGTCATACATTTCGATCTCGTTCGAATGCAAAGAAAAGTTTGTTTTGCTTTTGCGTTCGATTGATACAGAAGCTTCATCCCACCGTAACGCCGTCCCTTGATTCTTCACCAGCCGCGTCGGATGCCTCGTGCACACCCAGTGCACCAATTGTCGGGCGCGCGAGATTGCTAAGGGAAGGGGTGGACAGTCCACTTCTCACATCAAAAAGTACTTCTGGAGTCACTACGATGAAAAACTTCGTGCGCCTTGCCATCGCCGCAGCCGTTGCCGCTGGCGCCACCTCCGGTGCCATGGCTCAGGCACTGCCAAGCAGCGGTGCGTCCGACCTGTGGGTATTCGTGACTGATCCGGGCGCGTCGGATACCTTCGCCTGGGATACGGGCATCAGCCTCAGCAGCGTGGAGCCGAGCACTCTCAGCACCACCGCCAAGGCCACCACCAACAGTGATCCGGTCAACATCGACGTCACCTCCAGTGCGTTGGCCACCTTCATTTCCGGCAGCGCCGATCAGAGCGCGCTGCAATGGGCGGTCGAGGGTGTCCAATACACGGGTACACCCTCAGGCGCCAAGACACCGGGTGCCTTCATCGGCGTGGCGAGCACCAACGCAGCCACCAGTTCCATCACCACGCTGAAGCAGAGCAACCTCGGCACCTGGGGCCAGGACTTCAACGGGGATCTCACCTACCTGACGACGGTGGTGGCCGGCGGCTACACCGCGGGCGGTACAACTTACGCCTTGGCGGCTGCCAGTGCCTCCCCGAATGTCTGGGGCGCCGGGGCCGGCGCCGTCGGTGGCAGCACCAACTTGTATGGCCAGGGTCCCAGCCAGGCCGGCACTGGCATCGGCGCCAGCGAGAGCCTGTACCTGCTCACTGGCAGCAACAGCCTGATCAACGCAGTGGAGAGCTACACCCTGGGCGCAAGCGACCTCACGCTGTCGGCCAATGGCACCCTGGCCACCGCTTCGCCTGTGCCAATTCCGGCCGCCGTGTGGCTCTTCGGCAGCGGCCTTCTCGGTCTGATTGGCGTCGGCCGTCGCCGCGCCGCCTGATCGAATCCTCTACTGAACCCATTTCTCTAAGGAAATAAATCATGAAGAAGTATTCCCTGGTTGCCGCCGCCGTGGCGGCTGCCGTCTCCGCCGGCGCGTTTGCCGCCTCTCCGCCCCCCCTGACCGGCACGCCCTCGGCTTCCAACCCGACCGTGTCGCTGATCATTGCGGGCTCCTCCGCCGCCCAGAGTGCAGTCGTCAAGGCCGTGCAGGGCGCTGTCTGCGGCGGTGCCGCCAATGCCCTGACCATCACTTCCACCGGCAATGGTAACTTTCAGTCCGTGTCCTGCTTCAGCAACGTTGCCATTACCACCAACGGCGGCACGATTCCTGCCAACACTCTGATCACCGTGTACTACCGCTCCGAGGGTGGTTCGGTGGTGGGCGCGCTGCCCCTCGTCACGGGCTACCAGCCGTTCCGCCTGAACCTGTCAGATAGCAGCTGCACGGCGGGGGCGGGAGCCACAACCGGCTCATGCGCCATCACCGGTTCGTCCGCTTCCAATGGCACGAATGATTCTTTCAGCGGCGCCGTTACTCACGGCACCGTACAGCTGGGTGTCACGGATGTCGAACCGGCCCAGCTGACGAACGCCGATTTTCCGTCGAACTACTCCCCGTCTGTGTGGGGAATCACCGCCGCCGGCGGCCAGGCCGCCGTACAGACTGCGCTGGGCAAGCTGAATACCTCGCCGTTGCTGCAGCAGGTGTTCGGTATCGCCGTAAATGCCACCGGCCTGACACTCAATTCGGCTGCTGGTGGCAAGATCAACCTGTCCAACGCGTCTGTCGCCAACATTCTCAATGGCACGGACACCGACTGGTCCAATGTCGTGGACGCTGTGACCGGCGCCGCGGTGTCCTCGACATCCGCCGCCATCTCAGTGATCAATCGTGAGCCCGGCTCTGGCACGCGCACGTCTACCAATATCTACTTCTTCGGCTACCAGTGCGGCACTCCGAGCTCCATCGCCGCAGGCTCCGGGGCGCTGAATTTCTCCACGGGCGATGACCTGAGCGCGGCGAGCAAAGTCAACGGTTCCATCACCTATGCCAGCATCGACAAGGTGCAGCCGGGCAACTCCTCGGGCCTGACGCTGGTGAGTCTCAACGGTGTGACGCCCTCCACCCTGGCCGCTGCCCTGGGCCAGTACAACTTCTGGTACGAGGCCACCTTCGTGCCAAACCCGGGAGTGTCCTCAAGCTCTCAGACGGGTATCCTGTCGCAGTTCTTGCAGAACGCCGTTCCGCTGCTTGCCAATGCACCGCAGCAAGCTGATGTCAATGTCATCCCGGGTGCCGGTTCGGATATCAATGGCAACGGCAATGCCTCGGGGCTGCCGCTCAGCAACGCGGCTTTCACGGCGGGTACCGGATCTTCCGAGATCTACATCAACCCGTACACCCGCGCGGGCAATAGCTGCAACGCACCAGCCGCGACACTGTAAGCGGTGAGTTGACCCTTACCTAAATCGTAACGATCGGTCTGTACCTTATCTCCGGCCCCTCGCAAGGGGGGCCGGATTTTTCGTTTTGATACGGTTCAAATGTGAAAGCACTGTTCCTGGTCAGCGCGCTGCTCATGGTGCAAGTCAATCCGTTGCTGGCCGCCGATGCTCCAGCGCCGGCGGCCAAGTTCGACGTGCACGAATACCGTGTGCTGGGCAACACGGTACTGGAAAACCGCCAGATAGAGGGCGTGCTGTACCCGTTGCTCGGGGATGGCAAGACCATGACGGATGTCGAGGCCGCGCGCACCGCGCTGGAGAATGCCTACCATGCGCTGGGGTATGCCACGGTGTTCGTGGATATACCGCCGCAGCAGGTCACCGACGCCGTCGTGCGGCTGAAGGTGACAGAGGGGCGCATTCACGCGCGTTCCATCAGCGGTGCGAGATATTTCTCGGAAGGCAAGATTCTGGAAGCCCTGCCGGAGACCAACCCCGGTACGGTGCCGCGCATGCCGGAACTGCAACAGGAACTGACTGTGCTCAACCAGCAGACTGCGGACCGCTCCGTGGTGCCGGTGCTGAAGGCGGGCGCCGAACCGGGCACTATGGATCTCGCCTTGAACGTCGACGACCATCTGCCGTTGCATGGCAGCATGGATTTGAACAACCAGTACACCCAGGACACCCGCCCGCTGCGGACCACCGTGAGCCTGGCGTACACCGATCTGTTCGCAGCGCTGGACAGCATTGCGGCGCAGTTCAACACGTCGCCCCAGGATTTGAGCGAGGTGCAGGTCCTGAACGTCAGCTACGGCTTTCGGCCGTTGGGGCCGGGTATCCGTCCCTCCCTGAGTTTCACCGACTCTTCGAGCAATGTGGCCACCGTGGGCACACTGGGCGTGCTCGGTGATGGCCAGGTATATGGCGGGAGACTGCTGTTTCCCGTGATCATGCTGCCGGGCAACGTCCAGAGTCTCACCCTCGGGCTGGACTACAAGCACTTCCACAACACCATCAACCTGGCGGCGCAGGGTGACTCCGGCGGTGCGCTGAGCGATATCATGCCCGTCGCCTATGCCAATCTCAGCCTGGCGTATGCTGGCCTGTGGCAGTGGATCGGGCGCGACGGACGGGTGGCGCGATCACTGCAGTTCGATCTAAGCGCCAATGGCGGACCGCGCGGCATCACCAACGAATCCCAGGATTTCGACAACAGCCGGTTCGAGGCACGCGGCAACTACAGCTATGCGCGTGGCGATCTGCAGTTCACCACCGTGCTGCCAGGCAGCCTGCAATTGGCGCTGCGAGTCATGGGGCAGGCGGCGCAGGAGCCGCTGCTGGTGTATGAGCAACTGGCGCTGAGCGGTGCCGACGGCGTGCGCGGCTACCTGGAGGCCGAAGTGCTCAGCGACGACGGCCTCAAGGAGTCGGTGCAGCTCACCTCGCCCGATCTGAGCCGGCACAAATTCCTGATCGGCGACGCTTTTGCCTTTTTCGACAACGCGCACGCGCACTATCTGGCGCCTCTGGCCGGGCAGCCCGCTGATACCGATCTGCGCAGCGCGGGGGCGGGCTTCGACTTGCTTCCGGGGCATGCCGTCACGGGCACACTGACCTGGGCCTACACCCTGTTGCCCGGGCCGATCACCCGCGCGCACGACTCGCGGGTCCTGTTCGACGTCAAGGGCGCATTCTAGCCATGAAAATCAGGCAGCCGCGCCAGTCCAAGGTTTCCCGCTACGCCATAGCGCAGGCGGTGAGTGCAGCGCTGGCCTACGGTCACGTCGGCATGGCGGCGCCGCCACCGGTGCTGCCCGTGCCGTGTTTCGCAGGTACCTGCGCGCCAGGCACGACCCCGGGCTTCAGCACCAAGCTGCCCAGCGGGACGCTGGCGGGTCCCGGCGGTTTCGTGACCAATGGAAGTGCCTATGCGACTGCGAGCGGCAACACCTTGACGGTCACGCAGACCTCCAGCAATGCCATCCTCAACTGGGCCTCCTTCAACATCGGCGCCGGCGCACTCGTGCAGTTCGTTCAGCCGTCCAATACGGCGGTCGCGCTGAACAAGATCTACCAAAACAGCCCCTCCAGCATCTTCGGCACCTTGAATGCCAACGGCCAGGTGTGGCTGATCAATCCGAACGGCTTTGTGTTCGGCTCTTCGGCGACGGTGAACGTAGGCGGCCTGATGGCCTCGTCGCTCGGGCTGTACGGCGGCGATGCGCAATTCACCAGTGGTAGCTTGGCCTCAAACACCGGACCGGCATTGCAGTCGGACGGGCGCACTTATGTCACCGATACCGCCGGTACGCCGGTGCTGGGCCCGGATGGCATGCCGGAGCAGGTGCAGGTCGAGGTGCAGCCGGGCGCGGCGCTGACGGCCGGCGATGCAGGTCGGATCATGCTGGCCGGACAGGTGGTCAGCAACGGCGGCGTCGTGTCGGCGCCGGACGGTCAGGTCCTGCTGGCGGCCGGGCAGACCATCTACCTGCAGTCGAGCAGCGACCCGTCGCTGCGCGGTCTGCTGGTGGAAGTGAGCAATACGACCCCGACCGGCGTCGCAGCGACGGTACCGCCGAGTCCGCCGGCCGATGTGCCCGTTGGCACGGTCGCCAATCTTGGCGGCGGCGTGCTGTCGGCGCCGCGCGGGAACATTTCCCTGATCGGTCTGGCGGTGAACCAGTCGGGACGCATTTCCGCGACCACATCCGTCTCTGAAGACGGTTCGGTGCTCCTGCAGGCTGCGCAGGGTTCGATCACCGGCAGCAGCAACAGCGCCCAGCTCATCACGACCCAGGGCGGCACGCTGACCATCGGCGCCACCAGCGACATTGAGGTACTGCCCGAGCTCAGCGACACCGCCACTACCGCGGCCGTGGCGCAGCCGCAAATGGCCTCGAGTGTGCAGCTCACCGGCCAGGCCGTGTACCTGGACGGCGGCACCATCGATGCGCCGGGCGGCAACCTCAGCGTGCTGGCGGCCGCCGATCCCAGCCTCGGACTGCAAACCGAGGGCAATGCTGCGGCCCAGATTCGAGTGGGCGCGGGCGTAAACATCAATCTCGCCGGCACCACGGCCAACCTGCCGATGTCGTCCAACCTGCAGGCCGTGCAGCTGTTCAGCAATGAGCTGGAGAACGATCCGCAACAGCGCGACGGCGCGCTGCATGGCCTCACGGTCGACTTGGACCTCCAGGATGGCCGGCCGCCCCTCATCAGTGAGTCTTCGTGGCTATCCATCCTGCAGGGCGTGCAGGAGGACGTTGCCCAGCGCACTGCGGCGGGTGGTTCGGCCTCCTTCCAGTCCGAAGGCGACATCGTCATTGCCCAGGGTTCCACCATCAATGTATCCGGCGGCCTGTGGAACTATGCCCCGGGCGCCGTGCAGACCTCGCAGCTGATGGGTGCCGACGGCCAGGCCTACAACATCGAGACCGCAAACCCTTCTCTGACCTACACCGGAGTCTTGAATCCGACGTATACGCAGAGCTGGTCCGGCTTTGGCGTGCAGACCACGGGTACCACGCCCGGGATGGGAGGCCAGATCCAATCCGGCTATACCCAAGGCTTTTCCGCCGGCACGGTGAGCCTGGCGGCGCCGGCCATGGTGATGCAGGGCACGCTGATCGGCACGGCAGTCAACGGCGCCTTCCAGCGTAACGGCGCCAGCATCCCAGCCGACAGCCTGGCGGCCGTGGTCGCCAATGGCGGCACCATCCCGTCCTCCGGTGCAGTGGCTATGGCCAGCGGGGGGACGCTGGTAATCGGCGATCCAGTCGGGCCTGCGGGACAGGTCGCGCAGGGCAACCTGCCACAGTTTTTTGCTCCCGCGGTGACCTTCACCTCGCATCCGGCGGCCGTGAGCATCAGCGATGGCGCCGCTTTGCCGCCCCAACCCCTGCAGCTGTCGCCTGATTACCTGGTGAACGGCTTCCAGAACACCGAGATATTCAGCGATTCCACTGTGACCGTGCCCTCAGGCCTGCCCATGAACCTGGGCGCCGGCGGCTCGCTGCTGGTCGTAGCACCCAATATCTCAATCGGTTCCAGCATCGAGGCGCCGGGCGGCGCGATCAACCTGGAGTCGGTGGAGACCGTACGCTCCTCGGCCATTGCGCTGCGTCCTGGCATCAACGTGGCGGATAACGTCACGCTCGATGTCAGTGGGCTGTGGACCAACGACACCGACCTGGCCAGCACCAATCCACAGGGTGCGACTCTGCAGGACGGCGGCAGCATCACTCTGTCCTTAGCCCTCAATCCCAACTGGCTACCCACGGGCATCTGGCCCTCCGCCACCGAGGCGTCGACACTGAGTGGTTATTCCTCGTTCAGTCCAACAGGCGAACTGTCCCTGGGCAGCGGCGTCAACCTATTGGCCGACGGCGGCGCCTGGTTGAAGTCCAGCAACACCCTGGTGGGAGGCAGCGGCGGCAGCATCAATGTCGGCGCCAGCTCGTACGGGGCCGGCCTGCAGGTCGGGGCAGGTACCAACATCCAGGCATTTGGCGTCCAGGGCGCGGCGGGCGGCAGCTTCGCGCTGCAGGCGCCGCGCATCCTGGTGCAGGACGGGTCCAGCTGGTCGGGCGCGCAGAGCCTCGACGACAGCCTCGCCCCAGGCGGATTCTTCGGGGTGGGTTCGGCGCTGTTCTCCAAGGACGGCTTCTCGCAACTCAGTCTTACCGCAACCGGTCTGGCGGCACCGGATTCCGACAGCAACGACGTACTCACCGTCGCTGCCGGCACCAGCATCGATGCCGTCGCACAAACTCTGCAGCTCACCGGCACCTTCGTGGGCCGGCCCTCGGGCGGCGAAGTGCTGGGTTTTTCCCAACCGCAGCTGCTGCCCGCGGCCAGCCAAACGCCCTCATCGCTGAACTTTCAGTCGCAGCTTACGAACTCCTACTTCGGCAACCAGCTCATCATGGGCAGTGTAGACGTTCAGCCGGGCGCCCTCATACAGGTGGGGCCGGGGGCCTCCGGATCCATCGCGCTGGCCAGCCAGGGCAGCATTCTGGAGAGCGGTATCCTGCGCGCCCCCGGTGGCAGCATCTCGGCCCACATCACCGTGCCCACCACGCCGGATGATCCGGGCTACGTGCCGGGACAGGACATCGAGGTCGGCGCCACTGCCGTCCTCGACGTCAGCGGTATTCTCGTGCCCACGCTCAATTCGCTGAACCTGCCGCTCGGCACCGTGTTGCCCGGTGGCAGCATCACACTCACGGCCGACCGCGGCGGGATCGTCGCAGACAACGGCTCTATGATCGACATCGCGGGCGCGTCGGCCGCAGTGGACGTCCAAAATACCTCCGGCGGCAGCTACGTCCACACCCAGGTGGGCAGCGCCGGCGGTGCGCTGACGCTGGTGTCATCCGAATCGGTGTCGCTGCTGGGCACGCTCTCGGCCGCCGGCGGCCAAGGTGCACCGGCCCAGGGGACCATCGAAGGCGGTTCGCTTGACCTGCAGTTGCGCGCGCCTCTGGCCGCGGCCTCCGGTAACACCTCGCCCACCCTGTTCGAAGGTCCCTACAGTATCCAGCTGGTGCAGTCGATCGATGCCACAGTGCAGCCGGGTTTCTCCGGCACTGCAGTACTGGGTATCGACCAGCTGGAACAGTCCGGCATCGACTCCCTGACCCTCAGTGCCGGAAGCGCTCCAATCGATGCCGCAGGTGATATGGCCAGAGGCAGCATCATGTTCACCAGTGGGGGCTCTCCCACCCTGTCGATGGGCCGGCAGATTACGTTGGATGCGCCGGTCATCTCGCTCTTCAACAGCACTCAGGCCACGATAACCGCCCCATATGTGGCACTTACGGACAGCCAGCAGATACCGGCCGCGGAGGCGGCTTCGGTCACCGGCGCAAGCGCCGGCTCCGGCGCCCTGACCATCAATGCCCAGGAAATCGGCTTGTCCGGCTACAACTGGATACAGAGCGCAGGCACTGTCACGCTCAACGCCATCAATGACGTACAGTTGCTGCCCGTCAATGCCACCCAGGCCAGTGGCACGCTGTATGCCGGCGGCAACCTGAACATCACCGCCGCGCGGGTCTTTCCTGCGACCCTGGCGAACTACACCCTCAATGCCAGCGGCGACGTCAGCATTGCACGCACGGCCGGCACGCAGGGCACTCCCGCCACACCTTTGTCAGTGGGCGGCACCCTCAACATCAATGCCAACGATATCGATGACAATGGCGTGGTGTTGGCGCCATTCGGCGCCATCAGCCTGAGTGGCACCAATCAGCTGACCCTCGGGGCGAACAGCTATACCTCGGTCAGCGCCGGTGGCAGCGTGCTGCCCTTCGGTCAGACCACCTACGGCGGCCAGGAGTGGGTGTACAGCGCGGGCAACGATACCGCCCCGGTCAGCAGCATTGGGTCGCTGACCACCACGTTGGCCAACGGTGCCGGCAGCGGCTCGCGCACGGTGACTCTGAGCGCGCAGAGCGTGCAGTTGCAGGACGGCGCCACTGTGGACGTGAGCGGCGGCGGTGACATCAGCGCCTATGAGTGGGTACCGGGCCTGGGTGGCTCGACCGATGCGCTGGGCCCGGCACAGGCAGCAGCCAGCGGGCTGTACGCCATCCTGCCGTCCGCAGGTCCGTACGCGGCGTACGATCTTCAGCAATTCACCGGCTCCAATACCGCAATTGGCCAGAGCGTGTACCTGAGCAGCGTGCCGGGGCTGGCGGCCGGTTTCTACGCGCTGCTACCGGCGCGCTATGCATTGCTGCCCGGGGCGTATCTGATTCAGGCCGAGCCCTCGTACAGCGGCACGGCGCCGGGTCAGCTGGGTCTTCTGGCCGACGGCACCACCGTCGTCGGCGGTTACTATTCCTTTGGCAACGGCAATGCCGGACTGACGGGCGTGGCAGGCGCCGCGGGCCTGCGTACCGGTTCCGGCTATACCGGCTTTGCCGTGTATCCGGGAAGCTATGGTCAGCAACTGGCGCAATACACCATCACCACCGGCACGCAGTACTTTGGGCCGGCGGCAAGCAGCGCGCCGGCCGGAACCGCGCCCCCGACACTGCCAGCGGACGCCGGGACGCTGGCACTGGCGGTAGGCAGCACGCTCGACCTGGGGCAGGGTAGCCATGTCAACACGCTGGCGGGCAGCGGTGGCACCGCGGGCACGGTCGACATCTATACGGTTGCCAACAGCGCGCAAGGCAGCGCAGCGGTGCAACCTGCCGGCCTCTATCTGGGCGCCGCCGGACAGGCGCCGGCCGGCGATGTGGTCATCAACCCCGCGAGCTTGCAGGCATGGAATGCAGGCAACCTGCTGCTGGGCGGAAGCGAGCAGGGAACGAATGAAATCAATGTCACTGCGGGCAGCGTCGAGTTCGGCGCCGGCGCCAGCCTTGCGGCTGGGCAGATCACGGCGGTGGCCAACTCCTCGATCAGCGTGGATGCCGGGGCGACCCTGACGGCCACCGGCGGCAGCGGCGTGGTGCAGTCGCAGGCCGTGACGATGACCGGTGGTTCGAATACCGCGAATGACGCCGCATTGCTCGCGGTGTCCAACAGCACGCTGCCTGTGGCGCAGCGTAGTGGCGCGGGGGACGCGGCTGCCGCCAACATCAATGTCGCTCCCGCCACACTCAGCGGCAATGCCGTCGTCCTCGATGCGCCGGCGGGTGTCGCAGTGGCGGATGGCAGCACCCTGGGCGCGCGCGGTGCGAGCATCTCCCTGGCCTCGAACAGCATCGGCTTCGTGGGGCCCGGCAGTGCCGGCAGCAGTGACACGCTGCTGATTGATCCGGCGTTGCTGGCGCAGCTCAACCAGGCCGGTTCGGTGCGCATTGTCAGCGCGGGCAGCATCGATCTGCTGGCACCGTTGACATTGGGCACCGGCACTTCTGCAGCGCCGGGGCTGCAGGCCCTGACGCTGGTGGCATCCAGCATCAATGATGCTGCGCCTCAGGCCTCATTCACGGCCGGCAGCATCAGCTTGCAGGGCAATGGCCCCGCTCCTGAGTCGGCGCTGGTGATTTCGCCGGTCAGCGGCGCGCAGTCGCTGACGTTCAGCGCAGACGAGATCGACTTCGGCGGTTTGGTGAACGTGACGGCAGGTGGGGTCACACCGACGGTGGGCGCCGGTACGCTGGCCATCAATGCCGGGCTCCAGGCTACCACCACCTTCAACGCCACCGGTTCCATCGTTGGCCAGGGCAGCGGTACGTTGGCCATCAGCGGCAACGTGGCGCTGAACGCTCAGCAGTTAACGGCCGGTGCCGGTTCCTCGGCCACCCTGGCGGCGAGCGGCGGTCTCAACATCGGGCAGCAGGGTAGCGCCGCCACCGCATCCTCGCTGCAGTCCTCGTTGGGCGGCGGTCTCAATCTGAGCGCCCAGTCGATTGCCGACGACGGGTCCATTACCGTGCCGGGTGGCAATATCCGTCTGACAGCGACCGCCGGGAACTTGATTCTTGGCAGCGGCGCGCAGCTGGATGCCTCCGGAATCGTGGTGGGCGTGGAGGATCAGACCCGCGGTGCGGCCGGCGGCGCGATCATTCTGGCTGCTACGGGCAATGTGACGCTGGCGCAGGGTTCGAGCATCAACGTGGCCGGCGCACAGGGCGCTGCGGACGGCTCCTTGGCCATCACGGCCGGTGGCACTGCAATGATTTCCGGACAGCTGAATGCGGATTCGCCGGGCGATGTCTCCGGCGGCAGCTTCACCTTAAATGCAGGCCAGCTCAGTGGTGGGCTGCAGGGCCTCGCGGGCTCGCTCTCGGGCTTTGCGCGCTCGATCAGCGTGGAGAGCGGTAGTGGTGACCTCGACCTGTTGCAGAGCCAGACGCTGTCGGCCAACCAGGTGGTGCTGAGCGCCGACGCTGGCGGAATCGACATCGCGGGCACGATATCAGCGGCTTCGGCCGACATTCGGGGCTCCATCGGACTGTTCGCCAATGGCAATGTGACTCTGGAAAGCACGGGGACGCTGAGCGCCGAAGGCAGCACGGCCAATGACGATGCCAGTGGCCGCGGCGGCACCATCGAACTTGCCACCATCTCAGGTACGGTGAACCTGCCGGCCAGCAATACGGCAAGCAACGGCATCTTCACGGCGGGCCCACAGCAGGCAGGTGCGCTCATTCTGCGCGCGCCCACGGTGAACGGCGATGACGTGGCGATTTCTGAAATTGACACCAACCTGCACGGCGTCGGTCAGATCACAGTCGAACCGGTGCTGCAGGCGGCCGACTATGCGCACTACGGCGGGGGCGCCACGCCAACGGGCGACTTCACCTCGCCTGCCAGCTGGACCCGCATCGCCGATACCGTCGACGGCTATGCGACGGCCGCGGCGGGTGTGGTGCCGGGGCGCCTTTTGCCGCAGGCCGCTGGCCAGGGGACACAGATGCCGCAGATGGTCCTCGAGCCCGGGGTGGTGATCACCGAGACCGCCAATACCACCTTGACCAAGGCTGTGGATCTGAGCACGCTGGATGCGCCCATCGACCTGACGGTGCGCGCCGCGGATTCGCTGAACATCAATGCCAATATCAGCGATGGCGTCGGCGGTTCCAGCTTGCTGGATCAGCCCGCCTCATCGTCCCTGCATTTTGTCGCCGGCGCCAATCTCGGGAGCGCCGATCCGCTGGGGACTGCGCCGGGGGAGGCGGCGACGTTGACCCTGGGTACTGCGGGTGCCAAAACCGGCAAGGGCGCCCTCGTGCAGACGGCGACCGGCAACATCGATCTGGTGTCCTCGGGGAACGTCGTCATCAACAGCTTTTCGGGCGCCTACACCACCGGCGTGACACCGTCAGCCAGCACCGGCCCGGCGACCGGCTCGGTGACCGGTGCCGGTACGTACACCTACATGGTGGACGGTGGCAATGTCAGCCTCAGTGCGGGCGGCAGCATCACCGCGGCGCCGGTGCAGGAGAACATTTCAGCGTGGCTGGCTATCGGCAGCATGACCTCCGGCAGTGTGCCGGTCGGAGTCTGGGGTACCAACCTTTCCGCCTATGCGGCCAACCCCTGGAGTGTGGCTACTCTGGGTGGTGGCGATGTGCGTATTTCCGCGGGCGGCAATATCACCACGCTGTCGGCTGCCGCGGCCGGCGGTATGAATGCCACGCCCACCGCACAGACCGAATACGCCAGCGGTGGCCTTGACGTCACGGCCGGTGGCAATGTGACAACCGGCCAGTTCTTTCTGGCCGACGGCAGCGGAACCCTCACGGCTGGCGGTGCATTCAACACCTCGCCGTTTGCCGTCTCCGGCCTCTCCGCTCCACTGCAGGTGGGTTCACTGTTCGCAATGCAGGACTCACAGCTGGCGCTTTGGGCGCAGGACGGCATTGTCATCAGTGCTGTCGGCAACCCCACGGATCTATTGCAGCCCAAGGCGGCCGGCGCGGCCGCCAACGTGAACTACCTGTCCTATGCTGCCGATTCATCCTTCACCGCCCAGGCCAGCGCCGGGGACGTGGTGCTCGCCAACAACTCCAATATCCTGCCGTACTTCACCGGCAAGCTGCCCGGCAGTCAGTCCAACAGCACCACCACCGCCTATTCGATCCTGCCGGGCACCGTGGATTTCGCCGCGCTCGGGCAGGACATCGACCTGTCCAGTGGTGCGGCCACACTGTTCCCCTCGGCCAGCGGTCAGCTGAATCTGTTCGCGGTCCGGGACATCATCGGCGGCTCAGCCGTGGCCATGTCGGATGCGCCCGCGGGCGCCTTCGCCACGGCCGCAGACACCGCGAATGGGGCCTTGGGCATGAGCTACAACTTTGACGCCAGCCTGCACGCCGGCAGCGATACACCGGCGCAAATCGTGGCTGGGCGTGACATCACCAATCTGTCGCTGTCGTTGCCCGAATCGGCGCGCATCCAGGCAGGTCAGGACATCTCCAATCTGACGTACCACGGCGAGAACCTCGCCGCGAACGACACGACCCTGATCAGTGCCGGGCGGGACATTACCTATCCCCTGATCTACGGTGTCAGTGGCATTGCTGCCAGCGGGTCTGACCTGATCAGCGTGGGTGGTCCGGGTTCCCTCGACCTGATTGCTGGTCGCAGTATCAACCTGGGCTTTGACGACGGCGTCATCACCACGGGCAACACGACGAACGCCAACCTGGCGCCCGGCGGCGCCTTCATCAACATGATCGCGGGTCTGGGCCAGCAGCCCGACTACAGCGACTTCCTGACCAAGGTCATCGAGCCGTCGACAACGTATACCCAACAGCTCGTGACCTACGTCGGGTCCATCACTGGGCAGACGGGATTGACCACGGACCAGGCGCTGGCCGATTTCACCGCGACGAGCGGAGAACTGACCGCCCCGCAGCGCGATACCTTCATCGACCAGGTGTTCTTCAACGAACTGAACCTATCGGGGATCGAAAACAACACTGTGCCGGGCGCCGGCTACTCTCGCGGCTACAACGCCATTGCCACATTATTCCCCGGGACTCCCACGGCACTGGGGCAGCAGGCGAACAACGACTTCAACGGCAGTCTCAACCTGATCTACAGCCAGATCTACACCGAGGACGGCGGCGGTATCTCGCTGCTGGTGCCGGGCGGGGACATCAATGTGGGCGTGGCCAATGCGCCGGCCGGCGGTCAGACCAAGCTGCCCAACCAATTGGGCGTTGTGACGGCCAACGGCGGTGATGTGGACATCTACTCGTTGAGCGATGTCAATGTGAATAGCTCGCGCATTTTCGCACTCGGCGGTGGAAACATCGTCATCTGGTCGCAGCTGGGCAGCATCGACGCCGGCAATGGTGCCAAAAGTTCGTTGTCCATTCCCCCGCCAGTGGTCCAATACGACAGCCATGGCAATCCCTACGTGGCATTCAGTGCCGCGGTGGCCGGCTCGGGCATTCGCACCATCCAGACCGGCTCCGGCCAGGTGGCCGGCAGCGTGAACCTGATTGCGCCGGTGGGTACGGTCAATGCGGGCGATGCAGGTATCGGTGCCGCGGGCGATATCAACATCAGTGCCGCCAGTGTGGTGGGCGCCGCCAATATCAATTTCGGCGGCACGGCCACGGGCGTGCCGGTGGCGGTCGGCGACATCACGGCGTCCGTGTCCGGCGCCGCCAGCGCCGCCAGCGGGGCCACGACCTCCGCGACGTCCTCCATTGATCAGAACAACGGCAACAATGCGCAGCAGGCCCCACTGGCCACCGCGGCGCTAGGCTGGCTTGACGTGTTTGTCACCGGCCTGGGCGAGGGTAACTGCAAGCCCGATGACACTGACTGTCTGAAACGTGAGTCGCAGAAGTAGGCCATGTCCGCCGCAGAAGCACAGTACCTGCGTCAGCTCGTGCAGCAACGGCCTGGAGATCCGGCGCTGCAGCGCCGCCTGGGGAACACGCTCCAGGCCATGGGCGATCTGCAAGGGGCGGCGGCGGCCTATCGTAGCTCGCTGGAACTGGATGCGGGCAACGTGCGCGGTCACAACAACCTCGGCCAGGTTCTGCAGGCACTGGGCGACCCGGACGGCGCCATCGCCTGCTACCAGCAGGCCATTGCACTGGATGCCGACTACGCCATCGCCCACAATAATCTCGGTATCGTCCACCACGAAGCGGGCGCGTATGAAGCGGCCGTAGGCTGCTTCGAGAAGGCCCTGGCGCTGCGACCCGCCTTCTTTCAGGCACATCACAACTGTGCCGGCGCGTTGCTCAAACTTGGTCGGATCGAGGCCGCCCTGAGGCACTGTGACCAGGCGCTGGCCCTGAATCCGCGCCTTGCGGAGGCGCACAGCCGGCGCGGTGATGTCCTGCGCCACTTGAACAGGTTGCTAGATGCCCATGAAGCCTATGGGCATGCGGTCCAACAGAAGCCGGACCTCGCTCATGCCTGGGTCAGCCTGGGTCGCATCATGATGACGCTTGAGCAGCCGCGCGAGGCGGTGCGCTACTTCGAACTGGCGCGGCCGTTGCAGCCGGACCTGGTGGACAGCCGTCTTGAATACGGTATGGCATTACTGGGATCCAAGCGGGTCGAGGAAGCCATCGCGGCGTATGAAAGACTGGCGGTGCTGTCGCCGCGGGGTTGGTATCTGCAAGGCATCGTCCGCGAAGCCCGCAATCATGCCTGTGACTGGCGGGATCTCGCGCAGGACCGCGAACGCATCGCGGCCGCGGTGGCCGCTGGCGAGCCGGTCTCTTCTCCCTTCGTGTTCCTGTCCATATGCGATTCCCCGCCTTTGCAGCGCCGTTGCGCGCAGATCTATGCGGCCCGCGAGACCCATGAGCAGCACGAACCGGCACCCTCATGGCCCGTGCGTCCCTCCGGGCGGCGTCTGAGGATTGCCTACCTCTCCGCCGATTTCCACAGCCACGCCACCGCCGTCCTGATGGCAGGCGTGTTCGAATCCCACGACCGGGATCAGTTCGAGTGCTGGGCCGTATCCTTCGGGCCTCCTGATGCGGGTCCGATGCGCCAGAGGCTCGTACGAGCCTTTGAGCACTTTATCGACGTGCAGGGCATGGACGATGCAACGGCGGCCCAGACTGTGCGCGACCAGAGCGTGGACATCGTCGTCGATCTGAAGGGCTACACCACCGGCATGCGCGCCGGAATCCTGGGACGCCGCTGCGCGCCGTTGCAGGTGAGCTACCTGGGTTATCCGGGCACGCTGGGCATGCCCCAGATGGACTACCTCATCGCCGATCGTATCGTGCTGCCGCCGGAGCACGCGCAACATTACACCGAAAGGATCGTCTGGTTGCCGGACTCCTACCAGTGCAACGACAACACACGGTCGATTGCGCAGCAGACGCCATCTCGGGCAGAGGCAGGTCTGCCGGAGGCGGGTTTCGTGTTCTGCTGTTTCAACAACAACTACAAGATCACACCGACCGTATTCGAGGTCTGGATGTGCCTGCTGCGCGCGGTGCCTGGCAGCGTGTTGTGGCTGCTTGGCGATAATGACGCAGCGACGTGCAACTTGCGCGCAGAAGCCGCAGCACGTGGCGTGGAGTCAACTCGGCTGATATTCGCGCAGCGCACCGACCCCGCGGCACACCTGGCGCGCCATCGCCTGGCGGATCTGTTCCTGGATACGCTGCCCTACAATGCTCACACCACGGCCAGTGATGCGCTGTGGGCCGGGTTGCCGGTACTCACATGCCGGGGCAACGCCTTCGCGGGCCGCGTCGCCGCCAGCCTGCTTCACGCCGTGGGACTGCCGCAGCTGGTCACCACAAGCCTGGAGGAGTACCAGGCGCGCGCGCTGGAATTGGTGCGCGATCCGCCACAGTTGGCCGGTTTGCGGGCTCGTCTGGCAAGCAATCGCATGACACAGCCGCTGTTTGATACGCAGCGCTTCTGCCGTCATCTCGAGAAAGCTTACAGCGCAATGTGGCAGCGCTACGGGAATGGATTGCCGCCGGAGAGCTTCGAGGTTCCGGCGCTGTGATCAGCGCGCGCGGCAAATCAAAGAACCAGCGCCCGCAATTGAAACGCGGTAGAAATGATTCATGTGCTTGCGGCAGCGGCAAGAAATTCAAAAAGTGCTGCGGCGGAGTAGCGGCCGAGAAACCGCGTGATCCACAGGATCTGCGGCCGCTTTCACTGCTGCTGCAGCAGGGACGGTTCGCGCAGCTCGAAACGGTGGCGCGGCAATTCCTGATCGAGCAGCCAGACAATGGAGCGATCTGGAAGCTGCTCGCCATGGCGCTCTACCGGCAGGGCAAGGATGCATTCGAAGCGCTCGAAAAATCCGCGGCGCTCCTGCCCGATGATGCCGAAGCGCACTGCAACCTCGGCAATGCCCTGCGTCGCCGTGGACGAATTGAAGAAGCCATTGCAAGTCAGGCACGGGCGCTGGCCATCAATCCCGGATATGCCCAGGCCCTCAATGACCTGGGCGTCGCACGGTTCGAGCTCGGACAGGTCCGGGAGGCCATCGCCTCCTACCGCCAGGCCATCAAACTGAAACCGGACCTCGCCCTGGCCAGCCTGAACCTGGGTCGTGCGCTGCTGCAAATGGGTGATGCCGAGGAAGCCGCGCGCAGCCTGCGCAGAGCCACCGACCTTGAGCCCGGATCCGCGATTGCGCATTGGGTTTTCGGCAATGCCCTCGTTGAGCTCGGACGTGCCGAAGAGGCAGCGGTTCAATATCAAAGGACCATCGCCCTCAAGCCCGATTTCGCGATGGCGCACAGCAACCTGGGATGTGCCTTGCGCGATCTTGGACAACCGGATGCCTCCGCCTTGAGTTTCATGCGCGCGCTGCAGCTCATGCCGGAACAGGCTGAAGTCCATAACAATCTCAGCATCGTGCTGCGGCTGCTGCACCGCTACGAGGAAGCGGCGGCCAGTGCCACGCGGGCACATGAGCTCAATCCGGCGTCCGCAGCGCCACTGATAGTTCTTGCCAAGCTCGGAGCCGACCGCGGCGACTTCACGGAAGCCGAGGAGCTGCTGCGGCGCGCGCTGGCACTGGACCCTGATTCGGCGGAAGCCTGCAGCGCCATTCCGGGCCTGCGACAGATGAATCCGGACGACGCCGAATGGCTCGCCGGCGCCGAACGTATGGCCGCGCGCGAATTGCCGGCACGTCAACGGGCGCATCTGCACTACGCCATCGGCAAGTACTGCGACGATATCGGCGATTTCTCACGGGCCTTCAGTCATTACCAGCGCGCCAACGACCTCAAGAAGAGCCATTCGCCCGGCCATGACCGCGGGCAGTTTCGTGGCTTCGTCTCACGGCTGTTGCGGTCTGCCGGCCGGGAATGGGTCAATCGGCGCCGCGACCCTGTCGAAGCGAGTACCCAGCCCGTATTCATTGTCGGGATGCCCCGTTCCGGAACCTCCTTGGCAGAGCAGATTCTCGCTTCGCATCCATCGATACATGGCGCTGGCGAGCTTGCCTACTGGGGGCAGGCCCTGGCCGGCTGGTCGGCCCAAGCGCGGGGTGCTGACCGCGAAGATGAGCAGCTTCACGCGCTCGCCGTGCAGTACCTGCAGGTGATTGATTCCAAGGCACCCGGCACGGCCCATATCGTCGACAAGATGCCGGCCAATTTCCTCAGCCTTGGCCTGATCCATGCGGCTTTACCGAACGCCCGCATCATCCATATGCGCCGCGATCCGGTCGATACCTGCCTGTCCGTCTATTTCCAGGACTTCGAAGCGAGTTACCACTACGCCAACGATCTTGAGGATCTTGCGCACTACTACGCGGAATACTCGCAGCTGATGCAGCACTGGCGCGAGGTGCTGCCGCCCCAGGCGCTGCTGGAAGTGCCATACGAAGGACTGGTTTCGGACACGGAGTCCTGGAGCCGCCGGATGCTCGAGTTTGTGGGGGTCTGCTGGGATCCCCAGTGCCTGGAATTTCACCGTACGCGACGCACGGTCATCACGGCGAGCAAATGGCAGGTCCGCCAGAGGATCAGCGCACGGTCGGTGCAACGCTGGCGCAACTACGAACCGTATCTGGGGTCGCTGCTGCGGTTGCAGCACAACGCGTGACCTGAGGTCTGTCACGCCGCCGTAATCCTCAGGCGGCAAACTGCCGACAGAAATATCGACCGAGATACCGTGCCGCGTTCCCGAGTGTCCGGCGCTCCATAAGAATGGACGATGCGGAACGCTTCCAGCCAGGAGTCTGAAGGGTAATGTCCTTGCGAAAAGCTTGGGGAGCCGGTGGCATGGCCGCGCTTCTGATGTTCGCGTCCGCGGCACAGGCCGCCGATGGTCCGGCGGAGCGGCAGTCCGTGGAGGAGCTGCGCAACACTGTCGTCAATCTGCTTCAAGCCCTGGTGGACAAGGGGCTGTTGACACGCGAGCAGGCGCAGGCGCTGGTCAAGCAGGCCCAGGACAAGGCGGCTGCGGATGCGGCCACACAGGCCGCCAAGGATGCCGCACAGGCCAAGGAAGAAGAGGGCGCGGTGCGCGTGCCCTATGTCCCGCAGATCATCAAGGACGAGATCAGCAAGCAGGTGGCCGAGGAGGTCAAGCCCGCTGTCGTCAAGGACGTCGTCCAGCAGGCCAAGACCGAGAAATGGGGCATACCGGGCGCTTTGCCCGAATGGCTGTCCGGCGTCAGCGTCTTTGGCGATGTGACCTTTCGCGGCCAGGCGGATCTTTTTCCCCACGACAACTCATATCAGCAACTGCTGGATATCAATGCCGTCAATGCCGCCGGCGGCATAGCCAAGGCCACCTATCCGTTTCTGGATACCACCGAGGATCGCTATCGCATGCGCGTGCGGGCCCGCCTCGGGGTGCAGGCGGATCTGTCCGACTACGTCGAGGCCGTCATACGCCTGGCTTCGGGCTCGCTGACCCAGATCGCAGGTTCGGAGAGCCAGACCCTCGGCACCTACGGCAATCGCTATGCGGTGGGCATCGATGAAGCCTATATCGCGTGGAACACCAACCTGCGCGATCTGCTGTCGTTCAACACGCTCGAGGGGGGCCGTCTGGCCAATCCCTGGTTTTCACCCACCGAGCTGGTCTACGCGCGCGACCTCACCTTCGAAGGTGTCGCGGACACCATGCGGCTGGGCTGGGGTGTCGGTGGCCCCGACAAATCGCATGTCTTCCTGACCGCCGGTGCCTTCCCCATGCTCGAGGTCCCGGAGCAGGCCTCACAGGACAAGTGGATGCTGGGCGCGCAGCTGGGCACGCATCTGCGCTTCAACGACGGCAGTGACCATATCCGGCTCGCCGGTGCCTACTACGATTTCCTGAAGGTGACGGGCGAGCAGAATCAACCCTTCTCGACCTTGCTCAACTATACGGCGCCCCCGTTCGTGCAATGGGGCAATACCGTATTCGACATCCTCAATACCACCGATACCACCAGCAACCTGTTCGGCCTGGCGGCACACTTCCGCGTGGCCGACATTGCCGCAAGCTACGACCATTTCTTCGGCAGCTACTCCGCGATGATCAGCGCGGAGGCCACCCGCAACCTCGGCTACAACCTTGCCACCATCGAGGCGCTGTCCGGGCAGGTGTTCAGCTCCTCCCAGGACAAGGGCTATGTCGGCGAGGTGAGCTTCGGCTATCCGACAGTGGATGCCTTCGGGCGCTGGCGTTCCGCCATCGGTTATCGGTATGTGCAGGCGGATGCAGTGCTCGATGCCTGGACCGATGCGGACTTCCACGGCGGTGGCACCAATGCTGACGGTTACTACTTCTGGGGGTCCATGGGGCTGACCCACAACACCTGGGTGCGCCTGCGCTACCTCAGCGCCAACGAGATCGTCGGGCCGCGCTATGGGCTGGACATCTGGCAGTTGGACTTCAACGCCAGGTTCTGAGCGGACTCGGCCGTGAGCGTGGCAACACGGTCAACCACCCGCAATCAATTTGTCATATGCGGCTCCAATACTTGTGGGTTCGTAACAGGCGGCTGGAGCCGCCGCCCTGCAATGGATTCGAGGATCGGTCTTGAATAATTCCACGCGGATGCTGTGCATTCTTGGCCTGGCACTGGTGAGCAGCGCCTGGGCAGGACCGGCCCGTGCCTGGTGGAACAATGACTGGTCGTTCCGCAAGGAAATCGATTTCGATCTCACCCCGACGGGTGCCGACATCGCCGGTCCCGTCAACGATGTGCCGGTGCTGATCCGCCTGAGCCTGGGAAACTTCCAGTATTTCAGCGATGCCAATCCCGACGGATCGGACCTGCGCTTCGTGGCGGCCGATGACAAGACCCCGCTGAAATTTCATATCGAACGCTTCGATTCGGCCACCCAGGTGGCGCTGCTGTGGGTGCGCCTGCCGGCGCTGACCGGCGGGGCGAAGACCGACAAGATCTTCCTCTACTACGGCAACAAGAAGGCCCCATCGGGCGCCGATGCCGGGGGTACCTACGATACCGCTCAGGCGCTGGTGTATCACTTCGGTCCGGCCAAGGGCTCAGCGCAGGATTCGACGGCCTACAAGAGTGAACCATCGGCCTTCAACGCGGAGGTCAACCCCGCTTCACTGATTGGCGGCGGCGTGAAGTTCGCGGGGGCGCAGACCATCACGGTACCGGCCACCGGCGCCGTGCATCTGACGGCCGCCAAGGGTTTCACCACCTCCGCCTGGGTGCGCATCCCCGGTGCCCAGAACAACGCCGATGTGATCCAGCTGGCCGACCAGGCTCGCGAGCTGGTGCTCGGCATCAATGGCCTGCAGGCGTTCGCCCGCCTGACCACAGGTACCAGCACCCCAGTCACAGTCACCCAATCCGGCACGCTGAGCGCGAATGACTGGCATCACCTGGCGCTGATTCTGGGTGGCGGACATCTGACCTTGTTGGTGGACGGGGCAGATGTGGGCCACGCGGATGCCACGGCGGTGGACATGGCTGGCGTGCTCGCCATCGGCGGCTCGGCAACCAACGCGAATTTCCTGACCGGTGACCTGGATGAACTGCAGGTGGCCAACGTGGCACGCAGCGCCGATTGGCTCAAGGCCGCGGCCCGGGGCCAGGGCATGGTGGCACCGCTGACCGTGTTCGGCGGCGACACCCAGCGCGACAGCGGCGGCAGCCAGTCCTATTTCGCGACCACACTGCGCAGTGTCACGGTGGATGGTTGGGTCATCATCTGCATGCTCGCCGTCATGTTCATGGTGGCCATGGTGATCATGATCACCAAGGGCATATTCCTGGCGCGCGTCGCCGGCGGCAACAACCGTTTCCTGAGCGAGTTCCGCACGCTGTCCGATGACCCTGCGGCATTGGAGCGCAAGCTCGGTGGTGAGGCGGACAACGGCGATCTGGATCTCGAGGACAAGGGCGAGTTTGGCGTCTCCACCATCTGGCCGCTGTATCACCATGGCATGCGCGAGACCCTCAAACGTCTGCCCAACGCGGTTGCGGTCAGTGCTGACGTCAACCGCAGTCTTTCCGTCAATCGCAGTCTCTCCGTCCAGTCCATCGAGGCCATCCGCGCCAGTCTCGATGCCTCGCTGGTCCGTTTGCAGCAGAAACTCAACAGCCAGATGGTGTGGCTGACGGTGGCCATCGCTGGCGGCCCGTTCCTCGGACTGCTGGGCACGGTGGTGGGCGTCATGATCACTTTCGCCGCCATCGCGGCCTCGGGCGATGTGAACATCAATGCCATCGCGCCCGGCACCGCGGCGGCGCTGGTGGCCACGGTGGCGGGTCTCGCCGTCGCCATACCGTGCCTCTTCGGCTACAACTACCTGAACACCCGCGTGAAGGAAATCAGCGCGGACATGCGGGTCTTCGCCGATGAATTCGTCGCGCGCATCGCTGAAACCTATCAATAGGAAACATACCTCATGTCAGGTTCAGTGAGCAGCGAGAAGGATGCCTACGACGAGATCAACGTCACGCCGATGCTCGACCTGGCTTACGTGCTGCTGGTCATTTTCATCATCATGACCACGGCGACGGTGCAGGGCATCAAGGTCAATGTGCCCAAGGCCAGCGCTCAGCCCAGCCTTGCCGAAAACAAGACCAAAGCGATCAGCATCGCGGCCGATGGCACGATCTATCTGGATACTTTTCCGGTCACCATGAGCGAGCTGGAACAGAACCTGCGCCAGCTGAAGGCCGCCAATCCCAGTCTGCCGGTAATCATCAAGGCGGATGCCGCCATCCCGTACCAGAAAGTCGTCGACGTCCTGGATCTGCTGGGACGGCTGGAGATCACCCAGCTGGGGCTGGTGACCAAGGGGATCACCAAATGAATGCGTCTGCACCCAAACGGGAGGCTGGCATGAGCAAGACTGCGCAACGCAGAAAATCCCGCAACCGTCTGCCGATGATCGTCGTGTCCTGCTGCGTCGGTGTCGTGGGCATGGGCGCCTTTGCGCTGGTGCACAGCTTCGTGACCGGAGCCGCCTCGCCCTCCAAGCCTGTGGTGCAGCAGATCCAGCTCATCCGACCCCCGCCACCACCGCCGCCGCCCGAGACACCACCCCCGCCACCACCGCCCGAAGAGAAGGTCATGGTGCAGGACCAGCAGAAGCCGGATCCCACCCCTTCCAATGATCCCCCGCCCAGTCAGCAGCTGGGCCTGGACACCGAAGGTGGCGCGGGCGGTGATGCCTTCGGCCTGGTTGGCAATAAGGGCGGCCGCGACATCATGGCTTCGGGCGGCAGCGCCTTCGCCTGGTATGCCGGATTGATCAAGGATCAGATCCTGAGCGAATTGAGCCAGGACAAGCACGTTCGCAGCGGCAACTACCGCATCTCGTTGCGCGCCTGGCTGGGCGATGACGGGTCGATCAAGCGCCTGGAAATCCTGCATGGCAGCGGTGACACCGATCGCGACCGGATCATCGAAGGGGACCTGCAGCATCTGAAGCGAGTCCCGCAGGCGCGGCCTGCGGGTATGCCGGATGTCATCAGCTTCGAAGTCGTCGCGCGTGGCTGATCGTTCCTCGTGAATTCTGGAGTCCCCGCAATGAGTCGCCCAAAGATCGGAGTCCTGCTGTGCATGGGGCTGCTTGGGGTACTGGCGGTCGGCAACGCACGGGCCCAGGAAGCCCGCAGTAGCGGTGGCGCCAGCGCCCAGCTGGTGCAGCAGCTCCAGCAGCTGGGCTCGGAACGCACCGAGCTTCAGGCGCAGAACACGAAGCTGCAAAAGGACCTCGAGGACATGCGCAAGGAGCGCGATGGGCTGAAGGCCGCGCAGCAGGGACTGGACCGCCGTATGCAAGCCTCGGAGGCTGCCCTGCACCAGGCGCAGACCAGTGTTTCGGACCAGCGCGAGTCCAATGACAAGGAAATCGCGAAATGGAAGAACCAGCTGGAGCAGGTGGTCCAGAAATTCCGCGAGACCACCCAGACGCTGCAGGAAGTTGAAACGGACCGCAACAGTCTGAAGCAGCAGCTCGCCGTCAACGAACGCAAGGTGAGCAGCTGCATCGACAACAACCTTGCGCTGTACAAGATCAACGTCGAGGTGCTTGATCATCTGGATCATCAATCGGTGTGGTCGAGCATGGCCCGGGCGGAGCCTTTTACGCAGATCAAGCGCACCCAGCTGGACAACCTGGTGGTCGAGTACCAGCAGCGTGCCGCGGCGCAGCGCATCCAGGACAAGGCCAGCAACTGAAGGATGGGGCTCAGTGCGCTTCCGGCCATCACAGCGTCATGTTACCGGGCTAGTTTTCCGCTGAACTATCGGCGGGGACGCAGCGGTGGCTGTCATCAGGGGGCTTTGGTCGGGCGGCTGTGCCGCCCTGTTGGCGTGCCTCGCCGTGCTCCCGGCGCAGGCCCAGAATCGTGGTCCGCGCGCACTCATCACCGCGCCGATCGATGCGCGCACGCTGACTGTGCTGCGAGGCAACACCCGTCCCGAGGCCACCCCCGCCAATGATCGCGGGCGCCTCTCCGATACCGAGCCCCTCACGCACCTTCAGCTGCTGCTCAATCGGCCGCCCGAAAGCGCGCGCGCCCTGGCGCAGTACATCGACTCCCTGCACGATCGTGCTTCGCCCAACTATCGCCGCTGGCTGACGCCCGTGCAGATTGCGCAGCGCTTCGGACCGGCCGCGGCAGATATTGCTGCCGTCACTGAGTGGCTGAGGAGCCAAGGGTTCACCGTCAATGCGGTCGCGCCAAGCGGCATGATCATCGACTTTTCGGGTAATGCCGGACAGGTGACCAGCGCGTTTCATACTGAAATGCATCACTACGCCCTCAATGGCGTGCTGCACCTGGCCAATGCCAGCGATCCCCAATTGCCCTCGGCCCTGGCGCCCGCGGTGCACGGCATCGTCTCGCTGCACGACTTCTTTCCACGACCCCTGTCCGTGCCGCGTGTTCAGTACACTGTGGCAGGCTCGCCCACGTTGTTCCTGCTGGCCCCGGCGGATCTGGCCACCATCTACTCCATGACGGCCCCGTTTGGCGCGGGCTTGACGGGCGCCGGGCAGACCATCGCGGTGGTGGAGGATTCGGATATCTATTCGGCGAATGATTGGTCGACCTTCCGCAGCACTTTCAATCTTACGGGCTATACCTCGGGCACGCTGGTGCAGACCCATCCGCCACCGGCCAGTGGCGGCAGCAACTGTACGGATCCCCATGTGCTCAGCAATGGCGACGATGGCGAGGCGACTCTGGATACCGAGTGGGCCAGCGCCGCGGCCCCCGGGGCGACAATCGAGGTCGCCAGCTGCCGCAATACCGCGACGACGTTCGGCGGACTCATTGCCCTGCAGAACCTCATCGATGCCGCCACTCCGCCCGCCATCATCAGCATCAGCTACGGTGAGTGCGAGGCGCTGCAGGGCGCCCCGGGCAATGCGGCCTTTGCCACGGCCTACGAGCAGGCGGTGGCGGAGGGCGTGTCAGTGTTCGTCGCCGCGGGCGATGAGGGTGCAGCGGGCTGTGATGCGAAGCTGACCAACGCCACTCACGGCATCGCCGTGAATGGCATGGCTTCTTCGCCTTTCAATGTCGCGGTGGGCGGAACCGACTTCGGCGACACCTATGCGGGCAGCGAGACGAGCTATTGGAGCAGCAGCAACTCGGCCAGCTACGCTTCCGCGCTGACCTATGTTCCGGAAATCCCCTGGAACGATTCCTGTGTCGGCGCGTTGCTCGCCAGCTTCGAGGGCTTTGGCGTTGGCTATGGCAGCAATGGCTTCTGCAACAGTCTCGCCAAGAACTCGGCGTTCCTGACGACCGCCGCCGGCAGTGGCGGCCCGAGCGGCTGTGCCACGGGCGCGCCGACGGTGTCCGGCGTCGTCAGTGGCAGCTGCGCCGGCAATGCCAAGCCTTCCTGGCAAAGCGGTGTGGCCGGCATTCCCGCCGATGGCGTGCGTGACCTGCCCGACGTGGCGTTGTTTTCGGGTAACGGTCTGTGGGCTCATTACTATGTGTATTGCTGGTCGGACCCCAACCAGAAGTCCGCCGCGCCCTGCAGCGGCGCGCCCAGCACCTGGGCCGGCGCCGGCGGCACCTCGTTCGCGGCACCGATCCTGGCGGGCGTTCAGGCGCTGGTCAATCAGGCCTCCGGCGCAGTGCAGGGCAACCCAAACTATATCTACTATCGGCTGGCGTCCATTCAGGCCGGCAGCGGACTCAACTGCAACGCCACCAACGGCAATGCCATCGACCCCGCCTGCATCTTTCATGACATCACGCAAGGCGATATGGCCGTGAACTGCACCGGCGGCAACAACTGCTTTCTGCCCTCGGCTACCTACGGACAGCTCTCCACCAGCAATTCGATTTCCGCTCCGGCCTATTCGGCAAGCGCCGGATGGGATTTTGCGACCGGTCTGGGTTCAGTGAATGTCGCCAATCTGATCAATGCCTGGAACGCATCCGACCTGTCATTGTCAGGTACGGCCACGCAGCTGTCCGGAGGCCTGCTGTCGTTCTCGCTGAAGGTCACCGACAATGGGCCCCAGAATGCCTCTGCCGTTACCGTCACGAGCGCGCTGGCGGCGGGCATGGCGCTGGTCAGCGCCAGCAGCAGCGTGGGCTGCTCGCAGTCGGGTCAAACGCTGACCTGCACGCCAGGCGCACTGGCGCTGGGCTCTGCGACGACCCTGACAGTGGTCATCCAGCCGGGTAATTCCAGCGCCTCGCAATTGAGTTTCCTGGCCCAGTCATCCGGCGGTGAGGTGGATCCGGCAGATGGCACGCTGAGCTTTGCGCTGAATACTGCGGGGCAGGTGCCCGACACCGACGGTCCGCTGCCGCCCTGGGCATTTGCGTGCCTGGGTCTGCTGCTGGCCGCCATGGCGACCCGCCGGCGCAGCGCATGAGTCCGCTGCGCCGTGCGCTGATACTTGCCGCCATATTCGGCGTCCTGCAATTGGGCTGGCAGGCCCTGAGCGGCACTGTCGTTCATCGCGCGGTCGTGGACAATGCCACCGTGGGGGTTGCGGCGCTGTTGGTGAACGCGCTGACACCGGCCGTCCACGCCGCGGCGGTGGGTACCACCGTGCATGCGATGGGCGGCGGTTTGAACATCATCAATGGCTGCGACGGCACCGAAACCTGGTTCCTGCTGTGCGCGGCCTTCGCCGTCGCGCCGCTGAAGTGGCGCGCCCGGGTCGTGGGTCTGGCCCTGGGGAGCATGCTGGTCTTTGTGGTCAACCAGCTGCGCATTCTCGCTTTGTTCTACGCCAACCGTAATGATCCGGAGGTCTTCAACCTGCTGCACGCCATCGTCGGGCCGATCGTGGTGATCCTCGCCGTGGCATCTTTTTTCTATGTCTGGATGACGCATCATGCGACGCGCTCTACCGGGCCTGCCTGAACGGCTGCTGCGGGTGCTGCTGGCGGGCGCGCTGCTGATAGGGGCAGGACGGGCGCTGCAGTCAACCCTGATCCGGCCCTTGCTGCCAGCTTTCGGCGAGACCGTGGTGCTGCTGGCCCCTGAGTTCACGATCCAGTCCCTGGAACTGGTGCCGGACCGGCCGGCGGTGGTGCGGCTGCGCGCCAATCTGCTCCAGCCCGTGCAGTTTGCAGGACATACGGTGTTTCCCTTCGGCTGGCTGGGAATGGTGCCACAGGGGGGCTACCAGGTCGCGCTGTCCCTGACCGGCCTGCTGCAATATCCGACCGTGGTCTTGTTGATCGTTCTGGCCTGGCCGGCGGATGCCCGCACGTTCGCCATCCGGCTGCTGCCGGGTGTGGCGATGGCGGCGGCCGTGCTGCTGACCGAAGCACCCGTGACCATGGTCGCGGAGCTTTGGGGCGCGGTGCGCGACCAGGCCGACCCTGCCGCGCCATGTTACTGGATGATCGCAAGCCGCTTCCTGATGGGCGGCGGAGGCCTGCTGATTGCGGGACTTCTCGGTGCCGCCGCCATCATTCTGGCGCGGCGGCTGCGGCAGGCACCCTCGGCGGCCGCCTTCGCGTAAACTTGGCGCATGACCAATCCCTACATCGAACGCATCCTCAAGGCCCGGGTCTACGACGTGGCGATCGAGTCGCCCCTGGAAGCCGCGCCGCGTCTGTCGCGACGCCTGGGAAACCAGGTGCTGCTCAAGCGCGAGGATCTACAGTCGGTCTTCTCGTTCAAATTGCGCGGTGCCTACAACAAGATCGCGCATCTGTCCGAGTCGGTGGCCCGGCGTGGCGTAATCTGCGCGTCGGCCGGCAATCATGCGCAGGGCGTGGCGCTCGCCGCCCGTCGCCGCGGCGTTCCGGCCACCATCGTCATGCCCCAGACCACCCCGCAGATCAAGGTGCAGGCGGTGATGGATCTTGGCGGGGAGGTCGTGCTGCACGGGGATGGCTACGATGCGGCATTCGAGCGGGCGCAGGAGCTGGTCCGCGAGCGCAATCTGGTCTACGTGCATGCCTTTGATGACCCGGATGTGATCGCCGGGCAGGGGACCATCGCGGTCGAGCTGCTGCGTCAATGCGGCGGTGAGGTCGACGCGGTGTTCGTGCCGGTGGGCGGCGGGGGCCTGATCGCTGGCATCGCGGTCTATATCAAGTACCTGTACCCCCGGGTGCGCATCGTTGGTGTGGAGCCCACTGACGCCAACGCCATGTACGAGTCACTGCAGGCCGGAAAACGCGTGACCCTGGAGCGGGTCGGGCTGTTTGCCGACGGCGTGGCGGTCAAGCGTGTCGGCGAGGAGAACTTCGCGCTCGCGCGCCAGTTCGTGGACGAAGTCGTGCTGGTGAACACCGATGAGATGTGTGCCGCGATCCAGGACATCTTCGAGGATACGCGCACCATCGTCGAACCCTCTGGCGCGCTGGCGGTGGCCGGCATTCGCAAATGCATCGCCCGGGATGGCTGGCGCGACAAGCGCCTGGTCGCCATCAACAGCGGCGCCAATGTCAATTTCGACAGGCTGCGGCATATCGCGGAGCGGGCGAGCCTGGGCGGCGAACGCGAGGCGCTGTTCGCCGTTGAGATTCCTGAGCAGCCGGGCAGTTTTCTGCATTTCTGCGAGGCGCTGGGCTCGCGCAATGTCACCGAGTTCAACTACCGCTACGACAGCAGCGCGCGGGCGCAGATCTTCGCCGGTTTCAGCCTGGTAAACGGGCGCATCGAAAAAGACACGGTACTGCGCCAGCTGCGCGATGCCGGCTACGCCGTTCACGACATGAGTGACAGCGAGATGGCCAAGCAGCATGTGCGCTTCATGGTGGGCGGCCACGCCCGCGATCTGACCGATGAGGTGATCTACCGATTCGAATTTCCCGAACGTCCGGGTGCGCTGCTGAAGTTTCTGCAGGCGGTCGGAACGCGCTGGAACATCACGATGTTCCACTACCGCAATCACGGTTCGGACAACGGCCGGGTGCTGGCGGGCATCCAGGTACCCAAGGCCGAGCGCGCGGAGTTCACCCAGCACCTGAACGCGCTTCACTATCCTTACACCGAAGAGAGCGCCAATCCCGCTTACAAGATGTTCCTGGGCGCCTGAGCGGCCGGCAGCCAACTGTCACGCCAGCGCTATTTGCGCGCCTGTCGGCATTTGCGCACAGCCAGATCGCGATGGGTAGTGCGTACAATACCGATCATGATTCCTCGGATCGCGCCGTTTGCCCGCCTCGCTCATCGTTACACCCTTGCCGGAAAACTCGGCAGCGGTGGCCAGGGTGAGGTATGGCGCGCCTATGACGCGGTCTACCGTCAACCCGTTGCCCTCAAGATTCTCTATGGCACCTTTGCGGCCGGCCGCGATCCCTGGGAGGTCCTGCAGCGCGAGCACCAGGTGGTGCGCGGGCTCGACCATCCGCGGATTCTAAAGATCTATCCCCCGCTGCGCGCCGGTGAGCGCGCCATCCTGCCCATGCAGCTGGCGACCGGGGGCGACCTGCGGCAATTGCGTGGCGCACCTTATCTTGAGATCGTTCCGGTGCTCATCGAGCTCGCCCGGGCGCTGGAGTACGCCCATGAACAGGGCGTCATCCACCGTGACTTGAAGCCGGCGAATGTGCTGTTCGATGCCGTAGGGCAGGTGCAGCTGGCCGATTTCGGCGTCGCCGCCCGCGCCCAGGACCGCTTCCAGATCGACCCCGCGCGCGCGGGCTGGTCGCCCTCATCGGCAAGTCCCCAGCACCTCATGGGGCTGGCGCCGACCCCGGCGGATGATCTGTACGGTCTGGGTGCGCTGGCGTTCGAGCTGCTCACCGGCACACCGCCTTACTTTCCGGACTTCGACGTGCAACGGGTGCTGCACGATCCGGTGCCGCGCATCGAACCCGTGCATCTGGCGCCGCCGCGCCTGCTCGGCCTGGTGCGCTTGCTGCTGGCCAAGAATCCCACTCAGCGGCCGCCGTCCATGGCCGCCGTCAGCCTTGCATTGCACGCCGCACTGCAGGACCCGCTCACCTTCGAGGGCCGTCATCCCGAACACCACAGCGGGATGTTAAGCTCGGGTGTGTGACTGAAAACGCTGGGAAAGTTGTTTGGCTGGCCGGTGCCAGCGGCATGGTGGGGTCACGGGTGCTGGAGCGATTGCTGCTGGCCTCCGAATACACCCGCATCATCGCCGTAACCCGTCGGCCCCTGGGCCGCGAAGCGCAGCGGCTGGCGAACCGCATCGTGCCCTTCGTGTCGCTCGAAGCCCAACTCAAGGGACAGGCCTGTGACACGGCCGTGTGCTGCCTTGGCACCTCTTATAAGGAGGCCGGCTCGGAGGCGGCGTTTCGCGAGGCCGCACAGCTGAGTGTCCTGGCCTTCGCCAGGGCCGCCAAGGCCGCCGGCGCGCGGCGCTTCGTCATGCTGTCCTGCCAGTCGGCCAAGACCGGTTCGCGCCGGCTGGTGGAGCGGGTCCAGGGGGAGACCCTGGACGCACTGACCGCATTGGGCTTCGAGTCGCTTGACATCCTGCTTCCAGGGCCGCTGCTGGGTCTGCGCCGCGGGCTGCAGCTGTCGCACCTCGTGGCAATGTCCGGCGCCGCGGTGCTGCGTCCCCTGCAGTTCGGTGCGCGCGAACGCCAGCGGGCCATTGGCGCATCCGAGGTGGCGGCGGCCATGGTCGGCGCCGTGCGTTCGGGCCGCCGCGGGATCTACCGTTACGAGTTTTCAGGTATCCAGGCACTTTCCAGAATCCGCGGCAGAACGTGATGCAGTTAACATCGACAGCCGCTGCGGCGTGACAGATTCTGGAATTCGGTCGCGCCACGCCGGTGCCTACGGTCCGGCTGTTGCATTATTTCCTACGACTTCATGCGGGTGTGCCCTCAAGGATGTATCGCGCAGCATTCAAAAGCCCAATGACACGGCGCTTCGTCCTGATCATTGGCCTGTCCACCCTGGTACCGGTTCTGCTCCTGGCCGCCCTGTCCGGTCGTGCCGCCCTTGGGCCCGCGCTGCTCGGCACCGTCGTGGGCGTCGTGGCCGCGATGCTGTGCACCGCTGCTGCCGTGTCCTACCTGGTGCGTCGTTACCAGCCCAGTCTGGTGGCGCTGCGCGATGGCTTCCACGACCTGGCCGCCACCGGATTTGCCGAGGTGCCGGCGGTGGGCCGCGACGACATGGAGAGCCTCCTGCAGGCCTTCAATCGCTGCGCCCAGCGCGTTCGCCAACAGCACGCCAACCTGCAGACCCTTAGTGAAGTGGATCGGCTGCTGCTGCAGCCCGGCAGCCTGGAGCCGGTACTTGATGCCATCCTCACCCGGGTGCAGCGGGTCACCGCCTGCAACAGCACGGGTATCGTCCTGCGTGATCCGGATGCGCCCTGGCGCGGACGGGTCTACATGGCCGCCAGGAACCATCGCGACCTGCCGGTCAGCCGCGTGGCCCTGGACGATGACATGATGACGACGCTCGCCGCCGAGCCCGAAGGGCTGACGGTCACGCGCTGCGAGGACGCCCGGCACAGCTTCCTCGCGCCGATGAAGGGCCTGGGATCGGAGTTCTTCTGGGTCTGGCCGGTGAAGCTCGGGGCCCACGTGGAGGCCATCCTGGCCGTGGGCTACAGGGACCCGCCCATTGCCGATCCGCACATCGCCCATTGCGGCAGCGAGTTCGCCGCCCGCCTGGCCATCGCGCTCACCAAGAGTGCCCGTGAAGAGCAGCTGTACCGCCAGGCGCACTTCGACCCGCTCACCGGGCTGCCCAACCGTGTCCTGTTCTGCAGCCGGCTGTCCGCGCAGCTGCAGATTGCCACCACCGGCATGGCCGATGGTGCGGTGCTCTATATCGATCTGGATCATTTCAAGAAGATCAACGACACCGTGGGACATGCCGCCGGGGACCAGGTCCTGAGCATCGCCGCGCAGCGCCTGCGGGCCTGCGTCAAGGAAGGCGACACCGTGGCGCGCCTTGGTGGTGATGAGTTCGCCGTCATCCTGCGCGATGTGGTGAGCGCGGAAGCCGCCGATGCCGTTGCGCAGCGCATTGTCAGCTCGCTCCAGCAGCCGCTGCTGCTCGGCGGACGCGAGCACACGGTATGCGCGAGCATCGGCATTGCGCTGTTTCCGCGCGACGGCGAGGCCATCGATGCGCTGCTGCGCAACGCCGACACCGCCATGTACCGCGCCAAGGATCTGGGTCGCGGCCGCGCCATGTTCTACGATGCCAACATGGGGGGCCAGCGGCCCACGCTCTCGGACACCGGACTGCAGCTGGCGCTGCGGCGGCGCGAGTTTTCGCTGTTCTACCAGCCGCAGTATTCGATTGCGGACGGCTCGCTCACCGGGCTTGAGGCGCTGCTGCGCTGGCAGACCCAGCGCGAGGGCATGCGCCAGCCCGGGGATTTCGTACCGGCGGCCGAGGAGAGCGGCCTGATCGTGGATATCGGTGGCTGGGTGCTCGAGACCGCCTGCGCGCAGCTTGCGTCCTGGCGCGAGCAGGGACTGTCACCGCCGCGACTGGCGCTGAATATCTCGCTGCAGCAGTTGCGGCATCCGGAGTTTGTACGCAGCGTGCGCCGCATGCTCGACCGCTTCGGCCTGCCCGGGGACATCCTCGAACTGGACATCGACGAGCAGGTGCTCGCCGACCCGTCCAACAGCGCCATGGTCGAGCGTCTGGCGCAAACCGGCGTGTGCCTGGCGCTGGACGGAATCGGCACCGGTTATTCCTCGCTGAATTACCTGCGTCAGTTCCCGATCAGCGCGGTGAAGATCGATCGCAGTTTCCTCGCCAACGTGCCGCAGGATTCGACCGCGGCCACGATGATCGAAACCGTCATCGTGATGGCGCATTCACTGCAGAAGCGGGTGGTGGCCGAGGGCATCGAGACCATCGAGCAGCTTGATTTCCTGCGCGAGCGCCGCTGCGACTGCGCGCAGGGCTACTACCTTGCACGGCCATTGCCGGCGGCATCGGTGACCGAGTTGCTCAGTTCGCGTATCTACGACAACTCCCCCGAGGACGCCCGCGCCGCGGGTTAACATTTTGCGCGCGCGGCCGCGCGCGCCGCCGGTCATTCGCAAATTATGTCGTGTATCGCGGCGTGTCTGCATGCACCGTGCGCTGCCACATTTCGCGGATGAGAGACATTGCGCAAATTGTCGCTTGACTGAGAGTCTCTTCCTCCCGACACTGGTTACGTGAAAAAGGCAAACCCGTCGAAAGACGGGGACGCAAAGCCACCGGTCTAACGGACTTGTTCCCACGACGGCGGGGTCACCACTTCTTCCGGCACCTCTGCGCCGGAATTTGCGGACCTCACCGCGCATGAGTGCAAGCCGCGAGCCGGGCACGACCGACCGCAGTTCCGGGGAACGCATCATGACAGTGTCCATGTCGAAGGCTGATTCAGCGACTCCAGTCCCACCCGCGGCGCTACCCCCGGATGCGGACCTGGATTCCTTTGTCATCAATCTGTGCTCTTCCACGACGCCGATGGCCCTGACACAGCCACAGCTGGCGGAACTGAAGAACTTCAAATTCTTTGTCAGCCGGCGGCTCGAGGACGGTCGCGAGCGCTTCCGACTGCACATGGGGTATTTCGAAACGCTGCTGCAGGCCGAGGATCTGCTGCCCATGGTGCGCGAGATTTATCCGGGCGCCTGGGCCGGGGAGGCCCCGGGCAAACGCCTGCGCGCGCGCGCCGCTGCCGCCAAATCCGCACCCGCCGTGGCTGCTCCGCCGGCACCGGCGGCCGCCGCGCCGACTGCGGCCGCGAAAGTTGCGCCCGTGGCCTCCGCGCCGCCGGCGCCGAGCCCGGTGGCGGGCCCCAGCGCCGATGTTCTGGCCAACATGCCCACCCTATCGGCCGCCCCGGACGGCGAACCGACACGCCTGGCGCCGGCCGTGAGACTGGAACTGGTCGCGGATGCGCCGCGGCGTGCCTATCCGGTTCCGGCCCCCGAGCCTGCTCCTGAGCCTGCTGCAGCAGTTGCGGCCGCCCCGGCAAGTGTGGCACCCCCGGTGGCCCCCGCGCCCAAACCGGCGGCTCCGAAGACGGCTGCTGCGGTCGCCCCCAAGCGCAACGCCAGCCTGCCTTTCGATCAGCGCTCCAATGTGCGTGAGATACTCAAATCCCTGGACGAAGCGGCACGTGAGGCCACCGCGCCCGCAGCCACGCCCATCACCCCCGCACCCAAGCCCATGGCCCCTGCGCCCAAGGCCGCCGCACCGGTGCCGAAGCCCGTCGCCGCCGCGGCCAAGCCCGCCGCACCCAGCGCCAAGCCCGCCGCGGCGGTGCCGGCCACGCCGGTCATTCCCGCGGGTCCGGCCGTGCGGCAGGCGGGCGTACTGCCGGATTCCAAGGTTCTGCACCTGCTCGAACAGAAGCAGGGCGATCCGCTGAACACCACCAGCACGCCGGCGGCATTCTCCGTGCAGCTGCAGTGGTCGGTGCAGCCGATCGACCTGGCGCGCGTGCCGCCCCTGGCCATATTCGGCGCCTATACGCTGTACACGGTCGAGGGCAGTCGCGAAGGGCGGCGCTGGTTTGGACTGCGCCTGGGCTTCTTCAGCGACGCCAATTCGGCCAAACAGGTCGCACAGTATGTGCGCTCGGAATTCTCCTCCGTTGCCGTAGTCCCCGTGAGCCTCAAGGAGCGCGATGGCGCCAGCGGCGCAAGCCCCGGTACTGCCGCCGCCGCTGCAACCCCGGCGGCCACCGACCATCGACCCACCGAACGGCTGCCCGACCAGTCCGCCGAATTCAAGTTGCTGGATGACACGGGCGAGAGACCGAAGCTGCCGGGCGGCGTCATCAAGGCCATGCAAACGCGTACCGCCGCCGATGCTGGCGGCGCGAAGCCCAGGACGGCTGCGACGGGCAAGACCACCGGCGTGGCACGCACGGCGCCGAAGGGCGCCAAGGGCCGCGGCAACCGTGTGAATGCCCACGAGAAGCGCGCCCCCAAGACCCTGGAAGAAACCCTGGAGATTCTCGGCGCCGATGAGCTGCAGATGGAAGGCGGCCGCCAGCTGCTGAGCGCGGGCAGCATCAAGCACGTGGACATGAAGGTGCAGAAGAACTCAGCGTTCTCGCGCCTGCTCGACCGGCTCGCCGAACGCTCCCGCTAGACTATTTGCCGAAAAGCTTGTCCAGATCGGAGCGCGCGCGATCGCTTGCCGAGCTGTCCGCGCCACTCCAGGCACCGGCCTTGGGCTTGAAATGGTCGCAGAAGTTGGCGCGGGTCTTGTCGCGAACCTCCTCCACCGTGGGCTCGCGGCACTGCTGGTAGGCACCCGGATCAAAGAGCACGCACAGCCGGCACACATGCAGCTCGGCGCGGCACTTCGGGCATTCGTCCAGCCGGCGCAGCGGCAGCGTCAGCTCTGCAAGGGATGCGCCGCATTTCCAACACACCAGATCATGCGCCACGGGTGCGCTCCTTCAGGAATCCGGACAGCACCCGTCCGGTATGCGAGGTTTTCTGGCGTCGGGCCACCTGCGCCGGCGTGCCTTGCGCCACGATCCGGCCGCCGCCATCGCCAGCTTCCGGTCCCATGTCGATCAGCCAGTCGGCTTCGGCCATGACATCGAGATTGTGTTCCACGACCACCGCGGTGTTGCCGGCCTGGATCAGCCGATGCAGAACCTGTATCAGTTTTTCCACGTCCGCCATGTGCAGCCCCACCGTGGGCTCATCCAGAACATAGAGCGTGTGACGTGGAATCTGGCGCAAACCGCCCGCGGCATCACCGCGCACCTTGGACAGTTCGGTGACCAGCTTGATGCGCTGGGCTTCACCGCCGGACAGCGTCGGGCTGTGCTGCCCCAGGGTCAGATAGCCCAGGCCCACATCCTGCAGCAGCTTCAGCGCGTGATGCACGCGCGGGTGCGCGGCGAAAAACTCCACCGCGTCATCGACGCTCATGTTCAGCACATCGCCGATGCTACGTCCGCGCCACAGCACGCTCAAGGTCTCGGAATTGAAGCGCCGGCCATTGCACACATCGCAGCTGACCTTCACATCGGGCAGAAAGCTCATCTCGATGGTTCGCAGCCCCTGACCCTCGCAGCCTTCGCAGCGACCGGTTCCGGAATTGAAGGAGAAGCGGCTGGCGGTGTAGCCGCGGATGCGCGCCTCGGTGGTGCCGGCAAAGATGCCGCGTATTTCGTCCCAGAAGCCCACATAGGTGGCGGGGCAGGAGCGCGGGGTCTTGCCGATGGGGGTCTGGTCGACCTCCAGCACCCGCTGCACCTGGCCGGCACCCTGGATGGCCTTGCAGCCCACCAATGAGCCGGGCGGCGGGTTTTTCTTCCGTGCCGCCTTTCTGGCGGCCGCGTTGCGCGCGGCCCGCGCCCGTCCTCCCGGAGCCTCTTCGCCGACCAGGCGTTTAAGGTTGGTATACAGCACATCGCGCGCCACCGTTGACTTGCCCGATCCTGACACACCGGTCACCACCACCAGACAACCCAGCGGTATGCCGATGTCCGCGCCCTTCACATTGTGCAGCGTGACCCCTTTGAGAAGCAGACGTGCTGAGTCGGCGTTGACCGCCCGCCAGGGCTTGGCCGGATGCAGCAGGGGCGCGCGCAGGAAGCGGCCGGTCACCGAGGCCTCATTGGCCATCAGGTCCGCAACCGTGCCGCGGCCGACCACCTCACCGCCGCGTACCCCGGCGCCCGGACCCAGATCCAGCACATAGTCGGCGCGCCGTATGGTGTCCTCGTCATGCTCGACGACCACCAGGGTGTTGCGATGCGCGGCCAGCTCCGCCAGCGAATCCAGCAGCACGGCGTTGTCGCGCGGATGCAGTCCGATGGTGGGTTCGTCCAGGACATAACACACCCCCTGCAGGTTCGAGCCAAGCTGCGCGGCCAGGCGGATGCGCTGCGCCTCCCCGCCCGACAGGGTGGGCGCCGCCCGGTCCAATTGCAGATAGCCAAGCCCCACCCGCACCAGGAATTTCAGGCGCGCATGGATCTCCGCCAGCAGGTCGCGGCCGATCTCCTGTTCGCGCGTCGAGAGTTTCAGGGCGTTGAAGAAATCGATGGTGGCCTCGATGGAACCGGCGGCCAGGTTTGCGATGGATTGCCTGCGGAAGCGGACGTTGAGCGCAACGGGATTCAGGCGCTGGCCGTGGCATGCGGCGCAGGGCACGGCCTCCTGTTCGAACCACTCATTCCACCAGATCTCCTCACCGCTTTGCGCAGCGTCGAATTCCGGTATCTCAAGCCCGGTCCCGAAGCAGCTGGTGCACCAGCCGTGTTTGGAATTGAAGGAGAACATGCGCGGATCCGGCTCCGCGAAACTGCGGCCACAGGAAGGACAGGCACGGCGCGTTGAGAACATTGCGCCTTGGGCGCTCTCGCCGGCCGCCATGACGCTGACCAGGCCCTTGCCGTAGTCCAGGGCCTTGGCCAGCGCCTGGTTCAGTTCAAATTCGGTCTTGGCGGATACGCCCAGCGTCGCCACCGGCAGCTCGATGGTGTGCTCCTTGAAGCGGTTCAATCGCGGCCAGCGCGCCGTTGGAATGTCGACCCCATCGACGCGCAGTTCGCGATATCCCTTCTTTGCCGCCCATTTTGCAAGATCGGTGTAGAAGCCCTTGCGCGCCACCACCAGCGGCGCCAGCAGCGTCACCTTGCGGCCGCGATACTCGCGCAGCACTCGCGCACCGATGGCGGCTGCGCTTTGCGGCTCGATCGCCACATCGCAGTCGGGGCAGTACTGGGTGCCGAGCTTCACGTACAGCAGACGCAGGAAGTGATAGATCTCGGTGAGCGTTGCCACGGTGCTCTTGCGGCCACCGCGACTGGTGCGCTGCTCGATGGCGACCGTCGGGGGTATGCCGAAGATCGCATCGACATCCGGACGTGAGGCCGGCTGCACGAACTGGCGCGCATAGGCATTCAATGATTCCAGATAGCGCCGCTGGCCCTCGTTGAACAGGATGTCGAAGGCGAGGGTGGACTTGCCGGACCCGGACACCCCGGTGATCACCGTGAAGCGATCGCGCGGGATGCGCACGTCCACATTCTTGAGATTGTGCTCGCGGGCGTTGTGGATGACGATGTCTTCGCCGGCATTCGCAGTCGCGCGCGTCCAGGGACGTGCCGCCTCCGCGACCGCCGCTGCGGGTGCCGCAAAGGCGGTGGCCAGGGCGTGCTCGTATTGGACAATGGCGCGGCCGGTGTGCGATTCGGGATGCGCGCGCAGCGCGGTCGGTGTGCCGGCGAAGACGATGTTGCCGCCGGCATCCCCGCCCTCCGGCCCCAGGTCGATGATCCAGTCGCAGGCGCGCATGACGTCAAGATTGTGTTCGATCACCAGCAGCGAGTGACCGGCGGCGCGCAGTTTGGCGAAGGCGCGCAGCAGCTTTGCGACATCCTCGAAGTGCAAGCCGGTGGTGGGCTCATCGAACAGGAACAGCTTGCCGTTGGCGCTGGCGGTGACCGCCTTGGCGGCAGCCTCGGCCAGATGGCCGGCGAGCTTCAGGCGCTGCGCCTCACCGCCCGACAACGTCGGCACCGGCTGCCCGAGCTTCACATACTCCAGCCCCACATCGGCCAGGGGCTTCAGGCGGGTCGCCAGTTCGCGCGACTCGCCGAAGAAGGCCAGGGCCTCGGTGACCGTCATGTCCAGCACCTCGGCGATGCTGGCGCGGCGGCCATCACTGCCCTCGCGCCTGACTTCCAGCACTTCATCGCGGTAGCGGGTGCCATTGCAGTCCGGGCAGCGCAGGTAAACATCGGACAGGAACTGCATCTCCACGTGCTCGAAGCCATTGCCGCTGCAGGTCGGGCAGCGGCCATTGCCCGAATTGAAGCTGAAGGTGCCGGCGGTGTACTTGCGCTCCACCGCCGTGGGTTCCAGCGAATACAGTTCGCGGATCACATCGAACGCACCCACGTAGCTGGCGGGGTTGGAGCGGGTGGTGCGGCCGATGGGTGTCTGGTCGACCATGACCACGTCATCGATGAGTTCCGCGCCGCGCAGGGACTCGAATTCACCGGGCGCTTCACTGGGGCGTCCCTTGTACTTCAGCAGCGCCGGGTACAGGACATCCTCGACCACGGTGGACTTGCCGGAACCGGACACACCGGTGATGCACACCAGGCGCTTCAGCGGTATGCGGATATCGATGCCTTTGACATTGTGATGGCGTATGCCGCGGATTTCCAGCCAGCGATTGGTGCGCGCCTCGGCCACCACCTCACCGGGAGCATCGGGGGTGGTACGACGCGGGGTCTGGCTGGACACCGGCAGCGTGCGCCGCCCGCTCAGGTAATCCGCGGTCAGGGAGGTGCGGTTCTGGCGCAGCTTTGCCGGCGTACCATTGAAGACGATCTGGCCGCCGCGCTCGCCGGCCCCCGGACCCATGTCGATGATGCGGTCGGCCTCCAGCATGATCTGCGGATCATGTTCCACCACCAGCAGGGAATTGCCGGCATCACGCAGCCGCTTCATGACGGCGATCACGCGCTGCATGTCGCGCGGATGCAGTCCGATGGATGGCTCGTCGAGCACGAACAGCGTGTTCACCAGCGATGTGCCCAGGGCGGTGGTGAGATTGATCCGCTGCACCTCGCCACCAGAGAGGGTGCGAGATTGGCGGTCCAGCGTGAGATACGCGAGGCCCACGTCGGTGAGAAAGCCGGTACGGCTGCGCAGTTCATCCAGCAGCAGGTCCGTGGCTTTGTCCAGCGGTGCCGGCAGTTCCAGGTCGCGGAAGAATGCCAGCACGCGCTCCACCGGCAGCAGCATCAGATCGTGCAGGCAAAGTCCCGGCATGGCAGCGGCGGTTTCCTGGCTCCACTTGACGCCCTGCGGGCGGAACCGCGGCCGGCCGGCGAGCGTGGCTTCGGCGAGCGCATGGCTGCCGACGCGCCACAGCAGACCGTAGGTCCGCAGCCGGGCGCCGCCACAGGCATCGCAGGGTGTATAGGCGCGATAGCGCGACAGCAGCACCCGTACGTGCATCTTGTAGGCGCGCGACTCCAGCCAGTCAAAGAAGCGTTTGATTCCGTACCAGTGACCCTTCTCCCATGGGCCCTCGCCCTCGATCACCCAGTCGCGCTCCTCGCGGTTCAGTTCGCGCCAGGGCCGATCCAGGTTCACGCCGCGTTTCTTCGCGTGCTTCTCCAGGTCCTCCTGGCATTCCTTGTAGGACTCGCTTTGCCAGGGTCGCACGGCGCCATCGCGCAGCGTCTTGCTCTCATCCGGAATGACCAGCCCGTAGTCGATGCCAATGCGTCGGCCGAAGCCGCGGCAGGTTTCACAGGCTCCTATGGGCGAGTTGAACGAGAAGCGGCTGGGCGTCGGGGCACTGTAGCTGCGATCACAGTCCGGACAGTGAAGGCCTGCGGAGTAGCGCCAGACATCCAGGCTGCGCGGCGGATCCGCATCATCAACGACCTGCACGATGACGCGCCCCTGGCCCACCCGCAGCGCGGCCTCCAGGGATTCGAGCACGCGGCCGCGCTCCACGCCGCCCAGTCGGAAGCGGTCCTGTATGACCTGCAGAATGGCGATCGGAGCCTCATCGACCTTGCTCTTGCTTTTCTTGCCCTTGCCGGGTTTTTTCTGGCGCTTGGGTTGCGCCGCTACCGCCGGCGCGGCGGCGGCTGCGACCGGCTGCGGCTCAAAGATGCGTGTATAGCCCTGGCGCGCCAGAAGTTCGCGCACCTCGGTCTCGCTGAAGGCGCGCAATACCGGCACCGGAAAGCACAGCAGCAGGCGTGGATCTGCGGCCGCGGCCGCGCGCCGCTGCATGTCCTCGAAAATGGTTTCCGCCGAATCGCTGCGTACCGGCTTGCCACAGCACTCGCAGAACAGGCTGCCGGCGCGCGCGAACAACAGTTTCAGATGATCATTCAGTTCGGTCATCGTGCCCACGGTGGAGCGCGAGGTGCGGACCGGATTGGTCTGATCTATGGCGATGGCCGGTGGAATGCCGCTGATTGAATCCAGCTGCGGCTTGTCCATGCGATCCAGGAACTGGCGCGCATACGGGGAGAAGGTCTCGACGTAGCGTCGCTGACCTTCTGCATACAGGGTGTCGAACACCAGCGAGGACTTTCCCGAGCCCGATACGCCCGTCACCACGACGAGTTCGTTCAGGGGAATGTCCAGATCCAGACCCTTGAGATTATTCTGCCGCGCTCCGCGGATACGGATGAAGTGCCCCATTCTCGCTATATTAATGAAGGGGCGGGGCGCGCGCAGGCCTGCCGTGCATACAGTATGCTGCTCATAACAGCACTGTATGGGGACTGAATCATGACTTCCCAGCCCCTTCCGGACGTCCTTTCACTGATCGGCAACACGCCGATGGTCGCGACCTCGGGCTTTGACACCGGCCCTTGTCAGCTCTTCCTGAAGCTGGAGAACCAGAACCCGAGCGGTTCCATCAAGGACCGCGTCGGTTTGTACATGATCGAGGCGGCGGAGCGCGAGGGCAGGATCAGGCCCGGCGCCTTGCTGATCGAGGCGACGGCGGGCAATACGGGCCTGGGTCTGGCGCTGGTCGCCGCCCGCAAGGGCTATCGTTTGCTGCTGGTCATCCCGGACAAGATGAGCCAGGAGAAGATTTTTCACCTCAAGGCCATGGGAGCTGAGGTGGTGATGACCCGCTCCGATGTGGTCAAGGGTCACCCGGACTACTACCAGGACCGGGCGGCCAAGCTCGCTCAGGAGACTCCGGGCGCGTACTACATCAATCAGTTCACCAACCCGGCCAACCCCAAGGCGCATGAGGAGACCACGGCCCCTGAGATCTGGGAACAGATGCAACACCGGGTGGACGCCGTCGTGTGTGGGGTCGGGACCGGCGGAACGCTCACCGGGCTGTCCCGCTTCTTCGCCCGGACCGCCCCGGCGCTGCAGGTGGTGCTCGCCGATCCCCAGGGCTCGATCCTGGCGGACTATGTGAAAACCGGCACCCTGACCACCAGGCCCCGTTCCTGGCTGGTGGAGGGTATTGGGGAGGATTTCATACCCGATGTCTGCGACCTCTCGGGGGTCAGGCAGGCCTATACGATTCCGGACGCCGAGGCCTTCGCGGCCTGCCGGGCGCTGCTGCGCCAGGAAGGCATCCTGGCGGGCACCTCCAGTGGCACGCTGCTGGCGGCTGCCCTGCGTTACTGTCGGGAGCAGACCACCCCCAAACGGGTGGTCAGCCTGGTGTGCGACAGCGGCAACAAGTACCTGTCCAAGGTCTACAACGACTACTGGATGCTGGATCAGGGCTTTTTGCAGCGTGAAGGCTTCGGGGACCTGCGCGACCTGATCGCCCGGCGCCACTGGGAAAAGGCCGCGGTTACGGTAAATGCCTCCGAAACCGCAATTGCGGCCCACGGGCGCATGAAGCTGTACGATATGTCCCAGCTACCGGTCATGCATGAGGGCCGGATCGTCGGCATCATCGATGAGGAGGACATCCTCCTGCAGGTATTCGGCCATCCGGAAGGCTTCACCCGACCGGTGGCCGAGATCATGGCACGCAGCCTGGAAACCGTCGCACCGGATGCGCCGCTGCCGCAGCTGATAGAGATCTTCAAGCGCGGCATGGTGGCCATCGTGGTGGACAAAGGCGAGTTCCTGGGGCTCATCACCCGTATCGACCTTGTGAACTGGCTGCGACGGCGGCTGTAGACCAGTGTCGGTGCGTATTTTCGGAGTATGTAAGTGAGCGATTCTGACAACGGGCGCAAGCTCGACTTTGGCACCCGCGTCATCCACGGTGGACAACACCCGGATCCGCTGACCGGCGCGGTCATGACCCCGATCTACCTGACCTCGACCTATGTCCAGGAAAGCCCCGGGGTGCACAAGGGTTTCGACTACGCGCGCACCCGCAATCCCACCCGCGATGCGCTGCAGGCGGCGCTCGCCAACATTGAAAACGGCACGGCGGCCTTCGCCTTCGCATCGGGCATGGCCGCGACCTCCACGCTCATCGAGCTGCTGGATGCGAACTCGCACCTCATCGCCTCGCACGACCTGTACGGCGGCAGCTATCGCCTGTTCGAGAAAATCCGCAAGCGCACGGCGGGCCTGGAAGTCAGCTTCGTGGATCTGACCCAGACCTCGGCCTTCGAGGCGGCGATCCGTCCGAATACCCGCATGGTGTGGATGGAGTCCCCCACCAATCCCATGCTGAATCTGATCGACGTGGCTGCGGTGGCTCAGCTGGCGCGCAAGCGCGGGATCCTGAGCGTCTGCGACAACACTTTCGCCACCCCCTACATCCAGCAACCGCTGGACCTGGGCGTGGACATCGTCATGCATTCGGCCACCAAGTATCTGAACGGCCATTCGGATGTGCTGGGCGGCGCCGTCATCGTTCGCGATGCCGCGCTCGCCGAACAGCTGAAGTTCCTGCAGAACGGCCTGGGCAGCATGTCCGGCGCCTTCGACAGCTTCATGCTTCTGCGCGGCCTGAAGACGCTCGCGGTACGCATGGAGCGCCACTGCGCCAATGGCCTGGCGATTGCGCAGCACCTGGAAGCGCACCCGGCCATCCGCAGCGTGCGCTACCCGGGGCTCGCCAGTCATCCGCAGCACGAGTTGGCACGGCAGCAGATGCGCGGCGGCTTCGGCGGCATCATCGCGGCCGAGCTCAAGGGAGACCTCGCCACGGCGCGACGCTTCCTGGAGCGTTGCGAGCTGTTCTCGCTGGGGGAGAGTCTCGGCGGTGTCGAGAGCCTCATCGAACATCCGGGTCTCATGACCCATTCGGGACTGCCGCCCAAGATGCGCGCGGACCTGGGGATCAGCGATGGCCTGGTGCGCATCTCGGTGGGCATCGAGAACGTCGACGATCTGATCGCGGAGCTGGATGCCGCGCTGGGCTGATGATGCAGAGCGCACGCGACATCGCCAGCTACCGCCGCTACTGGGCCGCACGCTTCGGCACCGCGCCGTTTCTGCCCATGTCGCGCGCGGAAATGGACCTGCTGGGCTGGGACTCCTGCGACGTCATCGTGGTCACGGGGGATGCCTACGTGGATCATCCCAGTTTCGGCATGGCCATCATCGGCCGGGTGCTGGAGGCCCAGGGCTTTCGCGTCGGCATCATTGCCCAGCCGGACTGGCACAGTGCCGAACCCTTCGCCGCGCTGGGCCGACCCAACCTGTTCTTTGGGGTCACCTCCGGCAACATGGACTCGATGGTGAACCGCTACACCTCGGACCGGCGCGTGCGCAGCGACGATGCCTATACCCCCGATGGCGCGGGCGGCAAGCGTCCGGATCGCTCCGTGATCGTCTATTCCCAGCGGGTTCGCGAAGCCTTCAAGGACGTGCCGCTGGTGATCGGCGGCATCGAAGCCTCGCTGCGCCGCATCGCGCATTTTGACTACTGGTCGGAGAAGATCCGCCGCTCGGTGCTGCTGGATGCCAAGGCCGACATGCTGGTTTACGGCAATGGCGAGCGGCAGATCTGCGAGATCGCGCACCGGCTTGCAGCCGGCGAGGACATCCGCACTGTCACCGACATCCGCGGCACGGCCTTCACGCGCAAGATCGTGCCGGTGGACTGGGTGGAGGTGGACTCCACGCACCTTGATGTGCCCGGTGCGCTCAATCCGCCGATTGACCCCTATGCGATGGAGCCTACCGGAGCGCCACGGTCACAGGCGGCAACGGCGGCCAACGCCCCGCGCGAGCAGGTAGTGCGCTTCGTCAGGCGCGTGAAGGGCACCGAGCGCGCCAACAGTGTCATCCGCCTGCCGGCCTTCGAACAGGTGGTTGAGGATCCGGTGCTGTATGCGCATGCCTCGCGCATCCTGCATCTGGAGGCCAATCCCGGCAACGCGCGGGCGCTGGTCCAGCGCCATGGTGACGTCGATGTCTGGCTGAACCCGCCACCCATTCCGCTCACCACCAAGGAGATGGACTGGGTCTACGAGCGCGAGTATCGCCGCCAGCCGCATCCGGTATACGGGGATGCGAACATTCCGGCCTACAAGATGATCCGGTTCTCGATCGCCATTCAGCGCGGCTGTTTCGGCGGCTGCACCTTCTGCTCCATCACCGAGCATGAAGGCCGCATCATCCAGAGCCGGTCGGAAGATTCGATCATTCGTGAGGTGGAGGCGGTTCGCGACACCGTGCCCGGTTTCACCGGTGTGATCTCCGACCTGGGCGGTCCGACCGCGAACATGTACCGCCTGGCGTGCAAGTCGCGCGAGATCGAAAGCGCGTGCCGGCGGCCGTCGTGTGTGTTTCCCGGCATCTGTCCCAACCTCAACACCGACCACGCCCCGCTCATCAATCTGTATCGCCGCGCACGCAACCTGAAGGGCGTCAAAAAAGTGCTGATCGCCTCCGGCGTTCGCTACGACCTTGCGATCGAATCGCCGGACTACGTCCGCGAGCTTGCGACGCACCACACCG
>DATHMK010000091.1:0-120863 GCA_035487155.1 Steroidobacteraceae bacterium
ACGAACCCTCGGAGCTTCTGCCGCCTGCGGCGTCAGACTCCTTTTTTTCCTCTTCGTGAACGGTTAAGAATGGATACTGTCAAGCTTAAGCACGACATTTCCACTTTGGAGAACACACGACTTGTGTGTGTTGGGCAGACACATTCATGGGCGCATCTAGGCCCAACCCTGCAGAGGCTCAGTTCTTATTCGGCTGCTCGTGCTCGAGTGTCGCGTCATACCAATGCACGACGGTGAACAGGAACAACATCCCGGCACCGATCAGTATCGCGGTCACTGCCGCGGCATAAGCTCCTGCCAACAGCTCGGCGGGAACGAGGATTGCGTTGGCCGCCAAAACCAGCGCGGCGATATCCATCGCCACTGAGAACATCACCACCTGGATTGGCAAAGGCGTTGGGTTTACCGTCCGCCGGCGGCGCGGAAATGTCAGGGCCCAGCTGCCGAGCATGACCGCCATCACGCCACTTGAAATACGCCAGGCGATCGGCGCTGGGGCCGCAAACAACATCAGTAGCGGCGGCAGGATCGAGCCGAACGTCGTCATGAAACCCAGTTGAACCCAGGTACGGGTCACAAAGCTGTCGAATTTGGTCATTCGACCCCCGAGCATTTGCCGCAGGATCATGGTCAGGACGGACAGGCCGGCGAACGTCATGCCGACGGTCGCGATTGTGTACAGATAGGCGGATGCGTCCACGTCAGCTTCCCCTAAACCGCGTTCGCCAGATGGTCCAATATATTTCCCCAGCCCCTGGTATGACCATCACAAATTGCGGGCGTCGGCAGACGCTCGTGGGTCAGCACCAGGTTGGTTTCCTCGCCGTGCGCAGTGAGTTCGACGGTTACCAACGTATTCACATCATTCGTCAGCGGGCCAATCCAGGTGAACACCAGCTTGCGCGGCCGATCGATGTGGACATAGGTTCCGGATACCCGGCGGATAGATTCGCCTGATGACATTACAAGGCTGAAGGCACCACCGGGACGCAGATCACAGCTCGCCTTGCAATCCACTGCGCCTGGAAACGGGCTCATCCACCGAACCATCAAATCGGGTTTGGTCCACAGGTCGAATATCACCTCCGCACGGGCACTCAGGCGGCGGCGTATCTGCACGATCGGGCCGGTGTCACCGTGAACCACGCTTGCGATCCTTTGGCCTCAATTTGCGCTCCGATTTGAGCTCGCGCAGCAGGCCCTCCATCGCGTCCAACCGTAGCTCCCAGTAGCGGCGGATGCGCTCGATCCAGCCATCGACCTCGTCCAGCGAACGGGTGTTGATGGAAAGAATGTGGTCGCGGCCTCTCCTGTGGCGCTCGACCACACCGTTCGCTTCCAGCACACGGATGTGTTTCGAAACCGCGTTCAAGGACATGGGAAAAGGCTCGGCCACGTCGGTCACGCGCGCCTCGCTGCGTGAGAGTCGTTCGATGATCGCCCGCCGCGTCGGGTCCGCCAATGCGGCGAACAGCGAGTCGAGGTGCGCGGCGCGCGAAGCGGCTGCCTTGCGGGCTTCGATCTCAATCATGGCGACCTGCCCGTTCGATTCTTGATGTAAAAATATTCTACCTAGCGGTTGACAATCTGTCGAGCCGGTGCTGTTATTCAACTTACTGGTTGAATGAAGTTGGTGGCAACGGAGAGCCCGATGCTGAACAAACACCTGGTTGCTGCAACCGCCGCGGTCGCCCTGCTGTCAGCAGCCATCGCACCGCTGCGCGCCGCGCCGCTCAAGAACGTGGTACTTGTCCACGGCGCCTTCGTCGATGGTTCCGGATGGCGCCGAGTCGCAGATATCTTGGCAAAGGACGGCTATTCGGTCAGCGTGGTACAGGAGCCGCTGACATCACTCGCCGAGGACGTGGCGGCGACCCAAAGGGTGCTGAATCTGCAGCCGGGCCCAACCCTTCTGGTCGGCCACAGCTATGGCGGGGTGGTAATCACCCAGGCGGGCAACGCGCCGAATGTCGCCGGTCTGGTCTATATCGCCGCGTTCATTCCCGACAAAGGCGAGAGTGCGCTTGGGCTGCTCTCGCAGATGCCCGCCGCGAACAACGATACCCGGGCCACCAAGGATGATTTTCTGTACCTCGACCCGGCCGCCTTCCCGGCAGATTTTGCTGCCGACGTGCCGGCACCCCTTGCGAACTTCATGGCTCATTCGCAGGCCATGCTGGCCAAGGACGCCGGCGCCGCGCCGGTGACGGTCGCCGCCTGGCACCAGAAAAGAAGCTGGGCGCTGATTGCGGCTCGCGACCACAACATCAATCCCGATCTTGAGCGTCGCATGGCCAAACGGGCCGGCAGCGAAACGATTGAGGTGCCTGCCAGCCACGCAGTCTACGTTTCAAAGCCAGATGAGGTGGCGCATTTGATCGAACGCGCCGCAAAGGCGGTAAGTCAATAACCCTTCCAGGTGTCGGGGTTATCTCGAGGACACCCAGCGGATCGACACTATTTTCACCGGCGGAGTGAGAGTCTGCCCGCGCGCGGTTGATTGCTGAATGCGCCGCACCACCTCCAGCCCACTCACCACCTGCCCGAAGGCGGCAAATCCCTGACCATCAGGATTGCGGCCGCCGCCGAAGTCCAGACTTGGCTGATCGGTGACGCAGATGAAAAAATCACTGGTCGCGGTATCAGGCCCGTCGCGCGCCATCGAGATTACCCCGGCGAGATGTTTGATTCCGGTGACGCTCGTACGCTCCAAGGGAATGGGTGGGAATTCATCCTGACTGTGGGTCGGGTCGATTCCGCCCTGGATGACTTCGATCTTGACGGCATTGTTCGGCTGATTAGCCAGCGTCACAGTGCGATGAAACATGCCGCCGTCATACGCTCTTCGAGTCACATAGCGCAGGAAATTGGCGGCCGAAAGCGGCGCATGGGTGATATCCACGGCAACCAGGATATTTCCCAAGGGCGTGATGATCTGTACTGTGGGTTCCTGTGCCGCCGCGGGCAAACAGCGGCCGCACAATAGCCCAACCGCCAGGATGGCGATGGCCGATTTACAGTACTTCACGCCGGGCCTTGTGTTACCGCTTCAGCGTCGCGGCGAACAGGTCGCCCAGAGACTGCCAGTGACGCTCGGCGGCGGCGGCGTCATAGACCGGGGTATCGCGGAATACCCAGCCGTGCTTTGCCTGGTAGGTCTCGATTCTGTGAATGACGCCGGCCTTGGTCAAGGCCTGTTCCAGCCGCTCCTTCATCTCATCCGGGAACGACTGGTCTTCGATTGCGCCGGCGACGTAGATGCGCGCCCGCATCTTCGCAGCCAGCAAGTGCGGACTGTCCGGCGCATCGGTCGCGAGCCGGCCGCCGTGATACGAGGCGGCGGCCACGATCTGATCCGGATAGGTGCCCGCGGCCGTGAGCGACATGAGGCCGCCCATGCAGTAGCCGGTAGTACCGATTCCACCGGGCTTCACCTGCGGTTGCGTCGCGAGAAACTCCAAAAATGCGCGCGTATCGGACATGATGTTCGCCGGTGTCGCCGGCGCAAAGAACTTCTCCATCAGCACTTTGCGTTTTTCAGGATCGCTGAACACGGTGTGTGGATCCATCGGCTCATACGGTCCGGAGCGATAGAAAAGATCGGGCAGCAGCACGTAGTAGCCCAAGGTCGCCAGTCGCTCGCCGAGCTCAAGCATCGCAGGGCGTATGGCCAGGCCGTCCATGAACACCAGTACCGCAGGCCACGGGCCCTTGCCTGCCGGCTGGTAGACATAGCTCGGGCAGATGCCATCACGGGTCTTGATATCGATCTTGCTCATGGGCTGATTCTAGCGCATTGAGCGCCCTAACCGAGTGCCCCGGGGATCCCTTCGGTCATCTTTCTTGCCCCGGCAAACAGCATCATGGGGACCTGGAAATAAATGAACGCCTACTGGCGAGGAAATCCGTGACGATCCATGCGGCCGCGGCGATCGCGAAATTCTGCGCGTTGCCGCCCCAATTGATGTGCTGATCGGGATCGGCGAGCAGGCGCGGCACCCATATCAGGAGCCCGAACAATACGAACATCAGCGTCAGCAGCCGCGCTGCCAGCAGCGCCAGGTATCCGCTGAGGATCGCGGCGGCACCCAGTGCCAGGGCAATCGTCGTGGCGATGGCCCAGAACATCTGGCCCGGTGGAATCCACTTCGGGACGAAACCCGCCGTTCCTTGCAGAAATACCCATTGTTCGAGCGTGAAGGAGACGACACAGAGGCCGAACAGGTAGTAGCCGGTTTTCGAGATCCTCGGTGACCCCCCTGCTCCACCGGCGGCGGAGGCGTAAATGATCAGCGCGCCCGAGACCAGAGACAGCTGCTCGAACATGTTGCCCCAGCCGTCGTAGCGCAACGGCGCGGCGATAATCAGCGGTAACCAGCGTGCCGCGAAGCAGGCGTAGACAATGCCCAGCAGCATGGCCCCCAGCCATGCGGTTCTGCGCCCCTGTAGTGCGATTCCGCCGATGATTTGCCCCGTCGCTGCGATATGCACCAACGTGGGGCCTGCGGGTACGTTCCACAGCGAGCGCAGCTGCTGCCATTCATCGAAGTCGTGCCAGGTCCATGCGATGACACCAAACCCAAGGGCTGCCAGCCCGAACACGTGACGTCCGAGGTTGTTGACCCTCTGCGCCGTGTCGGCATGTGCTTCGTTCGTCATCGGCTGTCCCGCAAGCTGCAACCGCTCCAATTTACGATAAGCTGCCTTGGGTTGGAAAGAGCGCTCGAGCGCAAGTCAATTGGCTCCCGTCCTAATGCAGGAATGGCAGCAGATCGCTGAAGTCATCGGTCCACAACCGCGTGGCATTGGCGGGTACGGCCTGCGACACACCGGCGATCTCGTGCACCGCCAGAGTCTTCGGGTCCGGACTCACCAGCACCCAGGAGCTGGCGGTATTGAAATCATCCTCCTGGTCCGTCTCGACCAGGCGGGTGGCGAGCTGGCGGGCCTGGGCCAGGCGCTGCACCACCGGTACCAGATCCAGGTACAGGTTGCTGACATGGAAGGCGATGATGCCGTGCGGCTGCAGGTGACGCAGGTACAGCTCCAGTGCCTCCACCGTCAGCAGATGCACGGGAATCGCATCGCCGGTGAAGGCGTCGATCACCAGCACATCAAAGCGCTCCGGGGCCTCAGCCGCCAGGCTCAGCCGGGCATCTCCCAGGGCTATCTCCACACGGGCGGCACTGTCGCGCAGAAAGCTGAACTGATGCTGCGCGATGTCGATGACCTGGGGATTGATTTCGTAGAAGCGCATGACATCCCCCGTGCGGCCATAGGCCGCCATGGTTCCTGTGCCCAGGCCGATGACACCGATGCGGCGCGGTGCCGGATCCTGGCGTAGCGCCGCCATGGCATGGCCGATGCCTGATGCGTCTCCGTAATACTCGGTTGGCCGGTGTGCCAGGGCCGGGGCCAGGTACTGGGTGCCGTGAACGATGACGCCGTTGGCGAGGGAGCGGGCACGGCCCGCCCCGTCCTCATCCCAGTCGAAGACGCGCAGCGTGCCGTAGAAGTTGCGCCGGGCGAGTACGGTGCCATCGTAGAACTGCTGCACGACCAGGCCGGCCGCTGCCAGCACCACTGCCGCCGTGGCGGCCGTCAGGAGCTTGAGGGCGAAGTGCTGGCGCCTGATTCGCCACAGCGCCAGCAGCGCGCAGGCGATCATGCCGATCTCCAGGTCAAAGTCGACGTTCAGCACCGCCGGTGCGATCAGGCCGACGAGCACGGCGCCGGCGGCGCCACCCAGGGACACCGTCAGGTAGAAGCGCGTCAGCTGCGCGGCGGGCGGCCGGGCCAGCGCAAGTCCCCCATTGCACAGCAGACAGGTCCCGGCCAGTACCCCGCAGAACACGCCGATCTGTGCAGCGATGGGCAGGCCATCGTTCGCCGCACCGGGCCAGGAATTCCAGGCGGTGAACGCGGCATAGAGCAACAACGCTGCGACGCCGCAAAGCGTGAGCAGGCGCGCGGATAGCCAGCGCATATTGCTGAATGCAATGATGAAGGTGATCAGGTATACCGCCAGCGGCAGGATCCACAGCAATGGAATGGCCGCCACGTCACGGGTGAGGTGCCGAGTCAGCGCCAGCAGCAGCCAGGACCCCAGACCCGACAGCAGCAGCCATTCCCCATAGCGGCAGGCCATGGGGACAGCCCTGTCGGCGATGGGCGCCTCGGTCGCGGTGACGCCGGCGCGTGCCGCGAAGGCACAGGCCACCATCAGCGCCGCCCAGCCAAGATAGGCGGCCGACCAGCCATAGGCCTGCCAGCGCGTGCCCACCCAGGGTTCCAGAATGAGCGGATAGCCGAACAACGCCAGCAGGGAGGCCAGATTGGACAGCGCAAACAGTCCATACGGGTTGCGGCCGGGCAAGGCACGCGAATACCAGCTCTGCGCCACCGGCGTGGTGGCGGAAACCAGCACATAGGGCAGACCCACGCTGATGGTCAAAGTCGCCAGCACGCCCAGGGCGGGATTAGAGGCAAGTCCGCCCTGCACGGCCGGCACGATGGGCAGCGTGGCCAGCGCCGCAAGCACCAGGACCGCCACGAAGGCGAGTTGCCGGCGCGCGGGCACCGCCGTGATGAAGCGATCGGCCCCGGCGTACCCCAGCAGCAGCGCCGACTGAAAGAATACCAGGCAGGTGAGCCATACGCTGGCCGAGCCGCCGAACTGCGGCAGCAGCTCCTTGGCGATGATGGGCTGGACCAGAAACAGTAGAAACGAGCCGCAGAAGATGGTGAGCGCGAACAGCCGTGACATGGCGCCAGAGTCTGCGTCAGAGGCGCAGCCATGGCAAACCATCACGGTCGGGAGGTAGCATCGGCGGCACTCAAGACGGGGAAGAACACCGGCCGATCATGGGTGAGGACCAGGCGCCAAACAGTCACATCGTGATCCAATGGGTCAAGGAGGCGTTGACACTGCATATGGCGGGGCGGCCTGCGCAAGCCGAACCGCTTTATCTGAAGTCGCTGGCAGCGGATGCGAATCTGCTTCCCGCCCTGCAGGCCATGGGTCTGATCCGTCTCAATCAGGGGCGCCCCGCGGAGGCGCTGGCCTACATCGAGCGCGCGCTCACCCTTGATCCAGGCAGTGATGACATGTGGAGCAACCGCGGCCTGAGTCTGGTGGCGCTCGGCCGCCCCGAGGAGGCGCTGGCCAGCTACGATCGGGTACTGCAACGTCGAGCCGATGCGTTGGAGGTGCGGTACTACCGCGCGTACGCGTTGAACGCCATGGGTCGCGCGGGCGAAGCGCTTGCCGAACTGGGTCGGGTATTGCGCCTCAAGCCCGATCACACCGGGGCGTGGGTCGTGCGGGCGAGCGTACTGTGGATGCTGGGTGAGGTGGATCAGGCGCTGGAGAGTTACAGCCATGCCCTCTCGATCGATCCCGATATGCCCGAAGCACTGTGGAGCCGCGCCAATTGCCGATGGACCCGCCGGCAGGAGGTGCCAGGGGCCATCGCCGATCTGGAACGTCTGTGTGCCATCAGCCCCGATTTCCCCTATGCGCGCGGCGCCCTGCTGCACATGCGAATGCATGCCGGGGAATGGCACGACCTGCCGCGACAGCGCGCCGCCCTCGACGAAGGCGTGCGCTCGGGTCGGCGCGTGGTCGAGCCTTTTGCCTACCAGGCCCTCGCCTCCTCGCCTGCCGATCTTCTGGCCTGCGCCAGGATCTATGCGGCGGACAAATATCCACCGCTGCCCTCCCCGCCGCGCTCGGCTCATCGGCAGGGAAGGATCCGCCTCGGCTATGTATGCGGCGAATTTCGCGCCCAGGCCACCATGTATCTGGCGGCCGGGCTGTTCGAGCACCATGACCGAAAGCGCTTCGAAGTGATCGCCTTCGACAATACGCGCGAAGACGGCAGTGCCATGCGCCGGCGCGTGCTGTCCGCCTTCGACCGATGCCTGCCCATACAGAGGCTTTCGGACCGCGACGCCGCGCAGCTGGTGGCCCACGAGAACATCGACATCCTGGTCAATCTCAACGGCTACTTCGGCGCGCAGCGCATGGGCATCTTCGCCCACCGACCCGCTGCCGTGCAGGTCAACTATCTGGGTTTTCCCGGCACCTTGGGCGCGCAGTACATGGATTACATCCTCGCCGATGCCGAGGTGATTCCTGAAGGCGAAGAGCATTTCTACACCGAGCAGGTCGTGCGCCTTCCGGGCTGCTATCAGATCAACGACGACCAGCGACCTCGGCCGGCGCCCGGCAGTCGGGCCGCCCACGGCCTGAAAGAGCAAGACTTCGTCTTCTGCCACTTCAATTACTCCTACAAGATCGCACCCGAAATGTTTGCGGTGTGGTTGCGACTGCTGGAGAAGGTACCCGCGAGCGTGCTTTGGCTGCTGGAGTGCAACGATCTGTTCGCAGCCAATCTGCGCCGGCAAATGACCCGCGCCGGCCATGATCCCGCCCGGCTGGTGTTCGCCCCGCAGGTCGAGCATGCGGTGCATCTCTCGCGCCTTGCGCTGGGTGATCTGTTCCTGGATACCCTCCCCTACAATGCCCATACCACCGCCAGTGATGCCTTGTGGGCCGGCCTGCCGCTGCTCACCTGTCGGGGCACATCTTTCCCCGGACGGGTCGCGGCCAGCCTGCTGCGGACGGCGGGCCTTCCGCAGCTGGTTACCGATAATCTCGAGCAGTACGAGGCCCAGGCACTGATGCTGGCAAAGGATCGCGCACTGCTGCGATCCCATCGCGACCACCTCAGCAGTGAGGCCGTACGGCAGGCCCTGTTCGATTGCGCCCGTACCACGCGTCACATCGAAGCGGCCTATGAGCAGATGATGGCTCGCAGCCACCCCGGGGAATAACAGGAAACCTTCCAATGACGACATTTGTTCTGGTCCATGGCGCCTGGCATGGCAGCTGGTGCTGGAAGCGCGTGCGCAAAGCGCTACAGCTGCAAGGCCATGAGGTCTTCACTCCCACGCTTACCGGTGTCGGCGAGCGTACTCACCTGCTCGCACCGGAGGTGACTCTGCAGACCCACATCCAGGACCTCCTCAACCTGATCCGCTTTGAAGAACTGGATGACTTCGTCCTGTGCGGCCATTCCTATGGCGGCATGGTGGTGTCGGGCGTCGCCGATCGGATCCCCGAAGGCATCCGTTCGCTGCTGTTCCTGGATGCCTTCGTCCCTGAAACCGGACAATGTCTGGAGGATTTCGCCCCCATATCCGAGGAACAACTGGTGGATGGCTGGAAATGTCGGCCCATCAGCGCGGAATCCTTCGGTGTCAATCCGTCGGATCGGGCCTGGGTCGATGCTCAATGCACGCTGCAGTCGCGTGCCTGCTTCAGCCAGCGCCTGCCGCTGAGCGGCGGCCTCGCGCGCATCAAACGCATCGCCTACTTCTATGCAGCCGGCTGGGCCGGGGATGCGTCGCCGTTTTTTCCCTTCTACGAGAAGGCCCGGGCGCGTGGCTGGAACACCCGCCGGATCGACTGCGGTCACGACGTCATGATCGACGAACCTGACGCCGTGATGCAGATGCTGCTCGAGGGCAGTTGAAGCCCGCAGTTTCCAGGTCTGTCATCCCGCACCGCGAGTGGGTGTCAGTGGATTCCTACAGGCACCAAGATCACCAAGCGGGAACATGGTTATTTGAAACAAGCGGATATAATTTTGCCCGTCAAGGCTTGGTTCGGCTGCCTACACCAACACTAATCAGCTGCGGCTGTCTGACGAGAAGCTTCATGGCCCAAAAAACGGCTCATTCAGGGCCACCTCTGCCACCGGCCGTCCTGGCGGGATTTGCCACGGCCGTGGTCTCGGTCGTACTGATGGCGGTGGTGACCTACCAGGCGCAGCGCCGCAGCACCGAGGCGGCAGATGCCGTCACGCAGGGTATCGAGCAACTGGTTCAGATCCAGAACCTGCTCTCCAGCTCCAAGGACGCCGAGACCGGCCAGCGCGGCTACCTGCTGACCGGCGATGAGGCCTATCTGGAGCCCTTCACTTCGGGCCGCGCTGCGATCGATGCGGAACTGAAGGCGATGCGCATCCTCAATGAGCACAACAGCGTGCAACTGCAACGGCTGGAGCAGTTGCAGACACTGGTGTCCGCCAAAATGGCGGAGCTGCTCAGCACCGTGAACCTGAAGCGGGCCGGAAAAACCGGCGAAGCGCTGGAAATAGTCAGGACGGACCGTGGCAAGGTGCTCATGGACAGAATCCGCGCCCTGGTGGAGGAGATCGAGAATGCCGATCGCAGCCAGCTGGTGGATCGTCAGCGGCTGTGGCAGCAGACCGAGGCTTTCGCCACCGGGACCACCTGGATCAGTGCCGCGCTGCTACTTTTCCTCATTGCCGCGGCCGCGACCCTCGTTTCGCGGGACCATCGGGCACGGCAGCTGCAGTCCTGGCTGAGACTGGGACAGATGGGACTGAATGAGCGCATTCAGGGTGACCAGACGCTCGAAAAGCTCGGCGACCATGTCTTGAGCTTTCTGGCGCAATATCTGGGCGCACACGTCGGGGCGGTGTACATCGCCGACAGTCCCGAACGCTACCGGCGCTTTGCCGGTTATGCATTGCCGGCCGAGCTGCACAAGGAATCGATACGGCGCGGCGACAGCCTCATCGGCCAGGTGGCAAAGGACAATCACCTGGTGCATCTGAAGGATGTCCCGGGCAACTACATGCTGCCAATCAGTTCGGCGGTCGGGCAAGGCGTGCCGCGCGAGATAGTGATCCTGCCGGCCAGCATCGACCGCACCGTGTACGCACTGGTCGAACTGGGTTTTCTGGGGCCGGTCGATGACTCACAGACGCAGCTGCTCACGCTGCTGTCGGGCACGATCGCCGTGGCGGTACGCTCATCGAAGGACCGCACGCAACTCGAGGAGCTCCTGGAGGAGACTCAACGCCAGGCTGAGGAGCTGCAGACGCAGCAGGAAGAGCTGCGCGTCAACAACGAGGAACTCGACGAGCAAAGTCGCGCGCTGCAGGCTTCCCACACCCAGATGGAATCGCAGCAGGCCGAGCTCGAGCAGACGAACGCGCAGCTCGAGGAGCAGGCGCAGATGCTCGAACACCAGAAGGATGCCTTGTCAAAACAGCAGAGTCTGCTGGCGGAGCGTGCCGCGGATCTGGAGCGCGCCAACCTCTACAAGAGCCAGTTCCTGGCCAACATGAGTCACGAACTGCGCACACCACTGAACTCGACCCTGATCCTGGCGAAGCTTCTGGCGGACAACAAAGACGGCAATCTCACCGAACAGCAGGTCAAATTTGCCAGGACCATCACCACCGCGGGAAACGACCTGCTCGCCCTGATCAACGATGTGCTGGATCTGTCCAAGATAGAGGCCGGAAAACTCGATCTGAAGCCCGCCACGGTCGACATTGCCAGACTGATCGAGGACCAGGACAAATTGTTTCAGCCTCTGGCCCAGAAGCGCGGGCTTCAATTCAGCGCCACGATTGTTCCGGGAACCGCGGACACGATTCTCACCGACCCGCAGCGCCTTGGGCAGATACTCAAGAACCTGTGCTCCAATGCGGTGAAGTTCACCGAACAAGGCGAGGTGGCTCTGAGGGTCTCCTCAGACAGCGGCGCCATCTATTTCGCGGTCAGCGATACCGGCGTCGGCATCGCCGAAAACCAGCACCGCAATATCTTCGAGGCGTTTCAGCAGGCCGATGGCAGCATTCACCGCAAGTACGGCGGTACCGGCCTTGGCCTGTCGATTTCCCGTGACCTGGCACAACGACTGGGCGGCCGCATCACACTGCAAAGCATTCCCGGCAAAGGCAGCGTCTTTACGCTGACGCTGCCGCATATCCTGGTCCTGGATTCAAGCGACGCTGCCGCGCGCAGCCCGGCGCTCAGCCCGCCACCTGCCGATAGTTCCCCACGAACGCCCCGTGCACCTGCCGCCGCACACCTGGAGGATGATCGCGGTCGCCTGATGCCGCAGGCGCGGCGCATCCTGGTCGTTGAAGATGACGTGGCGTTCGCGGGCATTTTGCGCGATCTGGCACACGAGATGGACTTCCAGTGCATCATCACCCATTCGGCCGGTGAAGGACTGCAGGCGGCCACCGAATTTCAGCCCAGCGCCATTGTGCTGGATATCAACCTGCCTGATCACTCCGGGCTCGGCGTCCTCGAACAGTTGAAACGCAATTCCGCGACCCGACACATACCGGTGCACGTGGTGTCGGTCGCGGACCATGCCCAAGGCGCGCTTGAACTTGGCGCGGTCGGCTATGCCCTCAAGCCTGTTTCGCGCGAACAGCTGATCGCTGCCATGCGCAGGATCCAGTCCAAGCTTTCACAAAATATGCGTCGGGTGCTGGTGGTGGAGGACGATGTACGCCAGCGCGACAGCATTCGTGAGCTACTGGCCATGTCCGATCTGCAGATCACGGCGGTGGAAAGCGCCGGCAAGGCTTTGACGGCCCTGCGCAGCATCACCTTCGACTGCATGGTCATGGACTTGAGCCTGCCAGATTTCAGCGGCTTCGAATTGCTCGAGCGCATGGCGGGGCAGGAGGGCGTATCGGTTCCTCCCGTCATTGTTTATACGGGTCAGGAACTGAGCGCGGATGATGAACAGAAACTCAGACGCTTCTCCAGATCGATCATCCTCAAGGATGCGCGCTCTCCGGAGCGGCTGCTCGATGAGGTGACGCTGTTCCTGCATCAGGTGGAGTCCAGCCTGCCGGCTGACAGGCAGCGTATGTTGAAGATGGCGCGCGATCAGGACATCGCCTTTCAAGGACGGCGCATTCTCGTGGTCGAGGATGACGTGCGCAACATCTTTGCACTGACCAGCGTGCTGGAGCCCAAAGGGGCTCAGGTGCAGATTGCGCGCAATGGCCGGGAGGCGCTGCAGGCCGTACAGGCGGCGGCGGATCAGAAGTCCGGTCGCATCGATCTGGTGCTGATGGACGTGATGATGCCGGAGATGGACGGCTTTACCGCCATGCGGGAAATCCGCAAGCGACCGGAGCTGAAGAAACTCCCCATCATTGCGCTGACAGCCAAGGCGATGCCGGACGACCTTGAGGCCTGCATGGCCGCCGGGGCGAATGACTACATTGCCAAGCCCCTGGATGTGGAAAAACTGCTGTCGCTGATCCGCGTATGGATGCCGAAATAGATCAGCCGGCCGCGCCGCGGCGCTCCGAAATCGAATATCGACTGCTGATCGATGCGATTTACGAGATGTACCACTATGATTTCCGGGGTTATGTGCCCGCATCGCTCAAGCGTCGGCTGCGCACCGCGATGCTGCGCCTGGACTGTCACACGCTGTCGCAGCTTCAGGACAGGTTGCTGAGTGAACCGGAGATATTCACTTCGTTGTTGAATTTCCTCACTGTTCCGGTAAGCGAGATGTTCCGCGATCCCGGCTACTTCCGGGCGCTACGGGAACAAGTGGTGCCCTTGCTGCGCACCTATCCGTCGCTCAAGGTCTGGGTGGCGGGCTGCAGCACGGGCGAGGAAGTGTACTCGCTTGCCATCCTGCTGCGCGAGGAAGGGCTGCTGGAGCGCACCCTTATCTACGCCACCGACATCAATCCGCAGACGCTGCAAAAAGCGCAGGACGGCATCTTTGACATCGACCGGATGGCGGGGTTCACCGACAACCACCAGCGCTCCGGGGCACGCTCCTCCCTGTCCGATTATTACGTCGCCGCTTATGGACGCGCGGTCTTTGACAAGACGCTGCGGCGCCGCATCGTGTTTTCCGATCACAGTCTGGCCACCGATAGCGTTTTTGCCGAGGTGCAGCTGATTTCCTGTCGCAATGTGCTGATTTACTTCAACCGTGAGCTGCAGGACCGTGCCTTGCGCCTGTTTCGCGATGCGCTGTGCCGCAAGGGTTTTCTGGGAATCGGCTCCAAGGAGTCGCTGCGGTTCTCGGCCGAGACCGCCGCGTTTGCCGATTTCGTCCAGGAGCAGCGCATCTATCGCAAGCAGGATCCGATATGAGCGAACTGGAGTCACTGTCGGGACGCATCGATGCAGTGGTCATCGGCGCCTCCGCGGGTGGCATCGACGCGCTGATGACGCTGCTGCCGGCCTTGGGTGCGAACGTCGGCACACCGATATTCATCGTTCTGCACCTGCCGCGTGATCGGCCCAGTCTGCTGCCGGATATTTTTGCCCCTCGATGCCCTTTGCCGGTCTGTGAGGCACAGGACAAGGAGCCGGTGCGTCCGGGAACCGTATATTTTGCGCCGCCGGATTACCATCTGCTGATCGATGCGGGGCCCAGGCTGGCATTGTCATCCGATGAGCTGGTCAATTACTCGCGCCCCTCCATCGATGTACTGTTCGAGTCGGCCGCCGATGTCTATGGCGCGGGTCTGCTTGGCATCATCCTCAGCGGGGCCAACGAGGATGGCGCAGCGGGTCTTGCTGCGGTCCACAATGCCGGTGGCATGACGATCGTTCAGCAGCCCCGCAGCGCCCAGGTCAAATCGATGGTACTGTCCGCCTTGAATCGCAATCCGGCCAGTCATGTCCTGGAGCTGGAAGGCATCTCTGCCCTGCTGGCCACCTTGAACCAGGACCCCGCTTCATGACCCGGCTCGTCAAATGCCTGCTGGTGGATGATCTGCAGGAAAACCTGCTCGCGTTGTCCGAACTGCTGCGTCAGGACGGGGTGCAGATACTGCAGGCCCGATCCGCAACCGAGGCGCTGGAGATTCTTCTCGTTCATGATGTGGCGCTGGCCCTCCTGGATGTGCAGATGCCGGACATGGATGGCTTCGAACTGGCGGAGCTCATGCGCGGCAGTGCGCGCACGCGCCACGTCCCGATTATCTTCATCACCGCCGGCGTACGCGACCAGCATCGGCTGTTCAAGGGCTACGAAACAGGAGCGGTGGACTTTCTGTACAAGCCCATCGAACCGCAGATTCTACGCAACAAGGCCGCGGTATTCTTCCAGCTGGATCGACAAAGACGTCAGCTGGATCACGAGCTGCAAGAACGCACCGAGACGCTGCGCCTGAATGAGATGTTCACGGCGCTGCTGGCCCATGATCTGCGCAATCCGCTCAACGCCATTCTGACATCCGCGCAATTGGCGGAGCGGCTGAGCGTGGAACCGATACCGAAGGAGGCAGCCTCGCGGATACTGTCCAGCGGCCGGCGCATGAGCCGGCTGATCGAGGACATGCTCGATCTGGCACGTGCGCGGGTCGGGGGCGGAATCGCCATCAAGTACGAGGAAGGCGATCTTGGCGCACTGATTACCCCCGTGGTGCGTGAACATCAGGCCGCCTCGCCAGGCCGGCAGATCGAACTCGTGCGCAGCGGCCAGCTCAAGGGACAGTGGGACTCCGAGCGCATTGCCCAGATGGCCTCGAACCTGGTTGGCAATGCCATCAAGCACGGCGATCCGCAAGGTCCGGTAGTGTTGCAACTCGACGGAACGCATCCTGACACCGTGGTGTTCTCCGTCCTCAACGACGGCGTGATTGCCCCGGAGCGGCAATCCAGCCTGTTTGATCCATTCAAGAATGGCCAGCACCGCGTGGGTCGCAACGAGGGACTGGGTCTCGGGCTTTACATCGTGCAGCAGATCGTTGCGGCACATGCAGGCCAGATAGAAGTCCACGCCGAAGCCGACCGGCGTACGGTGTTTCGGGTGCGCCTGCCGCGCCAGCCACCCTAGCGGCTCATGCGGTGGCCTCAGTGCTGGGCTTTGCCCGCGCGGATATCCCCGGAAGTCGGCAGCTGTGAGGCATCCCACCCTCCTCCCAGGCCCTCGATGAGCTGCACGCTGGCCGTCAGTTGCTGCAAGCGCAGGGTCACCGCGGTTTGCTGGTTCGAAAACAAAGAGGTCTGCGCGGTAATCACATCCAGGTAGGGATCCAGTCCCAGTCGGTAGCGGTCGGTGGCCAGATTCACGTAGCGCTGCGAGAAAGTCACCGCCAGGTCCTGCTGGCGCAGCTCCTGCGACAGAATGCGCAGTGAGGCCAGATTGTCTTCGACCTGCTGGAAGGCCGTCAGTACGGTCTGACGGTAGGTCGCCACGGCCTGATCATAGGCGGCGCGGTATTGCGCGACCGTGGCGCTGCGCAGGCCGCCGTCGAAAATGGTCTCTGACAACGAGGGTCCCACCGACCAGAACCGGGCGGGCCACGTCAGCCAGTCGGCCGCTGTCGTACTCTCAAAGCCCGCCGAAGCACTCAAGGTGAGAGTGGGAAAATAAGCCGCATCGGCCACGCCGATCTGGGCATTCGCCTGGGCCATCAGCCGCTCATCCGCCGCCACGTCGGGACGGCGTTCAAGCAGCTGGGACGGGACACCCAGCGGAATCGCCGGTGGTTGCACATTCTGCGTGATCGTAGGTACCGAAAACGTCGAGGCAGGTTGGCCCACCAGCACCGCAATCGCATGCTCATACTGGGCCCGTGCTATGCCCAGATTGGTGGCCTGTGCCTCGGTGGTTTCCAATTGCACCTGCGCCTGAGCCACAGCCTCATCAGAACCAATGCCGGTCTCGAACTGGGCGCGGTTGTAATCCAGTGACTCGCTATAGGCCTTGACGGTCGCGTTGGTGAGCGCGATGAGCTGGTCCTGGCTGCGCAGCTGGAAGTAGTCCACCGCCAGTTCGGCTTCGGCGGTCAGTTGCGCATTGGCCAGATCCGCGGCACTGGCCTGGGCGGCCGCGATGTTGCCCTTGACCAGGTTGCGCACCCGGCCCCACAGATCCGGCGTCCAGGAGGCATCAAAGGGCAGCGAAAACTCGTTCCCGGTGGTGGGGCCGGTCGCCGATCCGGTACCCGTCGCGCCGGCGGCTGCCCCGATGGCTGGCTGATGGCTGCGCGTGACGCTGGCCCCGACGGTCAGCGTCGGCCAGTACTGCGCCTGGGCCTGTCGGACCAGCGCCCGCGCCTGCATGAAGCTGGCATAGGCCGCGGCGACCGTCTGGTTGGAGGACTTCACCTGCTCCTCCAGCGCGCTCAGCTGTGGGTCGCCGAACAGCTCCCACCACTGGCCACGGATGATCTGATCCTGGGGCACCGCGACCTTCCAGCCATCGGTGTCCTTGAACTGTGCGGCGGTCAGTTCCTTGTAGGCCTGCGGGGCATCGGTCCCGGGACGATGATAGGCAGGTCCCACCGTACAGCCGCCGAGCGCGGCCAGCACCGCCAGCTGCAGGAGCCGCGTTCGCATCTTGTTCACGTGAATTGTGCCTCGGTTGCCGGCGCGCGGTGTCTGGAAGCCCACCAGACACTGAAGCGATCCATGTACAGGTACACCACGGGCGTCGTATACAGCGTCAGCATCTGGCTGACGATCAGTCCGCCGATGATGGCGATCCCCAGCGGCCGCCGCAGTTCCGATCCGGTACCCGTACCAAAGGCCAGCGGGATGGCACCGAACAGCGCCGCCATGGTCGTCATGAGGATGGGCCGGAAGCGCAGCATGCAGGCCTCGAAGATGGCCGCTTCGGTCTTCATGCCCCCGCCGCGTTCGGCCTGCAGCGCGAAGTCAATCATCATGATGGCGTTCTTCTTCACCAGCCCGATCAGCAGGACCACGCCGATGATGGAAATGACATTCAGGTCCTCCCGGAACACGATCAACGCCAGCATCGCCCCGACACTGGCGGGCGGCAGACTTGAGATGATGGTCAGGGGATGCACCAGGCTCTCGTAGAGCACGCCCAGCACGATGAATACGGATAGCAGTGCTGTGACCACCAATATGGGTTCGGTGCTCAGCGATTGCTGATATGCCTGCAGCGTGCCGGCAAAAAAGCCGCGGATGGTGGCCGGCGCACCCAACCGTGCCTGCATTCGGGCGATGCTCGCGGTGGCCTCGCTCAAGGAGACATTCGGCGCCAGGTTGAATGAAGCGGTGACCGAGGGGAACAGCCCGGTATGGTTGATGGCCAGGGCCGTGGTCGTCGGGTAGCCGCTGGCCACCGCTGACAGCGGAATCGCACCCCCGGTTGATGTGGGCAGGTACAAGGACTTCAGGCCGTCAGGTCCCTGGGAGAACTGTGGCGCAACTTCCAGCACCACGTAGTAGTAGTTCAGGGGCTTGTAGATCACCGAGACCTCGGACTGCCCGAAGGCGCCGTATAGCGACGAATCCAGCTGCTGCGTGGTCAGGCCAAAGCGCGCGGCGGTCACTCGGTCGTAGGTGAGCATTTCGTCCAGGCCGCCGTTTTGCTGATCCGAATTGACGTCCTGAAAACCGGGCAGTTTCTTCATCTGGGCGACCAGGATCGGGCCCCATTTGATCAGGTCGTTCACATTGTCGGACTGCATGGTGTACTGATACATGGCATTGCTCGAGCGCCCGCCGATCCGCAGATCCTGCTGCGCCTGCAGGTAGACCGAGGCGACCGGGAGCCGGTTCAGTTTCGGCCGCAGGCGGTTGATGACCTGGGCGGCGCTCACCTTGCGCACGTTCAGCGGCTTCAGGGCGGTATAGATATTTCCGGTATTGGTGGCGCCGCCTCCGGTGAAACCTATGACATTGGCGACGGCCGGGTCCGCATTCACCACCCCTTCGATCTGGCGGATGGATTGGTCCATGACCGCAAAGGAGGTGTCCTGGCGTCCCTGCACGCCGCCTCCCAGCAGTCCCGTGTCCTGCTGCGGAAAAAAGCCCTTTGGGATCACGATGACCAGGAACACATTGAGCGCCACCGTGCACAGCAGCGCCGTCAGTGTGATCCGCGGATGATCCAGAACCCAGTGCAGCGTGCGCCGGTAAAAGCTCAGCATGCCCTCGAAAGCCCGCTCGCTGTATCCATAGAAGCGGCCATGCGATTGCTGCTTCTCGTTCTTGAGCAGATAGGCGCACATCATCGGCGTCAGCGTCAATGAGGTGATCATCGACACGATGATCGCCGCCGACAGCGTCACCGCGAATTCGCGGAACAGCCGCCCCACGATGCCACCCATGAGCAGCAGGGGAATGAACACGGCCACCAGCGAGACACTGATGGTGAAGACAGTGGAGCCGATTTCCGCGGCGCCCTTGAGCGCCGCGGCCATTGGCTTCATTCCCGCCTCGATATGGCGGGTGATGTTTTCCATGACCACGATGGCATCATCCACGACAAAGCCCGTGGCGATGGTCAGCGCCATCAGCGACAGATTGTCGATGCTGTAGTCGAACAGGTACATGACCGCAAAGGTGCCGATCAGGGACACCGGCATGGCGATGCCCGGGATGAAGGTCGAGCGCAGGTTGCGCAAGAATACGAACACCACAATCACCACCAGCAAGGTGGAGGTCAGCAGCGTACGCTCCACGTCGCTCACCGAGGCACGGATGGTCGTGGTGCGATCCAGCACCACGGTGATGTCGATGCCACTGGAGATCGAGGCCTTGATCATCGGCAGCGCCGCGCGAATATTGTCGACGGTCTGGATGATGTTGGCGCCGGGCTGGCGGAAAATGATGAGCATCACGGCCCGTTTGCCGTTCAGGTAACCCGCCGCACGGATGTTCTGCACCGAGTCGCTGACATCGGCCACATCCGACAGGCGCACCGCTGCCCCATTGCTGTATCCGACCACCAGGTTGCGGTAGTCCGCCGCCAGCATGATCTGATCATTGGCCAGGATGTCGGCGCTGTTGTCGCCATTGGTCAGATGTCCCTTGGGAAGATGGGCGTTCTGCGCACTCAGCACCGTCTGCAGATTGGCGAGCGATAGCCCGTAGTTGGCCAATTGCGCCGGGTTCGCGTCCACGCGCACCGCCGGCAGCGCCCCACCGCCGAGGTTGATCTGCCCCACCCCGGAGATCTGCGAGAGTTTCTGCTCGATGACCGTCGAGGCCGCGTCGTACATCTGCGCCGGCGCGTACTTATCCGAGGTCAGACCCAGGATCATCACCGGCGAATCGGCGGGATTGACCTTCTTGTAGGTCGGATTACCCGGCAGGTTGGCCGGCAGGTAGGAACGGGAGGCATTGATGGCCGCTTCCACATCACGCGCGGCACCATCAATATCCCGACTCAGATTGAACTGCAGCGTGACCGAGGTGCTTCCCAGGGAGCTTGCCGAGGTCATCTCGTCCACGCCGGCGATGTGGCTGAACTGCCGCTCCAGCGGTGTTGCCACCGATGAAGCCATGATTTCGGCGCTCGCACCCGGCAGGCTGGCGCTGACGGAGATGGTCGGAAAATCCACCTGCGGCAGCGGCGCCACCGGCAGCACGCCGAAAGCGATGGCACCGGTGATGGCCACCGCCACCGCCAGCAGTGTCGTTCCCACGGGTCGGGCAATGAAGCGCGCCGAAGGATTCATTGGGCCGCCGCGCCTTTGCCGCGACCGAAGCGCCGCGACAGTCCGTCGAAGAAAATGTAGATCACCGGCGTGGTATACAAAGTCAGGAGCTGGCTCAGGATCAGGCCACCCACCATGGCGATACCCAGGGGGCGGCGCAGCTCCGATCCTGAGCCCGAGCCCATGGCCAGCGGCAGTCCTGCCAGCATTGCCGCCATGGTCGTCATCAGAATGGGACGGAAGCGCAGCTGGCAGGCCTCGTAGATGGCGTCCGTGGAGTTCTTGCCCCGCGTACGCTCGGCATCCAGGGCGAAATCCACCATCATGATGCCGTTCTTGGTGACGATGCCGATCAGCAGGATGATGCCGATCAGCGCCACCACATCCAGATCCTGCCCGAAGAGCATCAGCGCCAGCAGCGCGCCGACGCCGGCGGAGGGCAGTGTCGAGAGGATGGTGACGGGGTGAATGAAGCTTTCGTAGAGCACGCCGAGCACGATGTACACCGCCACCAGGGCGGCCAGCACCAGCAGCGGTTCGTTCGACAGGGAATTGGTGAAGGAAGCCGCCGTTCCCTGAAAACCTGCCGCCAGGCCCGGCGGCAGGTGCAGATCATCGTGAACCTTGTCCACCGCCCTGATGGCCGCGCCCAGGGAGGCATGCGGAGCGATGTCAAATGACACGGTGATCACGGGAAACTGGCCCTGGTGGGACACGGTCAGCGGCTCGGTGGTCTTCTCGAAGTGAGCGATGGTGCTCAGTGGCACGGCACTGGCGAGCGTCGAACTGGCGCTCGCCACCATCTTGGTGCTGGCGGTGGTGGCGGTGAGCCGGCCCGTCGGCGCCGTGAGGATGGTCGATGAGGGCGTGTACAGCGCGGTGCCGGTGAGCGCATTGGATCCTGCCGAGGAGGAGCCCGAGGCGGCGAAGGAGGCGGCTGCGGATGCTCCGGATACCCCTGCCGAAGCGTTGGACTCGATGTAGAGGCGATTCAGTGCCGTCGGATCCAGCTGGAAGCGCGGCGCGCTCTCCAGAATCACATGGTACTGGTTGACCTGCGTGTACATGGTGTTGACCTGGCGCTGGCCAAAGGCGTCATACAGCGTGTTGTCGATGGTCGAGGGGGTGATGCCCAGACGCGAGGCCGTCACCCGATCGATCACCAGGTTCTCAGCCAGGCCGCCATCCTGCTGATCCGTTGCCACGCTGGTCAGCTCCGGCAACGCCTTGAGTTTTGCAACGAAGCGTTGCGTCCACAGGTTCAGCTCATCCACGTCCGGATCTTCCAGCGTGTACTGGTACTGAGTGCGACTCACCCGGTCATCCACCGTGATGTTCTGCACCGGCTCCATGAACAGCTCAATGCCCTCCACTTGCGCAAGCTTGGGGCCGAGGCGGTTGATGATGGTCGAGGCGCTGCCCTTGCGTTTATTGAGCGGCTTGAGGTTGATCGACATGCGCCCGCTGTTGACGGTGGTGTTGGTGCCATCCGCGCCGATGAACGAGGACAGGCTTTCGACGGCCGGATCGGCCAGGATGACCTTGGCCAGTTCCTGCTGTTTTTGTGCCATGGCTCTGAAGCCGATGCTCGGCGCCGCCTGCGAGATGCCCTGGATGACGCCGGTGTCCTGGACCGGAAAGAAACCCTTGGGGATCACGATGTACAACAGCACGGTCAGCGCCAGCGTGCCCAAAGCGACGAACAGCGTCTCGCGCTGGTAGTTCAATACGGTCTTCAGGGTGCGGGCATAGAAATCGATGACCCTCTGGAAGACACGCTCCGAAGCGCGCATCAACCGGCTTTGGTCCTCCGGTTTATGGTGCTTGAGTATTCGCGCGCTCATCATGGGCGTCAGGGTCAGGGACACGACGGCCGAAAACCCAATGGTGACCGCCAGGGTGACCGCGAACTCCCGGAACAGGCGCCCGACCACATCGCCCATGAACAGCAATGGAATCAGCACCGCCATGAGGGCAATCGTCAGGGACAGGATGGTGAAGCCGATCTGCTCCGCGCCCTTCAGGGCCGCCTCCATCGGCGGGTCGCCCTGTTCGACGTAGCGGGAGATGTTTTCGATCATGACGATGGCATCGTCCACCACGAAGCCGGTGGCGATCGTCAAGGCCATCAGCGACAGATTGTCGAGGCTATATCCCAGCAGGTACATGATGGCGAGCGTGCCCACCAGCGAGAGCGGTACCGATACAAACGGGATGAGGGTCGCCAGCCAGCTGCGCAGGAACAGGAAAATCACCAGCACCACCAGCACGATCGCCAGGCCGAGTTCAAATTCCACATCCGACACCGAGGCCTGGATGCCGATGGTCAGGTCGGTCAGTGTCGTGACCTGAATTCCCTTGGGCAGGCTTACGATCAGCTGCGGCAGCAGGTCCTTGATCGACTTGACGACACTGATGGTATTGGCGCCCGATTGGCGCTGGATGTTGAGGATGACCGCCGGAGTCTGGTTCATCCATGCGGCCTGGAAGTTGTTCTCCACGCCATCCACCACATTGGCGACGTCATGCAGCATCACCGGAGCGCCATTGCGATAGGCCACTACGACGTTGCGGTAATCGGCGCTGGTCTGAAGCTGGTCATTGGCATCGATCTGATAACCCTGCCGCGGGCCATCGAAGTTGCCCTTGGCGGCGTTGACGCTCGAGGAGGCCAATGCGGTGCGCAGATCCTCCAGGTTGATGCCGTAGGATGACAGCGCATCCGGGTTCGCCTGGATGCGCACGGCGGGCTTCTGGCCGCCGCTGATGGTCACCAGGCCCACGCCGCTGAGCTGGGATATCTTCGGCGCCAGGCGCGTGTCGACCAGATCCTCCACCTGCGACAGCGGCATGGCGTTCGAGGTAATGGCAAGCGTCAGCACCGGGGCATCCGCGGGATTGGTCTTGCTGTAGGTGGGAGGCGCCGGCAGCGAGGAAGGCAGCAGGCTCTGCGAGGCATTGATCGCGGCCTGTACCTCCTGTTCGGCGATGTCGATGTTCAGCGACAGGCTGAATTGCAGCACCACCACTGAAATGCCGGCCGAACTGTTCGAGGTCATCTGCGAGAGTCCCTGCATCTCGCCGAACTGCCGCTCCAGGGGCGCCGTTACCGTGGTCGCCATCACATCGGGGCTCGCCCCGGGGTAGTACGTGACGACCTGGATGGTTGGATAGTCCACTTCCGGCAATGCGGATACCGGCAACTGGGTTTTACCGACCACGCCAACCAGGAAGATGGCGGCCATCAGCAGCGCCGTGGCCACCGGCCTGAGGATGAAGGGACGGGACGGATTCACGGCTTGGCAGCACCCGCGCTGGTGGTGACGGGGGATTTGTCCTGCAGTTTCTCGAAGCTGCTATTGGCCACGACATCGCCCGGATTGATGCCCTCCACCTGGGTTACATCGCCCTCGCTGACCCCCGCCTTCACCGTGCGCATGTTGGCCACGTTGTTCTGGATCACATAGACAAAGGAGGTGCGGCCATTTTGCTGAATTGCCGAGTTGGGAATCAGCGTCACATCGTGCAGGGTATTGACCAGCAGGCGGGTGTTGACGAACTGGTTCGGAAATAGCGCGTCATTCTTGTTATCGAAGGTGGCGCGCGCCTTGACGGTGCCGGTCGTGGTGTCGATCTGGTTGTCCAGCGCCGTGAGGGTTCCGGCCGCCAGCTGTTTCTGGCCACTGCGATCCATGGCCTCGACACTGAGTTTCGCCTGCGCACGCAATCGGGCCAGCACCGGTCCGAGACTGTCTTCGGGCAGGGTGAAGATCACCGTAATCGGTTCCAGCTGGGTGATCACCGCCAGCGCCATGGTGCCGGAGGACTGCACCACATTGCCCGGGTCCACCAGACGCAGCCCCACCTGGCCGGTGATGGGGGCGGTGATGTGGCAGTAATCCAGCTGCAACTGGTCGTAGTCGACCGCACCGTGATCATTCTTCACCGTGCCCTCGGTTTGCTGAACGAGCTTTTCCTGGTCCGCCACGGTCTGTTCGGCGATGGCATTGCGCGCCAGCGCCGCGCGATAGCGGGTAAGATCCAGCTGCGCCTGCGACAGCACCCCCTCATCCTTCTGCAAGGTGCCCTGGGCTTGCAGCAAAGTCGCCCGGTAAGGGCGCGGGTCGATATCAATCAGCGCGTCGCCCTTCTGCACGCGCTGGTCCTCCTGGTAGTGCACGGCCACGATCATTCCATTGACCTGGCTGGTGATGGTGCTGGTGTAGACGGGCGTTACCGTGCCGATGGCCTCCAGGTAGATGCCGATATCGCCCTTGACTGCCTTCGCGGTGGTGATGTTGACGCCGTTGGCATTCTTGGCGGCCGCGGCGCGTTCCTCGGCTTCGTGATGTCGCCACCACAGCCATGCGACGATGAGCAGCACAACGATGACGACCCAGAGCAAGAGGTTGCGCAGCTTCATGGCGGAAATATCCAGCAGTTGAGAGGCCTACGCAGGCTACACCTACGCGTTTTCCAGTTGTTTACTGTGTTATTAACAGACTTTCATGTCACACCGCGTCAGAAAATGACTACAAACGGTATGTCTGAAAATCTCATCCGCGCCGGCACCGGCGCGGACGCACTGCAGGAGCGCGCGCGTTTGTTTGATTCAGTGAAGTAAACCAGAGTAGGCGTTCAAGGCCGTGCCCACGGCCTGCATTGCTTCCCGGGTCGGATGAAAGGGTGGTATTGCAGAACCTGGTTCCCGACGTGCACCCAGCACCCAGGGATCCTTTGAACAGGCATCATGGCCGTGGCTGAGCACGGCGAGGTCCAGCAAACCCGCGCCCGATTCCTTGGCAACCTGCCGGGTAATCATTGCCAGGCGCGCCGCCACGCTGCGCATCTGATCGGCCTGTTGGGGCGTCAGCGCAACGCGTTCACAGCTACCCGCATCCGGAAGAACCGTGAAATAGGTGACGAACACCACCCGCACCCCGGGGCTGCGCATGCGGGCCCCGGCGATGATCTGGCGCAGGGACTCCGGCAGCGCTGCAAAGCGCGCCTGCACCTCCGCGTCCGACCGGACGCTGCAGCGTGCCGCGTCGCTGTGATCGCAGCTCATGCCCATCAGATTCGCCATGAAGAAGACGTCGTTGCCGCCGATGGTCACCGTGACCAATTGCGTCTGCGCAGTCATTGCGTCCAATTGCGCGGGGAGCGAAAACTGTCCGGCGTGCAGCACATCAACCGTGGTAGCCCCTGAACAGCTGACATCGACCAGCGACAGAGCGTGCAGGCGCGCCAGCACGTGGGCGTAGTCGTCCGCGGAGCGCGCGCAGAGCGGCGGGCTTCCCGCAACGATGGGCAATATGCCGGGGCCGGCCGCGTAGGAACTGCCCATGGCCACGTACTGCGCGTTGTCTGCGGCCCAGGCTCCGCGAGCGGCCCACAGCGCCCCCAGCATTACCGCTATAGCAAACATAACGCCGATTGGGAGCTTTGCTTTCATGGAGATTTTTTCCCACCCCAGGTCAACTTGCAGACAGGTTAAACCGTTACTCTTTGTCATATCCAGTCACTGATGGTAACGACGATGACTATTCAGCCGCGCAGTTTGCAGCTTTCAGCCCCTTTCTGGCGGGGGACCATTCTGGCCGTATCGGCGCTGAGCCTGGTCGGTTGCGTCGCCCAGGTTCGGGTCGCCGCACCCGCACCAGCGTACGTCGCGCCCGCGGCAGCCGTGGATGTTGAAGTGCGCGAGGCTCCCCCACCGCTGCCGGACTATGAGCAGCCGCCCTGCCCCGAGGACGGCTATCTGTGGACTCCGGGCTATTGGGCCTGGGGTGGCGGCGGATATTACTGGGTGCCGGGAACCTGGGTGCAGCCCCCGGTCGTCGGTGTGCTGTGGACACCGGGCTACTGGGGTTTTGTGGGTGGCGTATATGCCTTCCATGCCGGTTACTGGGGGCCGCATGTGGGTTTCTATGGCGGTGTGAATTACGGCTTCGGCTATGTGGGCACCGGTTTCGCGGGCGGCGCCTGGGTGGGCGGCGCGTTCTCCTACAACCGTGCCGTGACCAATGTGAATGTCACGGTGGTGCATAACACCTACAACACCACGGTGATCAATAACGTCACCGTCAACAAGGTCAGCTACAACGGCGGCGCCGGGGGTACCGCCGCGGTGCCGACGGCGCAGGAGCGCCAGTTCGCTCAGGAACCCCATACACCGCCGACTCCCCTGCAGCGCCAGCACGTGCAGCAGGCACAGGCCAATCCGGCGCTGTCCGCGCGGGCGAATGGTGGCCATCCGAGTATCGCGGCCACACCGCGCGCGGCAGCCTTCAATGCCCCGGGCGTGGTGGGCGCACGGGGTGCGGGCAACGCTGCGGTGCGCCCGGCGCAGGCAAACTTTGAGCCGCGTCCGCAGCCGACCCAGGCGCAGCAGCGCCCGCAGCCGGGGGCCCAGAATCAAACGCAGTCGGGTACTCAAAAGACTGCCGTCAATCCGCTGCCGCCCCAGACTCAGAAGCAGAAACCGAAGCAGAATCAGAAGAAGAAAGGTCCGCGGCCGGCCAAGCCGCAGCCCAAGAACGACACGAAGAAGGATTAGAACGGTCGGGGGCGGATGGGGCGCTAGGCCAACGCGAGGAGTTGGTCGAGCGCCTTGCCCCAACCCTCGTGGAAACCCATTTTCTCGTGCGCCTTGCGGGACTCCTCGTCACCATGGATGACGAGCGCCGTATACAGCGTGCCCTGGTCCCGCGGCTGCAGCGTGATGATGGCGGTCATGACAAATGAACCGGCCGCAGCCACCGCCGGTCGCGGCCGGTAGCCCGGTCCCAGCGCGCCGGTCCACACCAGCTTGCGGTTCGGGACTATTTCCAGGTAGCAGCCGACAGTGTCGAACTCCTGGCCCTCAGGGCCGCGCATGACGGTGCGGAACCTGCCGCCCGGTCGCAGATCGATTTCGCAGTCCACCGTCTTCCAGGGCGCCGGCGTGAACCATTTCTTCAATTGTTCAGCAACGGTCCAACCGCGCCACAAATGCTCCGCCGACGCGTCCACGACGCGTTCGAAGACCAGGTCGAGTCTGGGATCCGGCTGATGAACAATAGGGGCGGTCAAGCTGCACGCTCCGGGTTGATGCTGCATTGAACACCCAGCGCGCGGCAGCCGGCAAGCTAGGCGCTGGGCGCCGCCTCGGCGCGCGCGAGGCGCGCCACCAACTGGTTGAAAAGCATCACGCCCCGGTCGTGACCAGTGGGCATGACAGAGGGAACCGCGGTCTGATCGATGACTCGCTGCTGCGCTTCGATCATGATCTTGTCCTCACCAAAAGCCTGCGCCGCAAGCTTCATCAGAAAATCACGCAGCGCCTCATCGCCGTGGTGCCGATGCGGGCCCCAGGAGAAAAAATATCGGGCGCTGCGCTCGGCCATGGGCGTGACCGCCTGGCTGGTGAAAGTCACGCCGCGCAGGGCCTGTGAATAATCCGGCCGCTCATAGTTGCAGCTCGCCGCCATGCCGGGCCTGAAGCTGCCCGACCACATCAACAGCACGCCCGGGATCAGGAAATCATAGGTCGACCAGTTGTCGGTGAGTTCATCAGTGCTGCGCCCCGGCGGCCCGCGGGTCCCCGTGATCCAGCGTTCAAACCTGACACCACGCTCGAGCGGGACCAGCCTGGGACGCTCCTCGGCGAAGCTCGGACCGGCGCCGAAGCTATTGGCATGGACATACGTCAGATGACTGAAGTCCAGAAGATTGTCATTGATGTGGCAGGCCTCGGCCTGGTAATCGAGCTGGCCGCGGCCGAGGATCCATTCCGGATCCTCCAGGCCCACTGCCGGTGGAATCAGCGCCTCGTCGGCGCGCTGTGGGTCCCCCATCCATACCCATAGCCAGCTATGCCGATCGACGATGGGGTAGCTGCGCACACGCGCACCGGGAGGAATGACATCCTGCCCGGGAATCTGCACGCACTGCCCCCGGGTGTCGTACAAAAGTCCGTGATACATGCAGCGCAGACGCTCCGCTTCACAGCGTCCCAATGACAGCGGTGCCAGCCGGTGCACACAGCGATCCGCCAGCGCAACCACCTGCTGCGACGTGCGCCACAGCACAATGGGTTCACCCAGGATGCGGATGGCACTTAGCCCATTGGGAGCAAGATCCGGACTCCACCCTCCCACGTACCATGCGTTTCGCACATAATTCATGCGTCCCCCCGGTTTATTGAACATTGTTCAGTAGACTCCGGGTATAGTCAACACCCTCAGCACTCGGGCCACAGGAACACACGCTGCCGTGAAAATCCATCAACGCCAGGTCATCGACGTGGCGCTCGTACTGCTCGACGAACATGGCCTGGATGAACTGCAGATGCGGGCGGTGGCCAGCCGTCTGAACGTGCAGGCCTCGGCCCTCTACTGGCATGTGCGCAACAAGGGGGAGCTGCTGAGCCTGATGGCCTGGGATTTCTATGATGGGGCATTGAGCGCCATCCCCGCCGGACTGACCTGGCGCGACTGGCTGCTCACGTACGGTGTGACCTTCCGCAAGGGGCTGCTCGGCCACCGCGATTCAGCCCAGTTGTGCGCCATTGCGCGTCCCCTGGATGATGACACCGATGCCGCCACGGAACGGCTCACCAAGCCACTCATGGCCGCCGGGCTCAGCCGCCACCTCGCCTTGTCCTACTATTCTTCGGTCGTCTCCCTGGTGCTGGGCTGGTGTATCTACGAGCAAAGCGAAGCCCTGCACGACTATCTCGCCCGCATGATCGGCTTCGAGGAAAGTTTCACCACCGGCCTGAATGCGCTCGTGGCCGGTTTTCCCTAGCGCGCGTTTATCTGGCGGCCGGTTGCGAGCCTGGCGCCGGCTTGGCCGATGAGTCCTGATGCGCGGCGGCATCGTGGCCCTTTTCGGTGCTGGGCAGATTGGCGTTGAGGTTCGGCAGGCACTCCACCTCGGGCACGTCGCTGTAGTCCTCGCGGATGAAGTGCTTGGTATTGTGCCACTCGCCCTTCCAGTTCTTCGGGTCCGTCATGGTGTACTGGACCTCCAGGGTCTGGCCCTGATCCAGCAACCGATAGCGTTCAACGATTTCAAACTGGTCTGAAATCGGCAGTCCGCGATCGATCCAGTGCTCATTGGGTTCCAGGTACTTGGTATCCACCACCAGGCTGTCGCCCTCCCAATGGCCGATGGATTCGCCGTTGTAAGTGGAGATCGCGATATCCGGATCGGTGTGCTTGCGGCCATCGGTGTAGATCACGCGGAAGCTGTTGGTGAAGCCGAAGGTCATGAAGACGGCGGTGGGCAGCTGGATGATGTTCGTCGGCCACACTCGCGTCATGATCATGGGCATGCCGGCCGGAAAACACTCACCGATGCTGTCGCGATAGGATTGGTGGGCCGCCGCCGCCGCCGCCGCCGCCACCAGCGCCTGTTTACCCGCCTCATAGAACTCAGGGTATGGCGGCCCGAACATGAAATCGGCGAAGGCGTGACGCAGATTGACGAACCAGGTGCCGGTCATGTCGAAGGGTGGCTTGGGGCGCTTCTTGTGCAGGTTCTGCGGCGCCAGCGCACCGTAGTAACCGTCATGCTTGTGCGCCAGATCGTCCTCCTGCTTCTGGCTCAGGCCCGGACGCGGCGCCTGTTGCGCACTGGCCAGCGTACCCGCCAGCAGCAGCAGCGCAGCGCCAAGACCCACCGCCATCCGCCTGCTGGTCATTCGCATCATTCGCCCCCCCGGAAGATTCTTGAATTCTTGTCGATCAGCGCTGCTGTTCGCCGCCGAGCACCGTGCCATCAGCCAGAACGATCGACACATACTGGCCGCCGGGTGTGCCATCGCGCAGCGGCCGTACGGTCACGGTGACCTTGTCACCGGCCTTGAGCGTGGTGCGCTTCCAGCCATCGCGCACCAGGTTGTTGGGACTGTTCATCTCGACCGCCCAGACTTCCGAGCCACCCCCGGGCTTGTCGACATTGACCTTGAAATTGGCGTGCGGATTGCTCCAGTTGAAGTCGATGATGGTGCCGGTGACATCGACCTTCTTGGAGGTATCGAACATCGCGCCGGAATGATGCGCGAAGGCCAGGCCGCAGAAACTCATCAGGCCGATCACGATGGAAACTCTACGCATAAGGTTCTCCTGGTGAACCGGTCGGCGATGGTATCGCCGCATCAGTTGCCGGCGCAACCGGTACGCTCCCAAACGCTACTTACCCGTCACCGGATTCACGTAGTGGTAGGGCGGCAGGAACGAACGCGGATACATCTCAAAGTGCACCGTGGGTGGCGAATCCGGAGGATTGGATCCCGTGATGCCCGGTGCGTCGCGCGCCGGCAGCTCCTTCCAGCCCACATCATAGGGCGCGAAGTAGGTGTTGATGGCATGGTCGGATTCGATGCGCCAGATGCCGTCGAGCTTCACATAGGTGTTCTCGTAGATGCCGCCCATCCAGGTGCCGTTCTTGCCGTAGTTGCCCATCATGCTGAATGCGCGCGAGCGCATCTTCGCGGTGCGGCCGTCGCTCGCGACATCGATCACCGGCTGGTACTGCATGTGGTTGTGCAGGACGCCGTCATCCAGTCCCTGCTGTCCGTAGAGGTTGAGATTGCGGCGTACGGCCGGTTTGCCGGCGTACACACCGCGCAGCGCGATCTCGATGGTGCCCTCGGGTGCCCACAGATCAGTGAGCGCGTCCCACTCCAGGGTGGCCAGGTAGTAGCCATACATGGCGTGCAGGTTTTCGATGATTGCCGCATCCTCCAGCAAACCGGTGCGCCGTGCGAGACTGTCCGTCAGGGATTGCAGCGCGCCGGGCGTGCCCAGCGCCGCAAGCTCGGCCGGCGTGGCAGTCCACTCGCGCATCGGCGCGGCGCCGCTCACCGGATTGGCATAGTCAAACGGCGCGGCCACCGGTGCCTGCAACGCGCTGGCAGGCCGGTCGGGCTTCAGCTGCGGCTCAAATTGCGAGTAGGTCTGCACGCTCTTCGCCCAGCCCGCATCGTAGGGTGTGTACAGCGTGGGATAAAAATGCAGCCGCCGGATGCGCCACACGCCAGCGCGCTTCACGTACTCGTTCTCGTAGACGCCGACGCCCCATTCATGGAACTGGCCGGCCTGGGCCAGCTGCGCGAACAGATGCCAGCGGGCGCGCGCGAAGCTGCCGTCCGCACTCACGTGCACGATGGGTTGCAGCTGCATGTTGTCGAACAGGCGCCCGGCCGCCGGCCCTTCCGGTCCGATTGCGCGCAGATAGTTCAGCACATGGGCCTGGCCGACGTAGGCGCCGCGCCCGGCGACATCGATTTCACCATCCGCTGAGAACAGGTCCGCGGCCTGGCTCCACTGGCCCTTGTCGAGGTAGTACCCGTAGATACGCTGCAGCTTCTCGATGGCGTTCTGATCCTCCAGCCGCTGCACCTCATGCCCCAGCAGCGCGATCTGGCGCGGCAACTGCGCCGCGTTCCCATTCGCCGTCGCGACACTGCCGAGGCTGCCCTGGGCCCCATCGGTGCGCAGGCTGGGCGGCTGGTTCTTGAAATGAAAATGCGGCACATGGGCACCGGGCCAGACCTTGTACTGCTCGGTGGGCGGCGCATCCGCGGGCAGCGAGGCCGGTGCGTAGTGGCCCCCGTTCACATCCGGGTTGCGGGCCCAGCCACCCTGGCCATACGGGGTCATCAGCGTCTGGTACCAGTGCAGAGCGCTGATCTTCCAGACACCGCCCTCCTTCACGTATTCATTTTCGTAGGGACCTTCGCCCCACCAGGCATCCTTGCCGGCCTGCCCGGCCAGGATGACCGCACGCCAGGTTCCCTTGGCCGTGAGGCCATCGGGCGCCAGATTGATGACGGGCATGAGCTGCAGGTATTGGTTGACCTGGCCGGGCGCCAGACCGCTATGGCCGCCGGCCACGGCCAGGAAGTACTGGTGTATCCGCTCCTGACCCCGATACACCCCATCCAGGCCGATCTCCAGGGTCGCGTTGCGCGAAAAGAGCTGCGCGACCTGATCCCACTGACCCACATCGAGGTAGTACCCGTAGGCGCGCTGCAGTCGCTTGATGTCCTGGATGTCCTTCAGTGCCGTCAGCCGCGCCTGCAGCACAGCGACGGTGTGCGCCAAGGCATCGCCGTCAGCCACGGTGGTCACGGGTTGCGCGCTCAGACACCGACCCGCCAGCCACATGCAGGCCCAGCCCGCGGACCAGGCCATGCCGGAGCGCCGTGCCCGGCTTGCGCCAATCGCTGTGATCATCAACCCCCCTCCAAGCCATCACCCGTGTCCGCCAGTGCGCTGTGTGGCTCGATGATACGTGAGCGCGCAGCTCCTCTGGCCGCGCCCGAGGCGCCGCCGCAGTGCACAAAATGGGTCGTGCGCGGGGGTTTAGACCGAGGTCTTCTCGGTGCTGCTGGCCTTCTCGGTCGTGCTGCTCTTCTCGGCGGGCGCTGCCTTGTCCTGGGGTGGCAGCTGGCGGGCTTCTACCGGCGGCGGCGGCTCGGCGTCGCGCTCGCCTTCCTTCATGGACTCCTTGAACCCGCGTACGGCCTGGCCCAGATCAGAGCCGATGGTGCGCAGCTTCTTGGTGCCGAAGACGATCAGCACGACCAGCAGAATGATCAACAAATGCTTGGGGGAGAATATATCCACAGCGGGTCAAGCCTCTATAAACGCTGATCCTGATGATACGCCTTCGCCGGGGGTGCCGCCGGGCACGGCCACTGCCACCAGCTCAAGCCTACGCTACCCGCCCCGCAATGGGGCGCCCAACGTGCGGCATGTTTGCCTTAGGAATCAAGCACGGGCTGGCAATACCTAAGACACTGCCTTGAGTATATCACCGCGCTGGCGCAAAATTGATTTGACATTGTTTTTCGTGACGCGGGGCGTATATTCGGCAAGGAAAGCCGGACGATGCACGGTTTACTTACCAAACAACAACAATCCGCTGCCCACCACAAGAAGAGGTCGCAATGAGCACGACGTGGGAGAAGTTTCAGGGGGCCACCCTCTCGCTGGCGCGTTCCGGTTCGATCAAGGACCGGCTCAGCGAGGCCTACCGCAATCATCTGTCTGCGGTGGCCGAGGAGGAGCTGCCACGCGAGATCCGCGAACAGTTTCATAACGTGCGCTGTTCGCTGACACGGGAACGACCACTGCGCGGTGAGGATGCGATTCGCGCCTCGGTGCGCAAGATGTCCTGTCATGAAGCCGAGAACATCGCCGAGACGGTGGTGCAGATGCTCTCGGTGATGGCCCGCTCGCCGCAGTTGCGCCCGGCTTCCACGGCGCCGCTGTATCTGCTCGAGGCTTAGAACAGGCGCGCTAGTCGAGTTTGAACTCGATCGTCTCCCAGCGGTTGGTTTCCTCGTGGCGCGCCTGGCGCTTGATGGAATCCACCAGCGTGCGCGCATCCCACTCCACCATTTCATGCGCGAGTTCCGTGATCGCCTTGGGCACCGCCGCGGAGCTGCCGAAATTCTTCATCAGCACCACCGGCTTGTGGGCGGCCTGGGCAAAGATCATCTGAAACTGCAGCAGATCCCGGTTCGCCTCGGCCAGGCTCGGTAGCGCAATGATGACTTCGGCCGGCGCGATCTGCTGCCGCAGGCTTTCGCGCAGCGCGTCCTTGTCCCCGGCGGGCATGTGATCCGGAGTGCTGCAATTCTTGTAGAAGAAATTGTTCGCACTCTCCAGGTACTCGAACACGCGCAGGTAATCGTCACTGTTGTCCCAGGCATGCGTGACGAAGACCCGAAATGGGTTGGCTTGCGACATGCTCTTAAGTCTCGCACAGCAGGCAGCCGGCCGCAAAACCCAGCCCCGTGAGAGTACAATCCCCGGACTTCACCACCTTCAAAGGCCTCAAGAGCGGCAGCCGTTGCGCCTGGTTGTCTACAATATCCGCTACGCGACGGGCACCGGGCCCGCCTTTCACCTGCCGCTGCCGGGCGCGGGGTACCTGCGTACCAACAAGCGCGTTCTTAGCGGCATCACCGAGTTCCTGCGCGCGGAAAAACCCGATGTGGTGGGCCTGATCGAGGTCGACACCGGCTCCATTCGCTCCGGTATGGTCAACCAGGCCGAATACATCGCCCAGCAGCTCGGGCATTTTTCGACCTATGAGTGCAAGTACGGCGCCCAGTCGCTGAACCAGTTCGTACCCATTGTGCGCAAGCAGGCCAACGCCTTCCTGTCCGCACCGCACATGACGGGGGAACGGTTCCACTACTTTGACACGGGCATCAAGCGCCTGATCATCGAGCTGGAGCTGGAGGATGTGTGCGTATTCCTGGTGCATCTGTCGCTGAAGTACCGGCACCGCCAGTACCAGCTGCGCTCGCTGCACGACCTGATCGTCAAGTCCAACAAGCCGGTGATCGTGGCCGGCGACTTCAATACCTTCTGGGGCAATCACGAGATCTATCTGTTCATGCGCGCCGCGGGACTGCGCAGTGCCAATACCCTGGAGCTGCCCTCCTTCCCGGCGCGCATACCGCGCGTCGAGCTGGATTTCATCCTCGTCAGTTCCGACATCGAGATCACCGATTTTCGAGTTCCCGATGTGCGCTTCTCCGACCATCGCCCGCTGATCTGCGATTTCCACATCAACACCGGCGCGGCCCGCCGCGACAGCGCCGCCTGACACGCGACACAACAAGAACATGAGCAATCCAGCCTGGAAAATGGAGCGCGACGGTCAGGGCATCGCCTGGCTGACGCTGGACAAGCCCGAAACCTCGGCCAATACCCTGTCGGCTCAGGTGATGCGCGAGCTTGACGCGCTGCTTCAGGCCCTGGCGCGCACGCCCCCGCGCGGCGTCATCATCCGCTCGGGCAAACCCTCCGGGTTCATCGCCGGCGCGGACATCAACGAATTCACGACCCTGGCGAATGCGGCGGCCGGCTACGAACTGACGCGCGCCGGCCAGCTGACCTTCGAGAGACTCGAGCGCCTGCCCTGTCCCACCGTGGCCGCCATCCATGGATTTGCGCTGGGCGGTGGCCTGGAACTCGCCCTGGCCTGCCGCTACCGCGTGGCGGTCGGTGATGAGCGCCTGCAGCTGGGGTTGCCCGAAGTGCAGCTGGGCATCCACCCGGGCTTTGGCGGCAGCGTCCGAGCCGTGCGCCTGGTGGGCGTGCGCCCGGCGATGCAGATCATGCTCACCGGTCGTCCGGTGCGGGCCGACAAGGCCGCCAGGATGGGGCTGGTGGACCGCCTGGTCGCGGCCCCGGAGCTGGATGATGCCGCGCGGGCGATGGTGATGCAGCCTCCGGCCCCGCATCAGCCGCCCCGGGTGGAACGGCTGCTGAGCCTGGCGCCGCTGCGTCCCTTCATCAAGCGCGCGCTGATCCGGCAGGTCGCGGCCAAGGCCCCGCGGGCGCACTATCCGGCGCCCTACGCCATGATCGACCTGTGGGCCCGCAACGGCGCGCATGGCGAGGCCGCCTTCGAGGCCGAAGCACGCTCGATCGCCGCCATGTTCCTCACCCCGACCGCGCACAACCTGATCCGGGTGTTTCTGCTGCAGGACCGCCTCAAGGCGCAAAGCGCCAAAGCCGCCACCGACATCAAGGCCGTCCATGTGATCGGCGCCGGGGTGATGGGCGGTGATATCGCCGCCTGGTGCGCCCTGCGCGGCTTCAATGTGACGCTGCAGGACCGGGCCCTCGAGTACATCGAGCCCGCCCTGAAGCGCGCTTCGGAGCTGTTCGAAAAACGCCTGCGAGTGCCCGAGAAGATCGCCGCCGGGCGTGCACGCCTGCGGGCGGATGTGGCCGGGGATGGCGTCGCCAACGCCGATGTGGTGATCGAGGCCATATTCGAGAACCTGGACGCCAAGCGCGCCCTGTACGCATCGCTGGAGCCGCGCATGAAGGACTCGGCGCTGCTGGCGACCAACACCTCCAGTCTCAAACTCGAGCCGCTGGCCGAACAGCTGGCGCGCCCCGAGCGGCTGGTCGGACTGCATTTCTTCAATCCCGTCTCACAGATGCCCCTGGTGGAAGTGGTCTGCGGCACCGGCACCTCACCGCAGGCACAGGCATTGGGCGTGGCCTTCACCCGCCGCCTGGACAAGCTACCCATCGTGTGTCGCAGCGCGCCGGGCTTCGTGGTCAACCGGGTGCTCATGCCCTACCTGCACGAGGCCATGTATCTGGCCCAGGAAGGCGTGTCGCTGCCGGGGATCGACGCCGCCGCCACCGGTTTTGGCATGCCCGTGGGGCCCATCGAGCTGGCCGATGTGGTGGGACTGGATGTGGCCAAGGATGTCGGGACCATCATCGCCGCCGAGCTGGGCAAGCCCGCACCCGTGCATCCGCGGCTCGAGGAGCTGGTGGCGGCGGGCAAGCTCGGACGCAAGAGCGGTGGCGGGTTCTATACCTGGCACGACGGTCACCCCAGCAAGCCCCCGGTGGGTGCCGCGCCACCGGCGGACACGACCGACCGGATGCTGCTGGCGATGGTCAACGAGTCGGTGGCGTGCCTGCGCGAAGGGGTGGTGAGTGATGCGGACCTGCTGGATGCCGCGGTGATCTTCGGCACCGGCTTCGCACCGTTTCGTGGCGGGCCCATTGCCTATGCGCGCGCGCGCGGCATTGCCGACTGCATGCGCCGCCTCGCGGATCTGGCCGCGCGCCACGGCGAGCGCTTCCGCCCCGATCCTGGCTGGAGTCTCCTGGAACAGAGCCTGCAAACCGTGAACGGCGTATCAGGACCGCAGTGACGCTGTGCTACCATCAAAGGCTCATCCGGGACGGATTTTTACCCATCAACAGCCGTGCAAATGACCGAGGAACGTGAAGCCAGCGTTCAGGTTCTCAAGACCTTCGCACCGCTGGATGGCCTGAAACGCGAGAACATCGCGGCGCTGGCGAAGAAAGTCAGCATCCGTTCGATGTCGGCGGGTCGCTTCCTGTTCAAGGAAGGGGACACGGATAAGCGCAAGGTGTGGCTGGTGAGCGGCATGCTCGAGCTGCGCGAGGCCGAGCGCACCGTGGCGATGATCAAAGGCGGCACCGCCGAGGCGCGCAACCCCCTCTCCCCGAACCTGCCGCGCGCGGTCAGTGCGCGTGCCGTGGATGACATCACCTACCTGTCCATCGACAGCGAACTGCTGGATGTGATGATCACCTGGGACCAGACCGGCACCTATGAGGTCGAGGAACTGCAGGCGCAGCTCAACGGCGGCACGACCGGTGATGACTGGATGACGACGCTGCTGCAGACCCGCTCCTTCCATCGCATCCCGCCGGCGAACATCCAGGCCATTTTCATGCGCATGCAGCGCGTGCCCTACCTGGCGGGGGATGTGGTCATCAAGCAGGGCGATGAGGGGGATTACTTCTACGTCATCGTCAAGGGCCAGTGCATGGTGACACGCGAGACGCCGCTGAACCGCGACGGCATCAAGCTCGCGGAGCTGGGCGTTGGGGATACCTTCGGCGAGGAAGCCCTGATTGCCGAAGCCAAGCGCAATGCCACCATCACCATGATCACCGATGGGGTGCTGATGCGCCTGGCGAAGGATGATTTCCGCGAACTGATGAACGAGCCGCTGCTGCAATGGGCCAACTATGACCAGGCCCGTGACATCGTGGCGCGCGGCGGCCGCTGGCTGGACGTGCGCCTGCCCAGCGAGCATCAGAACATGAGCATCGAGGGATCCTTGAACATCCCTTTGTACTTCATCCGGCTGAAGCTCTCCACGCTCGACCCGAAGACCCCCTACGTGGTGTATTGCGATACCGGCCGGCGCAGCTCCGCGGCCGCCTACATCCTGGTCGAACGCGGCTTCGATGCCTATGTACTGCGCGGTGGCCTGACCACCGGCGCGGTCGGACTGCATCAGTCCCGCTAGCAACCGCTGCCCCGACTGCGGGGCGGCAATGAGTGCAGCTTCTGCCACAGCGGCCGGCACACCAGCGCTGCCAGCACGAGCAAGCTCCAAAGGTCGACGGCACCCCCGCCGCTCTTGCCGGCACCGCTGCCGGTGTTGGCGGTGATGGTTACGGAGTTTTGCGTAAACATCACAGTGGCCGTCGCGGTCGCAGCCGGTGCTGCGCCGCTGCACACGATGCCGTAATTGACCGAGCCGGCGGCGGACTCGGTGACGGCCATGCTGCCGGCCGCCGAGAGCGCACCACTCCAGCCGTCGCCACTGGCACCGCCTGAGGCCGCGCAGGCATTCGCATTCTGGGAAGTCCATGTCAGGGTGACCGGACTGCCGGTGTCCTGGGTGGTCACGCTGGCGCGCAATGTGGTGGCGGGAGTTGGCACGTTGGGCGCAGTGGCCGTGACCGCGCTGTACGTGACCTGTGTTTGCGCCACCGACGGGCCATCGCCGAAGTTGCAGCTGATTGAATATGTGATCGTCCCGGCGAAACCCGAAGTGATGTTCTGCGTTCCGGAAGTGAGGTACGTGGTGCCGGACCAGCCATCCAAGCCCGTGCCGCCGCTGAGCGTGCAAGTCGTAAGGTATTGTTCCCTGGGCGAACTCCAGCTCAGGGTGATGGGAGTCCCGACCGCCACCGAGGTGGCACTGGCCGTCAAGGTCGTCTGGCTGCCGGTGAAGGTGGCCTGAGTCGCCGCCTGCACGCCGGCGCAATTGATCGCGTAGGTATAGGTGCCCGCGATCAGCTCGGTTGTCTGAAAACCGCTATTCGCCGGCAGATTGGTCTCGGCTTGGCCGGGTGGGGTCGTAGTGAGCGAACAGTCACTGAAATTGGAGTTCCAGCTGATGACGAGTGCAGAGCCGGCCGGCAAATTGTTGGTACTCGCGCTGATGGACACCACCGGCGCCACCACTGTCGTGCTGGTCTGCGCCGACACCAGCTGGGCACCGCTGCCACAGCTGAGGTTGAAAGTCACTGGGCCAAGCGCGGTTTCGGTCACGCTCTGATAGCCGTACGCCCCTGGCAGCGAGCCGCTCCAGCCATCTGAGCCCGCGCCACCGCTGGCCGTACACGGATAGACATTGGAACTCCAGTGGAGCACATCCGGAGAATTCTGCGGCCATGGATTGTCAGCCACGAGTGTGGCCGTCGGTGAAGTGGTGAACCAGGTGACCGCGGCGGTCGACTGCACCGGGCTCGCTCCGGTACCGCAGCTGAGCGTATATACATACGATCCTGCTACCAATTGATCATCCTGAGCCGTGCCCGCAGGCAGGCCCGCAGCCAGATCGACACCCATCAGCGTGCCGGCAACGTTTCCGGGGCCGACATAGGTAATGGCGCAGGGCCGCTGGTTGGAAGACCAGGACAGATTCAGGACCGATGTCGGGGAGGCTGCATCGGTATCGAGCTCGACGCTGGTGGCGCCTGCGGAGAGTGTGGCAGTGGCCGCAGCACCGGTGAAGGTCAATGTGATGCTATTGCTCGAGGCCAGGCCCGCCGTTGCGCCGGCGCCGGTGCAGGTGACCGTATAGGTATACGTGCCTGCCGCAGCCTCACTGACCGGCAGGGTATAGGTCAGAGCCCCGGGGTCCACAGTCGATCCGGCCAGCGGGCCCGCCCACCCATCCCCTGCGGCGCCGCCACTGGCTGCGCAGCTGCCGCCGGCCGTGAACTGCAGGTTCACAGGCTGGCCGATGCGCAGCTGGTTCGCATCCCCGCTAATGGAACTGACCACCGGCGCGATCACGGGCACAACGTCCCGGACAGTCTGCATTTGGCTGCCCGTACCACAGGTGAGGGTATAGACGGTGCTGCCGAGCACGCTCACCGGAATGCTTTGCACCTGTATGCCGACACTGGATTTAGTCCCCGCCCAGCCATCCCCCGGGGTGCCCCCGCTTGCGGTGCACGGCTGCACGGTACTGAACCAGGTGAGCGTCACCGCGCCCCCCGCGACGGCCATGCCATCGTCACTGAGGTCCACCAGCGGTTGACCCTGACTCCATGTCGTACCGGTGGAGGCGTAGCCGATCGTTCCCGGACCGGTACATACCAAGGTCCAGGTGACCGCCCCGGCGGTCTGTTCAGTGAGCATGAATGTGCCGCTGGTCGGGCGCGGTCCCGCCCAGCCGTCCCCGCTCAGGCCGCCGCTGGCGGTACAGCTTTGCGCGCCCGGGGCGCTCCAGCCCAGCGTCTCGGCGACTCCTGTCTGCGGCTCGGAGTAGTTGATGCTGAGCGTGACCGGTTGAATCGCGGTACCTGCGAACACGAGTTTGCCGGTCCCCGCCGCATCCAGCACGGATTGCAGGGTCGCATTGCCGGTCGTGCTGCTTGAATCGGCGCTGGAACTCCACACGCTGGAGAGCGAGGTATACAGCGCCGTGACCGTGGACGGGCTGGGTGCGGGTGGATTGGCCACCGGGCATACGCCCGCAGAGTTCAGGCCGCTGACAAGCTGGGCCTGCGTTAGGCTGCCAACCGCATTGTTGCTCGAATTGAATAGCGCGCCACCGGAGGCTCCGGCACCCACGTTGCCCGTCTGATTGACGACACCCAGAAACGTCGAGGCGTAGTTGATCTGCAGCGTCGCGCCAGGAATGGTCTCCACAATCGGCGCACCGAACCAGCTGACATACTGCTTGTCGTTGCCCAGCGCATGATGAATCGAGTAGCCGCCCGAAAAGCTGCTGCTCCCGGCATCCCAGCCTGAATAGTAGGCATCGTTTGCCGCGGGCGGTGCATCGAGCTTGAGCAGCCAGGCATCCTGCTGTTCCACCATCGTGGTCGCGCCGCTTTGGGTGATGGCAGTGCCGTCGTAAATGGACCCCAAGGTGGCACCGCAGCTGGACACCGCATCCCAGTAGATCGTGACGGTGGCAGCCGCTGCAGGATTGCCGCCCCCCAGCTCGCCGTTTTCGCAATGACGGGCGGTGAGGATATAGGCCGTGCCATCCTCGCTGGTGTCGTTGAGCAGCGTTCCGGTGCACTGAATCTGATTGCCGACCAGCACTGCAACCGTGGCGTTCGCCGGCCCCTGATTGGCGCTGCTGGCCGCGCAGGAAAAATTCACGGTGCAGCCGCTCGAGCCGCTATCGCGCTGGATGAGGCTGCGGTAGTAGGCGTTGTCGGGCACATCGGGGCGCAGGCCACGATAGCCGGCCTGAAAACTGTCAATGCGCAGGGCCGCGAGCGAGCGAGCGCCAACGGGGACGGACAGCGTGATGGTCAGCGAATCTCCCACCAGCGGCCGACCCCACAAACCGCCGCGCACCACATCGCCGGCGTGGTAGCTGTTGCTGATGCCGTTGGCTCCGGTGACCGTAAGAACGGCATTGGCCGGCAACGTGAGCTGCGAGGCGTGGAATGACAAGGATACGGCGGTCGGTACGCGCACCGCGTAGGTCCAGGAACTGCCGTTGCCGCTGTCGGTCCACTTGCCCGCATTCGTGAGCGACACGACATGCGGCACGTTCACTGCGAAGCGCGTCGGCTGCTTGACCGCGCTGTCAATCAGCGGCGCCAGATCGGTGGCCAGCACCTCTGAACCGGTGACCGCCTGGGCTGCCTGGAGCGCATTGGCCAGGCATGCCAGTAGCACCAGCGCCAAGGCCAATGCTCTCCCCCGAGACAGGCCGTGTATCTTCATTGGTGTTCTCTTGCAGGCCGCGGACCCGACGCGGCCGCGTGATTGTGCCGGTTTGATCCGAAAGTTGCTGGGCAATCTGCCCGGGTCAGTCGTGGCTGCGGATCTGATGTGGACTGCGGAGAATTTGTTGCGTGGCAGCGTTATTTTGCCGGGCTGTTGATCTGACAACAGTCCTGAACTGCGTTAATTTTACGCGCCGATCCGCCTAGCGCCCCGCGTCGGGTGGCGCCTCGACGCCACGCAGGCTCGCCACCGCCAGCACCGCAAAGCGTGCATACAGATCCCGCAATGAGGCCGTGCCGGCACCGGCCGTGCGGCTGTTCAGGTGCGCCCGCGCATGGACATCGAATGGCGCGTCGGACACCGCCGGATCACCCTTGATCTGAACCTCGCCCACCAGAGCGAGATTGCGGCCACTGAAGCCCAGCACTGAAGTGTTGCCCGCCAACGAATCGGTGAAGCTGATGATGGTGATCGCCAGGGTCCGATGCCCGCCAGGCGCCGCCGGCGCATACAGCTGATTGGCACTCAGTTCGCCGGTGACGGCGCTCGCAATGTCATCGGTGGCCAGCCGCGAATCCGAGGCCGCCAGCTGCTGCAGATGATCGCTGAATGTCACGGCGACCGCGCTGAATGGGGCGAGGGGGGCGGCCTGCGCGGCAACAGGCGGTGCCGAGCTGCATGCGCACAGGGCCACCAGCGCTGCCGTCAACGCGGTCGCGGCAAGAATTCGTGGCCATCGCATCGGATCCATACTACATCTCCGAAGGGGGCAGGCAACTGCAGCGCTCGTTTCCGCTCGCCCTTGCCAGGCCTGCCCAGTCGCGGCCGTCACGCCGCTGGGTGCAGCCGCGGTCCGGCGTGTGCAGAGTATCCGCGCGCGATCTTGCGCAGCTATACTCTGCCCGGTCATGGTCGATCTGCCCGAAGCTCCCCACCGCCACCCCTCCCACACCGGCCATCGCCGGCTCGACATCGTCCTCGGCTTGAGTGCGATGTTTGTGTCCGTCGTGTCGCTGGTGGTCGCCGTGGAACACGGCCGCACCATGGAGCGCATGGCTGATGCCAACGCGCGCATGGTGGATGCGACCTCATGGCCCTTTGTCGAGTTCTCGGACCACAACGTGGACGACCAGGGGAACGCGAACGTCAGACTGGTGCTGACCAACGATGGCGTCGGCCCCGCCCGCATCGAGACCTTCGAGCTGTGGTGGGACGGAAAGCCGATGTCCTGGGGGGGAGCGTTGCTGGTGGCCTGTTGCATGACAACACCGGCCGAAACTGCCGAAGGGAAAACGGCGGTCATATCCGTTGGCATTGCCGCGCCCCGGATCTTGCGCGCCGGCGAGCACGTGGATTTTTTCAGCATGACCAGGGGTCCGGAAAACTCGGAGCTCTGGTCGAAATTGAACAGTCAGCGTTCGAAGATCACAACCCGCGTCTGCTACTGTTCCGTGTTCGACCAATGCTGGGTGCAGGGATCCGAACGCGGGCTGTTACGGGAGGATCCCAAGAGAGCCATTCACCCGCAGCGGGTGGACAGTTGTGCCGTACCGGCCGTTCCTTACCAAGAGAGCGCGCCACCTAGGCGGTGAGATCAATTGACCGGCCCACGGCGGTCCGACCTCACATCGTGTGTGTGGCCTTATCCCCGGAGAGCGCCCCGGCGAGATAGGTCTCGATCTTCTTCTGGGTCTGCCCGCGGTCCTGCTCGCTGAACTGCACGCCGATGCCCGCGGTGCGCTTGCCCTGCGCCCCCTTGGGCGTCACCCAGATCACCCGTCCGGCCACGGGCAGCTTTTCGTCCTCACCCATCAGGTTCAGCAGCATGAAGACCTCATCGCCGAGGCGGTAGTTGCTGTTGGTGGGGATGAACAGGCCGCCGTTGCGCACAAAGGGCATGTACGCCAGGTACAAGGCGCTTTTGTCCTTGATGGTCAGCGTGAGAAGTCCAGGTTTTGGTCCCATTGCGCTAATCTAACTTACACGACCAGTGAGCGTAACAGGCTCTCGAGCACCAGTGACCGGTTCACTGGGGTTGCCAGGGCCGCCCGCAGCGCGCGCAGCTGGTCCAGCAGATCGAACAGCCGAGTCACATTTGACCCCGTATCGGGGCGCGCGGGTTGCGCACCATCCCGCATTTCCAGGGAATATGTCCCGGCGCCCAGGCCCTGGCGGATCCGATCCGTGAGCCAGTTCTCAAAGCAGGTCAGGCGCAGGGCCAGCTCGGAGCGGTTCCAGGTGTCGGCCAGCTGCGCGGCATCGGCACGCCGAGCCGTAAGGTCTGCAAGGCCACCGAAAGTTTCATCGCGGATCTCCAGGACGGCCCGGGGATCCAGTTGTGCGGCCAGCAGCGGCGCATGGCCGATGACGTCCAGGACCGCCTCCCAGGGACCCTCGCCCACAAACTGCCGCAGCCACCGCAGCGCCGGTTCGCGCTCCGGGGTGCGAATGCGCACGCGCTGGCAGCGGCTGAGGAGGGTCGCGGGCAGACGCGAGGGTTGCAGGGCCACCAGCATCAGCAAGGTGCCCCCCAGCGGTTCCTCCAGTGTCTTGAGCAAGGCGTTGGCGGCGTTCCAGTTCAGGGCATCGGCAGGATCAATCAATGCCACCTTGTAACCGCCCTGGTGGCTGGCCAGGGCCAGATGAGCCGAGAGCTCGCGCGCCTGCTCGACGCGTATCTGCTTGGAGTCCTCGATCAGCCCCAGGCGCGTGAAATCCGGGTGGCGGTCCGCCGCGACGCCGCTGCAGGCGCCGCACCGGCCACAAGGGCCGGCCGCCGTGGGCGCGGCGCACAACAGCAGCTGAGCCACCCACCCCGCCAGCTGGCTCCCGCCGGCGCCGGGTGCATCCTGGATCAGCAGTGCATGCGGCATCCGCCCCTGCTCAAAGGCCGCCAGCAGCTGCTCGCGCGCCGGCGTCAGCCAGGAGGCGGCGCTTAGGGAGTCGGCGAGCATGACGGGTCGGTGCGGTTGCGCAGCTCTTCAAGGGCCGCCGCGACCGCGGCCTGCACCGGCGCCAGGTCGCGCCCGGCATCCACCACGCAGAAGCGCCGCGCCTCATCGGCCGCCAGCTTCAGATACGCCGCCCGCACCCGCTCGAAGAACGGCGCCCGCTCCTGCTCGAATCGATCCGCCAGCGTGTGGCGCGCCTGGGCGCGCCTCAGACCCACCTCCACCGGCAGGTCCAGCAGCAAGGTCAGATCAGGCGCCAGGTCCCCATGCACCAGGGTGGCGAGCGATTCGATGCTGGCCGGATCAAGACCGCGGCCAGCGCCCTGGTAGGCACGCGTAGCATCGGTGAACCGATCGCAGATGACCCAGTCGCCGCGCGCCAGCGCCGGACGGATGAGCTGATCCAGATGGATGCTGCGGGCGGCAAACATCAGCAGCAGCTCCGCCGCCGGGGGCATGGGCACGCCATCGGGTTTCAGGACCAGGTCGCGCACCCGCTCGGCCAGCGGCGTACCGCCGGGTTCGCGCGTCAGCACTGCCGGCACGCCGCGTGACTTGAGCCATTCCATGATGAAGCGCGCCACGGTCGACTTGCCCGCGCCCTCGATGCCTTCCAGGGTGATGAAACGACCGGCCATCTTAAGGATGCGCCGCGCCGCGCAGCTTCTGCACATAGTGCTGCACGGCCTGGTTGTGCTCGGCGAGCGTGGCGGAGAAGTGATGGCCGCCCTGCCCATCACCGGTCGCCACGAAGTACAGGTCGCCGGTTTCCTCCGGGCGTACCACGGCCAGCAGCGCCGCACGGCCGGGCAAGGCAATCGGGGTGGGCGGCAGACCTTCGCGGGTATAGGTGTTGTAGGGCGTATCGGTGATCAGGTCGCGTTCGTGGATGTGTCCGTCATAGGCCGCACCCAGGCCATAGATCACCGTGGGATCGGACTGCAGCCGCATATCCTTGCGCAAGCGTGCGATGAAGACTCCGGCGATGCGCGGCCGCTCGGCCGGCAGCCCGGTTTCCTTTTCCACCACCGAGGCCAGTATCAGCGCCTGGTAGGGCGTCTGCAGTGGCAGGTCGGCGCTGCGCAGGTCCCAGGACTGGGCCAGCGCCTCGCTCATGCCGGCATAGGCCAGCTTCAGGATCTCCACATCGGTGGTGCCGGCGGCAAAGCGGTAGGTATCCGGAAAAAAGCGGCCCTCGGGCTCTTCGCCCGGATGGCCGATGGCGGCCATGACCTGCGCGTCGCTGCGCCCCTTCAGCAACGAATGCACATACGGATCGTCGGTGAGCTGGCGGCGCAGGTCGCTGAAACGCGTGCCCTCCACCACGGTGAGCTGCTCGAGGATCACCCGTCCATCCTCGAGCATCTCGATGACATCGCTGGCGCTGGCATGCGCATCAACCTCGTAGTCCCCGGCCTTGATGGTCAGCGTGCGCCCGGCCAGCCGCAGATACAGTTGCGTGCACCAGGCGCACTGCAGCGCACCGACGCTCTGCAGACGGCCCAGGACAGCGTGGACACTCAGTCCCGGAGCCACAGTGACCCGCAGCGCGTGCGGCGCCGGGCCGGGTGCCTCGAACTGGGTCGTCAGCCATATGCGGCCGCCAAGCCCCGCGCCACCCAGCAGCAGTACCAGCAGCAGTGCAGCCAAGAGGACCTTACGCATCGGGTGCATCCAGCAGGGGGCGCAGACGCTGCTGCAACTGGCGTGTCACCGGGCCCACCACCCGCTCGCTGCCATCCAGCGAACGCACCGGCCAGATGCCGATCCTGGCGTTGGTGAGAAAAATCTCCGCGGCCGATGCCAGCGCCGCTGCATCCAGCGCCGTCTCACTGACTTCCAGTCCCGCCGCCTGCGCTTCGCGCATCACTACCTTGCGCATGACACCGCGTACGCCGGCCTGGGTGAGCGCGGGTGTCATGATCCGACCTGCCGTGACCAGGAACACATTGCTCATCGTGCCTGAGATCAGCCATCCGCAGCTACTGAAAACCAGCGCTTCGTGGATGGCTGGATCGCTCCACTCGCCACGGATCAGAACCTGTTCGAGCCGGTTCAGGTGCTTCAGGCCCGCCAGCGCCGGATTTTCTCCCAGCCGCCCCTGGGCCATGCGCACCACCACCCCGCCCGCCCACAGCGCGGGATCCTCCGCCGGCCAGGGGTACTGCAGCAGCACGGTGCGCGGTTGTTCATCGCCCTGCGGGCCGTAGCCGCGCGCCGTCGCGCTGCCGCGGGTGAGGATGAGCTTGATGATGCAGGCCGGATGGGCGGCAGCCAGCTCGCCGATCCGCTGGCTCAGTTGCGGGAAATCCCGATACCCGATCCGCAGGCGCTGGCAGCCTTCGGCGAGGCGCTGCAGGTGCAGATCCAGGAAGCGCGGCCGGCCGGCGCGGCAGGCGATGGTCTCGAACAGGCCATCCCCATAGTGCAGGCCGCGATCGTATACATCCAGGGTGCTCATGGGCTGTGGTCAAACACCGCGAGCATGCCGCGGGCCTTGGCGCGGGTTTCGTTCAATTCCCGTTCCGGATCCGAATCCGCGACGATGCCGCCGCCGGTGCGCAGGGTGATCTGCGAATCACTGAGCGTCATGGTGCGGATCAGGATGTTCAGGTCCATTTCTCCGCCCCGGGTGAGATAACCCAACGACCCGTAGAACGCCCCACGCCCCTCGCCCTCCAGTTGCGCGATGATCTGCATGCAGCGGAACTTTGGACAGCCGGTGATGGTGCCCCCGGGAAACACGGCGCGCAAAGCCCCGATGGGCGTCACGCCAGCGCGCAGCCGCCCCTGCACATTGGACACGATGTGATGCACATGGGCATAGGTTTCAGTGACCATGAGTTCGTTGACGATCACCGTGCCGGCCTCGCACACCCGTCCCAGATCATTGCGCTCCAGGTCGATGAGCATGATGTGCTCGGCGCGTTCCTTGGGATGCGCCACCAGCGCCGCCGCCTCGGGCGCGTCTTCCCCCGGGCGCAGCGTCCGCGGCCGCGTGCCGGCGATGGGGCGCGTGTCCACGTCCCGGCCACTGACCCGCAGCAGGCGCTCGGGGGATGAGCTGAGCACGCTCACCCCCTGCCACTGCAGCAGCGCGGCGAATGGTGCCGGATTGCGCGCCCGCAGCCGCTCATACAGCAGCGCCATATCCAGGGCCTGCGCATGGTCCGCGGCACCCGGTGGCGCCGCCGGCCGCACCCGCCACGGCCGTGACAGGTTTGCCTGGTAGATGTCACCGGCGCGGATGTATTCCTGGGCGCGCAGAACGCGCTGGATGTAAAGCGCCGGATCCTCCTCGCTTACCTTGAAGGCCGGCTGGCCGGCGGGTGCGGGTCGCGCCGGCAGCGCGCACCGCAGGGCCTCGGCCACCACTTCGTCCAGCAGCGCTTCACTCCCCGGCTCGGCGACGGCCCAGACGCTGTCGCTCTCCAGGACGTGCACCAATGCGCAGGGTGTGCGCAGCGCGAAGGCGGTCCAGGGCAGCGGTGTGGGCGGCAGGCTCAGGTGCGGCTCGATGTCGGCCGCGATCTCATAGCCCAGGAACACCACCCAGCCCGGGGCAAAGGGCACGCCGCTGTGACGCGCCACCTGCAGCGCCGACTCGCCGCTGTGGCGGGGATCGGCGCTTTGCCGCCACCACCCCTCCAGGGCATCCAGGAAATTGCCGGCGCAAGGTTGCATGCCCTGGCCGTGCACCCGGCCATCTGCGCTGCTCCACAGTGCCGCCTGCGGCTGCGCGGCCAGAATGGTGACCTTGCCCAAAGGGCCGGCGACCGCGCTTTCCAGCAGCGCCGGGTAACGCCGCGGATTGGCCACCGCCAGCTGTCGCAGGACCGCGGGCGACACCTCCAGCCGTCGCGCCACCGGTATATCCACGATTCAGCCGCTGAAGCGGCGGAAAATCAGGGTACCGTTGGTGCCGCCGAACCCGAAGGAGTTCGAGAGCGCCACATCGATTGGCATCTGCCGCGCGCTGTTGGGCACGAAATCCAGATCGCAGTCAGGATCCGGTGTGCGGTAGTTGATGGTCGGCGGGGCGACATTGTCGCGGATCGCCAGGATGCTGAAGATGGCTTCCAGCACGCCCGCGGCGCCCAGCAGGTGCCCGGTCATGGACTTGGTCGAACTGACGGCAACCTTGTAGGCATGGGCGCCGAAGGTGCCCTTGATGGCCGCGGTTTCGGCCTTGTCGCCCAGCGGGGTCGAGGTCGCATGGGCATTGATGTACTGGATGTCCCCCGGGTTCAAGGCGGCATCGCGCAGCGCATTGCTCATGGCAAGGCCCGCGCCGGCGCCATCCTCGGGCGGCGCGGTGATGTGGTAGGCATCACTGCTCATGCCGAACCCCGCCATTTCAGCGTAGATCTTGGCCCCGCGGGCCCGCGCGTGGCCCAGTTCCTCGAGCACCACGGCGCCGCCGCCGTCGCTGAGCACGAAGCCATCCCGATCCTTGTCCCAGGGACGGCTCGCTTCCGCGGGCGCATCGTTGCGGCCGGAGAGGGCCTTGGCCTGGGCGAAACTCGCCAGACCGCACACGGTGGTCGCCATCTCCGAGCCGCCCGCGATGATCATGTCCGCATCCCCGTACTGGATGGCGCGCATGCCGAAGCCGATGGCGTGGGTGGAGGTGGTGCAGGCGCTGACGACGCCCAGGTTAGGACCCCTGAGCCCGTACTTGATGGACAGGTGTCCGGCGATCATGTTGATGATGGTGGCCGGAACGAAGAATGGCGAAATCCGGCGCGGATTGTGCGCCTTCAGGTATTCACCGTACTCGCTTTCGATGGTGCCCAGGCCGCCGATGCCAGCGCCCATGATGGCGCCGCAGCGCGTGGCGTCGCTGGTGGCGACGTCAAAGCCCGAATCGGCCATGGCCTGGATGCCTGCGGCCACGCCGTAGTGCATGAAATCATCCATGCGGCGCGCTTCCTTGGGCGATATGTAGGCGGCCAGGTCGAAGTCGCGCACCTGTCCGCCGAAGCGCACCGGAAATGCGGAGACATCGAAACGCGTGATCGGGCCGATGCCGCTGCGGCCGTTCAAAACGGCGTCCCACGCGTTCGGCACGGTGCTGCCGACCGGAGAGACCAAACCCATACCTGTTACGACGACGCGACGTTTACTCACTCGCAGCCCCGGCACTCAACCTAAGATGGAACAGTTCTTGCGAACGATCGAAACGCGAGGCGTGGGCGACCGTGAGGGCCGCCGTCTTGGCAACGCGTGCGCAGCTTCAGACCTTGCTGCGACGCTCGTTGATGTAGTCGATGGCCTGTTGAACCGTCGTGATCTTCTCGGCGTCCTCGTCCGGAATTTCAATTTCGAACTCTTCCTCGAGAGCCATGACCAGTTCGACCGTATCCAGCGAGTCCGCGCCCAGATCGTCGACGAACGAGGCGTCATTGGTGACCTGTTCAGCCTTGACGCCCAGTTGCTCCGCGACGATGGCTTTTACCTGCTGCTCAACGGTGCTCATTACACGATTGTCCTTGTGAAGAATTGTCTCATGCGCCTGCCGACGGTCGGTGGCACGGGCGCGGTATTGTAGGGGAACACCCCCCCGTCTGCCAGCACGGCAAAGCGTGCGGGAGTGATTGTTTTTTCAGGTGAAACCCTCCCGCCAATGGCGGCAAGCTCCCGGGCGGCGCGGCCTGCGGCGCGCAATGTGGCTATTTTCCAACGCAGTACGTCCGACGGCACCGGGCCAGGCTAGGGCATGTACAGGCCCCCGTTTACGTGCAGCGTCTCACCGGTGATGTATCCCGCCTGCGGGGAGGCCAGGAACAGTACCGCCGATGCAACATCCGCGGCGCTGCCGAGCCGCTCCATGGGAATGCGCCCGGCGAGTGCGGCGCGCTGCTCTTCGGACAGGGCCTTGGTCATGTCGGTGTCAATGAAGCCCGGGGCCACGGCATTGACCGTGATGCCACGCGAGGCGACCTCCTGGGCCAGTGACTTGGTGAAGCCCAGTATCCCGGCCTTCGCCGCCGAGTAGTTGACCTGGCCCGGATTACCCGTCAATCCCACGATGGAGGTGATGTTGATGATGCGGCCGTGACGCTGCTTCATCATGCGCCGCAATACGCCCTTGGACAGGCGGTATACCGCCGTCAGATTGGTGGCGATAACCTGGTTCCAGTCCTCGGCCTTCATGCGCAGCAGCAGACCGTCGCGGGTGATGGCGGCGTTGTTCACCAGGATGCTGGGCATGCTGTCGGTGGCCTCCAGGTCCGCCAGCAGCGCATCGATGGACCCCTCGCTGCCGACGTCCAGCACCGCGCCGCGCCCCTTCAGGCCATTGGCCGCAAAGGTTGTCGTGAGCTCGGCAGCGCCAGCGTCGCTGGTGGAAGTGCCGATGACACGGGCACCCGCCGCCGCCATGCCCACGGCGATGGCACGGCCGATGCCGCGCGAACCGCCGGTGACCAGCACCACATCGTTGTCAAACATGCTTGGCTCTCCTGGGCACGGCTTTCAGGAACGGGTGGCGGCCAGCGCCGCCTCCAATGTCGCACGATCTTCCAAGGGCAGGCAGGCCAGATCGGGGCGTTTGTCGATGCGGCGGTTCAAGCCGCTGAGGATCCGGCCCGGACCACACTCGATCAGCTGCGCGTGGCCGTTGGCGGCCAGGGCCCGCACCGTGTCCTGCCAGCGCACCGGGCTGGCCAGCTGGCGCACCAGCAGCTGCCTGATGTCATCGGGCTGCGCATGGGCCGCAGCATCCACGGCGCTGACATAGCGGATGACCGGTGCGCTCAGACTCACGTCCTGCAGATGCGCCTCAAAGCGGTCCGCGGCCGGCCCCATCAAACTGCAATGCGAGGGCACGCTCAGCGCCAGGGGCATGGCCCGCTTGGCCCCGGCCGCCTTGCAGGCCTCCATCGCCCGCTCCACGGCGCTGCGGGCCCCGGCGATGACCACCTGCCCCGGGGCATTGAAATTGACCGGTTCCACCACCTCACCCTGTGCGGCCTGGGTGCAGCAGATGGCCACCTGTTCGTCGCTCAAGCCCAAGATGGCGGCCATGGCCCCGGTGCCTGCCGGGACGGCCTCCTGCATCACCTGACCGCGAAACCGCACCAGGTCCGCCGCCGCGCCCAGGGTCAGGGCGCCGGCGCACACCAGCGCCGTGAATTCACCCAGGCTGTGGCCGCTGACCTCACCCGGATCGGCCCCGCCCCGCGCCCTCCACAGCCGCCACAGCCCCACTCCGGCCGTGAGCATGGCCGGCTGGGTGTATTCGGTGGTGTTCAGCCGCTCCGGAGGGCCTTCCTGGGTCAGGGCCCACAGGTCATAGCCCAGGGCCGTGGCCGCCTCCGCGAAGGCTTCCCGGACCTCAGGCTCCGCGGCGAAGTCAGCGAGCATGCCCACGGATTGGGATCCCTGGCCTGGAAATACGAAGGCGAATGACATGGGCGCTCCTGCGAAGGCGGCCCACGGGCGGCCAAAAGTCCACAATTATACCGGCTTGTGCCGCCATCGCAGGAGCAGCGCAGCAAGGGCACCGGAGGCCGCGCCATACAGATGGGCATCGACGATCACCGCGCCGCCGGCGGTGAGGGGCAACGCACCCTGGCTCTGCTCGTACACCAGCTTCCCCACCAGGAACAGCGCCAGTACCCAGCCGTCCGGCTCGCGCCGCCGCAGGTGAGCGCAGATGCCGGCGGCGAGTGCACCATGGAGCACGCCCGAGGAACCCACGTACCAGTCAGTGGTCGAAGAAAGCAGCCACAGTCCCGCATCGACGCCAATCACCGACAGTCCGATGATCAGCAGCCAGGCCCGCGCGGAATAGTCCCGCGCGAACAGCGCCCAGATCAACACCAGGCCCGCCACATCCAATATCGCATGTTCGTAACCCAGATGAATCACATGGCCGGTCAGCAGGCGCCACCACTGCCCGGCAGCGAGCGCGCCGCGGTCGTAGCGCAATGCCGCCTGGGCCGCCGCGGCGCCCGCCTGGATGGTGAGCAGCACGATGACGGTCCCGAGCAGCAGCAGGCCGCGGCGGCCGTCGCAATTGAGCGACTTTGCCAAACGGTGCAGCCGTTCGCGCTGAAGCGACACATTCATTTGTTATGATCCGGCGCCATTTGCTGCACCCCTCACCACGCGGGTAATTCCATGCGCAAGTTCCTCACCAAACCGAACCCAATCGGCAGCAGCCGCGGCTTCACGCTCATCGAGATCATGGTCGTCGTGATCATCATCGGGCTGCTGGCGGCGGTCATTGTGCCCAGTGTCATCGGCAAAGTGGGCGAGGCACGCGTCGCCAAGGCCCATCAGGATATCCAGGCCCTCGGCACCGCGCTCGCCATGTACCGCCTGGACAACTTCAAATATCCGACCTCGGACCAGGGACTGAAGGCGCTGGTGCAACAGCCCGCGGACCCGACCATCCGCAACTGGCGCAAGGGCGGCTATATCCAGGACGGCTCGCTCAAGGATCCCTGGGGCAACGACTATCAGTACGTATATCCGGGCACCCACGGCCGCGAATACGACCTGTACTCCTTCGGCGCCGATGGCCAGGAAGGAGGCGAAGGCGAGGATGCGGATATCGGCAATTGGAATGTGGACGCCAAGCCCGGCGACACTCAGGCCGCCAACGGTCCTTGAGCCACGCGGCGCCCCGCCGTGTTGAACCGTGACCTCAGGGCAGCTCGCAGCGGCGGGTTCACCCTCATCGAAATCCTGGTGGTGATCGTCATCATCGGCATCGTCACCGTCGGGGCGGTGCTGTCGATGTCATTCACCGGACCGGAGCGCGAGCTGCGCACCGAGGGTGATCGGCTCGCCGACCTCATGAACTACGCGCAGGAACAGGGCGAGCTGCAGACGCGCGAGCTGGGCCTGTACTGCACCGATCACAGCTACAAATTCCTGGCCTTCGATGCCCGCCGCCAGCTGTGGGTTCCGATCGCGGACGATGATGCCCTGAAACCGCGCACCCTGCCCGATGCCATACGCATGCAGCTGCAGATCGAAGGTCGCGAGGTGGTGCTGGCCTCGGTGGCGGATGAGGAGAAAAAAGCCAGCAGCCAATCAAATACCCAGCCGAGTACCCCAACCAGCCCCGCCAGCAGCACCGTTTCCAGCGCCGCCTCCAGCTCTGCGGCCATTGCCGCGGTCAGTACTCAATCCAGTGCCCCGGCCGGCGCCCTGAGCGCGGCGGAGGTGCAGCCGCATGTGATGATCTTCTCCAATGGCGATCTGACCTCCTTTCGCGTGACCCTGGGCAGAGACGGCAGCGATGCGACGGTCGACGTGCTGCCCGACCACCAGGGCCGGATCAAGGTCAAGGTTCCCAAGGAGCACATCACATGAGGAGGCAGCGCGGCTTCACCCTCATAGAAGTGCTGGTGGCGCTGGTCATCGTCGCCTTGGGAATGTCGGCGCTGCTTCAGACTCTGGGCTCCGCCGCCGATACCGCCACCTGGCTGCGCGACAAGACCTTCGCCGAATGGATCGGGTTCAATCAACTGGCGACCCTGCGTCTGTCCGGATCACTGCCCTCGGAAGGCACCACCAACGGTGAATTGGACTACGCCGGCCGTCACTGGAGGTGGCGCCAGGAAGTCACGGCCATGGGATTTCCGGGTCTGTTCCGGGTGGACGTGCTGGTGGAACCGGCCGATACCTCAACCGTGGATGAGAAAGGCTGGATGGCCACCGTCATCGGCGGTGTGGGCGATGCGGTCGCGCCCTCGCAGCTGCAGTCGCTGTATCCGGACCCCTCGCTGCCGGGCGGCAGCAGCTCGGCACCGTCCAGCCAGCCCACCTCCAGCGCGCCGCCCTCGACCTTCTTCGCACCGACACCGCCCACGCCGGCGCCCACCACACCCGCGCCGACGCCGGAGCCGCAATGAGCGCGCGCCGCACTGCAAGCGCCCGTGGCTTCACGCTGGTGGAACTGATGGTGGCGCTGTTCATCACCGCCATCATTTTCGCGGTGGGCTATGGCGCCATCAACCAGGCGCTGAAGAACCACTCGCAGGTCAAGGAGCACCAGGATCGTCTGAGCGAAGTGCAGACCGCGGTGCGCCTCATGGTGCAGGATTTTTCCGAGCTCGCGGCCCGACCGATCCGCGATCAGCTCGGCCAGAACTGGCAGGCCTGCATCATCACCCCGACGCCCGATGCCCTCTCGGACAGCCTCGGCGTGCCGAGTCCCGCCGCAAGTTCCGCTCCGGCAACGCCGGATGATGATGACGACACCGATGACAGCAGCCCGCCGGCCGACGATGGCGGTCCTGACCTGGTGGCCTTCAGCCGCGGCGGCTGGGCCAACCCGGCCGGGATCCAGCGTCCGACGCTGGAGCGGGTCTCCTACCGCTTCGCCAACGGCATCCTGCGGCGCATGCACTGGACGGTGCTGGATGGCACCGAGGCCAGCCTGCCGGTGCGCCGCGACGTGCTCACGCATGTGAAATCAGTGACCTTCCGCTTCATGAACGACTCGCGGCAGTGGGTGACGCAGTGGCCGGCGCTGGGCACCTCCAGCCTGCGCACCCGCCCCTATGCGGTGGAGATCACGCTGGATCTTGAGGACTGGGGCAAGATCGTGCGCGTGGTGGAGGTGCCGACGTGAGGCGCCAGCGCGGCGTCGCGCTGATCACCGCCATCCTGCTGGTGGCGCTGGCGACCATACTGGCGGCGACCATAGGCTATGAAAACGCGATGACCGCGCGACGCGGCACGGCCACCTTTGCCTTCGAGCAGAGTCTGGAGGTCTCCAAGGCCGCCGAGGCCCTCGCCGCCTATGTGCTGCGTGCGACGCGCCAGGCGAACAAGACCGACACCGATCCCACGCAGGCCTGGTCGACGCCTTACGGGCCGGTGGACCTGGTGCCCGGGGTCACCCTGGAGGCATGGCTGGAAGACACCCAGGGACGTTTCAACCTCAACAATCTGGTGAACCCGGATGGCTCAACCAACCCGGACAGCATGCTGGTGTTTGAGAATCTGCTCACCACCTTGGGTCTGGAGCCGAAGTGGGCGCCGATGATGGCCGACTGGATCGATTCGGACACCGTGCCCAATAATCCCGACGGCGCCGAGGACAGCGTCTATCTGTCACAGACCCCGCCGTACCGCGCCGCCAACATGTTCATCACCAGCGCCAGCGAGATTCTGGCGCTGCCGGGCTTCGGCCGCGACCGTTACCTGAGGCTGCAGCCCTTCATCACCGCCCTGCCCCAGGGCACCGCCATCAACCTGTGCTCGGCCCGGCCCGAACTGCTCGATGCCCTGGGCCCGGCGAACACCACCAATTTTTCCGATCCCCAGAATCTGGCCAAGAACCGTGCCGAAGGCTGTTTTCCCAGCAAGCAGGATTTCGACGCCCTGTTCAGTGACGCCACCGCCCGCTCCAAATCCGACGCGATGGTGACGAGCGTGTCTAACTACTTTACCCTGACCAGCATCGTTACCATTGGCAGCACGCAGTTCGCCTTGTACAGTTTGCTGCATCAGGAAAGCGACATGCGCGTGCGATCCATCCAGCGCAGCTTTACGGCAGACTGACGCATGGCAGACTGGCTACTCATCAGACTCGGCAACGACCCGCAGCTCGTGGACTACCTCACGGCCGACGCCGCGGGTCGCATCGTGGCGCCGCTGCGCGCCGGCCCGCTGGCGCTGGCCGCGACGCAGGCGGCGGGACATCGCATCTGCGTTCTGGCCCCGGCCAGCGACGTTTTGCTGACCGATGCCGAGGTACCCGCCCGCTCCGGTCAACGGGTGCAGCAGATCGTGCCCTATGCGCTCGAAGAGCAGCTGGCCGAGGACATCGATTCCCTGCAGTTCGCGGTGGGCCGCCGGGTCGGTGATGCGGCGCGCATTCCGGTTGCCGTGGTATCGCGCACGCTCCTGGAAAGCTGGCTTGCGCAGTTGCACGCGGCAGGCCTGGATCCGGAGTGCATCTATGCCGACAGCAGTCTGGTCCCGGAGAACCCCGGGCAGGCGGTGCTGGTATTGAGCGGGGAGAACGTGATTCTGCGCGCCGCCGGCGCGCCACAGCCGGTGACCCTGCCGCTGGGCGCGCTTGAGGAGGCGCTGCAGCTGCTGCGTCCCGTCGCGCAGCCGGCCACCGTGGCGGCCGAGGACCCAACCCAGCCGGCGCTGCCGGCGACGGACTTTGGCGGTAATGGCCTGGTGGTGTACGCCGGCGAGAGCGAGTGGCGCCAGTACGGCGCCAGGATCGAAGCCGAGCGCGAACATTTCGAGGGCCTGTCCGTGCAGCTGCTGCCCGAGGGGCCGCTGGGACTCTTTGCCCAGTCCCTGCCGGGCACCAGCGCCATCAATCTGCTGCAGGGAAGCTATGCCGCCGCCTCGCCTTTGTCGGTTAGCTTCAAGGCCTGGCGGGTCGCCGCCGCGATGCTCGCCGGACTGCTGGTGCTGCATGGCATCGGCAGCGCCGCGCAGCTGCTGATGCTCAAGCGTACCGAGAGCCGTCTGGACCAATCGATCAGCGAAACCTTCGAGCAGGCCATGCCCAGTGAGCACAACAGCTCCAATGCGCGGCACCGCATGGAGGCCAGGTTGACCGCCCTGCAGGGCAGCACCGACAGCTCCGGCCTGCTGGCGATGCTCTCGGCCGTGGCGCAGGCCCGGGCCGGTTCCAGCGACACGACCTTGCAGGGCCTGAGTTACCGTGACGGACTTTTGGAGCTGCAGGTGAAAGCCCCGGGCGCCGATGCCCTGGATCGCATCAGCCAGCAGCTGCGTACCGCGGGCTGGCGGGCGGATCTGACCTCGGGAACCTCCAGCGGCGGCGCCTACCAGGGCCAGATACAGATGAAGCCGGGTACATGAACATGGACAGCCTGCTCGCCTGGTACAAGGCGCAGAGCCCACGTGATCAGCGGGTGGCGTTGATGGCCGGCGTGATCGCGCTGATCGTACTGGTGGGCGTGATTTTCGTGCCGCTTGACACCAGCGTGGCGCGCGCCAGCGTGCGGGTGCAGCGCAAGCAATCGGATCTGGCGTGGATGCGCACCGTGGCACCGCAGCTGGCGGCGGCGGGCGCCTCGGTCGCCGCGCCGGTTTCGCAACGTTCGCTGATCGTGGTGATCGACAGTTCGGCACGTGAATCCGGGCTCGGCTCCGCGCTCAACAGCACCGAGCCGGGTGGCCCCGGGGCGCTGCGGGTGCGACTGAACAAGGCCTCATTCGACATGCTGGTGGCGTGGTTGGCCAAACTGTCGCAGCAGAACGGCGTGCACGTGCAGTCCGCCACCATCGATGCCGCCGGACCGCCGGGCCTGGTCAACGCCGGCATCGAGCTGCGCACCGCAAGCCAGGACTGACGGGTCTTGCGACGCGCGATCATTCTCGCGGTCATTGCCTTCACACTGGTGCTGCTGGTGCGCTTGCCGGCGCGCTGGCTCAGCCCGCTGCTGCCCCATGGCATGCAGTGTCAGCAGCTCGACGGCAGCGCCTGGAATGGCAGCTGTACGGGTCTGACCAGCAGTGGCAATGCAGTGGGCGATGTGACCTGGAACCTGCAGCTGCTGCAGCTGCTGCGCGCACGCCTGGACCTGCGGCTCGATCTCACCGGCACCGACAGCAGCGCGCACGGCGAGGTGGCCCTGGGCTTCGGCGGCGCCGTGCACGGCCGTGATGTGACACTGGATGTGCCGCTGACCAGCGCGCTGGTGTCCTCGCTGCCCGTCGGGGCGCATGCGCGCCTGCAGGGCACTCTGGCGCGCATCGAATGGACGGGCAAATACCTGTCCGAACTGCAAGGCGAACTGCGGGTCCAGGACCTGGTCGGGCCGCGCGGCCAGGCCTTCGGCAGCTATCAGGTCAGCTTTGCGCCCGGCAGCGGTTCGGACAGCGCCGACCTGCCCACCGGCGTGGTGCACGACGGCGGCGGTCCGCTGCAGCTGGAGGCCACACTGCAACTGACCCATGATCCGGGCTACGTGGTTGACGGGCGGGTCGCGCCACGCCCCAGCGCCTCCGCCGACATCGTCGACATGCTCAAATACCTGGGCTCGGCGGATGCGTCGGGCCGCCGCCCCTTTTCCCTGATGGGAACCTTCTAGGAGGCGCTGCCGGTCCACCACAGCTGTGCGGCGGGCAAGTACACCGCCGCGCGTACTGCGCCCGGTGCCAGGGCCTGCGCCAGATGGATTTGCCGCGCCAGAGGCAGCGCGAACGCATCCTCCAGGGATTGCCGCGGCCGCGGCAGGATATCGATCAGCCAGCGTGTTCCAGCATCATCCTGGAAGCTCAGGTCAGTGCGGATGCTGGTCAGGCGCCCGCCGAACATGCCGGTCAGCGCCAGCGGCGCGGCGGCCTGGGCCGCACCGCCAAGGCTGGTGAGGATCCATCGCAGCCGTGAGTCCTGCAGGCAGGCCGCAAGCATTTCCAGGGCCCGCCCCCGCTCGGGCGCAGGCAGATGAGCGTTGAGCAGCGGCGCCAGCTGCCCGGCATCATCCGGCGGGGGTTGGCGGCGGCGCGCCAGGTGGCGCAGCACTGCGCACACCGCCTGTTCCACGAGGTCCGCCTCCACGCCATCCTGCTGCGGCGCCTGATAAGCGGCGATGGGCAGCATCTGCGGTTGCGGCACGGGCGGCGGGGGCGGCACCTGCCACCCGGCGCGCAACCGCTCGCGCGGCGTGTTGCCCGGTATATCCTGCGGCATTGCCGTAGCCGCGGCAGCGTACGGCAGCTGCAGGAACTGGTCCTTGAGCGCCGGCCACAGCCGCTGCAGCGGCGTCCCGGAGCGCGGCGCCGGCGCGGGCTTGCCGGGCCGCGCCTCATCAAGCTGGCCGAACAGATGCAGCTGCAGGCGCGCCCGGGTCGCCGCGACGTACAACAGGCGCGTCGCCTCGTTGCGCTCACGCTGTTCCTGAAGGCTGGCCACGTAGCGCCCCAGAGGCGTCGGGCCGGTGCTCGCCGCCGGCGGCACAGGCACCATCAGCAAGTCACTGCCGCGGCTGCCGCGCGGCAGATCCACCCATTGCAGCAGCGAACGCGGGTTCTGGCGTCCGCTGCGGCCCAGGCCGGGCAGGATCACGTGATCGAATTCCAGGCCCTTGGCATGATGGATGGTCATGATCTGTACCGGGTGCGCGCTGCGCCCCGGGTGTGCGGCGTACAGGCGCATCAGGCGCTGCGGCAAGTCCTGCGGCCCGCTCCAGTCCGGCTCCGCACTCCATTGCGCCAGCGCATCGAAGAAGCCCCGGGCATGTCCCAGATCGCTGTGCTGTGCGCAGGCTGCCGGGCCTCCGAGGCGCAGCCACGCGGACTCCACCCGGCGCGCCAGATGCTCGCGACCGCTGGCATAGGTGTGCTGCATTTCATCCAGGCTCACGGCGAGCGCCTGCTGCAGGCGTCGCAGCCGCGCCTGGGCCGGCGCGGCGAGCGCGGCGCTCACCTGCGGGTCGCACAGGCGCTCCCACACCGTCATGCGCCGCTCGCTGCCCACCACCTGCCCGATTTCCTCGAGGCTCAGACCGCACCAGGGCGCGCGCAGCAGGGCCAGCCATGCAGTGCGGTCGCCCAGATGATCCAGGGCCCGGGTCAGCGCCGTCAGGTCGCGCACGATGCTCAGGGCTTCGAGTGAGACGAGTTCCACGCCGGCGACATCGATGTGCTGCGCCTCAAGCGCCGCCACGATCGGGGCGGCGTGGGCGCGGGCGCCCACCAGGATGGCGATGCTCGAGTGCGGCTGCTCGCCACGCAGTTGCATGACCACGCGCGCGATGGCGGATGCTTCTGCGGCGGCATCGCCCGGCAGTACCCGGTGCAGCTGCACGGCACCGGTGGCATCAGCGGGCCGCGCGGCGATGCTCGGGGAGTACGCCACGGCGCTGGTACGCGGATCATCCTCTTCTGGAAAGCAGCTGGCGAACACAGCATTGTTCCAGCGCACCACTTCAGGGGCGCTGCGAAAATTGCGGCGCAGGACCAGCGGCTCGAGCGGCACGCTGCCAATGCCGCTGGCGCGAGCCGCCAGAAACATACCCACCTCAGCTTCCCTGAAGCCATAGATGGACTGCATCGGATCGCCCACCAGGAACAGCGTGCGGCCATCCCCGGGCGCCCAGCCTGCGGTGAGCAGTTCCAGAAGCCTGGTCTGCTCCAGGGAGGTGTCCTGAAACTCATCGACCAGGATGTGGCGCAGTCGGGCGTCCAGGCGTAGCGCCAGATCGCTCGGATCATCCACACTGCCCAGTGCCGTGCGCGCCGCGACGCCGACCGCCGCATAGTCCACGCGCCCCAGTTCGCTGAACACCAGGTCCAGTTCCGCGGCCGCCACTTCCAGCACTCGCGCCAGCACGCCCAGTACCTGGATTTCATCCAGGCTCAGCTGTGGATCCGGCAACAGCCGCAGCTCGTTGAACAGCCCCAGAGCCCCGGGCAGCGCGGCCAGCTGCGCGATCCACTGGCTGCCGCGGCGTTTCAGGGCCTGCTCCTCGGGTGGGAAGCCCACGCGCACGTCCAGGCGCTTGCGCCAGCTGCCCTCCTGAGTCAGCGCCAGCGCACACAGCCCCTGCCACTGAGGCAGCGTGGCCGCAGCCCCGGTACTCGGCGCGGGCAGGTCGCGCTCGCCGCGGTGCCGCGCCGTTGCCGCGGCAAGGGCAAGACCTTCCGCCAGCAGCGGCGGCGCGAGCAGGCGCCCGGCCTGCGCCAGGCGCGCCGCGACCACCGCCTCGAGGCTCTCCCTCACACGGCTCGCCAGCCGCGTTGCCGCATCCCCCACCAGGTACGGCAGCCAGTGCGTGCGTTTGGCCAGCATGGCGGCGATCAGCTGCTCGCAGTGCCCGAAGTCATTCTCCATGCGTTCGAACAGCAATTCGACATCCGCGCGCAACCGCTCATCGGTCTGCGCATCCAGCAGCGCGCGGCGCGCGGCGCGCCGGTAGGCGCCATGGGCCTGTGGCAGCACCTGCAGCGAGCCGCTGCCGCGAGCCGCCAGCGGCATCTGCAGGGCCAGCGCCCGGTTCAGCGCATCCAGCGTCTGGATCCGCAGGCGCGCAGGATTTTCCAGCAGCTGCCAGCCCAGCTGCTGCGAGCGCGCGCGCACCGCCGCGGCCAGCTCGCCCGGCCCGGACAGCGCCTGCGCCACGCGCAGCGCCATCTCCGCGGCCGCCTTGCGCGTGAAGGTGATGGCCAGTATTTCCTCGGGCAGCTGCGCCCGGGTCAGCAGCACCAGCACCCGCTCGATGAGCACGGTGGTCTTGCCTGAACCGGCCGGCGCCTGCAGGATCACCGACCGTTCAGGGTCCACGGCGCGTTGCCGCGCTTGGCTATCGGCGGCCAGATCAGCTGCGGTCATGGCGAGTCCGCGATGCGGCAGAAGGCCTGCAGATGGCAGTGGTCGCAGGCCCCGTCCATGGGATCCACACGTGCCTCGCCGCGCATGAAATCGGCGGCCAGCTGTGCGACCTGGTCGCGCCAGGCCGCGCACTGCCGCGCCCAGGCACCCTGCTCCGCCAGACCCGCCACGCCCGGCAGCCGGCCGTCCTGATCACCGATGCCCTTGAACATCACGGCCTTCGGCTCAAGGTGCGCCACGCCCAGGGCACTCACCGGTACCCCCGCTGCCAGCAGATACACCAGCAGCTGCGGATAGGTGGTGCGCGCCACTTCCCAGTCCGGGGTTACGACGCGGCCCGTTTTGTAGTCAATGATGGCGTGCGTGTCATCCTCCAGCCGATCCACCCGATCGATGCGCACATCGATGAGGGCGCCGGCGATCCCCAGGCGATGCTCGGCCTCGGTCTCATGGATCGCGAAGGGCGCGCGCGCGGCGTCCACCTCGCACAGTGCGCGGATCAGCCGCTCGGCCCGACCGCGCTCGCGCGCAATGGCCGCACGCCGCAGCTCCAGCAGACCGCTGGCATCCTCGGCCGGGTGCGCCGCCTCTTCATGCAGGATTTCGGCGGCGGCCTGCAGCACACTCTGGGTGATCATTGGCCCCAGCGCCTGCGCGGTCCGCGCCGCGCCCAGTCCCGCCGATCCCCCCAGCCGTAGCCACAGCAGCTGCAGGGCCCGATGCAGCATGCTGCCGCGCTCCCGCGCGGTGATGCCGGGCGTGGGCGTTTCAAGCGGGTCCGCTCGCAGACGCAATTGCGCGTAGGCGCGAAACGGGCAGCGGCTCTGCAGTTCAATCGCGCGGCTGCCCGCCGGCAGCGGCAATCCTTCCGGCCACGGCGCTGCCGGTTCGTCCACATAGCTTTCCACAGCCCGCGCAGCCCGCATGGCCACCGGCCACTGCTCAGCGGGTGCAGGCGGCGCGTAGCTGCGCGCGGCGAAGGGCGCCAGCAGCGGCGAGATTGTCAGCTTCAGATCGGCTTCCTGGCGCGGCGCACTGACAATGAACTCGCGACTGCAGCGACACAGCGTCAGCAGGGACTCGCGGGCCTGATTCACCAGCACGCCGGCATCCGTGCTGCTGATGCGCGCCTGGCGCTGCAGCGCCGCCGGAATGAAGGGATCAAAGCGCGCCGCCTGCGGAATCGTCCGGCTGTCCAGTCCGCTGACCCAGATCCCGTCGTAGCGCGCGATGGGATCGGCCAGCGTTGCGGTCACGGTGACGGCCACATCCCCGGTGGCCGGCTCAAAGCGCGTGCGTGACAGCAACTGCGTGAAGCGCTGCAGGGCTGCGGCACCCTCGCAGGCACCCAGCTGCGCGGGCAGTTCGCCGCACTCCTGCAGCAGCTCGTCAAGTCGCTGCAGCACCTGCTGGGTATGGCTGCTGCGCTGCCGGGTGGCGCGGGCGGTCAGGTCGCACAGTGTGAGTACGCGCCCGAAGCGCGCGCACCACTCACCCAGTGTTCCGCGTGGTGGGCCGGCCAGCGCCTCGAGCATGCGCTCGATGAAGTCAGCCACTGCATCGGCCGGCACCCGCAGCGCGGGCGGCGCTGCGCGCAGTGCCTGCAGCAGCTGCCGCACCTCAAGGCGCGGCGGCACCACGGTGCGCAGCCACACATCAAGCTCGGCGCGTGCGGCGGCATCCGGGCGCGGCCAGAAGCTGTCGCGCAGCCATTGCGACAGCTGCGCAAACTCCACCGCCGCGGTGAGCAGCTGCAGCGTGTTGAGCCCAGCGGCGACGGGAGCGAAGCTGAGCAACGGCTGTCCGCCCTCCAGGGCATAAGCCTCACCATCGGGCCCCAGGGCCGCATCGAACATGCGTCGCACTTCACCCCGGCGCTGCGCCAGCTGCGGCACGATGACCAGCAGGCGTGCCGCGGGCGCCGCGCCCAGGCGCTCCCGGCACCATTGCGCCATCAGGGCTATTTCCTCGGCGCCATCGGCGGCTGGCGCGATCGCGGCCGGGCCTTGCGGGAATTCGCAGCCCAGCTCGCGGCTCGCAGTGCCGCGGCGTTCCCAGGCCGCCAGCAGCGCGCGCCGGGCCGGGGTCGTTGAGCCAAATCCGGCAAACAGGGGGACGCGCCGTGGTGGCTCCAGGGCCAGCTGCCCCAGCACCTGCCAGTCGCCCACTGCGCCCAGCTCGATCAGTCGCGCCTCGATATGCTGCAACGACTCGGCGAGCAACGCGGCCTCCGGTGCACCGGAGTGCATTAAGGCCTGGGGTGAAATACGCCACTCGTAGAGCAGCGCGGCGGAACGTCGTACCGCCTCCACCAGGCCCGCGACGGGGGGCAAGGACCGCTTCGCGGCGGCGACCGTCACCGCCTCCTGCCACAGCAGCCACTCCTCACTGGCACCCAGATGGCGCAGCCGCTGCCCGGGGGCGCCCTGCACCGAGCGTGAGTGCAGCCAGCCACCGAGACTGTGGACGTCCGGGGTGTAAAAGGCGCGCCGTCCCGCGGCCAGCTGCGCGGAGGCGAACCCCAGGCGCAGCGCGGCGGCGCGCTGCGCCGTCGGGACGAGCAGCGTTTGACCGGCCTCTAGTGCCGTGTGCAGATGGGGCGCAAGTTCCAGCAACGCGACCCTAAGGCGAACGCAGCGCCTTCAGCCAAAGCGCTTGTCGGCGCGGACGACCTTCTGTTCGGCGCCGCTGCGCGGCGCTGCGGCGTATCCGGCCAGGACTTCCTCGATGCGTGAGAACACGGTGCGCAGTACCGCGGCGTCCGGCAGATTGGTGATCCGGAAGTGCGTGCGATACGGCACATTGAAGCTCACGCCGGGTGCCACCAGCACATGCTTCTGCTCCAGCAGGTCCAGCGCAAAGCGTTGGTCATCGAAATCCGGCAGATCGGCGGTGTCGACCTCGACGAAGGCGTACATGGCCCCCGGCGGCGGCGCCAGGCGCAAAAAGCGGCTGTGCTCCACGCAGTTGAGGATGGTCCGGCGCGACTCGTACAGTCGGCCACCGGGCATGATCAGTTCGCGGATGCTCTGATAGCCGCCCAGCGCGCTTTGCACCGCCCATTGCGCCGGCACGTTGCTGCACAGTCGCAGCGAGCTGAGCAGTTCCAGCGCCGACAGGTACTCGGCCGCGGCCTTGACGCGTCCTGAGAACACCGCCCAGCCCACGCGATAGCCGCAGGCGCGGTAGACCTTCGACAGCCCCGACAGCGTCACGCACAGGGTGTCGCGCACCAGCGTGGCCACGGGCACGAATTCGGCGCCGTCGTACAGCATCTGGTCGTAGATTTCATCGCTGTAGACCACCAGCCCGTGGCGCTCGGCGATGCGCACGATCTGTTCCAGAACGGCGCGCGGGTAGACCGCCCCGGTGGGGTTGTTCGGATTGATCACCACGATCGCGCGCGTGCGCGGTGTGATCATGGCTTCGATCGCCTGCGGATCGGGCACGAAGCCATCCTGCGGACGACACGGATAGTGCACCGCGCGGCCGCGATTGAGGGTGACCGCCGCGGTCCACAAGGGATAGTCGGGGCTGGGCACCAGCACCTCATCGCCCTCGTTGAGCAGCGCGCGCAGCACCAGGTCGATCAGTTCGCTCACGCCGTTGCCGATGAACACATCATCCACGGTCACGCCCTGGACGCCGCGGGCCTGCTGGTGCATGACAATGGCTTCGCGCGCCGGGAAGATGCCCTTCTGGTGCGAATAGCCTTCGGAATTGGCCAGGTTTTCGATCATCGCCAGGCGCAGGATCTCCGGGGTACGGAAGCCGAAGGCGCCCGGATTGCCGATGTTCAGGGAGACGATCTCATAGCCCTGGCGTTCCATCTCATGGGCCCGACGGGCCAGCTTGCCGCGGATCTCGTAGCGGACGTGGCGCAAGCCCTCGCTGGGGCGGATGTTGGTGACCGGGGTGGAGGTGGAATTCTGGTTCATACCGGGCAGGATAGCGTTTCCGGTCCATTCATGCACGACGCATGTCTCCAAACGGCAACGTAATATGGGGGTTGGACAGCGGGCCTCACGCTTCCTACACTTCGCGCCCTTGGCGGGTTTTCACTGCAGGTATTGCCATCACATGGATTCGACACGTCCCATTCGCGCCCTGATCCGCGGCCTCGAGGCCCTGGCGGTACTGAATCGTCGCAATGGCGCCACGGTGTCCGAGGTGACCAGCGAGATCAGGCTGCCCCGTACCACCACCTATCGCATCCTGGAAACGCTCAGCGAGGCCGGCTACGTCTACCGGGACCCGGCCGATGACCGTTACCGGCTGACGCTGATGGTGCGCAGCCTGGCCGACGGCTTTGATGATGAGGCCTGGATCACCCAGATCGCCCGCCCCTGCATCAATGACCTGTGCAAGGACATCATCTGGCCGGTGACGCTGATGTCGCCGTCGGGAACCTCGATGCTGATCCGCGACACCACCGATCACGCCAGTCCGCTGGCCGTGGAGCGCTTCACCGCAGGCTTCCGCCTGCCGCTGCTGGTGACGGCCTCGGGCCGGGTTTATCTGGCCTTCTGCCAGCCCGAACAGCGCGATGCCCTGCTGGAGATCCTCAGCCGCTCCACCCGCGAGGAGGACAAGCTCGCCCGCAGCCGCGTGGAGCTGGAGCGCATCCTTGATGAGACCCGCGAACAGGGCTATGCCACGGCGGTGCGCACGCGCCGCGTGTCCGAGGAGGTGGCGATGTCGGTGCCGGTGCTGGTGAATGACCGGGTGCTGGCCACCATCGCGGTACGCTTCTCGGCCAGCGCCGTGCCCCTGGGACTGGCCGTGGAGCGCTTCGTGCCCAAGCTGCTGCAGACGGCCAACACCATTCGCCAGCGCTTCGGCGCGGCCCAGATCGAGGGCCAGGGGAACGCCACATGAAACGCATTCTGGTGGGCATCAAGCGCGTCGTGGACTACAACGTGCGCATCCGCCTGAAGCCCGATGGCTCCGGAATCGTCACCGATGGGGTGAAGATGAGCATCAATCCGTTTGATGAAATCGCGCTGGAGGAAGCGCTGCGGATTCGCGAGCGCGGCGCCGCCGAGGAAGTCATCGCCATCAGCATCGGCAGCGCCGAGGCCCAGCAGCAGCTGCGCACGGCGCTGGCGATGGGCGCGGATCGGGCCATTCTGGTGGAGACCGCCGGCGGCGCCGAAGGTGCGCTGGAGCCGCTGGCCGCGGCCGCCGTGCTCTTGAAGCTGGTGCAGCGCGAACAGCCCATGCTGGTGATCCTGGGCAAGCAGGCCATCGATGATGACAACAGCCAGACCGGCCAGATCCTGGCCGCACTGTGGGATCGGCCGCAGGCGACCTTCGCCTCGAAGATCGAACTGCAGGGTGAGCTCGCCCGGGTGACGCGTGAAGTGGACGCCGGGCTTGAGACCCTGGAGGTGGATCTGCCGGCCGTGCTGACCACGGACCTGCGCCTGAACGAACCGCGCTACGTGAAACTGCCGGACATCATGAAGGCGAAGAAAAAGCCGCTCGAGGTGCTGCCCCTGGCAAGCCTGGGCGTGCCGACCGCGGCGCGGACCAAGGTGGTGCGCTTTGACCCTCCGCCCCAGCGCCAGAAAGGGATCATGGTCAAGGACGCGCAGGAACTGGTGGCCGCACTGCATGGCAAAGGGCTGGTATGAGCCGGATTCTCATCATCGCCGAACACGACGGCGCGCACCTGAACCCCGGCACCGCCAAGTGCGTGACCTGTGCCGCGGCGCTGGCCGGCGCCGCGGTCACGGTGCTGGTGCTGGCCAAGGACCCCACGGCCGTGGCCGCCCAGGCGGCGACGCTCAGCGGCGTGGCCCAGGTTCTGATGATCGCCAATGCCGCCAACGAACATCCCATGGCCGCCATCCTGGCACCGCAGGCGGCCGCCGTCGCCAAGGACTTCAGCCTGGTGCTCGGACCGGCGACCACCTTCGGCAAGGACCTGATGCCGCGGGTCGCAGCCCTGCTCGGCGCGCCCCAGATCAGCGAAATCATGGCCATCGAGAGCGCCACGCGCTTCCGTCGGCCGGTGTATGCGGGCAATGCCATCCTCACCGTCGAGGTCGCCGCGGGGCAGCAGGTGGCAGGCACGGTGCGCACCGCCTCCTTCGCCGCGGCCGGCACCGGCGGCAGCGCGCCGATCCAGTCCGTCAACCCTGAAGTCACCCTGCCCTCGCATACCCGCTTCGTGTCCGTTTCGGCCGCCAGCTCCGACCGACCCGATCTGCAGACGGCACGGCGCGTCGTCTCCGGCGGCCGCGCCCTGGGCAGCGCCGAGGGCTTCAAGCTGATGTACGCGCTGGCTGACACGCTCGGCGCGGCGGTCGGGGCCTCGCGTGCGGCCGTGGATGCCGGTTACGCCCCCAATGAGCTGCAGGTGGGCCAGACCGGCAAGATCATCGCCCCCGAGCTCTACATCGCGATTGGAATTTCCGGCGCCATTCAGCATCTCACCGGCATCAAGGACGCCCGCACCATCGTCGCCATCAACAAGGATGCCGAGGCACCCATTTTTGAAGTGGCCGATTACGGACTGATCGGCGATCTGTTCGAGATCGTGCCGCAGCTGAGCAAGCTGCTGGGCTAGAGGGCCGCGAGCACGTGCTCGGCGGAGGAGACCTTGAACTCCCCGCCGGCTTCCACGAAGACCTGCTTGGCGACACCGTCCTCGACGATGATGGCGAAGCGCTGGCTGCGCTCGCCCATGCCGAATCCGCGCCCATCCAGCACCAGGCCCAGGGCGCGGGTGTAGTCGCCGTTGCCGTCGGCCAGCATCAGCACCTTGTCGCCCACATTGGAATGCTTGCCCCAGGCCCCCATGACGAACACGTCGTTGACGGCGAAGCAGGCGATGGTATCCACGCCCTTCTTCTTGATCTGATCGGCCAGTTGCACGAACCCCGGCAGATGCTTGGCATCGCAGGTGGGCGTGAAGGCACCCGGAACGGCGAACAGCACCACCTTCTTGCCCTTGAAGAGCTCATCGGTGCTGATGTCGCGACGACCCTCCGCGGTGGTGGTCTTGAAAGTTCCCGCGGGCATCCGATCGCCGGCCTTGAGGCTCATGGGCAAAACTCCGGAGGTTAGGACTGGCCGGATCTGGCGTGCAGGATCCACAGCGCCGCAATGCGCTCGTCGACCGGATCGCCCTTGACCGCCTTGAAGGTCTTCACCGCCTCATCCTTGTTGCCGGCCTTCAGCTGGGCGATGCCCAGGGTCAGGCGCGCATCCGGCGGATCCTTGACCGTGCCCTTGGCGAGTCCGGCCGAGATGTCCTTGGTGGCCTTGTCGTAGTCGCCATAGCCGAAATAACCGATACCGGCGCCGACGAACCGATCGCCATTGGGGGCATTGGCGGCCTCGGCCTCGCTCTTCGCCAGCGTCGGCTGATCGGTGGCGGCCTGTTTCTTGGCCGAGTCCAGCAGATGGGTATTGCGGTTCTTGTCGGCCTGCTCGGTAAAGGCATTGGCGGCGAAACCCTTGTTCAGGACCGCGACCGCCTCGCCCGGCGAGCCTCGAGCCAGCGCCAGCTGCGCCATTTCGGCGTATTCGGAACCCTTCTTCAGCGCGCCCACGTCGGCGGACAGGCGGTAGACCTGCAGCAGCTCCGGATCGCTCATCTTGCTGTTGGTGCGGTACACCGAATCGAGCAGGTTCTGCCAGTAGTCGGGTGTGGGGTGATAGGTCACCAGCAATTCGAGCCAGCGTGACTCACCGTTGTCATCATTCAGCTTCACCGCGGAACTGAGCCCCAGCTTCAACATATCCTCGGTGGGCGCCGAGCCGGCCTTCACCTGGTCATCGACCATGGCGCGCACAAAGCGGTCGGTGCCCCGGTAATCATTCTTCAGGTAGTAGGCCTGGGCCATCGCCTGCTGCAGCTGCGCCGGGGCGTACCCCTCCTTCACCGCGCGATTGCCGAACTCAAGGGCCTTGTCGTAGTTCATCAGCTGGTAGTTGAGGTACGCCGCCGCCACGACCAGCTTCTTCTGCAGGTCGGGGGTGATGTACTTGGAGTTCAGCCACGCCTCCAGCGGCTGCTCGGCTTCCTGCAGCTTGTGCTGAGCAACGTAGGCGTTGTAGTAGAACTGGTTCATCGCAAATTCGTCGTACTCGTTCTTCTTGGGGTTGGCCTTGACCTTGTCCAGGGCCGCAAGAGCGACGTCGTAGTTCTTGTCCGCGAGAGCCTTCTGGGCCGCCTGCAGATCCTTGCCTGCCGCGGCACTGACCCCTGGCTTGGGCGTCGCCGGCGGGGGGGCCGCATCATCCGCAAAAGCCGCTATCGAATTTCCCAGCACCATCGCCATGGCGCCCGCCACGGCAAACTTCGCTACTTTGTTCATGTTTACTCTATAACCCAATGAATTACTGACTGAACTCAGCTATGTTCGTAAAGCCAATGCGCTTCATGTGATTGCGCTGCGCGGCCGCCAGCACCTTCGCCACCACGTCATACTTGGCACGCCGATCGGGACGCAGGTGAATCTCCGGCTGCGGATCCTTGACCGATTCGGTCTGGAAGTAGCTTTCCAATGTACGCAAGTCCGGGACGGTGTTGCCATCCCACACGATGGTGCCGTCCGAATAGATCTCCAGATCATGCACTTCGGGCTGGACCTGTTGCGGCGGCGGTTGCGCGTTGGGATTGGGCATGTCCAGCTTCACGGCGTGGTTCATGACCGGCAGGGTGAGGATCAGCATGATCAGCAGCACCAGCATCACGTCGATCAACGGCGTGGTATTGATATCGCAAATCGCATCGCCGTCGTTTTCGCCTACTGACATTGACATGGTTGGTTGATCTCCTGGCCGCTATTCCACGCGGTCCTGGTGGGCGATACTTTCGGCCAGCGACAGCGCATCCGGCTGCGTGATGAACCCGACCTTGACGATGCCACCGCGCGAGATGGCGTAGAGCACCCGGCCCACGGACTGGAACAGCGCATCCTTGTCCGCGCGGATATGGATTTCAGGCTGCGGCTTGAGCACCGCCTTTTCCTTGATATGGTCCAACAGCTCCTGGGAACTGCCCATGGGCGCATTGTTCCAGTAGATGTTGCCGGCAGCATCCACGGCGATGACGATGTTCTCGGGCTTGGTCTGGGTGGGGATGTTGGCGGCGTTCGGCAGATTCACGTGAATGGTCTTGTTGATGACCGGCACCGTGATCAGAAAGATGATCAGCAGCACCAGCATGACATCGACCAGCGGCGTGGTGTTGATGGTGGAGTTGAGGGCCTGGTCGTCCCCATCCAACTGTACGTTCATTGACATTTCGGGTTACCTGCCGCGAAAAGGCCGGGGCTCACGCCCCGGCGGATATGCGAATGCGATTCCGAAGAATCGCGATTACTTGCGAGCGACGGCAGCGGCAGCAGCCGGGGGCGCAGCGGGACGACCGCCATCAGCACCACCACCGACGCGGGCACCCCCCACCAGGTAGGCATGGACATCCGCGGCGAAGTTACGCAGGTTCTCCTGCAGACCCTTGTTGCGCCCGACCAGCCAGTTGTAGCCGAGCACGGCCGGCACGGCGACCACGAGGCCGAAGGCGGTCATGATCAGCGCCTCACCGACCGGACCTGCGACCCGATCGATGCTGGGCTGGCCGGACACGCCGATGGCGATCAGTGCCTTGATGATGCCGACGACGGTGCCGAACAGACCGACGAAGGGTGCGGTGGAGCCGACGGTGGCCAGGAATCCCAGGCCCTTTTGCAGATTGCCGTTCACGTTGGCCACCGAGCGCTGCAGCGACATGGTGATCCACTCGTGCAGGTCGATGCGGTCCGTGAGCCGGCCGTCATGGTGGGCCGCGGCGCGCAGACCCTCCTCGACGATGGAGCGGTACGGGTCGCCTTTCTTCAGGCGCTCGACGCCGTCCTTGAGCGACGGGGAGGTCCAGAAGGTCTTCTCCACGGCCTTGTAGGAGCGGGACAACTTTCCCTGGTCCCACAACTTGGTCAGGATGATGAACCAAGAGCCGAACGACATTATGAGTAGAACAGCCAGCACTACGTGCGAGAGCGGATCATGATTGTTGATCAGGGCGCCTACGCCGTATGCGTTTTGAGCTGCTGCTGGTGCTGCTGCGGGTGCGGTGTTTTCCATGGTTTCCTCGTCTGAGATCGGCCGGGACGCCCGCTTTAGAGCGCTCCGGGTGAACCGGTTGCTATATCACTGCAGGACGAACGTGACTTTCAGGGGCACACAGCCCCCGATCGGCTTGCCATCCGACGTTTCTGGTTTCATGCGTACGTGGACGCCCCACTTGATCGCAGCCTCATCGAGGCGCGAAGAGCCCGAGCTTCTCTCCAGTGTCGGAGTTCCCGCCACGCTGCCATCGGCGGCCGCACACAACTTGATGATGGCGGTGCCCGCCTCGTTCATGCGTATGGAGGTCGGCGGATAGTAGTCCTGCGGGGAGGGCGAATGCTTGATGTCCAGGGCTGCCGGCACGATGACGGCCTGGTGGACCGGCGGCGGCGGCGCCTCGACATGCTTGGTGGTCGTGTTGGTGATGGCGGTGGAAGTGGTCTCAACCGGAACATTGATCACCACATCCGGCGGCGGCACCTCAACCGGCGGACGCTCCATCTTCGGCGGCGGCGGCGGTGGCGGCAGATCGCGCTTCTGCACGTCCTGGGCGATGGTGGTTTCCAGCGGCGGCTCGGCGGCGTGGATGATGCGGGTGGCCAGACCTGACTCAAACAGGTAGATCAGGACAACGTGGAGGATGACGATAGCGACGAAAAATATCGCGCGCTGTGAAAAAAACGCTGTGTCGTGTCTTGCGTAGGCAGCCATACTCGTTATCGTAATGTCTTAACCGATCCAACAGACGGGCAAGCATCGAAACGTAAACACGTTTTGCGCCGCACGCAAGCCCATCCCGGACCAAATTTTCGAACCGGCAGTGCGTGCACTGCCGGCCGGTTCTGTTCTGGTGCCCCGGCCTGGTTGTTCAGGCGGGCACAGGTCCGAAACGTAGTCCCCTCAGGTTTTAAGCCGTCTGGCCTGCCTGCACCCATTGCAGCAGCCATGTGAACGTCGAACTCCTAAACTTATCAACGACCGGTCGCTGATAACTCAACTGTAACTGTCGCAACGCGCACTGACAACTACATCTATGCATTCGTGCCGCTCAGCGCCGTCCCGGTTCAGTCCAGGTCACGGCACCGTCTGATGCGCTGCCGACCAGATGAGCATATTTCGCGAGTACCCCGCTGGTGGCATAGGGTTTTCGCTCACGCCAGGCGGCACGCCGGCGGCGCAGCTCCGCCACCGACAACTGCACGTCAATGGCTTGTTTCACAGCGTCAATCGTTATCACATCCCCGGTGCGCAGCAGCCCGATGGGTCCGCCCACGGCCGCTTCGGGTGCTATATGTCCAACGACGAATCCATGGCTGCCCCCGGAAAAACGCCCGTCGGTGATCAGGGCCACGCTGCCTCCCAGACCGCGCCCCATCAGCGCACCGGTGGGACTGAGCATCTCGCGCATGCCCGGCCCGCCCTTGGGGCCCTCGTAGCGGATCACCACCACATCGCCGGCCCGCACACTGCCATCCAGGATCGCGGCCGTGGCCCGCTCTTCGCCGTCGAAAACGCGCGCGCGCCCCTGAAATGACAGGCCTTCCTTGCCGGTGATCTTGGCCACCGCCCCCTCCGGCGCGAGGTTCCCCTTTAAAACAACCAGATGGCTGTCCTTCTTTATGGGATCCAATAGCGGGCGGACCACATCCTGACCCGCCGGATAAACACCTGTGGCGGCAAGGTTCTGCGCCAGCGTACGGCCGGTCACGGTCAGACAGTCCCCATGCAGCAGCTGCGCATCAAGCAGCATCTTCAGCAGCGGCTGGATCCCGCCGATGGCGATCAGCTCCGACATCAGGTAGCGGCCGCTGGGCCTGACATCGGCCAGCACCGGCACCCGCCGTCCGATGCGGCTGAAATCCTCCAGCCGCAGCTTGACGCGAGCTTCATGGGCGATGGCCAGAAGATGCAGCACGGCGTTGGTGGAACCGCCCAGCGCAATACTGACGGTGATGGCGTTTTCAAAAGCCTTACGCGTCAGTATATCGCGGGGCCGTATACCCGCCTTGATGAGCCCGACCACCGCCGCACCGGCGCGCTCGCAATCCAGGCGCTTGGCCTCGCTCACCGCCTCCTGCGCCGAACTGTCCGGCAGCGACAGCCCCAGGGCCTCGATGGCCGAAGCCATGGTGTTGGCCGTATACATGCCGCCGCAGCTGCCCGGCCCGGGAATGGCGGTGCGCTCCACCTCCAGTAACTGAACGTCGGTCATTTTGCCGGCGGCGTGGGCACCCACGGCCTCGAACACCGACACGATGTCGCGCCGCTGCGCACCCGGGCGGATGGTGCCGCCGTAGACGAAGGCCGCCGGCCGGTTCATGCGCGCCATCGCCATGGCGCAACCCGGCATGTTCTTGTCGCAGCCGCCGACGGCGACAAAGCCGTCGAAGCCTTCAGCCCCGACCACGGTTTCGATGGAATCGGCGATGACCTCGCGCGACACCAGCGAGTAGCGCATGCCCGGGGAGCCCATCGAAATGCCATCCGACACCGTAATGGTATTGAACAGCACACTCTTGCCGCCCGCCGCATCCACCCCCGCGGCCGCGGCCCGTGCCAGTTCGGCGATGTGCATGTTGCAAGGCGTGAGATTGGCCCAGGTGGATGCGATCCCCACCTGAGGCTTGCCGAAGTCCGCATCCCCGAAGCCCACCGCACGCAGCATGGCGCGCGAAGGGGCCTGCTTGGCGCCGTCCACGACCAGACGCGAATAACGGCGCGGATCATGCGCGGCCGCAGGCTTGCCCTTGGATTTTCTGACCATGATTTCCTTATCCGAATCTTTGCCGAATCAAGCTGTACAGCGCCCGCACGCACTGGGCCTCGGCGCCCACCGGACGGCCGGGCCGCTCCTTGGGATTCCAGGCATACAGATCCAGGTGCAGCCAGGCGCGGGAAGTCGTCACAAACCTCTTCAGGAACAGTGCCGCAATGATGGAGCCGGCGAAGGCGCCGGCTGAAACATTGCCGATGTCGGCAATGCGGCTGCTGAATTCGTCATCGTAGCCCGTCCACAGCGGCATCGGCCACAGCGGATCGCAGCACTGCTCCCCGGCGGCCTGGGCGCTGGCCAGCAGCACCTCATCCGGGCTGTAGGCCGCCGGCAGCTCCGGCCCCAATGCGGTGCGGGCGGCCCCGGTCAGCGTCGCCAGATCAATCAGCAGATCCGGCGCCTCCGAGTCGGCCTCGGCCAGCGCATCGGCCAGGATCAGGCGTCCCTCGGCGTCGGTATTGCCGATCTCCACCGTCAGGCCCTTGCGCGAGCGCAGCACATCCCCCGGGCGGTACGACAGTGCATCGACACTGTTTTCCACACAGGGCAGCAGCACCCGCAGTTGGATCGGCGCGCTCTGGCTCATGAGCATGCTGGCCAGGGCCAGCGCACAGGCCGCACCCCCCATGTCCTTCTTCATCAGCAGCATTGCCGCACCGGGCTTCAGATCCAGGCCACCGCTGTCAAAGCACACGCCCTTGCCCACCAGCGTGACCCGCGGCGCCGTGGTCGCACCCCAGCGCAGGTCGAGCAGGCAGGGTTCACGGGCGCTGCCGGCACCCACGGCGCGGATCAGCGGATAACCCTGGGCCTCCAGTTCGGCGCCCGAGAGCACCCGGCAGCGGGCGCCGAAACGCGCCGCCAGATCAAAGCCGGCCTGCGCCAGCTCCGCGGGTCCCAGATCATTGGCGGGCGTGTTGATCAGGTCGCGGGCCAGCGTGGCCGCCTCCGCCGCGGCGCGCACGTAGGGAATATCCGCGCCCGGCGGGGCCACCAAGGCCGCCCGCGGCGCCAGGCCCGCACTGCGATAGCGCGTCAGACGGTAGCTGCCGATCAGCCACCCCAGGGCGAACTGCGTCGCCGCCGCCGGCCGCAACTCGGTGGCGAGGCGATAGGGTTCCCCGGGCAGGCGCTCACTGAGGCCCGCCGCGTGCCACAGATTGAGGTCATCGATGGCGCGCAAGGGCCCAAGCCCCAGCACCGCGCCGCCGATCTGGCCGCCCTCTCCTGGCAGGACCAGTACACGCTGACGCTCAGCCTGAAAATTGTTGGCGTGCACCCAATTCACCACGCTCGCCGGCTGTTGCGCCAGCCAGGGGGCCAGCGCCGCCTCGTTGAGCAGCCACAGCGGCCGCGCCCCACCGCCCTCCTGTGTCACCAGCAGATCCAAGCTCATGCAGCCCCTCCCGATCCCGATTCGATTGACAATTTTGCACGAATTTGCTGACATTCGAGATCAACGTTTCATTGCCCGATGTCGCCGATGACCACAACCCCCGGACCGCTCGTGCTGCTTGCGGTAGGTCTGCTTCCGGTAGGAAGCGGCCGGTGCGGGTCATTCGCGAGCGTTTGAGTTAAAGGGAACAGCGCATCACGAACACCAGGACCCCGCACCGGCCCCTCACAGGGCGGGTGCGGGGTTTTTTATGCGTCCGGCCTTTTTGGCCGCCTGGCGCCGGTTGAGGAACAGCTAAGGGAGCACAGTCATGAAGTTGTATTCGCAGAAGGACGTGAACAAGAAGGCGCTGCGCGGCGCGCGCATCGCGATTCTCGGCTATGGCAGCCAGGGTCGTGCCCATGCCCTGAACCTCAAGGACAGCGGCTTCGATGTGGTGGCCGGCGTGCGCAAGGGCGGGGCCAGCTGGAAGAAGGCCAAGAAGGATGGCCTGGAGGTCGCCGAACCCACCAAGGCGGTCGCCGACGCCGACCTCATCGCCATGCTGGTGCCGGATCTGGCGCAGGAATCCCTGTACGGCGAAGTGATCGGGGCCATCAAGAAGGGCGCCACGCTGCTGTTTGCGCACGGCTTCAACGTCCATTTCAAACTCATCAAGCCGCGTCGCGATCTGGACGTGGTGCTCATCGCCCCCAAGGGTCCGGGTGACCTGGTGCGCCGCCAGTACCAACAGGGCCGCGGCGTGCCGTGCCTGATCGCGGTGGCGCAGGACGCCACCGGCAATGCCCATGCGCGCGCCCTCGCCTACGCGCATGGCATCGGCGGCACCCGCGGCGGGGTGCTCGATACCAGCTTCGCGGAGGAGACCGAGACCGATCTGTTCGGCGAACAGGCGGTGCTGTGCGGGGGCGCCACGGAGCTGGTGGTCAAGGGCTTTGAGACGCTGGTGGAAGCCGGCTATCAGCCCGAGGTCGCCTACTACGAGTGCCTGCACGAACTGAAGCTCATCGTCGACCTGCTGCACGAGGGCGGCATCACCAAGATGCACCAGTTCATTTCCGACACGGCCAAGTACGGGGACCTGACGCGCGGACCGCGCGTGGTCAACGAGAAGACCAAGAACGAAATGCGCAAGATCCTCAAGGAAATCCAGACCGGCAAGTTCGCCCGCCAGTGGATCGATGAGAACCGGGCCGGCCAGAAGGAGTATCGCAAGATGCTGCGCGCGGACATGGACCGGCAGATCGAGAAGGTCGGCAGCGCCCTGCGGGCCCGGATGCCCTGGCTGAACGACCGCCGCGCCTGAGCCGCCGGCGCCGGAACGCAAATGCCCACCGATCCCGAACGCGTCATCATCTTCGACACCACGCTGCGCGACGGTGAACAGGCTCCCGGCTGCGGCATGACGCAGCCGGAGAAACTGCGGGTGGCGCGGGCACTGTCGGATCTGGGCGTGGATGTGATCGAGGCGGGCTTCCCCGCCGCCTCGCGCGGCGACTGGGAAAGCGTCCATGCCGTGGCCCGCGAGGTCCAAGGTCCGGTGATCTGCGCGCTGGCGCGCTGCATCCGCACCGACATCGAACTTGCCGCCGGCGCCTTGCTGGCGGCGCCCAGGCGCCGGCTGCACGTGTATCTGGGCACCAGCGCCATCTTCCGTGAACAGAAATTGCGCATGACACCGGCACAGGTCATCAGCACCGCGGTCGCCGCTGTGGCCACGGCGCGCGAGTTGTGCAGCGATGTGGAGTTCTCGCCCGAGGATGCCTCGCGCACCGAGCTTGAGTTCCTGGCCGAGGTCATCGAACGGGTGATTGCGGCCGGTGCCACCACCATCAATATCCCGGATACCATGGGCTACACGGTGCCGGACGAGTTCTCCGAGCTGTTTCGCTATCTGCGCACCAATGTGCGCGGCATCGACAAGGTCACCCTGTCGGTGCACTGCCATGATGACCTGGGCATGGCCGTGGCCAACAGCCTCACGGCGGTGGTCGCCGGCGCCCGCCAGATCGAGTGCACCATCAACGGCATCGGCGAGCGCGCCGGCAACTGCTCGCTCGAGGAGGTGGTGATGGCGCTGCACACGCGCACCGCCTTCTTCAATCTGACCACCCAGGTGCGCGCGCCGCGGCTGTATCCGGTATCGCGACTGGTCTCCAACATCACCGGGGTGCTGATCCCGCGCAACAAGGCGGTGGTCGGCGAGAGCGCCACGCTGGGCGCGGATGTGGGTCTGCCGCGCAGCACGCAGGCGCTGGGACGCAACAGTGACCGCGAGGCGCTGCGCCGGCGGCTTCAGGTGCTGGGCTTCGAGCTGGCGGCTGGCGAGTTCGAGCGCGTCTTCAATGAGTTCAGGACGCTCGCCGAGCGCAAGAAGGAACTGTTCGACGGCGATCTCGAGGCCCTGGTGCTGCGCGTTGAGGGCAGCGACCGCGGTCCTTGGGCCCTGACGCAGCTGCGCATCACCTCCAGCAGCGGCCCTGAGGGCGCGCAGGCGACGCTCAATCTGCACCATCGCGACGGCCGTGACATCGAGCAGACGGCGCGCGGCGATGGTCCGGTGGATGCGGCGTTCCTCGCCCTGGAGGCGGCCACCGGCGTGCAGGTCAGCGTGCGCAAGTTCGAAGTCCGCGCCGTCAGCGAGGGCCAGGACGCCCAGGGCGAGGCGGTGGTCAATGTGCAATACCGCAATCGCAGTTATCGTGGCGCCAGCGCCAGTACCGATATCGTGGAGGCGGGAACCCGCGCGTTTCTCGAAGTCATCAACCGCATCGAGCTGAGCCAGGCGCCCAGCGAGTGAGCAACATGCCCAAGACCATGTTCCAGAAGGTCTGGGAGCAGCACGAAGTGGCTCCCGAGACCGCCGATACGCCCGCGGTGCTGTTCATCGATCTGCACCTCATCCACGAGGTCACCACACCGCAGGCCTTCGAGGTCCTGCGCCGGCGCGGTCTGGCGGTACGGCGCCGCGACCTCACCCTCGCCACCATGGACCATTCCACCCCGACCCGCACCGAGCAGGTGTTCGGCGGTGTGCCCATCACCACCACGGCGGCCGGCCGGCAGGTGCAGCAGCTTGAGCGCAACTGCGCCGCGGCCGGCATCGAACTGCTGGACATGCACAGCGACCTGCGCGGCATCGTGCACATCATCGGCCCGGAACTGGGCCTGACGCGCCCGGGACGCACCATCGTCTGCGGCGACAGCCATACCAGCACGCACGGGGCCTTCGGGGCGCTGGCCTTCGGCATCGGCACCACCGAGGTGGGCCATGTGTTCGCCACGCAGTGTCTCCTGCAGCGCAAGCCCAGGACCTTCGCCATCAACGTGAATCAGAAACTGCGCCCCGGCGTCACCGCCAAGGACCTGGTGCTGGCCATCATCGGCCAGATCGGCGTCGAGGGCGGCACCGGACACGTGCTCGAATACCGCGGCGAGGGCATCCGTGCCCTGAACATGGACGAGCGCATGACCGTGTGCAACATGTCCATCGAGGCCGGGGCCCGCGCCGGCATGATTGCCCCGGATGAGACCACCTTCGGCTACCTGGCGGACCGCCCGCGCTCGCCCAGCGGTGCGGCCTGGGAGCGCGCCGTGGAGCGCTGGCGTGCGCTCACCACCGATCCGGGGGCGAGCTTTGATCGCGAGCACACCCTGGATGCCGCGCTGCTCGAGCCCATGATCAGCTACGGCACGCATCCGGGGATGGTGATTCCGGTCAATGGCACGGTGCCCAACCGCCACGGCGATCCGGTGTTCGACAAGGCGCTGGCCTACATGGGCTTCAGCGCCGGCCAGGCACTGCGTGACCAGCCCGTCAACGTGGTGTTCATCGGCAGCTGCACCAACGGCCGGCTCGCCGACCTGCGCGGCGCCGCGCAGCTGCTGCGCGGCCGCAAAATCGCCGGCAATGTACGCATGCTGGTGGTGCCGGGCTCGCAGCAGGTCAAGGCGGCCGCCGAGGCCGAGGGCCTGGACCGGATATTCATCGACGCCGGGGCCGACTGGCGCGAGTCGGGCTGTTCGATGTGCATCGGCATGAACGGTGACACCGTCGCGCGCGGTGAGTACTCGGTGAGCACCAGCAACCGCAACTTCGAGGGTCGCCAGGGCGCCGGCGCCCGTACCCTGCTGGCGAGTCCGCTGACGGCCGCGGCGAGCGCCATCCGTGGTCGCGTCACGGATCCGCGGGAGCTGCTGTGATGGACAAGATCAGCACCATACGCTCGCGCACGGTGGTCATGCCGGCGAGCAATATCGACACTGACCAGATCATTCCGGCGCGTTTTCTGACCACCACCACCCGCGACGGATTGGGCCAGCAGCTGTTTGCCGACTGGCGCTATGCGCCCGATGGCACGGCGCAAGCCGATTTCATCCTCAACCAGCCCTCGGCCGCGGGCTGCCAGGTACTGGTGGCGGGCCGCAACTTCGGGTGCGGCTCCTCGCGTGAGCACGCCCCGTGGGCGCTGCTCGATTACGGCATACGCGCCGTCATCAGCACCGAGATCGCCGACATCTTCCGCAGCAACTCGCTGAAGAACGGCCTGCTGCCCATCGTGGTGGACGAGTCGACCAGCCGCTGGCTGCTGGAAAATCCGGGCACCGAGGTGCAGATCGATCTGGCCAGCACCACCGTGCAGCTGGCCACGGGCCTGAGCGTCACCTTCCCCATCGATCCCTTCGCCCGCTACTGCCTGCTCAACGGCATCGATGAGATGGGCTTCCTGCTGCAGCAGCAGGAGCGGATTGCCGGTTATGAAGCGCGCCACCAGGACAACTAGCCGATGAAGGCCACCATCACCGTGCTGGGCGGCGACGGAATCGGACCTGAAGTGGCCGCCGAGGGGGTGCGATGCCTGAGCGCGATCGCGCAGCGCTTCGGCCACGAGTTCGACCTCAAGCCCCAAGCCTTCGGCGGTGCGGCCATTGATCTTGGCGGTGACCCGCTGCCGCAGGCGACCCTGGATTCGTGCCTGCAAAGCGATGCCATCCTGCTGGGTGCCATCGGCGGCCCGAAGTGGTCTGCCCCGGATGCCAAGGTGCGTCCCGAAGCGGGCCTGCTGGGCCTGCGCAAGGCCCTGGGAACCTTCGCCAACCTGCGCCCCGTCACCATCCATCCGGCGCTGCGTGGCGCCTCGACGCTGCGCCCCGAGGTGCTCGAGGGCGTGGACCTGCTGTTCGTGCGCGAGCTGACCGGCGGCATCTATTTCGGGGAGAAGACCCGCACCGCCGAGCAGGCTACTGACCTGTGCAGCTATACGGTGGGCGAAGTGGAGCGCGTGACCCGCGTGGCCTGCCAGCTGGCCCAGGAACGGCGCGGCAAGGTCACCTCCATCGACAAGGCAAACGTGCTGGAGACCTCGCGCCTGTGGCGCGAGGTCTGTCAGCGCGTGGTTCGCAGCGAGTTCCCCGGGATCCAGCTGGAACACATGCTGGTGGATGCCGCGGCCATGCACCTGATCCGGCGGCCACGCGATTTTGACGTGCTGCTCACCGAGAACATGTTCGGCGACATCCTCACCGATGAGGCCTCGATGCTGGCCGGCTCGCTGGGGCTGCTGCCTTCGGCCTCTCTGGGACAGGGACGCCGTGGCCTGTATGAGCCCATCCATGGTTCAGCGCCGGACATCGCCGGCCAAGGTATCGCCAATCCCTACGGCACCATATTGAGCGTGGCCCTGCTGCTGCGGCATTCGCTTAAGCTGCATGAGGCGGCGGCGCGGCTGGAGCAGGCCGTGGTGCAGGCCATCAGCGCAGGGGTGTGCACCCCGGACATCGCCGCACCCGGGGCACGGGTGTATGGCACCCGCGAAGTCGGCGAACGGGTGGTGGCGCTGCTCAATACCTGATGGGGCGAGCCTAAGCGCCGGCCCGACGCGCGCGCTCCAGGCCTGCGGCCAGATCATCGCGCAGGTCATCATAGGCCTCGATGCCCACCGAGAGGCGCAGCAGGCCATCGGTCAGCCCGGCCCGCGCCCGCGCCTGCGGGTCCATCGCCGCGTGCGTCATGGTGGCCGGATGGGCCACCAGACTCTCGACCCCGCCCAGGCTTTCGGCCAGCGAGAAGAACTTCATCTGCGACACCAGCGCGCGCACCGCCTCGTGGCCGCCCGCAATTTCCAGCGTCACGATGGCGCCGAAGCCGCGTTGCTGCCGTACCGCGATCGCATGGCCCGGATGGGTGGCAAGGCCGGGATAGAACACCCGATTCACCCCCGGCTGGGACTGCAGCCACTGCGCCAGCTGGCTGGCATTGCGCCCATGATGCTCGAGCCTTGCATTCAAGGTGCGCAGGCCCCGCAGCGTGAGGTAGCTGTCGAAGGCGGCCCCGGTGAGCCCCAGGCAGTTGGCCCACCAGCCCAACTGCTCGTGCAGCGCCTGGGTCCCCGCGATCACCGCACCACCGACCACATCACTGTGGCCATTGAGGTACTTGGTGGTGGAGTGCACGATCAGGTCGGCGCCCAGGGCGAGTGGCTTCTGCCACAGGGGCGAGAGGAAGGTGTTATCGACCACCACCAGGGCACCGGCGGCGTGCCCCAGTTCGGCAAAATGCGCGATGTCGGTGATGCGCAGCAGCGGGTTGCTCGGCGTCTCGATCCACAGCAGCGCGGTGCGCTGCTTCAGGGCCGCGCGTACCGCCTCCTCGTCGGCAAAGTCCACGAAGTCGCAGTGCAGTTCGCCGCGGCGGCGCCAGGCATCAAACAGCCGATAGGTGCCGCCATAACAGTCGTGCGGCGCGACGATGCGCGCCCCCACGGGCAGCAGATGGCCCACCAGGGTGATGGCCGCCATACCCGTGGCCACCACGGCGGCGCCGACGCCGCCCTCCAGGTCCGCCAAGGCTTTGGCCAGCAGGTCGCGGGTGGGATTGCCACTGCGCGAATAGTCGTAGGCGCGTTTGTCCTCGAAGCCGCGAAACGCATAGGTCGTGGACAGGTGAATCGGCGGCACCACCGCGCCGGTGATCGCATCGCTCTCCAGGCCGGCGCGCACCGCCTGGGTCACCGCATCAGGTGCGTTGCTCATGCGACACCCAGCACATTGGCGAAGATGCTGCGCAGCTGGTCGGTTTCCTTCAGGAAGGCGTCATGGCCGAACACCGAGGACAGCTCATGCAGCCGGCCGTGCTGCAGCCGGGCCACCATGGCGCGCAGGTCCGGCAGCGGCACCAGGCGGTCCTCGCGGATGCCCACCACCGTGGTCGGGACGAAGATGCGCGCCACCTCCACCCGATGCAGATCGATGGACTCGGACAGGCACAGGAACGACTCCGCAGAATATTGGCTGGCGTAGTCACGACCGCGCGCCGCCAGGTACTGCTCCACCGGAAATTCGAAGCGGCCCGCGACCCGCTCGGGCGGACCATCGAAACGCGCGGCAAATTCCTCGGCCGAGCGGTAGGTGGTCATGGCCAGCGCCCGCGCCAGTTCCATGCCCTGCGCCGGCTGCCCGGCCGCGATTGCGAAGCGCACCATGCGCCGCTGGGTGCTGCGCCAGGCGCTGGACATGGGGTGCGCGCGATCCGAGGCACCGATCACCAGCAGGTTGGCCACGCGATCCGGATAGCGTTCCGCGAAGGCCAGCCCCACCATGCCCCCATAGGAGCCCCCGGCGATGGCGCGCAGCGCGCCGATGCCCAGTGCGTCCAGCAGCCGCTCCAGTACCCGGGCCTGATCGAAGGTCGAAATGCTGGGAAAGTCGGTCTCGCCGCTCTTGGGTCCGGTGGACTCGCCACTGCCGCCCAGGAAATCAAAACTCAGGATCCTGAAGCGATCCGCGTCCAGCGGCTTGCCCGGACCGGCGATGTCGGACCACCAGCCATCGCGCGCATCGGCGCCGAGGCACACCCGCCGATGCGCCGAAATTCCGCCCAGGGCGCACACCACGGGCGCCTCTTCCGGACCGCTCATGCGCCAGGCAATGCGCACGTCGCTCAGTTCACCGTGATGGTGCAGTGGCCATGGGCCGGCAAGCTCCAGGATGCCCTCGCGCGCCGCGGGCGCATGCAGGGTGGACACTCGCGCGCTGCGCGTGCCGGGGGACAGGACTTCAACTCTCGCAGTCATCTTGGGCGCTCCGCCGACCAGGGCTCGTAATTGAACCGATACCCCTGCGGAACACCCGCGCCGGATGGGCGGGTCAATCGGGTCCATCCCTCACCGCGTTGCGACGCGGATCGGGCCACTCCGATCGCTCATCTACCGCTCCGCTTGTGCGGGTCGCAGGAGTTGGCACCTTTCCGGGCTGGTTAGGCTCGGCGGTTGCCCCGGCGTCGAAGGGCCTTTTCCCTCAGCCGGTCTCGATGAGCCCTCGAAGTCTAGGCGGGGTGCCGCGGCAGCGTCAAGGCCACAGCCGTTGCGAGGCGCGCCGGGCACCCTCGGCCAGCGCCGCCAGCTTGGCATAGGAGATCTGCGCGTCCATCTTGCCGATGCCGGCAAACGTGCCAAATCCACAGTCGGTGCCCGCCAGCACCCGCTCGCGCCCGACAATGTCGGCGAACACCCCGATGCGCTGGGCGATGAGTTCCGGGTGCTCGACATAATTCGAGGTACTGGTCAGAAGGCCCGGCACCAGCACCTTGTCCTCGGGTATCCGCGCCTGCTGCCACTCCCGCCACTCATGCGCATGACGCGGATTGGCCGCCTCAAACAATATCGCCGCAGGCTTGGCCTTGAGGATGATCGGCAGCACCTTGGCCACCTCGATGTCATGGTCATGGGGGCCTTCGTAGTTGCCCCAGCACACGTGCATGCGCAGCTGGCTGGCCGGAATGTTGCGCAGCGCCTCATTGAGCGCCTCGACATGAAAGTGCGCGCGGCGCAGGAACTGCTCCTCGGTGAGATCCTGGAAGCCGGTGTGCCGCGCCATGGCCAGGTCCGGGCAGTCGATCTGCAGCACGATACCGGCGGCCGCGATCGCCTCGTACTCCTCGCGCATGGCAGCGGCGATGGCCTCGACGTAGGCCTCGTGGCTCGGGTAGTACTCATTGGTCTGAAACGCAGCCACGACGCCCGGCGAGGCCGCGTTCATGAACAGCTCCAGCGGCGCATGCCGCGCACGGGCGGCGCGCAGGTTCGCGATGTCCTGGCGCATGGACTCGCGATCCACCAGCGCGATGGGTCCGATACAGCACTGACGCTTGAAGGTCTGCTGGCCGGCGAACAGCGCCATGCGCGCGCGAAATTCCGGGTACGGCTGCAGGTCCAGCGCCACCTGGCGCGGCTGATCCCCGCCAAAGCCCGACAGCCGGTCCTTGATATAGGTTGCATAGCTGATCTTGGACATCTCTCCATCGCTGACGATGTCGATGCCGGCTCCCACCTGCCGGGCCACCACCTCATCCACCGCCGCGCTCATGACCGCGGCAAAGGCCTGCGGCTCGTGGCCGCTGTGGTTCTCCTTGGCCATGAGCCGGTCCACCACCGCCTGGCTGCGCGGCAGGCTGCCGACATGGGTGGTCAGGATCCGTTCCGTGCTCAGCTGCATGGCTCAATCATACACTTTTACGCCGCGCCCGATCTGTGCTAATGTATTAGCGTACTGTTACATTAGTACGAGACGCGAAGCCCCGCAAGCCCATGAAAAGCCACCGCAATGTGTCCTCAAGCCAGGAAGCCCTGGCCGAGCGCAACCTGTTCACCGCCCTCGCCTTGCTGCGCAACGCGGATGAATGCCGCGCCTTCTTCCGCGACTTGTGCACCCCGGCGGAGATCCAGGCCATGGCCGACCGCTGGGCGGTGGTGGACTGGCTGATGCGCGGGGTTGCCTACCGGGAGATCAATCGTCTCACCGGCGTCAGCGTCACCACCATCAGTCGCGTGGCCCGCTGCCTGGCCGCCGGCAATGGCGGCTATTCGCTCATTCTGCGTCGCGCCAAGGGTCCGCGGCGCGCGGATCCGGGCCGCCGCGTGGAGGCAGCCCGCCATGGATAAGGACACCCGCCTGAAACTGGCGGTCCAGAAATCCGGACGCCTGACCGATCCGTCGCTGGACCTGCTCAGCCGCTGCGGGCTGAAGCTCTCGCGCGGCAAGGATCAGCTCATGGGCTTTGGCGAGAACATGCCGCTGGATGTGCTGTTCGTGCGCGACGATGACATCCCGGATCTGGTGCAGGAGGATGTCTGCGACCTGGGTCTGGTGGGTCTGAACGTGCTCGAGGAGAAGCGCCTGGAGCTGGCCTCACGCGGCCACCCGGCGCTGTTCCAGACGGTGCGCAACCTGGATTTCGGTCGCTGCCGGCTGTCGCTGGCGGTGCCGGAGGGCACGCAGTTCAGCGGCCCGGCGTGGCTGCAGGGCCGGCGCATCGCCACCACCTACCCCTACATGCTGGCGCGCTTTCTCAAGGAGCATGACCTCGAGGCCGAGATCGTAGTGCTCTCCGGGGCGGTGGAGATCGCACCGCGCCTGGGGCGCGCCGATGCGGTGTGCGACCTGGTGTCCACCGGCTCGACGCTGCAGGCCAATCACCTGCGCGAAGTGCTGACCGTGCTGGAAAGCCACGCGGTGCTGATCCGCACGCCCCTTGCGCTGGCGCCGGCCAAGGATGAATGGGCCGAACGGCTGCTGATGCGCATCGATGGTGTGCAGCAGGTCAAGGAGAGCAAGTACATCATGCTGCACGCGCCGCGCTCGGCGCTGCCGGAAATCCGCCGTCTGCTGCCCGGCAGCGAGTCACCCACCATCATTCCCCTGGAGGGTCAGGCGGATCGGGTGGCGGTGCACGCGGTGTGTCGCGAGAACGTGTTCTGGGAAACCCTCGAGAGCCTGAAGAAGGCCGGCGCCAGCGCCATGCTGGTACTGCCCGTCGAGAAGATGCTGGTCTGAGCCCATGCAGATCCTTCACTGGACACAACTGAATGCGGCTCAGCGGCGTGCGGCGCTGGCGCGCCCGGCCATCGAGGGCCGCGCCGAGGTTGCCGCGGATGTCGCCAGGCTCATCAGCCAGGTGCGCGCCGAGGGCGATGTGGCGCTGCTGGAGCTCACCTGGCGCTTCGATGGCGTGCGCCTGGATGCGCTGGCAGTCAGTGCCGCGGAGTTTGCCGCCGCGCGTTCGCAGCTGACGCCGGTGCAGATCGCCGCGCTGGAGCGCGCGATCGGCAACATCGAGAAATTCCACGCCGCCCAGCAGCTGCCGCCACTGTCGCTGGAGACCTCCCCCGGCGTGCGCTGCGAGCGCATCACGCGCGCCATCGGCGCCGTCGGCCTGTACGTGCCGGCCGGCTCCGCGCCCCTGCCCTCGGCGGTGATCATGCTGGCGGTGCCGGCGCGTCTGGCGGGCTGTCCGCGGCGCGTGCTGTGCACGCCACCGGCTCGCGACGGCGGTGCGAATGCCGCGGTGCTGGTGGCGGCGCAGCTGTGCGGCATCGATACGGTGTTCAAGGTGGGCGGCGCGCAGGCGATCGCGGCTCTGGCCTACGGCACCGGCTCGATTCCCAAGGTCGACAAGATTTTCGGCCCCGGCAATGCCTGGGTCACGGCCGCCAAGCAGCAGGTGGCCGCCGATCCGGAAGGCGCGGCGGTGGACCTGCCGGCCGGCCCCTCAGAAGTGCTGGTCATCGCCGATGAGACGGCGCGGCCGGAATTCGTGGCCTCGGACCTGCTCGCGCAGGCCGAACACGATCCGCAGTCCCAGGCCATCCTGGTCACCCCGTCGGCGCAACTCGCCGCCGTGGTGGCGGCGCAGGTGCAGCGGCAGATGGCCACGCTGTCGCGGCACGCGATACTGGTGAAGTCCATTGCCGCCAGTCGCTGCATCGTGGTACCGGATCTGGCCACCGCCATCGAGGTTTGCAATGAGTACGCACCCGAGCATCTGCTGCTGCAGATCCGTCAGGCGCGCGACTCGCTCGACCTGATCCGCAACGCCGGTTCGATCTTCCTCGGGGACTGGTCCCCGGAACCGATGGGCGATTACTGCTCGGGCACCAATCACGTACTGCCCACCTATGGTTATGCCCGTGCCTACAGTGGCCTGTCGCTGAGCGACTTCAGCAAGCGCATCACGGTGCAGGAGCTGACCCCCGCGGGCCTGCGGGATCTGGGACCGGTGGCCGCGGCCATGGCGAACCTGGAGGGTCTGGATGCGCACGCCGCGGCGGTCCAACGCCGGCTCGCGGTGCTGGAGCAAGGCCTGTGAGCCGCGTGGCGCCCTCGCCCACTTCGATTGCGCGCCCGGACATCCTGAGCGTGGATCCCTACGAGCATGCGGCCTGGAATCCGGCCCTGGAGCGTCTGCATGCCAATGAGCTGCCGTGGCGCAACAGCACGGATGGGAGCGAGGCCGGCCTGAACCGCTATCCCGAACCGCAGCCCCAGGGGCTGGTGGCACAGCTGGCCGCACTTTACGCGCAGCCTGCCGCCAATGTTCTGGTCACCCGCGGCAGCGACGAGGCCATTGATCTGCTGACGCGCGCCTACTGTCGCGCCGGGGTGGACCAGGTGCTGGTGTGTCCGCCCACCTTCGGCATGTACGGCGTCGCGGCGCGCATCCAGGGCGCCGGCGTGGTGCGCGTGCCGCTGAACCAGGCGCGCGGCTTCCAATACGATGCGGCCGCGGTCCTGGCCGAGTGCACGCCCACCGTGAAGCTGGTGTACGTATGCTCGCCCAACAATCCCACCGGCAATCTGGTTCCCGAGGAAACCATCCTGCATCTGGCCGGCCAGCTGGCCGGCAAGGCACTGCTGGTGGTGGATGAGGCCTACATCGAGTTCGCTGCTACCCCAGGCTGCGCGCGCCACCTGCCCGGCCACCCCTGGCTGGTGGTGCTGCGCACGCTGTCCAAGGCCCACGGCCTGGCCGGTGCGCGCTGCGGAGTGGTGCTGGCGCATGCCGAGGTGGTGGCGCTGCTGCGGCGTATCGTCGAGCCCTACAATCTGACGCAGCTGAGCATCGAGGCCGTGCTGCGCGCCCTGCAACCGGCCGCCCGCGCCAGCACCGCCGGGCGCGTGGCGGCGGTGCTGGATGAGCGGGCGCGGCTGACCGCGGCGCTGGAGCAGACCGAGGGCGTGATCCGCGTGTGGCCCAGCGCCGCGAATTTCCTGCTGGTGGAGTTCGTGGCCCCGCAACTGGCCTTTGATCAGGCCTGCGCGGCGGGCCTGCTGGTGCGCGACGTGCGCCGTCAGCCGGGGCTGGAGCGCGCCTTGCGCCTCACCGTGGGCACCCCCGAACAGAACCAGCGCCTGATCAGCGCCCTGCGTACCCACAGCCGGTCCCGCCCGGCCCACAAGGTGACTTAAGTGAGCGCCCTGACACCGGTTCTTTTCATCGACCATGACGGCACCTTGGTGGAGGAGCCACCCGACCAGCAGGTCGACAGCCTCGCCAAGATCCACTTCATGCCAGGGGTATTCGCCGCCTTGAGCGAGCTGTCCGCGGCGGGCTTCCGGCTGGTCATCGTCTCCAATCAGGATGGACTGGGCAGCCCGACCCATCCCACGGCCGCCTTCGAGCAGGCGCACCGGTTCATCCTGGAGGCCTTCGGCTCCCAGGGCGTGCACTTTGAAAAGGTGTTCATCTGTCCGCACCGGGCCGAAGAGGACTGCGAGTGCCGCAAGCCGCGCACCGGACTGCTGCGCGAGTTCCTGCGCGACGCTCAGGTGGATCTTCAGGGCAGCGCGGTCATCGGCGATCGGGACACGGATCTGGAACTGGCCCGCAATATCGGCGTGCGCGGCCTGCTGGTGCAGCGCCATGGCAGCGCCCGGCAGACCTGGGCCGCGGTGGTGCACGAACTGACGGCACGACGCGCCAGCGTGGCGCGCGACACCCGCGAGACCCGCATCGCCGTCACCGTGGACCTGGATGCCACCGCGCCGGTGAGCATCGCCACCGGCATCGGCTTCTTCGATCACATGCTCGAGCAGCTGGCCAAGCATGGGGGCTTTTCGATGTCGCTGACCTGCCAGGGGGATCTGGGTGTCGACGAACATCACACCGTGGAGGACTGCGCGCTCGCCATCGGTGAGGCACTGCGCAAGGCGCTGGGCCGCAAGCTCGGCATCAACCGCTACGGCTTTCTGCTGCCCATGGATGAAGCGCGCACCCAGGTGGCCATCGATCTTTCCGGGCGCGCCTACGCGATCTTCGAAGGCCGCTTCGCACGCGAGGAAGTCGGCGGCCTGGCCACCGAGCTGGTGCCGCATTTCTTCCGCTCGCTGGCCGACAGCCTGGGGGCCGCGGTGCATATCAGCGTCTCGGGTGAGAACTCCCACCACATGATCGAATCCTGCTTCAAGGGCACGGGCCGGGCGCTGCGCCAGGCGTTCCGTCGCGAAGGCAGCGAACTGCCCAGCACCAAGGGTGTGCTTTGAAGATTGACGTCGCCATCATCGACAGCGGCGGTGCGAACCTGGCGTCGCTGCAGTTCGCGCTGGAGCGGCTCGGGGCGCGCAGTGTCGTGACCAGCGATCCGGCACAGATCGCCGCCGCGCCGCGGGTGCTGCTGCCCGGAGTGGGTTCGGCACTGGCCGCCATGCAGCGGCTCACTGCCAGCGGCGTCGCCACCCAGCTGCCGCGGCTGAAGCAGCCGGTGCTGGGCATCTGCCTGGGAATGCAGCTGCTGTACCTGAAGTCCGAGGAAGGTCCGGCGCAGTGTCTGGGTCTGCTGCCGCAGACCGTGCGCCGCCTGGAACCCAAGCAGGGACGGCCGGTGCCGCACATGGGCTGGAACCGCCTGCACATCGTGTACGAGGATCCGCTGCTGGAGGGCATCGCCGAGAACGAACACGTGTACTTCGTGCACAGCTACGCCGCGCCGGTCTCAGCGACGACGCTGGCCACCTGCGACTATGGCCTGGAGATCGCGGCCGTGGTGCGCAGGGGCAATTTCTGGGGCACGCAGTTTCACCCCGAGCGCTCCACCCGGGTGGGCGCGCGCATTCTCGCCAATTTCCTGAGGCTCACCTGAAGTGCTGCTGATTCCGGCGATCGACCTGCGCAATGGACGCTGCGTACGCCTCTTCAAGGGCGACTTTGCGGCCGAGACGCGCTACGAGTACGAACCTCACGAGCTGCTGCAGCGCTATCGGGGTATCGGCGCCAGCTGGCTGCACGTGGTGGACCTGGATGGCGCGCGGGAGGGCACCCTGGCCAACCGCAGCATCGTGGTGAGTCTGGCCTCGCAGACGGCGGTGCGGATCCAGGTCGGCGGCGGCGTGCGCTCCGCGGCGGTGATCGATGATCTGCTGCGCAACCGCGTGGCGCGCGTCGTCATCGGCAGCCTGGCGGTGGAACGGCCCGATGAAGTCATCGGCTGGCTGAACCAGTTCGGCGCCGCGCGTATCTGCCTGGCCTTCGACATCCGCAACGATGCCCAGGGCGTGCCGCGGGTGCGAACCCGCGGCTGGACCCAGGGCGGGCAGCTCAGCTTGTGGCAGGCCCTGGAGCCGTTCCTGGCGCATGGTCTGAAGCACGTGCTGTGCACCGACATCGACCGCGATGGCGCCCTCTCAGGACCGGGCCTGGACCTGTATCGCGAGTGCCGCCGGCGCCACCCGGGCATCGAGTGGCAGGCTTCCGGCGGCGTGCGCGATGCGGCCGATCTTGCGGCGCTCGCGGCGCTGGGCATGGCGGCAGCCGTGAGCGGCAAGGCCCTGCTCGAAGAGCGCATCACCTCTGAGGAGCTGCGACCATTCTTGCCAAACGCATAATCCCCTGCCTGGACGTCCGTGACGGCCAGGTGGTCAAGGGTGTTCGCTTCCGCGATCACAAGGTCGTGGGCGACATCATGGAGCTCGCGGCCCGCTACCGGGATGAAGGGGCCGATGAGCTGGTGTTCTACGACATCACCGCAAGCCCCGAAGGCCGCTCGGTGGACCGCGCCTGGGTGAACAAGGTGGCGCGGGTGCTCGACATCCCCTTCTGCGTGGCCGGTGGCATCCGCTCGGTGCAGGATGCCGAGGCCGTGCTCAATGCCGGGGCCGAGAAAGTGTCGATCAACTCACCGGCCCTGGCTGATCCGGATCTGATCAATGCCTTGAGTGCGCGCTTCGGCGCCCAATGCGTGGTGGTGGGCATTGACAGCCAGACTGTCACCGGCAGCTACAGCGTCTACCAGTTCACCGGCGATCCGGATCGGTCGCGCGATTCGGGCCGCGACACCCTCGCCTGGGTGCGCGAGGTGCAGGAACGTGGCGCCGGGGAGATCGTTCTGAACTGCATGGCCAGCGATGGCGTGCGGCGCGGCTACGACATCGCGCAGCTGCGCGCCGTGCGCAAGATCTGCCGCGTGCCCCTGATTGCCTCGGGCGGGGCGGGTTCGCCCGAGCACTTTCGCGATGCATTCGAGATGGCCGGCGTGGATGCTGCACTCGCCGCCAGCGTGTTCCACTCCGGTGCCATCGCCATCCGTGATCTGAAGGCCAGCCTGCTGGTGGCCGGCATCGAGGTGCGTCCATGGCCGTAACGTCGGACCCCAGCGATCTGTCGCGGGTGGATTTCAGCAAGGGCGATGGTCTGCTGCCGGCCATCATCCAGCACGCCGACAGCGGCGCGGTGTTGATGCTGGGCTACATGAATGCCGAGTCGCTGCGCCTGACTCAGGAGCGCGGCCGCGTGGTGTTCTACAGCCGCAGCCGCCAATGCCTGTGGGAAAAGGGCGAGACCTCGGGCCACACGCTCAGTGTCGCTGCGATCCGCACCGACTGTGACGCCGACACCCTGCTGATCACCGCACGGCCGCTGGGACCCACCTGTCATGAGGGCACGGCCACCTGTTTCGGGGACGCCGCCCTGACCGGCGCCACGCGTCTGGGTTTCCTGGGCGAGCTTGCGGCCATCATCGAACAGCGCCGTGGCGAATCCCCGGATCGCAGCTACACGGCCCGGCTCTTGGCCGGGGGACCCACGCGCCTGGCGCAGAAGGTCGGCGAGGAAGGGGTCGAAGTGGCGCTCGCGGCAGTCGCCGAGAACGATGAGCAGCTGCTGGCCGAATCAGCCGATCTGCTGTTTCACCTGATGGTGCTGCTGCGCAGCCGGAATCTGCAACTCGAAGATGTGGTCACGGTGCTGGCGGGGCGGCACGCCGCGGCTAAGCACGCCTGAGATAAGCGATACCGGCGCTGCACAGTGCCAGGCCCGCCACCATTGTCACGCACCCCGGCCCCCAGGGCCCGAAGGTATCGCCAAGGCCATCCCACAACCACGTGCAGATATAAAGCACAAATGCGCCCCGACCGCTCGGGAGGCGATTGGCAAGGTAGTAATGGTCGTGACGACCGAGGTAAATTCCGCCACCGAGCGCCAATGCCCCCACCAGTATTCCGACGGCGCCGCGCGCCCATTTGCCTTGCGCGGAATCATGCCAGCGCACCTCCGCTGCGCTCGGCGGCACAAAGTAAGCGAAGATGAGGACCCCGAACAGGATGAGCACCATGATCAAAAGCGGTGCCAGCCCCTGCGCCGTGCGCACATCATGGGCCCGAGCAAAAAGCCCCTCCAACCCGGCGACCCCGAGCACCACCAGCAAGGCCCCGAAGACGACCACCCAGCGTAGCGGGTCTTTCCCTATCGGAGCAGAGTCCGCGACCGCAGGCGTGGCTGCGGTGCGCTGCACCGGAAGCAACGGCGGCCGCTCCAGCGACAACCGCGCGAGAGTCTGCGCGGCAGTGCGCGCCAGTCGGCGCCGGTACAGCCCCAGCAAGATCAGCCAGAGGACCAGCGCGGCGCTGACTGTGGCCAAGACCGGCTGTGCCGACAGGCTGCCACTGCGCGCCAGCCTGTACAGCACAATTGCCGCGCTCAGCAGACACAAGATCCCGGAAAATCCCCCTGCCGGTTGCGCATCTGCCTTTTGCCCCAGGCGTCGGTATGCGAGCGCCGCGCTGCCACGGTCGGAAAACAGGCCGGGCGTGACGGCCACCGCCAGGTACTCGCCTTCCAGAAGGTCAAGCGCCGCGCCGCCGATGGTCACGAGTTGCGAAGGACTGCCGATGCGAAAGGTCACCCCACCCAGCAGCAGCCCGAACGGGCCGCCGCCCGCGCCGTAATGCTTCTTGACTCCGGAAATAGTTCCCTGCAGCACTCGGATCGCGGGCATGGCCGTCCCATCCATCGCCAATGGCGCACTGGCCGCTATCTCACAGCGCGGACCGAACCGGTGCTGTGACGGAGGCCACCTTTCAGGCAGCGGGTGCGCGCAGGTCTTCGATTATCTGGCCACTTTGCGCGATTTCCGCCTCATGCGGCAGATCCCGCCAGGGTTCACGCAAACCTTCCGCATACCAGGTGCGCATGGCTGGACACTCCAGCATCCGCGCCATGTAGGTCCGCGACAGCGGATCAAGCGGCAGATTGTAGGTCTGCATGCGAAACACCACGGGCGCATAGAACGCGTCCGCGGCGCTGAAGACCGATCCGGCCAGGAACGGCCCGCCGAACTGCGTGAGGCCATCGCTCCACAGTGCCGAGATCCGCTTGAGATCTGCGCTCAGCGCCGCCGTCACGGAGTTCAGACGCACGCGTATGCCGCAACTCATGGAACAGCGACTGCGCAGCTCGGTGAAGCCCGCGTGCATCTCCGCAGCCGCGCTGCGTGACCAGGCCCGGGCATCCTTGGCTTCGGGCCACACGCCGGCATGCCGCTCCGCCAGGTATTCGACGATGGCCAGGGATTCCCACACCGTGATATCGCCGTCGACCAGACAGGGCACCTTGCCGTTCGGGGCAATGCGCCGGTAGGCCGCCCAGTCATCGGTTTGATGAAACGGGACCAGATGCTCGGTGAAGGGGATGCGCAACTCGCGCATCAGCACCCAGGGCCGCAGCGACCAGGAGGAGTAGTTCTTGTTGGCGATGTGCAGCGTGTACATGCAGGGCAAGTTTACTGTGCGCTGAGCTCATCTGCCCGATGCTGTGCTTCGGCCGCCTCACCATTGCGGTTGCGGGCCTTCAGCGATTCGGCGATCAGGTGCCAGGAGGCCGATTGCGCATGCGGATCACCGGTTGCCAGCTGCAGGGCCTTGTGGCCGATGCCGCCGGCCTGTTCATAGTGGCCGGCGGATTCATGGACCTCGCCCAGTTCAATCCACAGCAGCGGATTGTCCGGCTCGATGCGCAGCGCGCGCTCCAGGGTGCTGATGGCCAATTGCGGGTCGGCGGCCGCCTGGCGGTGGGCCTGTGCCACCAGCGCCGTGGCCGCCGGACCCAGATGAAACTGATGCGCCGCGGGCGGTGCCGTCACCGGGGGCGACGGTGGCGGAGCCGGTTCCGCGTTGGCGGGGGCCGCCGGGGTGGGAATCGCTGGACCTGGAGTGACCGAACCTGGCGCCGGGTGTGCCGGCGGTGCGGGCGCGGTGATGGGTTCGCGGAACATCACGCAACCGGACAGTCCGCAGCTGACCCACAGCAGCGCCGGCAACCACCGGCGTTGCAACTCCAGGCCCCGGATCAATCTCGACATCCCCTTCAACCTCAATGATGTGTCAGGCCCTGCAGCCACTTTCCGGCCTTGTCCAGCAGCGTCGGCTCAGACTGGGCGCCAGGCTTGGTGGCCCCGAACTCGCTGCAGCCCGCCGGCGCAGCCGGCGGCGTAAAGCTCAAGGGCACATAGACTGTCACCGGCTCCGCGGGGCAGCTGGCCGAGGGCAGGTAGCCGGTCCGATAGTCGATGGTAACCGGATGCAGGGTATCGGGCATGGCGCTCGAGACTGACGTGGGACCAATGGCGGTCAGCAATCGATCCCACACGCCCAGCGCGCCTGCCGAACCGGTCAGACCGGTGACCCGGTCATCATCGTAGCCCACCCATACCACCGCCACTGCATTGCCCGAGAAGCCCGCGAACCAACTGTCGCGCAGGTCCGAAGAGGTTCCGGACTTGCCGGCCACCACCACACCGGTGGGCAGGATCGACTCGGCCGCCACCCCGGTCCCGCGCTGCATCACCTGTTCCATCATCATCTGGAGGGCGAAGACCGCATCGGGCTGCGCCACCGGTGCGACATCCACATTAAAGGCCTTGAGGGCCTTGCCGTCCGCCCCCAGCACCGCGCGCACCCCCCGCAGGTTGCTCTTGAATCCGCCATTGGCCAGTCCGGTATACAACTGTGCGACATCCAGGGGCGTGAGTTCATAGGTTCCCAGCAGCAAGGAAGGAATACGCGGCGGGTCCTCCTCGACGCCAAAGCGCTGCAGGGACTGCCGGACGGTGTCCAGTCCGATGTCCATGCCCAGATTGATGGTGGCGAGATTGAGCGAGCGGGCCAGTCCCTTCACCATGGGGATGGGGCCATTGATGTCGTGTTCGAAGTTCTCCGGCTGCCAATCCGGCGCGCCGGGAAGCTTGATGTCCACCGGCACGTCCTGAATGATGCTGGCCGGGTTGTAACGGCCGGTTTCAATCGCCGCCAGATAGACAAAGGGCTTCACCAGCGAGCCGATCGGCCGGCGTGCGTCCAGGGCACGGTTGAAGCCATCGAAGCCCGCCTCGCGCCCGCCCACCACCGCCATCACGTCGCCGCTTTGCGGCGCGGTCACCACCACCGAGCCTTCAAGCGGGTCGCCCTTGCTCTTGCGCTGTTTGTCCAGGCGGGTCAGTTCGCGATCGAGGATCTTTTCGGCCAGCTCCTGGATGCGCGGATCCAGGTTGGTGAATACGGCAAGCCCGGCCTCGGTGAGATCCTGCTCGCGGTAGTCGCGCCGCAGCGTGCGGCGAACCAGGTCCAGGTAGGCCGGATAGTAGCCGCCCGAGCCGCGTCCGAGGACCGCCAGAGGGCGCGCCTGAGCGGCCTGCGAATCCGCCGCGGGGATGATCTTCTGGTCCGCCATCAGACCCAGCACCACGTTGCGGCGCTTCAGTGCCCGGTCCGGGTGGCGGCGCGGATCGTAGTAGGAGGGCCCGCGGGCCACGGCGACCAGGGTTGCGACCTGCGCCAGGTCCAGTTCCATCAGGGGCTTGCCGAAATAGAACTGACTGGCCAGACCGAAACCGCGGATGGCGCGATCCCCATCCTGGCCCAGCTGAATCTCATTGATGTAGGCGGTCATGATGTCGGTTTTGCTGAAATGCGCTTCCAGCAGTACCGCCATCAGGGCTTCCTGGATCTTGCGCCCGGCCGTGCGCCGCGAATCCAGGAAATAGTTCTTCACCAGCTGCTGGGTCAGGGTGCTGCCGCCTTGTTCAAACTGCCGGGAGCGCAGGTCCACCCAGATGGCGCGCAGCACGCCCAGCGGATCGATGCCATGGTGAGTGTCGAAATTGCGGTCTTCCACGGCCTTCAGGGCCGCCGGCAGCATCCTCGGGACCTGGTCGGGCGTGACCACGATGCGATCCTCGCCATGGATGGGAAAGATGCTGCCGATGAGCAAGGGCTCGAAGCGGGCAATGGCAACGTCCTTGCCGCTGCTGTCGGTGAGGGTGGTGATGGCGCTGTCGTTGGCAACGACATTGAGCAGGGTCGCCGGACGAAGCTCATCCGCGAAACGCGCCGCGCGCAGGTTGATCTGGAACCGATCACCCTGGCGCGAATAGCTGCCCGGTCCATCGGCCTGCTCACCGTGCCGGTATTGCAGACGCTGCAGCTCGTGCTCCAGGTCGCCCGCGTCGAGCTCCTCGCCCGCATACAGTTCCAACGGGGCCGCGTACACCTGGGCGGGCAGTGTCCAGCGCCGCCCCTCGAACTGGGTGGTGACAATGCGGTCCAGATGCGCCATGTACAGGGCGAGCACCAGGCCGCACCCCACCACAAACACCAGCACGTAGCGCCAAATCTTCACGCCTGTCGCCCCGTCATCACTTTTCTAAAGACAAGCCTCAGATGCAAAGTTCCTCGGCCGGCTCGCGCAGGGTGTAGCGCGAACTCATGGCATGTCCATAGGCGCCGGCATTGGCCACCAGCAGCACATCACCCGAGAGCGTCGGCGGCAGCATCCGGTCGTGACCCAGGATATCGCCGCTTTCGCAGATCGGACCGACGATGTTCGCCTGCACGGTGGCCGGCTCGTCCACGCGCGTCAGGTTCACGATTTCATGGTACGCGCCGTACAGTGCCGGGCGAATCAAGGAATTCATGCCGGTGGCGACGCCCACATAGGTGGTATCGCCCTTTGATTTCAGCTGCGTCACCCGCGCCAGCAGCACCCCGGCCTGGGCCACCAGGTAGCGCCCCGGTTCCAGCCAGAAGGACAGCTGGGGATGCACCTGCTTCACCCGCGCCAGGGCCTCATCCAGTTTTGCCAGGTCGAACTCCGCCTGATCGGAGCGCTCGGGAACGCCCAGGCCCCCGCCCACATCCACAACCTTGACGTCCGGGAAGCGGCGCGCCAGCTCGGCGAGCAGCTCGGCGGTCTGTTCCCAGTTGCCAACGTCCAGGATGCCGCTGCCACTGTGCGAATGCAGGCCGATGACCCGGGCGCCGGCCGCGCGCACCGACTCGGCCAGCTGATCGATTTCGCAGACCGGCACGCCGAACTTGGAATGTTCGCCGCCGGTGCGCACATGCCGATGATGGCCGCGGCCCACGCCGCCATCGATACGTACGAAGAGATCCTTGCCGGCGAAGACCTTGGGCCAGTTCTCGATCGCGAACTGGCTGTCGAGGGTCATCTGCACGCCTTGCGCGAACGCCCACAGGTACTCATCGCGGCTGATGAAATTCGGGGTGTACAGGATGCGGCTGCGATCGATGGTCGGCACCGCCTTGACCAGATGTTCGACTTCGCCGCGCGACACGCAGTCGAAATCCAGTCCCTGCGCATGGAACAGCTGCAGCAGTTCCGGATGCGGATTGGCCTTCATGGCATACAGCACGCGCGCGGCAGACTTCACGCCCTTCAGCGCCCGGGCCGCCTGCAACAAGGTGGCGCGATCGTACACGTAGGCACAGTCGCGACCGTCCATCAGCCGCTGCAGGTCCTCGCGCCGCAGTTTCCACCATGGCGCCTTGCGCGCCACGGCGGCCGCCTGGGTCGGCGCGAACAGCTGATCCCAGGTCGGGCCCAGCGCGCGGTCGGTGCGCGAGCGTGGTATCAGCAGCTCGTGCAGCTGATCCACCAGGCGATCTCCCTGGCTTTCATCGACCACGAAAGTGAAGTTCAGATCATTGGCGGCCTGGCTCACCAGGTAAACCTGCTGTTCGGCGAACAGCTCGAACGCATCGCCCAGCTGATGCAGGATGCCGCGGATGTTGCGTCCCACCAGGCTGACGGAGGCGCACGGTCCGATGGCGCGCGCGCGGCACAGGCCGGACAGCGCCGTGATCAGGGCGTCCAGCTGGTCGCTGTCCAGGGAATTGGCCGCCGGGTCCAGTGACACCGTGACGTTGGTTTCGGAAGTCGAGACTAAGTCCACGGACATGCCGTGATCCTTGAAAATCTGGAAGGCATCGGCCAGGAAGCCGACCTGGTGCCACATGCCCGGGCTGTCCAGGGCGATGAGGGTGATGCCCTTCTTGATGCACACCGCCTTGACCTGCGCGCCGCCGTCACCGGCATCGGCGCTGAGCACCGTGCCGGGCAGGTCCGGCACCTGCGTGGCCAGTACATGCAGGGGAATCTGGTATTGACGCGCCGGCAGGATGCAGCGCGGATGCAGTACCTTGGCGCCGCTGCTGGCGATTTCCTGCGCCTCATCGTAATGCAGCGCGCGCAGCTGGCGCGCACTGGGCGTTGAGCGCGGATTGGCGCTGAACATGCCCGGCACGTCGGTCCAGATCTCCAGCCGTTGCGCGCTGAGCTTCGCCGACAGATAGGCTGCCGAGGTATCCGAGCCGCCGCGACCCAGCAGCACGGTGTTGTCGTCGGCATCACTGGCGATGAAACCCTGGGTGATGACGACCTGACCCAGGGCATTCAGCTGTTCGCGAAACGCTTCATCGGGCGTGAACACGCAGGTGGCATTGAGCACCGAGGCCTTGGCCGAACCGCCGCGGCGCTCATCGGCCTTCAGTACCGTGCGCGCGTCCAGCCAGTGTGCATCCAGTCCCTGCGACTTGAGGAAGCGGGCCCCCAGATCCGTGGCCATGAGTTCCCCGGCAGCCATGACCCGCGCGCGGGTCCGATCACTCAATTCGCCCACCAGCGCGACTCCGGCGCTGATCTGACCGAGCTCCTCGAACTGTCGCTCAAGCTGCGCGCTCACCGGGATCTGCAATTCCGCGGCCAGGCGCCGATGCCGCTCCTGGATGGCGCTGAAGACTTCATCCTGCGAGCCGACCAGCGCCGACTCGATGAGCTTTTCCAGCTTGTCGGTGATGCCGGTAACGGCGGAATGCACGATCAGCACGCGTGCGCCGCTGTCCAGGCGCGTGCGCACGATCTGCGCGATGTTGCGCCAATTGGCCAGCGAGGAAACGCTGGTGCCGCCGAACTTCAGAACGACCCACTGGGGAAAATTGCGCGCCACGATGAGGTGCCTCGGTATGGGACCCGTGTTTGCGGCGCAGTGCGACCTGAGCGCTTGGGGCCCTAGGGATTCGTCGGAGTGTCTAGGAAATGAAGGGATGCCGCGCCGGCGGTCTACCCCTCATCGTCGAAGATGTCGCGCAGGTCCTTTTCCAGTTTCCGATCCGCGAGCACTTCTTCCAGCTTGCTCCACGCGGCCTTGCCACGTTTTCCCTGGGTGCGTACGCGTTTGTCCACGCGGTCCAGAATCCGGTCGTAGTCCGTACCGTCTTCGGGTGCGTTATTGAGGAATTCGTCGTCCAGATCGAAGTTTTCGTTATCGCGCTCTGACATCGTTGAAGGTTAAAATTTTGAAGTAAAAACAACGACTTATACCCAAAAGGTTAACCCTGCGGGTGCGCGAACTATAACGGATCCGCGCAGCCTTTCAACTGTTTGTACGCAAACCTGTCGCTGGGGCCTGCCAGAGGAGGCTCATACGGTCAAGTCAAAGACCCGGGGAACGGCCTGCCGCAGCGTCACCGCCAGAATTCAGATGTCCCACGTTGGCAGCACGTTAGCCGCATTTGGCCGTCCGTTGGCGCCTGATGGCGGCGGAACATGCCCTATTGATTCACCCAGCGGTTGGCGTCGGAGGCCGGCGCCGTTTGGGTGGTGGTCTGCGCCGGCAGGCCGGGCGCGGATGCCGGCGGCGCGGCAGGTGGCGCGGCCGAGGCAGGAGCACTGCCCGCGGGCGCCGCCTGCGGCGCTGAGCTCGGGGCCACCGGCGTCACGTCCGCCTGCAGACCCACCAGCACCGGAATGCCGTCGGCCTTCTTCAGCGTATCCACGGCGATATCCCAGTTGACCGCGGTGGTGGTGTTGCCCAGCACCTCATTGAGCAGGTCCTCGAACTTGCTCAACACCGGATCCACGCTCTGGCCTTGCGCATCCACCGGCGGATGCGCCTCCAGCAGCAGGTCACCGTCGACGAAGGCCACCTTCAGGGGCAGGTTGATCAGGTAAACCTTCGTGCCTACCGGCACGGTCGGAAAAATCGCCGCCACGTCTTCCGGATACATGCGGATGCAGCCATGGGTCACCGCCATGCCCACCGCCAGAGGATTGTTGGTGCCGTGAATGAGGTAGTCACCCGGATGAATCGCCAGGCGCATGGCAAACAGGCCCAGGGGATTGTCCGGACCGGACCTGATCACCCCTGCGGGCAAGGGATCATTGTTGGCCAGATGTTCGGCGCGCACCGAGGCCGGCGGATTCCAGGTCGGATTCTTTTCCTTGGACACCACGTGCGTCAGACCCATCGGGGTTTGCCAATCCATCTTGCCGATGCTCACCGGATAGGTGACCACCGTGGGGATCTCACCCTTGCGCGGCTTGGGAAAGTAATAGATTCGGTGCTCGGGGATATTGACGATGATGCCATCGCGAGGGCCCGGCGGAAGGATATGGCGTCCGGGAATCACGATCGGGGTGCCCTCGCCCGGCAACCATGGGTCCACCTTGGGATTGGCGCGCGCCATCTCCTCGTAGCCCAGTCCGTAGCGCCGGGCGATCTCCACCAGCGTGTCCGAGTAATGCGTGGTGATGTGCAGGTCCTCGCCGATGACCTGCAGGTTCGGATCGTTGAGCTCGTACACCGCGGCGCGCGCCGGCGGCAGCGCGCACAGCGCGACGGCGATGACCACGGCGTTGATGAATATGCCTTTCATATCCCGCTATTCTACAGCCATGTCACTGCCGCGCACCTTCTATGCACGCGATGCCTTGAGCGTCGCCCGCGACCTGCTCGGCATGCAGCTGGTCATCCGCCAGCCAACGGGCCTGAAGGTCGGTCGCATCGTGGAAACCGAGGCCTATCTGGGTCCGCAGGATCTGGCCGCGCACAGCGCCGGCGGCCGACGCACGGCGCGCACCGAGGTCATGTATGGCCCCGCTGGCCACGCCTATGTCTATCTGATCTACGGCATCTGGAACTGTCTGAATGTCGTCGCCGGCGCCCCGGGTGTGCCGCACGCGGTACTGCTGCGCGCCGTGGAGCCGGTCGCGGGCATCCAGTCGCCCAGCTGGGGCCCGGGCCTGCTGTGTCGCGCGCTGGGTATCGATCGTACCTACAACGGGGCGGACCTGCGCGGCCGGGAACTGTGGATCCGGGCCCCGAAAAGAGTGCCGCCGCTGCGCATCGCGACCGCCACGCGCATCGGGGTTGACTATGCCGGGGACTGGGCCCATCGCCCCTGGCGATTCTTCGACCGCGACTCCCCGTTCGTTTCCACCGTCACGGCGGCCGCGCGCCGGCGCGCCACGGCCCTTGCCGAGCGGCTTCAGATCCAGGTCTGAGTGTCCCCGCGGTCCATGCCGCCCCACCCCAGAATCTGCCGTTCCCGCAGCAGCGCCATGACGCGGGCCGCGCTTTGCGCCAGGTTTTCGCCGCTGGTGTCGAGCCGCAGGTCCGGTTGCTCGGGCGGCTCGTACGGCGAGTCGATACCGGTGAAGTTCTTGATCAGCCCGGCCTTGGCCCGCGCATACAGCCCTTTCGGATCGCGGCGTATGCACTCCTCGAGCGGTGTGTCGACGAACACCTCGATGAACTCACCCTCCGGCACCAGCTCGCGCACCATGCGCCGCTCGGCGCGGAACGGTGAAATGAACGAACACAACACGATCAGGCCGGCATCCGTGAACAGCTTGGCCACCTCGCCCACGCGGCGCACGTTCTCGACCCGGTCGGCGTCCGTAAAACCCAGATCCCGGTTCAGGCCGTGACGCACATTGTCGCCATCCAGCAGGTAGGTATGGGCGCCACCGCTGTGCAGTTCCTGCTCGACCAGGTTGGCAATGGTGGACTTGCCCGAGCCGGACAGTCCGGTGAACCACAGGATCACCGGCTTGTGACCGTTGCGATGCACGCGCGCCACTTTGTCGATCGAGAGGCTCTGGCGATGCACATTGGTGGCGCGCCGCAGCCCGAAGCAGATCATGCCCGCGCCGGCCGTGGCATTGGTGAAGCGGTCGATGAGAATGAAGGCACCGGTTTCGCGGTTCTCGGCGTAAGGGTCCAGCGCCACGGGCGCCGAGGTCGCCACATTGCACAGCCCGATCTCATTGAGCGCCAGGGTCTTGGCGGCAATGTGCTCCAGGGTATTGACGTCCACCTTGTGCTTGAGGGTCGTGATGCGCGCCGGCACGAAGCGCGTACCGATGCGCATCAGGTATGAACGTCCCGGAAGCATGGGATCTTCGGCCATCCACAAAAGATGTGCGGCGAACTGATCCACCACCTCGGGGCGCTGTTCGGGGGGCGCCAGCACATCCCCGCGCGCAACATCGATCTCATCGGCCAGAACCAGAGTCACCGCATCCCCCGCGCGTGCCTCGGGCAGATCGCCATCTGCGGTGACGATGCGTGCGATGCGGGATTCCTTGCCGGAGCCCGCCACCACCACGGCCTCACCGTCACGGATGCTGCCGGAGGCGACCGTGCCGGAGAAGCCGCGAAAGTCGAGGTTCGGGCGGTTGACCCACTGCACCGGGAAGCGGAAGGGCTTTTCCAGCTGTGCGGCCTGCGCGTCCAAAGCCTCCAGGTATTCCAGCAATGTCGGACCGGCAAACCAATGCAGTCTGCTCGAGCGCGTCGTCACATTGTCGCCGAAGCGCGCCGACACGGGCACGGCAGTGACTGAGGCAAAGTTCAGCGACTTGGCGAAACCCAGGTAGTCCCCGACGATGTGGTGAAAGGCCTCCGCGGAGTAATCCACCAGATCGATCTTGTTGATGGCGACGGCGACATGGCGGATGCCCAGCAGCGAACAGATGTAACTGTGGCGGCGCGTCTGCGTCAGCACCCCCTTGCGGGCATCGATGAGGATGACCGCAGCGTCGCTATTGGAGGCCCCGGTCGCCATGTTGCGCGTGTACTGCTCGTGTCCGGGTGTGTCGGCGACGATGAACGAACGGCGTGGCGTGCTGAAGAACCGATAGGCCACATCGATGGTGATGCCCTGCTCGCGCTCGGCCTCCAGCCCATCCACCAGCAGCGCCAGATCGATGTCCTCGCCGGTGGTGCCGTGCTTGCGGCTGTCGCGCGCCAGGGTCGCCAGCTGATCCTCGAGAATCAGCTTGGAGTCGAACAGCAGCCGGCCGATGAGCGTGGACTTGCCGTCATCCACCGACCCGCAGGTCAGGAAGCGCAACAGGCTCTTCTCCATCAGAAGTATCCTTCGCGCTTCTTGCGTTCCATCGAGGCCGCCTCGTCACTGTCTATGAGGCGTCCGGAGCGCTCGGAAGTCCGGGCACTGACCATTTCATCGATGATGGCATCCAGGGTCGCAGCCGAACTTTCGATGGCCGCCGACAACGGATAGTCGCCCAGGGAACGAAATCGCACGCTGCGCAGTTGCTCCTGCTCCCCGGGCAGCAGCGGCATGCGCTCATCGTCGCGCATGATCAGCAGGCCATCGCGCGTGACCACCGGGCGCGGCGCGGCGAAGTACAGCGGCACCACCGGGATGTCCTGGGCGCGCGTGTACTGCCACACATCAAGCTCGGTCCAGTTGGACAGCGGAAAGACGCGGATGGTCTCGCCCTTGGTGAGGCGGGTGTTATACAGCTGCCACAGTTCGGGACGCTGGTTGCGCGGCTCCCAGGTGTGGCCGGCGGAACGCACCGAGAAAATGCGCTCCTTGGCGCGGCTTTTTTCCTCGTCGCGGCGCGCGCCGCCGAACGCGGCATCGAAGCCGTACTGGTCCAGGGCCTGCTTCAGGGCCTCGGTTTTCATGATCTGGGTGTGCACCTGGGAGCCGGAACGGATCGGGTTGATGCCGCGCGCCACGCCGTCCTGGTTGGTGTAGGTCAGAAGTTTGAAGCCATAGCGCGCCACGATCATGTCGCGGTGGCGGATCATGTCGCGGAACTTCCAGCCGGTGTCCACGTGCAGCAGCGGGAACGGCGGCTTGGAGGGGAAGAAGGCCTTCAGCGCCAGATGCAGCATCACCCCTGAATCCTTGCCGATCGAATACAGCATCACCGGATTGGCGAATTCGGCCGCCACTTCGCGCATGATGCCGATGGATTCGGCTTCCAGGCGCTTGAGGTGCGCCGAGAGTGCGTGTGCGACGCTCATGCCGCCAGCGCATGCGGCACGAAGGCGCCGCTGGCCACGAACCAGGGATTGCGAAACTGCGGCTTGCCGTAACGCAGGGATTGCAGGTCCGGGCCGAGCACCTGGCCGCCGGCGGCCACCAGTACCGCATGACCCGCGGCCGTATCCCACTCCATGGTCGGACCCAGGCGCGGATACAGGTCAGCCTCCCCCGCGGCGACCAGGCAGAATTTGAGCGATGATCCCACCGACTTCAGGTCCGACACCGTGTAGTGGGCCAGATAGGCGTCGGTTTCGGCGGTGCGGTGCGAGCGGGAGGCCACCGCGATGATGCCTGCCTGCGGTCGGGCGCGCACCCGGATGGGCGCGAACCCCGTCGCGACCGGGTGGTGCGGATCAAGGGTCGCACGCAGCGCGCGGGCGGTGGCGACATTGGCGGCAAAGAGCTGGCCGCTGGCCGGCGCATAGACCACACCCAGGATCGGTGTCGCGGCGCGGACCAAGGCGATGTTGACGGTGAAATCACCGCGCTTGTGAACGAACTCCTTGGTGCCATCCAGCGGGTCGACGAGAAAGAACTCAGCGCCGACTTGCGGCACATGACCCGCGGCCACCTGTTCCTCGGCCACCACCGGGATGGCGGGTGCGTGGCGTTGCAGCTGCCGCAGAATGATTTGCTCCGCGACATGGTCCGCGACCGTGACCGGTGAATCATCCGCCTTGGTCTGGACTGCAAAGGCCCCCGCGTAGATTCGGTTGGCGGCCTGCCCTGCTTCAAGCGCCGCCGCGATCAATGCGTCCAGTAACAGATCGTCTGACATTCAATTGTGTATTTGCGCTAGTTACAAGCGGGGGCCCGAAGTGTACACAGGCGCTTATAGGGTGAGGTGCGGTCGCGCTGCAGTTGTAAGACTTGTTGGGTATGAGCATATAAGTCATATGTTGAATCAATAGGTTATGATGTTTTTATATAATTGGGATCAAGGCCGTGTTGCCCTACCGGCGCCCCCTGGGCGGGAACACCGGTACCGCAGCGCAGTCCAACCGTCGACCTCACGTCAACGGCGGCACGCCGTGCCGCGTTTTGCGTATTCAAGTCAAAGGCTCACTGGAAACGAATCATGATGCTTACAGGATCTGTCGTCCGTCACTCCCGCCTGCTGGCCGCGGCCGCCACCGCCGTGGTGCTCTCGGCCTGCGTCGTGGCGCCTCCGCCGCGTGATCTGGCGCCGCCCCCGCCGCCGCCGAATGTCACCGTGTACGCCTATCCGCAGCAGGGTCAAACCCCGCAGCAACAGGATCGCGACCGCTACGAATGCTCCACCTGGGCGACGCAGCAGACCGGATTCAATCCCAGCGCGCCGAATGTGCCGCCCCATGAGCGAGTGCAGGTGGTCGCCGGAGTGCCGCCGGGAAGCGGCGTCGCCGCGGGCGCCATTACGGGCGGCATCCTGGGCGCGGCCGTTTCAAGCCCACGCAATGCCGGTGCCGGGCTGCTGCTGGGCGCGCTGCTGGGCGGTGCCGTCGGCGCCGGCGCCGAAGCCAGTGCGGATGCGAATGCGCAGGCGGCGGCCGACGCCAACGCCAATGCTCACACCCAGGCGCAGGCCGCGCAGATCGAACGCAAGGCATCGGACTACCGTCGGGCGCTGGGCGCCTGTCTGGAAGGCCGCGGCTACAGCATCCAATAATTTAGGGATCAAACGATGATGCGCACCAATACCTGTATCCGTACGGCCGTGTTGAGCACGCTGGGTCTGGCGGCCGCGCTCGCTGTGGGCCTCGCCAGCGCCGATCAGCGCTTTGATGGCCGCGGTCCCGAACGCGGCCCGGCGCCCGGTCCGCACCAGCACATGGACGCGCGCTTCGCGCATAACCATGCCTATTTCGATCGCGGCTATTCGGTGCACGACCTGCCGCGCGATCGGCTGGTCTTCAACCGCGGTCCCAACCGCTACTTCTATTCCGGCGGCGTCTGGTATGCGCCGCGCGGGGGCGTGTACGTGGTGGTCGGGGCGCCAGTGGGCCTGTTCATCCCGGTGCTGCCGCCCTTCTATTCCACCGTGTGGTTTGGCGGCGTGCCGTACTACTACGCCAACGACACCTACTACACCTGGAACGCGGCCAACAACGGCTATGAAGTGGTGGATCCGCCCAATGACGCCGTGAATGCCGCACCGGACGCGGCACCGCCGGCGCCGCCCACCACCACGCAGCTGTTCATCTACCCGCGCAATGGCCAGAAAGAGGATCAGCAGGCCAAGGACAAATACGAGTGTCACACCTGGTCGACCAGTCAGACCGGCTTTGATCCGACGGCCACCGGCGGCAATGTGCCACCGGATCAGTTCAACGGCAAAAGCGCGGATTACTATCGCGCCATGGCCGCCTGCCTGCAGGGCCGCGGCTACAGCGTCGAGTAGCAGCCTGGAAGTCTCGCGTCAGCCGAACTGACGCGAGACATCATTGAACAGCGCGATACCCAGCAGCAGCACCAGCAAGGCGATGCCGACCTGCTGACCGAAGATCTGGGTGCGCTCACTCAAGGGCTTGCCCTTAATCCATTCGGCCGCCTGGAACACGATCTGGCCGCCATCCAGCAGCGGGATGGGCAACAGGTTGAACAGCGCCAGGGCCAGAGAGATCAGCACCAGAAATCCGATGAAGGTCTCAGGCCCTGCCTGCGCGGATTCGCCGGCATATTGAGCAATGCTCAACGGACCATTGAGGTTCTTCACCGACACCTGGCCCAGCACCATGCGCCACAGCAGCTTGCCCTGGGTGGCCGTGAGATTCCACGCATCACCAAAGGCGGTGGCCAGCGCGGCGCCGGCAGACAGGTCGCGGTGAACGACCATGTCCGGCGGCAGTTTCACCGTGGTGGGTCCGGCCACCCCGATGCGTCCGACCATGTGGCCCGTTCCATCCGGTTTCGCCGTGACGGGCACCTGCACCGTGTGCAGGGCACCGGCGCGCCGGAACTGCACGGTGATGGTCCTGCCGGCCGACCCGGCGATCCCCTTGACGATGTCGGAAAAGTCGTTGGTGGCCGCGCCGTCAATGGCCACGATGCGATCCCCGGGACGCAGCCCGGCACGGCCGGCATTGTCCCCACGCGTCACATCGATGAGTACCGGGGGCACCGGCGGCTCGCGGAAATGAAACCCCAGCCCGGACAGCAGCATGGACGGCTCGGTGAGGTGGCGGCGCGCGGCCGGATCGGGCACCGAGAGGATAATGTTGTGCGTCTGCCCGTCGGGGGCGCGCACCAGCAGCCGCGCCGAACCCTGACCCAGGATCGAATCCAGCAGATCGAACATGACGTCGCGTGAGTCGGGCACCGCCTGATCGCCAATGCCCAGGATCTCATCGCCGCGATTCAGGCCAGCGCGGGCGGCCACGGAGGCCGGCTGGACCTCCCCGATGATGGGCCGCTCGTCATTGATGCCCGATACCCAGCGCATGCCCCACAGCACCAGTATGGCGAACAGCAGGTTGAAGCCAGGGCCGGCCAGCAGCACCAGGATGCGCTGCCAGGGCGGCCGGCGCGTGAAGGAGCGATCCAGGAGCTCGGGCGCCACCGGAGCATCGCGCTCGTCCAGCATCTTCACGTAGCCGCCCATTGGAATGGGCGCCAGTACCAGTTCGGTGTCATCGCTGAGCATGCGGCTCCAGATCGGTTTACCGAAGCCCACCGAGAAGCGCAGCACCTTGAACCCCAGGCGCCGGGCCACCCAGAAGTGGCCGAACTCGTGGATCACCACCAGGAAGCCCACGGCGATCACGTACCACAGCGCAGACCAAACTACATTCATCCGTTCAAGCTCCAGGCAAGTTCATGCCGCATTCTACCCTCAGTGGCCCTGCCGGCCCGCCGATTCAAGGGCCGGCCGCAAGACCCTCGGAAAGTGTGACGCAGCGAAGCCGCAGCTGTGCCAGCTGCGCGAGCAAGCGCGGCAGCACGGCCAGGATGACCGGGGTGCCATCGGGCGTGCGCGCGGCGCGCCCATCATGCAGCAAGAGGATATCCCCGGCCGCGAGGTTGCGGGTCAGACGCTGCAGTACCTGCTCGCCATCGGCATTGACGGTGTCATAGCCGCGGCGGGTCCAGCTGGCCAGCTGCAGACCCAGCCGCGTCAGGCAGGGCTGTAAAAAAGGGTTGCGAAGTCCGGCCGGCGCGCGGAAATAACGCGGCACGACCTGACAGGTTGTCTGAATGCTGGACTGCGCCTGGGCAATCTCGCGGCGCATGGCCGCCGGCCCGAACAGCGAAAACACGTAACGGTGACGCTCGGTGTGGTTGCCGATTTCATGTCCCTCGCGCGTGATGCGGCGGGCCAGTTCCGGATGCTGCGCCACCCGCTCGCCGATGCAGAAAAAAGTGGCCCGCACCCCGTGCCGGGTGAGTAGGTCGAGGACTGCCGGGGTCACCTCCGGGTCCGGGCCGTCATCTATGGTCAGCGCCACGCAGCCCTGGGCCGCGGGCAGACGCGTCCAGTTGGGCCCGAGCAGCCGGCTGCGCGGCAGCAGGCTGCCGAGCATCAGCACCACATGATTGGCCAGCACCGCGGCCAGGCACCAGGGCCAGAGGCTGTGATCCGCCAGCACCACAGCCAGGGCGATGCCATGGGTGAGAACTGACAACACGAGCCATGCGGCCGGGGACTTCATGCTGGAATAATGCCCTGTCATCGACTCGGCTGCCTGTCGAGCCGGGTGCTGCTGCGTGGGATGGGTCCTTTTGCGATGCGCCATTCGTCCCGGCATGGAAGCCACGTCACAGTATTGTGGTTTGGATACTCAAGGCGGTATTGCAGCACAATAAGTGTCACTCGGCGCCTGCCGGCACGCCATCACTTCCCTGAAGACCCCCATGTTGTCATTAAGTAACACCGGAAGTGTATTCCCTATATTATTGTATTTTATATATAAAAATAACGCCGACTCGCCACCTTCCCCAGCCCGGAAGCCCTGCCATCCGCGGCGACCACTCAAGCTGGGTTGACAGTGCAAGCGCCTGCGCTTGACTAGTCAAGTATCCGGTGTCGCCTGCGAGTCACGTTGGTAAATATGCAACATCTGGTTGCAGTGAAGCGAACATCGCATTAAATTACGCCCCGACACGAAAGTTGGGTCGAGAGCCAGGTCGTAACGTCGCTCTCACACAACAAAGCTGAAGGGGGGTCGTATGGTTTCAGCCCGTCGCGTCTCGCGCCCGTGCAGGCTCGCAACTTCCGTACCCACGGCGCCGGCCGATCCGCACCATTGTGTTGCGCCGAATTTCAATCAGCGCGTCGCGCCGTGCGCCGCCGCTGCGGGCCGCACCGGCGCCGCGAATACGCTACCCGCCGTTAGGGCAATACCGCGCGCCGCTCATGATTTTCGTGGTGGCGCGCCGCGGCGGCATCACCGCAACGCAGCGGGCAAAGGGCGCGTGACAGTGCGCGCCCGAAAGGTGCGCGACATTTTTTGTTGTAAAAAGTTTCCAACACCCATTGCGGCCAAAAAAGTTCCGCATTACATTACACATTACCGCGCATTAATAAATCAGTTGACTGATCCACACCTGAACGAGTGTGGCGACTGAGTAACACAGCGGACGTCGGGGGGAACATGGGACATTGCTGCGTAAAATCCGAGGCCGCCCGGTTGCCGGATCAACACATCCGGGCCGCAGGTGGTCTTGCCATCCGCCCCACGCCTGCAACGCTGACCATTCATGCAATTTGAGCCCGCATCGGGCGCCGTAGCTTTCGCCGCGAAGAGCCGGGTCAACCGGCTCTTCGCCTGACTGTGTCTGAAAACAAACCATCTGTGAGCAGGGAGTTTCTAATGGTCTCAACCCGTCAAGCCGTGGCTGCAATACTGCGTTCGGCACGCAGTGCTTCCGTTTCCCGAGGAGCCTTGGCGTCCCGAGTTTCAGGTACGGCAGGAGTGCTGTGCCTGCTTACCGCGTCACTCGCCTTCGCTCCGCATGCAATGGCGCAACAAGCTCCTGCGGCCACCAGCGATCAGGCGCAGCCGCTCGAAGAGGTGACCGTCACCGGCACACGCATCAAGCGCAAGGACCTCGAGTCCCAGAGCCCCCTGGTGACCATCGATTCTGAGCAGCTCGAACAGCGCTCGGGACTGAACCTCGAGTCCTACCTGAACACCCTGCCGAACTACAATCCGGCACAGACGCCGACCACTGAGAACGAGGACGTGCAGCCCTCGGCCACCAACACGGTGGGTATCTCGACCATCTCCCTGCGCGGCCTGGGCCCGAACCGCGGCCTGGTGCTGATCGACGGTCACCGCACCACGCCGGTCAACGAGTTGATGGTGACGGACATCAACACGATTCCTTCGGCGATGATCGATCGCGTGGAAATCATCTCCGGTGGTGCCTCGGCGGTGTACGGCGCCGACGCCCTCGCCGGCGTGACGAACTTCATCCTGAAGAAGAATTTCACGGGCGCCCAGCTGGACATCCAGGACGGCATCACGCAGGCCGGCGATGGCAACGAGACGCGCGTCACCGGCATGATCGGCACCACGATCGGGGACGGCAAGGGCAACCTGATCATGGGCACGGAGTACTACAACCGTGACGCCGCCTACCAGAAGAACCGCAACTTCTTCACCAACTCCTGGAACGATCCCAACTCCGGCGGCGGCAACGCCTTCGGCCTGGGCCTGGGCGGCCCCAACGAAGAAGAGACCACGTTTGATTATCCGAGCGCGGCGGCGCTGGCGGCGGTGTTCCCGGCCCGCACGGCGGCCGGTATCAGCGTGTGCCCGGCCAGCGGTTGCTTCTTCCAGAGCTTCCTGTTCAATTCGAATCAGTCGTTGTTCCTCAACAACGGCCCGATGGCGACCAACAATTACCAGGGCAGCACCAACTCCAACGGCTACGGTCTGGAGAACGGCTACTACGGCACCATCACCAACACCACGTTGAATGGCGGTCAGCCTCCCTTGGAAGACCAGACGCTGAAGTGGAACAATCCGCTCGCGACCATCAGCGAGCCGCAGACGCGTTATTCGTTCTTCGCGAACGGCACTTACGACATCACGGACAAGGTGCAGTTCTATACGAACGCACGCTTCGCCGACAGCCTGACCACCACCCTGCTGGACGTGGGCACCACCGCCACTTTCGGCTGGGAAGCGAGCGTGCCGTTCAATGCAGGGACGGACAGCCCGATCAATCCGGCGTTGGTCAACCCGACCACCAGCCAGGCGAACCTGACGACCATCTACAACGCGTTTGCCGCCGGCACCCAGGCCTCGACCAACATCGGCGGCGTGCCGATCGTGAACCCGGGGTTCATCGGCACCGGCACCGCGGGCGCGCAGCACCCGGTCCCCTGGCAGCTGGCCGAGCTGCTGCTGACCCGCAGCGTGTTCGGCGTGGGCATCCCGCTGGGCACCTTCCCGGGCTTTGCCAGCACCGAACAGGGCGGCCCCATCACCTGCGGCACCAGCTACTCGGTGACCAGCGGCGGCAAACTGCTCTCATCCCCCTGCTCGGCCGCACCCACCAGCTGGATTTTGGGCTATGAGCCGGGCGTCGGTGATGCGGCGCCTCGCTCCACGGTGGACGATGCCACGCAGTGGCAGATCGAGACCGGCTTCAAGTTCCCGCTGTACATCGCCGACTGGACGGGAGATGTCTACTACTCCCGCGGCCAGTCGCAGGACATCGACTACGGCTACGGCAACGATTCCCTGGATCGTTGGCGCGCGGTGATCGACGCGCCTGATTACGGCAACGGTGACACCTTCCAAGGCAACGCGGTGGGTGCGTCGACCAATTTCGGTAACTCGGTTCCCACCCAGTGCTCCGGCGGCTACTACAGCGCCATATTCACCGGTGGTCCGGCCTCGGCCAGTTGCCAGAACGCCATTTCGGCCACCCTGCCTGCCGAGACTCTGATGCAGCAGGACATCGTCGAGGCGAACTTCCAGGGCACGCTGTTCAAGCTGCCCGCGGGCGATGTCAGCGGGGCGGTCGGTTATCAGTATCGGCGTGATGCGGGTCAGTACATTGCAGCCGGGCTGCAGTCGACCAACTCCTTCACCGATACGGCCATCGGCCTGTACCCGCAGGGATCCAACAATGTTGAGATCTCCTCGCGCGACGGCTACGCCGAGCTCTTCATCCCGCTGGTGCAGGATCTGAAGTTGCTGAAGTCCTGGAACCTGGACATCGGTGGCCGCTACTCGAGCTTTGACTTCGGCCCCAGCGCGACCACCTTCAAGGTGAACACGGACGCACAGATCACCAAGTCGTTCCGCATCCGTGGCGGGTTCAACCGTGCCACGCGCGCGCCGAACCTGGGCGAGCTGTACCTGCCGCAGCAGGAGTTCTTCACCCTGGGCGGCGCGATCTTCGGTGATCCGTGCTCGTTGCGGTCGCGTGCGCCATTCGGTGCGGGCGGCGCAGCACCCGACCAGACCACCGGCAGCGCCGGTCCGACGACGCTGGCCCCGGGCCAGACCGCAGCCGGCGCGCAAAGCACCTACCTCATCTGCCAGGCGCAGATGAGCACCGGCGCTGCGCAGTACTACGGCCCCACGGGCAACCAGAGCAGTGACGCCGCCGCCGGTGGCTTCACCTGGGAAAACCAGGAAGGCAACCCGAATCTGACGTCGGAAACCGCCAACACCTGGACCGCCGGCTTCGTGTGGAGCAACCTGAGCGACAGCCCCTGGCTGCGCGGCCTGACGGGTTCGGTTGACTGGTGGCAGATTCATATCGACAACGCCATCGAGCTGTACTCGCCCGACTACGCCAACTACCTGTGCTATGGCACGAACCTCGTCACCACCGCGGCGCAGGCGGCGGCACAGGCGGCGAGCCCGGCTTGCCAGAACGTACCGCGCAGCATCGGCACCGGCGGTCAGACCACGCTGAATCTGCAGTACTCGAACCTCGCGACCATCGGCGAGGCGGGCGTCGACATGCAGATCAACTGGTTTGCGCAGTTTGCGGACCTGGGACTGGGCGCCATCCCCGGTGGCATCTCCTTCAACACCCAGGACACGCTGCTGCAGTACTTCAAGACCAAGCAGTCGCCGCTGTCCTTCGACGTCAACACCAACTGGAAGGACTCCTCCGGTCCGGTGCTGGCGGACACCAACGGTGGCGCCTACGGCTACCGCCTGACGGCTTCCATCGCCTATGTGCTGCCGACCGTGAGCGTCAATCTGCGGTGGCGCTTCCTGCCCTCGCTGAACAACTTCACGCGCGCCAGCAACGAAGCGATCATCGCCTACAACTCCAAGGTTGCGGCCCAGGGTGGCAAGGGCTTCCTGGACTACACGCCTGATGACACCATCGCGGCGCCGGCCTGGAACGCCTTCGACCTGTCCTTCAACTGGAACATCAACAAGACCCTCTCCATCCGGGGTGGTATCAACAACCTGTTGGACAAGTCTCCGGCGATCACCGGTGCGACCACTGGCTTCCCGACCGTCGCCGCCGTGGCTGCAGCCTGCAGTGCCACCGCAGCAGCGCAGGGTTGCGTGGCTCCGACCGCGTACAGTCTGCCGGTCGATGGCGCTGGCACCACCAATGCCGGCTTCTACGACGTGTACGGACGCACCTTCTTCCTGGGTGCAAAGGCCACGTTCTAAGCGTCGACACCGTTATGTAGCGCACTTGGCGGCGGGCCCCTCGGCCCGCCGCTTTTTTTTCAGCGGTAGCGCATCGCCCCGGCACGCGGGCACACCTATAATGCCGATATGAAGCCAACACTCCCGAGCCTCGCACTGGCCTGCTGTTTCGCGGCCCTGTGCACCACCGCCAGTGCCCAAACCTCAGCGCAGGGTTCGCGCAGCTGCCGGCAGCTGCAGGATCCGGCCGAGCGGCTGCGCTGCTACGATGCCCAGGATGCGGCTGCGAATCCCGCACCGGCCAGTCCGGCGCCCGCGGCTCAACCCACGGTTCCCAGCGCCCCGGCCACGGCGATTGCCGTGGCGCCACCCAGCGCAGCGCCCGCCGCGCCGGTGGCTGCGCCTCCCGGCGCGAAATTCGGCGAAGAGACGCTGCCGATCAAAGCACGGCCGGCGCCCAAGGCCGCCGACAACGTCCTGGTCGCGACCATCAGGAGCGTGCAGGAGGTGCGCCCGAAGGTATTCAACATCGCACTCGCCAATGGCCAGATCTGGCGCCAGGAAGGCACCACGGCCACGGTCTTCTTCCGCGCCGGCGCCGATGCGCGCATCGAGAAGGGATTGTTCGGTGATTACCGGATGTCCACCAGCACCACCGGCAACGGGCTGTGGGTGCGCGTCACGCGGATACAGTAACCGCCTAGCCTGCGCCAGCAGTCGGTGAACGTGCCGGTGCCGATCAGGTTACGGTACGTGCCACCTATAACATTTAACGCATGGCACCCTTGCCCGTTGAGATAATACGGGCAGTGGAAAAGATGACTGACCTGCTCGACTACGAGATCTTCGCCCGCGTGATCAAGGCAGGCAGTTTGTCTGCTGCCGCGCGGGAGCTGCACTCTTCTCCGGCCATGATTTCCAAGCGCGTCACCCGCCTGGAAGACCGCCTGGGCGTCAGGCTGCTGCAACGTACCACCCGCCGCGTCACCGCCACCGATGTGGGCCAGCGCTTCCACGAGCGCGTATTGGCCGTGCTGGCGGCCGTTGATGATGCCGAGAGCTTCGCTTCAGTGGACTCCGAAAGGCCCCGTGGCGTGCTGCGCGTGTCGCTGCCCACGGCATTCGGCCGCCTGCATGTGGTGCCGCGCCTGAAGGGTTTCCTGGAGTCCTATCCCGACCTGCGTCTGGCCGTGGACCTCAACGACGATTATGTCGATCTGGTGGCCGGCAATTTCGACGTGGCCGTGCGCATCGGTACCCTACCGGACTCCAGTCTGGTGGCCCGGCGGCTTGCACCAAATCGGCGCGTGCTGTGTGCCTCTCCGGAGTACATAGAACGCCATGGCGAACCGCGCAACATTGCGGACCTGCATCATCACCGGCTGGTTGCAGGCGGCCCTCAGGTCACCTGGCGGCTGGAAGGGCCCGAGGGCCCGGTCACCTTCAAACCCCAGACCCTGCTGCAGACCAACTCCAGCGAAGTGGTCCGCGAGGCCGTGGTGTCCGGCATGGGCATCGGGTTTCGTTCAACCTGGGACGTGGGCGCGGAACTGCGCCGCGGCATCCTGCGGCGCGTCATGCCCAGTTATGGTGGCACCTCTGACGTCGCCATCTATGCGGTCTACTCCGGGCGCCGCCTGGTGCCGCTGAAAGTGCGGGCGCTGGTGGATTACCTGGTCAGCATCTTCGGACCCGAGACGCCCTACTGGGATCGCGAAGTCCCCGCCGTCGTCGCCTCCGGCGCACGGGCCAGCTAAGTCCGGCCGGTCCGCATTGCGGGCTATGAGCTATGAGGACTCAACACCTTGTCATGCTTCAGTCGCGGGTCCTCTGCTAGACTGCCGACCAGTTGATTTACCAATACCGGCCACCTCTGAAGGGGGGAAAGACGAGATGAAAGGGTTCACAATAATTGGCGTTGCCGCCGTTGGCTCACTGATCCTGGCCTCAGGCGCCATGGCACAGGGCGCACCCCAGACACCCGAGCAGAAGGCAGCGGCCGCTGTGCTCACGCGTCAGGGACTCTTCAAGGTCCAGGCCTTCGTCTTCGGCCCCGTCGGCGGCATGCTGCGCGGTGCGCCGTTTGACGCCGCGGTAGCCCAGAAGGCTGCGGCGCGCATCCAGATCACGGGCGGCCTGATCCCCGAACTGTTCGCCACGGACACGCACACCTACACCGGCACCCCCACCAAGGCCCGCGAAGGCATCTGGACCAACAAGTCCGATTTCGACGCCAAGGCCAATGACCTGGTGAAGGCCGCCGCTGATCTGGAAGCGGCTGCGAAGTCCGGTGACGAGGCCGCCACCAAGAAGGCGGCCGGAGCCGTCGGCAAGGCCTGCGGCGCCTGCCACGACCAGTTCCGCGACAAGTAGTCGCAACGGGTCTGACCTGAAGCAAGTCCTGGCGTCGCAATCCGTTCGGATCGCGACGCCAGGCACTCACCAGGCACTCAATAGTCGAGTGATTCCGGCGGCGGTGGCGCTGCATGCAGCAGCCAGTACACGCATCCGCACGCGATCAGGATCACGATCAATGCCCTCCACAGCTGGCTGCCGGCAATGGCCTCCTGCAGCGGCACATGGTCCGCGGGCTTGCCTCCATGGATCATCGCCGGCACCAGCGGTTCCTTCTTGACGAAGGTGTAGTACACGATGGCGCACAGGTGCAGGACGATCGCGGCCAGAATGATGTTGAAATTCTTGTGATGGATGGCGGTGAGTTTCTCCGCCCAGTCATGGCTGACGGATGGAAAGTACGGCCCGGTAAAGGCGATATCGTCGGTGCTGAACAGCCCCGTCGTGACCTGCAATACCAGCAGCAGCAGCATCAGCACCACCATGCCGGCGCCCAGGGGGTTGTGGCCCACGCTGCTGATCCCGCCCTTCAGGTACTGGAGGATGGCGCTTGGCCCCTTGATGAAGTTGCTGAAGCGCGCATGCCGCGGGCCGATCAGACCCCAGATCAGGCGAAATATCAGCATGCCGACCATGAATTCGCCCAGGCGTATGTGCCAGGGCATCAGGCCGAGTTTGGCCGTGGTGTACGAACCGATGATGCTCAGCACCAGCAGCCAATGGAACAGGCGTATGGGCAGATCCCACACCAAACGAAGATCTTTCAGCATTTTGCGTCGCGGAGTGTCAGTGATTGATTGATTGATTGACGGATGGCGGTGGGATTTTAGCCTACCGCATGGCCGGCAGCGCCGAAGCGGTTTACTGCCCGGCGTTGGCGGCAGTGGGCGGGGTGGCCTGGGCGCCGCCTTGCGCATTGTTGGCCAGCAGCTGCTTGATGAGATCCGCGGTGCTCTGGTGCGCGACCGCGCCCTCGCCGCCCCGGCCCAGGCCGCCGCCCTTGCCCAGGGCCATGTCCAGCGGGGTGATGCCACGCTTGTCCTTCACATCCAGGTTGGCCTTCTGCGACGCCAGGGTGCGGATCACATCATCAAATCCCAGCAGGGCCGCGCCGTGCAGGGCCGTGAGGCCCCGCACATCCGTGGCATTCACATTGGCGCCGCCCTTGACCAGCAGCGTGATGGCCGCGCAAGCCTCCGCCTGGGTCTTGTATTTGCCGCGGGTATCCACACCGGTGGTGCCCACGCCGGCGGCGGCCATGAGCGGGGTGACATCCGAGTTGTTGCCAAGATCCGGCAGGGCATGGTGCTCCAGCAGCAGCCTGATGGCCGCTGCATCCCCGGCCCGGGCGGCGCGCAGCAGCGGCGTCGTGCCGATGGTCAGCAGTGAGTCGCCACCGCGATCCGCCCCGAGCGAACGGTACGGGGGAAAGAGTTTCAACTGCGCATTGGGGTTGGCGCCCGCGTCCAGCAGCAGCGCGATGAGCTTGAGGCTGGTGGTGTCATCCAGGGAGATATGATCGGGGCGACCGCCATAGGGCAAGGTATTGAGGTCGACCGCGGCATACAAGGGTGTGCGCCCCCACCAGTCCCAGCGATTGACATCGGCGCCCTGCTTGATCAGGTAGGCGGCGATATCAAAGTTGAAGTTCTCGGTGGCAATGAGCATGGGCGTGATGCCTTCCGGATCCGCCAGGTTCAAGTCGGCATGGCCCTCGGCCAGATAGCGGACGCAGGCCAGGCAACCCTGGCGCGCCGCATACAGCAGCGCGGTCATGCCCCCCGGGGGCCGCGCCTGCGCACGCGGTTCGCCGGTGACCTGGCGGCGATGGGTGTTGATCAGCGAGCGCGCATTGACCTCCGCATGCGCGCCGATCAGCAATTTCACCATTTCCGGCTGGCTTTCGGCCGCGGCCCAGATCAACGCCGATTGCCCGCGGAAGTCCTCCCGGGCATTGGCGTTGGCGCCGTGCTTCAACAGCAGTTTCGCGGCCTCGACATTGCCGGCACGGGCCACCAGCATCAGCGCCGTCTCACCATCCGGATTGGGCGATTCGACATTGGCGCCAGCCTTGAGCAAGGCCTCGATGATGCGCACATCGCCGAACTGCGCAGCCTGCAGCATGGCGTTGGCGCCGTAGGCATTGCTGGCATCGATCCTGGCATGCGCCTTGAGCAGCGCCTGCACCAGGGGGAAATCGCCGCGGTGCACGGCCCACATCAAGGCGGTGGTGCCATCCTGCTCGGCCGCGTTCACATCGGCACCCTGAGCGATCAGGCGCAGCGCCTGGGAGGAGTCCGGCTCCTGCGCCGCCTGCACCAGCGAGAGCGGCGCGGCACTGGCGCTGGCCGCTAACAGGCTCAGCAGCATCGTGGCGAGCATGGCACGTAGCATCGTTCAGATCTCCGCGAACTGTCCGCTGCTGTCGCCGAGCTTCTCGGTCGCTATGCCGGAGCGATTCAGCAAGGTGAGCCACAGATTGGCGAGCGGGGTGTGCTCTGGGTATTGCAGATGCTGGCCCATCTTGAGCTTCCCGCAGGCCCCGCCCAGCACCGAAGTGGGCAGCGGGTACTGGTTGTGGGCATTGCTGTTGCTCATGTTGCTGCCATAGACGATGAGCGAATGATCCAGCAGTGAGCCCTCCCCATCCGGTGTATCCGCCAGGCGTTTGAGGAACTTCGCGACCTGCTGGGAGTGAAAGGTCTGAATCTTCACCAGCTTCTCGATCTTGGTGGCATCGCCCTGGTGATGCGAGACCGGATGGAAGGCATCCGGAACGCCAATGAAGTTGTAGGTCATGTTGCTCACCTCCGCCGCCATCATCATGGTGGCGATGCGGGTGAGATTGGCCTGATAGGACAAGGCGATCATGTCGAACATCAGCATCTGTTCCTGCGGAAACTGCTCGGGTATCCCCAACGGCACCGCCGGCAGCTTCAGCTGCGACAGATCCTGTTTCTCCATTTTCTGCACGCGCCGCTCGACCTCGCGCACGCTGTCGAGGTAGTCGGCGAGCACTACCCGGTCGCGGGTGCCGAGCTGGCGTTGCATGGCCGCGGCGTCGCTTTGCACCATGTCGAGGATGCTGTCGTACTGGTCGCCGAGCGCCTTGCGCTCCTCGGGCGTGTCGCCACGGCCGAACAGGCGCTGGAACAGGGTGCGCGGATTGTTTTCCATCGGCAGGGGCGAGGTGG
>DATHMK010000092.1:0-17531 GCA_035487155.1 Steroidobacteraceae bacterium
GCCGAACGATCGCTGTATAGCGGGGGGAACCGTTAGATTGCTTGCGTACCTTGATGTAGGGCATGGCGACCTTGGAGGCGACATGACATTCTTGTCGCCTTTACGTCGCCTCTGCAACCCGTAAACTCCCCGGAATGCCCACAAATCCCGCAGCAACGCCTGAGTCGGAAATGCCTAAAAAACTAGGCGTTTCTGCCGATTTTTCCCGAGAAAAGCTCGATCGAAGAGTGTCAGTCGCTCCCATGATGGATTGGACCGATGCAGTCAATCGGACCAATAAAATCATAAACTTGGGTATGGAGAAAATGGCTTGACCCCTATATGACCCCTCAACATAAGAGCGTCCAGATTGGGTGGCTGAGTCGTTTGCCCGCGCGGCTGGCGGCGAGTAGGGTTTGCATACAATGAGCACGCCCGCTATTGATCTGATGTCCTGGGAAGAGAAGCTCCGCGCTCTGGAAGAGCTGTGGGACGCGATTACGCGCGAAGGTGACCGCTACGAATCGCGGGCCTGGCATGAGCAGGAGCTGAAAGAAACTCAGCAACGCTACGATGCGGGCGCAGAGGAGTCGATGGACTGGGCGACTGCCAAGCGCGACCTCCGCCGATAGCTCGATGCAGCTGCGGGTACTCAAATCCGCATTTGGGGACCTTGATCGGAGCAGGGCATTCTACGCGCAACACGGCGAAGGGCTCGGCGACTAATTCCTCGATTCACTTTTCGCGGATATCGATTCGCTCACGCTGTACGCAGGTATCCACGTACAGGTCCGGTGATTTCACCGCATGCTTGCCCGACGGTTTCCCTACGCAATCTATTACAGGGTCGACGCAGACGTTTGCACAGTATGGCGTGTCTTGGACTGTCGCAGCCGCCCCTCGCACGTGCGACGGGATTTGAGAGCTGAGCGCACGTAGGTGCGATAACGCCGAGGATCCTGGCCGCTCGACTGGTTACCGAACAGCTACGGCTCTGCGCGGCCTTGGTGTGTTTGTTCCGAACCACTTCTGCTCTCCCGGCGCCTGGCCAAAATGCGGCGGGCCGATGATTTGGTTACACTTTCAGCGATGGAAGATGAAATCGACTTCACTGCGCATACCGAAGCCGAATTAGTGGATCGCTTTGGGCGCATGGATCCGAGGTACGCCCCCGCTGAGTGTGCGCGACTTGCAGCGTTTCTAAGTGAACGTGGTTACATCGTCACCCCGGGACAGTTGGGGCCGGGGTTTGCTGAACCATCACCCGCTAAGATGCAAGCGCTAATCGGATCATCTCGGCCAATCGACGTCGAAGTCGATTTCGGCCGAGGGGCGAACCCGTTCAATTTGTCGACGCCGACGCATAACGACCTTGGATTCATCGGCACCGGCACGCTGAAGGTCGACGGAATCTCCATAAGGCTGTCCGGCAATAGTGCGGCCATCCAGTCTGGTCTCCCAACCACTTCCTCAAAGATGGACGTTCAACTGTCGTACCCGCTCATATTTGATGTTGAATCACAAGGCGACCTACTGCGCTTCGCCTACAAAGCAGGAGATTTCGAAGCCGGGGCCATTACATTAAGGATCCTGGATAGTGGCGCGGCAGACCGACTCGTTGCCTTACTACCAAGGGAAAGAAGTAAGAACTTTCGGTCTCAGATTACCGCGGATTCCCAGTTTCAACAGAAACTTGCATCACAGGTGCCGAGGACTCCCGCTACCGTCGGACTTGTCGCCGTCAACATACTTGTATTTGTCGCCACACTATTGGCTGGCGCGAGCTTTTGGGGGGCAAACGGGGGCGTGCAAATTGCATGGGGCTCAGATTTCGGCCCCTATACGACCGATGGAGACTGGTGGCGGCTGGTCACGTCACTCTTTATCCACTTCGGTATCGTTCACCTGGTCGCCAATATCTTGGCGTTGGCCTTTATAGGCCCCTTTGTTGAACGGCTGTTTGGCAGCGTGAACTATCTGGCGATTTACCTTCTTACAGGAGTTGTCGCCAGCTTCACGAGCGTCTCCTGGCACCCGGACGTGAACAGCGCGGGGGCGTCAGGCGCAATATTTGGCATCTTGGGTGCACTTCTCGCAGCCCGAGTTCGCGCCGGGGATGCCTTTCCTAGCGACATCTGGCGTCCAATAGGTCAATTCGCTGGGCTGTTCATTCTCTGGAACCTATACGCAGCATTTCGACTTAAGGGAATTGATTACGCAGCACACATAGGCGGCTTCGTCTCCGGTTTTCTCATCGGGCTGGCCGCGGCACGACCAGTTAGCGGTAGCCGGGCATACACTCGCGATGACTTGCGCCGGCTTGCGTTCGGTGTACTCGTAGCTGCAGGTCTGTCAGTCGGGGGGTTCTGGTATGCGAGAAGTGCCGCCGCCTCACTGAGCGGGGAAGGGCTGTACTGGCACACGTTCCATTGGTTCCGCGCCGGCGAGCATCTCGCGAACAGCGAATTTAATGCGGCGCTCGCTGTCACAAAGGCTGGCAAACAGAGTCAAATCGACCTCGCAAACCGTGTGGATCGCGACGTTCTGCCGTTTTGGCATGAGGCGGCCGAACGACTATCTGCAATCGATCTGCCGCCGAATTCGCCAAGCAGCCAGAGCCTCAATCTGCTTCAAGATGTAGCCGATGGCCAAGTCAAGGCGTTCGAACTCCTCTCCAAAGGTTTGCGAGACAACGATCCTGCGGAAGTCGCACTGGCAAACCAACAGCGCGAGGAGGTGGGCCGAATGGTGCGCAGTGCAGCGCATTAGTGCTGTCGCTCGCGCTCGGTCCGCATTCGACGGCAACTGCCGAGCCTGCAGTGGCAGTGTTCTAGTCACGGTTGACCGAAGATGGGCTGTAGAGAGGCTATGGCGACTCGGAGGTGTGATTAGTTAGGTCACTTGAATTGAATCTCGAAGGTTGTACCGGCACTTTAACAGGCATAAAATACTAGCGCTATACTCATAATATATTGAATAATAACAACTTATAACCGGCATAAAAACAGGCATTTACTGTACAATGCTTGCCCATGACGGACACATATTCCATTGAGCCCTGCCTGCCCCCCGAGGGTGATCCTGAGCTTGGAAATTTGGCCTTCGAGTTGGTTGAGCGTGCGGCGGGGCTTTCGGCGCCACTCCCCGCGGCGCTCCAGCTAAGTCTTGGTGAGTTAGTCCGCTCGATGAATTGTTACTACTCCAACTTCATCGAAGGGCATGAGACCCGACCTCGAGACATCGATCGCGCTATGCAGGGGACGTATTCGGACAATCCGAAGCAGCGAGGATTGCAGTACGAGGCAAGAGCGCACATCGAGCTGCAACGGCTAATCGACGCGGGTCAGGATCATGCGGGCTGGCCTTGTGAGTCCGAATATATTCGGTGGGTGCACGAGCGATTCTGCTCCCAGCTTCCTGAGGAAATGCTTTGGGTCGACAATCCCGATTCGGGCGAGCGTATCCGGGTGGTTCCAGGGCAGTTCCGGACGAGAATAGTACGCGTTGGGAGCCACGTACCTCCCGGCCCGAATGACCTTGCGGCCTTTATGGGCCGGTTTGAGGAGGCGTATAGGCCTAATGCCCTCAGCCGGCAGCAACAGATAGTTAGTGTTGCCGCCGCCCACCATCGCTTGCTTTGGATTCATCCTTTCTTGGACGGCAACGGCCGGGTTGCGCGCCTAATTGCCCATGCAATGCTCTTGAAACTAAGGGTCGGAAGCAGTCTTTGGTCAGTCGCACGCGGTCTTGCTCGACGATCAGATCGATATCGCGATCTTCTAGCCGCCGCCGACGCCCCGCGCCTAAATGCCCTTGATGGACGCGGTGCCCGTTCGTTGGCCGCGCTAAAGAGCTTTTGTACTTTCTTTTTGGATACCTGCATCGACCAGGTGAACTTCATGAGCGATTTACTTCAGCCCTCCGAGCTGCTGCGACGAATTCAGTTGTATGTAGACGATGAAGTCGCGGCTCGAAGGCTCCCGAGAGGATCATACGCAATTTTGCGCGAGGCCTTTCGTGAGGGTGCTCTGGCCCGAGGTCGCGCCCCAGAGCTAACGGGCTATGAGGAACGCCGAGCTCGTCAGATTGTCGCGGAACTCTTGGACAAAGGGCTATTGAGATCCGAGAACCACCGTGCTCCGCTTCGGCTTGCCTTCCCAACAGAAATTCATGAGCGATGGCTGCCGAACCTGTTTCCGGCAGATCCCATATCGAGTTGAGACCACCGGCAATAACGAACCTAGGAATGTCCCGTGAGTTCGCCTCTTCCAACATCCAGTATGAATCTTGAGACTGCGCTCATCGGGCAGGCTCTGCTCGGCGGGTGGACCATCACAAGCCTACGCGTTGAAGTTTCGAGTGGTCCGATCAGGATCCCGACTCTCAGCTTTGAAGCCACTGATGGGCAACAAAGTAAGGCGCTTGTCAAAGTACTGGACCTGCGGATAGACCCGGCCGCACCAGACGAGCTGAAGGACCTTGAGCTTCGACTCATGGTGTTCAATTATCAGCGTCAGCTAATCGAACGGTTGGCAGGCGAACGATTGCGAGGCGTCGTGCGGGGGCTCCAGTCGGGATCTATTCCGTTCGCGAGTGCGCCGCTTGGAAGAATCTACTTTCTCATCGTTGAATGGTCAGATGACGACCTGAGATCTCAGGTCGCTCTCAACGACCGCTTCGACTCAGCGTATGCACTTCGCGTTTTACATCAGACTGCAACCGCGCTTCACGAGTTGCATCAACGTGAGGTGGCACATCTGAGCGTTCGACCAGCGAACATAGTCTTCATTGCTGAGACCGTTAAGCTCGGGGAGTTTTCCTGTGCCGTCGACGCGCGCAAGCCCAGACCTGATGGTGCCCCGGCATTGGATTGGGCTTCGGCGCCGCCGGAGTTTCTGTATCAGGCGCCCATAGATTCGATGAATGCCAGGTGCCTGATAGACCTCTATCAGCTTGGATCGGTTGTTGCATACGTATTTTCAGGAACTTCGTTAACGGCGCAACTCGGTCTAAAGCTTCAACCGATTCATCATTGGAAACGGTGGACGGGATCATTTGCAGAGGCATTGCCCTATGTTCAACACGCATTTGGCGATGTCTTGCGTGATATCGCGCCGAATTTCCCTGAAGCATGTCGTGATGAGTTGATTGGAGCGGTGCGCGACCTCTGCGCACCTGATCCCGCGCTGCGGGGGCACCCATTGAATCGAGCTGGGCAGGGCTTACAGTACTCTACGGAGCGATATATTAGTCTCTTTGACCGCTTGGCCAGCCGACTCGAACTTGGGATACGTCGAGTACCGCGGTGACGACTTTTGCGGATGACGGCGCGCGCCGACTTATTCCGCGTTGGCGGTATTCGTTCTCAACTGCCTTGACAGCTGAGCATATGGGTCTGGCGCGAGCAGGGAACATCCTGAGTCCGGGGCGCGATCTCGAGGATGCTCGGGTGCGATTCGAAGACGCGCCTGCACTGATAACGGCATCGGAGTTGGTGAGCTCTGCCATAGTGCATCTTGAACCGAGTCGTGGCTTAGATGCCGCTCAATTCCTATTGGCGCGTCGAAGTGAGTTGATGCCTGAAGTCATTCGCCAAGCAGAGTGGATCACCAATGATCCATTGACGATCCGCGGTCCGCCCCCGATTAGCAGCGATGCGAACCTATCGAGCGGATTGGATGTTGCGCGACGCGTTATAGCTACCCGCCGCATTCAGCTTCGACTGTGGCCGCGGGATCCAATCTCATGGCTCGACTTGGCCCGCGCCTATGCAGTTACCGGACATACTAAGAAGGCGAGCCGAGCGATGGATGTGGCGTTGCAATTGTCACCAAATCATCGAGTGGTGTTGCGTTTGGCAGCGCGCCTAGCATTTCATCTGGGGCGAGCAGATGAGGCGTACACCCATATAGCGCGCCATCCGAGAACGAAGACGGACCCGTGGCTGATGGCAACCGAACTGGCCTTCGCACAAATTGTTGACCGGTCACCGCGATTCGCAAGGGATGGATACCGATTCGTCGACGAAGCGCGATATTCTCCGGGGCACCTATCTGAGCTTGCTGGTGCGCTCGCCACCCTCGACCTCGCGGCAGGTAAACACCGACGTGCCAGAGGACTGTTTCGGCGAAGTCTTGAGGACCCGACGGAAAATGCAGTGGCTCAGGTTGAATGGGCGAAGCGAACGGAGCCTTCTCTGGTGGTCCCACAGATGGCGCGGCAGGTCCCAAATTCGTTTGAGGCGCACTATTGGAGAGCGAGGCGAGCTGGAAACTGGGCTGTTGCCGTTGCCTGCGCCAAGGATTGGCTGCTCGATGAACCATTTTCGAGCCGCCCGGCAACTTATGGATCCTCGATCGCGGCGATGGCGTTAGATGATTATTCTGCGGCGGAGAGCTTTGCGCGCATGGGTTTGGTCGCCGACCAAAAAGACAATTCTCTTTGGAACAATCTGGCGGTTGCTCTTGCAAGGCGAGATAAGCCGTACGATGCGGCCTACGCCTTTTCCAGAATTACAGCCTCACCAAGGGATAGCCTTCCGAGATTTGTCGCAAATGCAACGCGCGGGCTCATCGCGTTCCGAATGGGTCAAGTGGAACTTGGTCGGCGTTGGTACTCCGAAGCCGATCTTGGGGCGTCCGACGGAGATATGCGGAAGCTCGTTTTGCTCCACTGGGCGACGGAGGAACTTCGCGTGGACCGAACACGCGCAGAGGTCTTGCTGCAACGCGCCGGATACGACGAAGGCGTCGTGCAAGATCCGCTGGTGGCGCACATGCGAGCGGATCTAGAGCGCCGCGTCGGCGGTGCGGGTCCCGAAAGAAAGGGCGGCATTGTGACTGATAACGTTAAGCGCTGATGGATTCGGTGCCATTGAATTCGGGCCGCATGGCGCTGAAATCAAGTAGAGGGGCAGGATAGCTAACCGGCGGCTGTTTGATTCAATCGGCGCCATTGGTCGTCAACATTCGGCCGTTCGATTCTCACGGGATGCCACGATGATAGGGTCATCGTGATCCGCACAGCGCGGCATATGCCTCTTGACTCCGCTCACGGATTGGGCATCAAGGCTCCTCACGACTGGCATGTTGTCCACTGCTGTCCATCGGTGTTCACCGGTGAATGCATTTGCGGTGCGTCGATTCCTCGTTTCAAATGTGCGATATGACCGGGAGTACGCACCTTTCGACCTGGGTCGACGCGGAAACGAAGTTGCGCTTCGGGAACGTCGCCGCACGGCAGGGGCTATCCGAATCGGCACTACTGAAGCGCCTTGTCGGGCAGATGCTTGCGACAGTGCCTGAAGAGACGATCGCGCCGATTGCGTCGGTCGATTTTCGCGATGCGCGAGTCACTGTCCGACTGGTACCCGAGGACCGCGCGTTGCTTCGGGAGCGGGCGATGACCCGAGTCATGCCCGCGGCGACCTATGTCTCAGTCCTGGTCCGGGCCCATCTACGTCAGCTCGCTCCGCTACCTGACCGCGAGCTTGCGGCACTCAGGGCCGCAGTGAACGAACTCTCCGCAATCGGCCGTAACCTGAACACGATGGCTCGTGTACTCCAGCAAGACCGTCGGGATGTAGTACCCGGGCGTCATGAGGTATTCCTCATGATGAAGATTGGTGATGTTCTCCTTGATCGCGTCCGGGAACTCATTAGGGTGAATCTAGTGAGCTGGGAGGTCGGACATGCCGAAAAGGCTGGTTAGGCTTGGCTCGCAGAATCCGCTGTTTGATCTGCAGAGCTTCGGCCGCGAAATCTCCCCTCTACGGGACGTGCTCTCGCCAGCGGCCTTCGCGCAGATTGTGCGCACTGTGTCGCGGGCTCCTGAGGTGCTGGTAAAGGTCTCCGGCGGTGCCAACAGCGCGCAAGGCGTCGCTGCACACCTGCGATACATCGACCGCCAGGGCAAGCTCGAAATCGAGACCGACGAAGGGCGCCGACCAATGGGGAATGGCGCGGAGGCGGAGCTCACGGCTGACTGGGACCTGGAAGCGTCGAAGGCGGAGGCTCGCGGACCTTATCGCCGACGGGCAGGGCGGAAACCCGCCAAGCTCGTCCACAACTTGATTCTGTCGATGCCTAAGGGCACCTCGCCCGAGAAAGTGCTGTCGGCAGGCCGGGATTTTGCCCGCGAACAGTTCGCGCTCACGCACCGCTATGCCCTGGTCCTGCACACAGACCAGGACCATCCGCACGTGCATCTGGTCGTGAAGGCGGTGAGCGAGCAGGGGGAGCGGCTCAATATTCGCAAGGCGACGCTGCGTGAGTGGCGCGGAGTATTTGCACAGCACCTGCGGGCCCACGGCGTCGCCGCGAACGCCACGGAGCGCGCCGTCAGGGGTGAGACTCGGTCCCGCTTTAGGGACGGCATTTATCGCACCATGTTGCGCGGGGAGTCCCGACATGTGCGCAATCGCGTCGAGCGGATTGCCCGCGAGCTGCGCACCGCGGGTCTTAAGCCGTCCCCAGGCAAGACAAAGCTTCGGGAGACACGCCGCGATGTGATCGACGGTTGGCACGCGGTAGCCGACGCATTCTTGGAAGCCGGGCAGGGCGCGCTCGCGCAGAAGATTTGGGGTTTCATCTGCGGCATGCGCCCGCCTTTGACCACGGACGAGCAACTGGCGGCGAAGCTACAGGAGCGCACGCGCGTTCGCGAACGCGAGCGGCTACCCGAGCGAACCCGGTGAGCTCAGATCCGACCCTCTCTAATGTCTCAACTTCACAAGGTCAAATCCCGTGAACAGTACCTTCTTCGGATTGTTGGCTGAATTTGGCGAGGCCAACATCCCGCTCGAACGTGTCGCTCCAAAGTACTTCGGGCTGTCATTCGAGGAAGCACGCCGCCGAGCGCCGGCGAAGATGCTGCCATGCCCGGTGTTTCGCCTGGGCGGTCAGAAATCGCCCTGGCTCGTCAGTGCGACCGACCTCGCCGAGCTGATCGACCTGCGTCGAGGGAAGGCCTGTGAGCCAACAGGACGGGTTTATGACGGTGATCGTGCAGACCGCCTTGCATCGTCGGCGCAGTGATTTCGCGCACGTCCCCGGGCTTGAGGTTCGCGTAGCGCTTGAGTTCGGTCCACGAGTCGTGAAGGGTGAACTGCGCGACCTCGTGAATCTGGTAGCCGCGCTCGAAGAGGCGGCTGGTGGCCTCATGCCTGAGGTCATGGAAGTGCAGATCCTTGATGCCGAGGATGCCGCACGCTCGGGTGAAAGCGGCACCGACGCTCTTGGCGTCGTAGGGGAAGATGTATTCGCTGGTGCGCGGCTGTCGCTCCACGATCGCCCAGGCTTCGGGGGCGTACTTGAAGCGGCGGTGATTGCCTTCCTTGTGGCGCGGATGCTTCGCGTCCCGCACCACACCCGTCCGGCCGATTTCGTCGTTGTCAACCCATTCCAGGCGGGTGATTTCCGCTTGTCGACGCGCCGAGGCGATGGCGAACTCCATGATGGCCAGCATGGGAATCTCCGAGCGTCTGTCACGCGCGGAAAAGTAGTCGCGTAACAGCGCGAGTTCCTGAAGCGTCGGTCGCCGCGCGCGCTTGCGCGCCTTGCTGATGAGACGCAGCGTTCCGCACGCTTCGCGTGCCTCCTGCGCCACTGCGGGGCGCATGGGGAGCTCCTTGACGTTGTTTGCAGCCCGCAGCACGACGCCGATCCAGATCAGATCATTCATCACCGTCGCGGGGCCCGCGCCGTCTGCGCGACGACGGCGGACGTGGCCAATCAGCGCCGCAGCCGTGAGTTCCAGGGCGTTCACTTTGCCGATCGCGTGGTGCTCGAGGAACTCGAGATGACTCTGCTTGCTTCGCTGCCATCGGGAGATCGTCTCGAAGGTCTCGATGTACCAACGGATGAGGGCCCCGAGAGTAATGGGCTCGTGCTGCTTGCGGCCTGGTACAGCCTGGTTTTCGAGTTCTACCTCGCGGTGCTTGGCCCAGCTTGCCGCAGCCGAACGGTGCGCAAAGGTCCGGTACTCCTGCTGGATCAGCGCCGTCCCTCTACGGATGCGAATGATCGCGGTGTAGCGCGTGGAACCGTCGGCCTGCCGGCGTGCTCGTATCTGTGCCATGTCCTAAACTCGGAGGGGTCAAGCCATTCTTGACCCCTATATGACCCCTTTGCAAACGCTAAACTACCCGGAATGCCCAGAAATCCCGCAGAAACGCCTGAGTCGAAAATGCCTACAAAAGTAGGCGTTTCTGTCGATTTTTCCCGAGAAAAGCTCGATCGCCGGATCTCAGTCGCTCCGATGATGGATTGGACGGACCGACACTGCCGCTACTTCCTGCGCGGCTTCTCTGCGGATGTGCTGCTGTATACCGAGATGATCACCGCGGCCGCGATCCTGCGCGGCAACCGTGAACGGCTGCTGGCCTATGATCCGGCCGAACACCCGCTGGCGCTGCAACTGGGTGGCAGTGAGCCTGCGGATCTGGCCGCCGCAGCACGCATCGGCGCGGATTTCGGCTACGACGAAATCAATCTGAACTGCGGCTGTCCCAGCGACCGGGTGCACAGTGGCGCCTTTGGCGCCTGCTTGATGCTGGAGCCCGCGCGGGTCGCCGATTGTGTGGCGGCCATGCATGCGGCCGTGCGCCTTCCGGTCACAGTGAAGATGCGCATTGGGGTGGTGAGCGGCGCCGGTGTGGCGGCGCGCGAGGCGATCGCGCGCTTTTCGGAAGGTGATGCTGTGGCGCTGATGGGATTTGTCGATGCGGTACGCGATGCGGGCGCCGCGGCCGTGATCGTTCATGCACGCAAGGCCGTATTGGGCGGCCTTTCGCCCAAGGAGAATCGCGAAGTGCCGCCGCTGCGCTACCAAGTGGTCAGGGCGGTCAAGCAGCGCAATCCCGATCTGCCCGTAATCCTCAATGGCGGCCTGCGTGAGGCCGGTGCGGTCATCGCGGCTTTGTCCTGGTGCGATGGCGTGATGCTGGGTCGCGAGGCCTACCACCGCCCCTGGCTGCTCCATGAACTGCACCGGGCGCTCGGTTCAGGCACAGCTGCTCCGGAGCCGGTTCGTGGGGCTCTCCTGGAGAGGATGGCCGTATACGCGGCGCGGGAACTGGCGCGCGGTGAGCGGCTGCCCAGCATCACCCGGCATATGCTGGGCCTGTACGCCGGAGAACCCGGGGCCCGCGAGTATCGGCGGCTGCTGAGCGAAGGGGCGCGTGCTCCGGGGGCTGGCGCCGAACTGCTCCGCCGGGCAGCAAAGTAGCGATAACACCTCAGTTGCGTATAATCCCGGGCATTGGTGCCGGGGCGTTATGTCAGCTTTGGCACCGCTCCGCGTCTAACCGGTGCATGGGAAAAGATATAGAGCTTGCCATTCTGTTCGCTGACGTCGTGGGTTCCACTCGGCTCTATGAGCAGATGGGCGACCTGCGCGCCAGGGACATGGTGGCCATCTGCATCGATGTCATGCGCACCGCGACGGAGCAGCATCAGGGCACCGTGATCAAGACCATGGGCGATGAGGTCATGGCGACCTTCGCCGATGCCGATCAGGCGCTCAATGCCGCCTCCCAGATGCAACAGCAGATCACGCGCCACTCCCAGCTCAAGGTCGAGGGTCAGCCCGTCGCCTTGCGCATCGGTTGCCATTTCGGTCCGGTGGTGCTCGAGAATCGAGACGTGTTCGGGGCGACGGTCCATACCGCCAATCGCATGACCAGCCAGGCCAAGGCCATGCAGATCATGACCACCGCCGCGGTGGTCGAGCGCCTCGCGCCCCAATGGCGCGCCGCCGTACGCCAGGTCGATGTCGCGACCTTGAAGGGCCAGGGCAATGAGGTGGTGCTGTACGAGGTTCTTTGGCAGACCGAGGACGTCACCAGCATGATTCCGGCCATCGGCATGGCCAATCTGAATCTGCCGCACCTGCGGCTGCGGCTGCAGTGCCAGGACCGCGAGCTGGTGCTGGATGAGCGCCATCCCACGGTGGCCATAGGGCGGGCCGAGGACAATGACCTCATCGTCAAGGGCAACCTGATCTCAAGGCTGCATGCGCGGATCGAGATCAATCGCCACAAGTTCGTGCTCATCGACCAGAGCACCAACGGCACGTTCGTTCAGTCACAGGATGGCGATGAGGCCTTCGTGCGCCGGGACAGCGTTCAGATCAAGGGCAAGGGAATGATCGGTCTGGGCAAGCTCCCCGACCAGGACTCCCCACAGACCATCCGCTTCGTCTGCGAAGAAGCTTAGCGCCGCCGCTTCAGGCCAGCGCTTGTTCCACCTGGTCCAGGTTCTGCGTGAGCGCCGCCGGCACCCGTGACCCGAACTTCGCCAGGTATTTGCGGAATTCGCCGACTTCGTTACGCCATTGGGCGTGATCCACGTTCAGCAGCTCCTTGAGCGCTGCCGTGGTGATATTCAGGCCCGCGATGTTCAGATCCTCGGCTCGCGGCAGCGCGCCGATGGGCGTATCCGCGGCACCGGCGGTTCCGGCCACCCGCTCCAGCATCCAGGCCAGGACTCGCAGATTGTCGCCGTAGCCGGGCCACAGGAATTTGCCCTGTTCGTCGCGGCGGAACCAGTTCACGTGAAAAATCTTGGGCGGGTTCTTGAGTTTTGCGCCTACGTTCAGCCAATGCTGCCAATAGTCCCCGTAGTTGTAGCCACAGAAGGGCTGCATGGCCATTGGATCACGGCGCACCACACCCACCTGACCGGTGGCGGCGGCGGTGGTCTCCGAGGCCACCGAAGCGCCCACCAGAACGCCATGGGCCCAGTCCCGGGCCTGGTACACCAGCGGTGCAAGCGTGCGGCGCCGGCCGCCGAAGACGATGGCCGTGATGGGCACGCCCTTGGGGTCCTCGGCATGCGGGGAATAGCCCGGGTTGTTGCGCGCCGACACCGTGAAGCGCGAATTCGGATGCGCGGCTGCGCCATTGGCCTTCTCATAGGGGCGTCCCTGCCAGTCGATGACCGGTGTGCCCTCCTTCAGACCCTCCCACCAGGGCTGGTTGTCGGCCGTCAGCGCGACATTCGTGAACAGCGTGTCGTGGCGGATCATGTCGTAGGCGTTGCGGTTGGTCTCCGGATTGGTGCCCGGCGCGACGCCGAAATAGCCGGCCTCGGGATTGATGGCCCACAGCCGGCCATCGGGGCCCGGGTGCAGCCAGGCAATGTCATCCCCGACCGTGAACACCTTCCAGCCCGGCATCGACTCCGGCGGGATGAGCATGGCGAGATTGGTTTTGCCGCAGGCGGACGGGAAGGCGGCGGCAATGTAATGCGTCTCGCCCTTGGGATTCTGCAGTCCCACGATCAGCATGTGTTCGGCAAGCCACCCTTCGGTGCGCGCCTGGTAGCTGGCGATGCGCAGGGCATGGCATTTCTTGCCCAGCAGCGCGTTGCCGCCGTAGCCGGAACCGAAACTCTCGATCAGCAGCTCCTCGGGGAAATGCATGATGAAGCGGCGCTTGGGATCCAGTTCTCCGGTGGAGTGCAGTCCCTTGACGAATTTGCCGGTGCGCGCGATGCGCTCGAGCGCGGGCCGACCCATGCGGGTCATGATGTGCATGTTCAGCACCACATAGGCGCTGTCGGTGATCTCCACGCCATAGCGCGCCAGCGGTGAATCCAGCGGGCCCATGCAGTAGGGCACGACGTACAGCGTGCGGCCCTTCATGCAGCCGTCGAACAGGGCACGCATCTTCTCGTGCGCGTCGGCCGGCGCCATCCAGTTGTTGTTGGGACCGGCGTCTTCCTTGTTGCGGGTGCACACGAAGGTCAGGTGCTCGACGCGGGCCACATCAGAAGGATTGGAGCGCGCCAGTTGGCAGCCCGGAAACTCCTTCTCGTTGAGCTGCAACAGCTCGCCGCTGGCCTTGAGTTGGGCGGTGAGCCGCGCGATCTCGCTATCGGAACCCTCGCACCAGTGGACCGAAGCCGGCTGGGTCAGGTTACGGACCGACTCCACCCATTGCGTAACCTGTGGGCAAAGTTTCGACAGCGCGAGGAGCGCTTGCGGGGCTGTGGCCATGCGTTTTCAGTCCTGTATGAATTCATTTTATAAATGCGCCACGTCGTACCAATTTTTTCGTGATGTTGGTTTATTGCTGCGGCTTTGGGTTGGCCGGCGACGTGGGGAATACACTAACCTTTGGATTATATCGACGGCCTTTGGGGGCCGTCCCGGCAATCATGCAACTTTTGCCTCGCAAGTGCAGCATGGGCGCCGCAGTTCTGTCACATCCCCCGGATAATTTGGTGCAACAATCTGATTTACAAGACATTTTCGAGGCTGGTGGCAGCCTTGCCAGAGCCCTGAAAGGGTTTGTTCCGCGCCGCCAACAGTTGCACATGGCCGAACGCGTCAGGGATGCCCTGGAGCAGCGCCGCCTGCTGGTCATCGAGGCGGGAACCGGCACCGGCAAGACCTTCGGCTACCTGGTTCCGGTGCTGCTGTCCGGCTTGCGGGTGCTGGTGTCCACCGGCACGCGCACTTTGCAGGATCAGCTTTACGACAAAGACCTGCCGCTGCTCAGTGGCGCCCTTGGCCTTCCGGTGCATGTCGCAGTGCTCAAGGGCCGCGGCAACTACCTGTGCCTGCACCGGCTCGCACAGGCGCAGCTGCAGCAGGGGTTACGCGGCGGCGGGCTGCTGGCGGACAGCTCCGCCGGGATGGCCGATCGGCTCATCGCCTGGGCCAACCGCACCAGCACGGGGGATCTGGCGGAGGTGCCGGACTTCGCCGATTCGCATCCGCTGTGGCCGCAGATCACCTCCACGCGCGATAACTGTCTGGGGCAGCGCTGTCCTGAGTATGCCCGCTGTCACCTGGTGAAAGCCCGGCGCGAGGCTCAAGAAGCGCAGGTCGTGATCGTCAACCATCACCTGCTGCTGGCCGACCTGACCCTCAAGGAAGATGGCTTCGGGGATGTACTGGGCAGTGCCGATGCGATCGTGATCGATGAAGCGCATCAGCTGCCGGACCTGGCCATGCAGTTCTTCGGCGCCAGTTGTGCGGCACGCGGCCTGGCCAATGTCCTCAATGCCGTGCGCGCTGAAGTCGGCGCGCCGGACACCGGACTGAAGTTTGCATTGAGCGCGGTCGATGAGAGTGTCAGCGGCCTGAGCGCGCATCTGCCGACCCGCCCCGGCCGCATACCCTGGGAGGAGTGCCCGCCGCAGCTGACGCAGCGGACCCAGGATCTCGCCCATGCCATGGCGGCGCTGGCCGGTGAACTGGAATCCCTGCCCGAGGACAGTACCGCGCAGGGCTTGAGCGCACGGGTGTCGGAAATGGCGGCCCAGCTGACCCGCATCGCACAGGTGGAGGAGATCGAGGGGGCGCGCGCGGCCGAGATCGGGCCCCGCGGCTTCATCCTGCACCTGTTGCCGTTCGAGGTCGCCGCGCGCTTCCAGGGCCAGGTGCGGGCGCGGCGCAGCGCCTGGATTTTCACCTCGGCCACCTTGTCGGTCGGGGAGGACTTCAGTCATTTCACCTCGCGTCTGGGGCTGGAAGAGGCCGAGACGGTGCGCATCCCCAGTCCCTTCGACTTCGAACGCCAGAGCCTGCTGTGGCTACCCGAGGGACTGCCGGAGCCTGCGGCCACCGATTTCGTCAGCGCCTTGCTGGCGGCGAGCCTGCCGCTCATCGATGCGGCACGCGGCGGGGCCTTCATCCTCTTCACCAGCCATCGCGCCTTGTCCGAGGCGGCCATGCGTCTGCGCGCGCTGTGGGGGGCCGCCGGCAAGCGCTACCGCCTGTTCGTGCAGGGCGAGGCGCCACGCGAACAGCTGCTGCGCGGGTTTCGCGAGGACGGCGATGCGGTGCTGCTCGGCACCGCCAGCTTCTGGGAAGGCGTCGATGTGAAAGGCGCGGCGCTGCGCCTGGTCATTATAGAAAAGCTTCCCTTCGCCTCCCCCGAGGATCCCATCGTCAAGGCCCGCGTGGCGCACATCGAACGCCAGGGCGGCAATGCCTTCAAGGACTACCAGCTGCAGGAAGCCGCCCTGACCCTGCGCCAGGGTGTCGGACGGCTCATTCGCAGCGAGGTCGATTACGGCGTGGTGATGATCGGGGACCGGCGGCTGACCACGCGGCCCTATGGCCGCACGCTGCTGGCGGCGCTGCCGCCGATGCGGCGCGCGCGCTCACAGGAGGAGGTGGCGGCGTTTCTGGCGCGCCACGCGCCCCGGCGCAGCGCCGAGGCGCTGTCTTGAAGATCCTGGCGCTGGATACCGCCACCGAGGTCTGCTCGGTCGCGCTGCTGGTTGAGCAGGCCCTGCTGGTGCGCGAACTGCCGCCGGGCCCTGGGCATTCCACGCATATCCTGGGGATGATCCAGGCGTTGCTGGGCGATGCCGCGGTGGCCTTGAAGGAGCTCGACTGCATCGCCTTCGGTCGCGGGCCGGGCGGGTTCACCGGGGTACGCCTGGCGGCCAGCGTGACCCAGGGGCTGGCCTTTGGGGCCGGCCTTGGAGTGGTGCCGGTCTCGGACCTGCTGGCGGTGGCCCAGCAGGCCCTGGACCTGGAACCGTCGGCCCGCAGCGTGCTGGTGTGCAACGATGCGCGCATGCAGGAGGTGTACTGGACCTGCGCCACGCGCGGCCCCGGCGGCCTGGTGCTGCCGGCCGGCCCCGAGCAGGTGGGTCGGGCGGAGCAGGTTGAGCTGCCCGCGGATCTGCCCCAGCCCGTCCTGGGCGCCGGTCGGGGCTTTACGCTGTGGCCGCAGCTGGCGCTGCGGCCGGGGGTGCCTGTATTGCAGGTTCATGCACAACTGTTACCCAGGGCCCGCGAGATTGCCCGGCTGGCGGTGCCGGAATGGCTGGCGGGACGGGCACTTGGGCCGGATGCGGCCCAACCCGTGTACCTGCGTAACGATGTCGCCAAACCGTCACGCAAGTGACACAAAATACCCAACGTCATGATTCTGCAATGTTCTGACCCTGTAATACTCGCGCCAGATACCACCCGAAGCCAATGCCAGCCAAACAAGTACTTATCGTCGAGGATGAGCGGCCGATTCGCGAGATGATCGCGTTCGGCCTCAAGCGCGCTGGTTTCGAGGTACGCGAGGCCGAGGACTGCCGCGCGGCGCGTGCCTTGCTGGCCGACCGCAGGCCGGACCTGGTCCTGGTGGACTGGATGCTCCCCGACATGAGTGGCCTGGAGCTGACCCGGGCCCTCAAGCGCGATCGGGAAACCCGCGAAGTGCCGATCATCATGCTGACCGCCCGCTCAGAGGAGGGCGACAAGGTCGCCGGACTGGAGGGTGGCGCCGATGATTATGTGACCAAGCCGTTCTCGCCCCGGGAGCTGCTGGCCCGGATTAATGCGGTGCTGCGCCGGGTCGGACCGGCGGGCGAGGGCGAGCGCATCGATTTTGAGGGCCTGGCTCTGGATCAGGCCAGCCACAGGGTGCTGGTGGGCGAGCTGACCGTGCCGCTGGGTCCCACCGAATACCGGATGCTGGAGTTCTTCATGACCCACCCGGAGCGCGTCTACACCCGCGACCAGCTCCTGGACCGCATCTGGGGCGGCAATGTCTACGTCGAGGAACGGACCATCGACGTGCACATCCGGCGGCT
>DATHMK010000093.1:0-79671 GCA_035487155.1 Steroidobacteraceae bacterium
GCCGTTGCAGGCATGGGACGGCCGTGCTCGTCGCTCCCGCCGTAGAATCGCTCTACTCATAGCGGAGCGCATTTATGGGCTTCGCCCGCGCGACATGTATGGCATGCGCGATAATTGTGATCCAAGCAATCCCGAGAGCGGCGAGCCCGGCGGTCAAGAAATAGAGTGGATTTAGGGTGATCCGGTAGGCGTAGCTCTCCAGCCAACGGTGCAAATAATAGTAGGCCACGGGCCCCGCAATCAAATTCGCAATCAGCACCGGGACGGAGAATTGCCAGAGCAGGAGCTGTAATATATCGCGCGTACGCGCACCGACGACCTTTCGGATTCCTATCTCCTTGGTGCGACGGGCGGCGGTGAAAGCGGCAACGCCGAAGAGACCGAGGCAAGCAATGAAAATGGCGATACCGACAAAAACGCCAAACAAGGCCCCCTGTCTTTCATCACTCCGGTACAGCGTACCAAACTGGTCGCTGAGGAAATAGCTCGACAAATACGTGTCCGGCGCCAACGCACGCCAGGTACTGTCGATTGAATGCAGCGTCGCCGGAACGTCTTTCCCACTGAGGCGCACCGAAAGCCAATTAGTGCGCGATTTGTCGTTGAAATACACGGTGGGCTTCACGGGCTCCCTGGCACCATCAAACTTTATATCCCCAAGCACACCCACGATGTTCACGAAATTTCTGTTGTACCTGATCGTCTTTCCGATGATCTGCTGCGGTGTGTAACCGAACCGCGCAGCCGCGGCCACATTAATGAGGATATTGTGCTCCTCGTTGGCCGGGAAAATGCTGCCGCCGTCAGCGTCACTCAACGTATCCTCGTCGCGGCTCTCGGAGAATAGCCGTCCGGCAACCAGCGCCATGCCGTACAGGTGGGGGAAGTCCGGGCCGATCAGTATCCTGTTGAGGGTAATCATATCCTGCCGCCCCGGAAGCCGGATTAGACCAAGGGCGCCTTGATTCTGGAAGGGCACAGCGTCTGATAGCGCGGTGGTGGAGACGCCGGGATAGCTGCGTAAGGTATGTTCGAGGGTCTCGCGACTCCTTGGAGTAAGCGCTCCTGCGTAAAGAACGAGGATGTTGCTCCGATCGAAGCCCAGATCTAGATTGCGCGCAAAAGTGATTTGCTTGTACACGACGATGGTTGCGATGCCGAGGCCAATCGAGACGGCGAACTGCAGCACAACCAGAACCGTGCGCAAACGGCTCGAGCCGGGTTGAGCCGAACTGTTGGTTCGCAGCACCGCAGCGGGCCGAAAGCTCGATAGCCTAAGCGCCGGATAGACACCGCTGATCAGCCCCGCGGCGATCGCGATAGCGACAATCATGAGCGATAGTTGCCAGTCGCCGAGGTAGTGGAAAGTGATCGGCCGTTCCAGAAAACGATCGTAAGCAGGCAACAGAATCTCGACGATCGGAAGGGCAAGCGCTAGGGAGCAAAGAGCCATGAGCACCGACTCGCCCAGGAACTGAGTCATCAGCTGCCAGCGGTCTGCACCAACGCACTTGCGCAGCGAAATTTCGCGAGCACGCAGCATGGCGCGGGCAGTCGCCAGGTTCATGAAATTGAAGCAGGCCACCAGAATGATCAGCAACCCGACCGTAGCGGTACCGTAAACCGTGACCCAGGTCCCTGCGGGCGTCATGTTTTCGGCAAATCGGGCGGATGAGAGATGAACATCCGTGAATGGAGTCAGATGCATTTGGTAAAGCTGACTTCCCCGGATCCTCACCTGGAGATTCCGCAGCGCAGCCGTTGTACCCCTATCCAGTATTGGCGCCAGCTTTGTGATCACTGCCTGAGGATCCGCGCCGGGCGCAAGAGTCACGTAGGTGTAGTACCAGGGAAGAAGCCAGTTCTGCTTCTGCTCCTGAGTAACCGTGTCGGCGACAGAGGTGTTCGGCATGAGCACATCGGCTACAAGTTGGGAATTGCTCGGCAAGTTTCGCAGCACGCCTGTAACCTTCAGCGCGATCTGGGTGCTCTCGCAGGCCCCATCTGGCTTGTCACAGCTTGCCTTGGCAACCGTGACGCTTTGTCCGAGCGGATTCGCATTGCCGAAGAACTTCCTGGCAGTGTCTTCCGACAGGACCAGGGATTCCGGCTGCATGAGAACCGTGGCTGGATCTCCTGACACCAGGGGCAATCGGACAACTTGTAGAAAATTGGCGTCTACGACGTCCACGCCCTCGGGGAACTGCCGGCCCCCAACCGTCACGGTGATGCCTTCGCGAATCACCCGAGTCGTCGCCGCCACTTCCGGGATCTCCTCCTGCATCGCGGCCGACACGGGGAAGGGAACCCGAGCGTCGTCCACGGCGGTGCGGCCTGGTACCCGCGAGGTCGTTTCCAACCTGTAGAGGCGCGTACTGTCCGGCACCCATTTGTCGTAGGATGTTTCGTCTCGGATAAACAGGATGACGAAGATGGCACTGGCCAGCCCCAACGCCAGGCCCGCGATGTTGATGAAGCTATAGAGCTTGTGGCGAACGATGTTGCGCGCAGCCGTGATGAGATAATTCCGGAACATGGCGTGCTCTGAACTAAGAAATTTGCCGGATATTTTCGGTGACGATGGCACCATCGAGCAGGTTCACCATGCGATGGGCATCTCGATCGATCTTCTGGAACGCTTCATATCCAGAGACGATGATTTTTTCGCCCGGTGCCAAGCCGTCGAGGACCGCAACGTGTTCGGGATTACGCCGACCGAGCCGAACGTTGCGGCGAGTCACGTACCGACCGTCTGGTGGGCAATTGGATCTTCGTCGTGGCATCCGGCCGACGTAGTACTCGTCCACCAACGCGGTTAGCTTGCAGCGATCAAGTGAATCAAGTTGCCCCGGCACCGCGCGTTGGCGCTTTGATTGACCCACTTCTGCTGTCAGTGCCGTGAGCTGTCCATCGATTGGTGCTCGGGTGGTGAGTACGCCGAGGCTTGCAGCGGCGGTAGCGCTACTCCCCTTGAGCCGGATCAGGGTGTCTTGGAGCTGTCGGAGCAGGGTTGCACTAACCGCCTTCTCTGCTCCACCGGAGGAGGCGGTAGCATCACGAAGCTTCAGTTCGTGGGCGTATGCTTCTTGATCTTGCTGGTAGATCGGTGACGCAATTGCATTGCCATCTTGCACAACCTTGTGTCGTGGAAGGTCATCCTTCAGCTTGCTGATCTGATGTGCGGTGTCGAGCAAGTCGTGTTGGTGTTTGAAGCGAGTTTCTTCCAATTGTATTTTGGTGTTTCCCTGTGCATTGATCTGCCCCGCCGTAGCGGCTTGTCGCAAGGCGACCTGGAGCTGCAGCGTCGCGTTCGTCAACACGATGAGAGGCGGTCCGGCCTTGACCTCTGCTCCATCCTCAACCAGCTCCCGCTTCACCGAGCCGCCCTGATCAGCAGTGAGATGAGCGGTGGTGAATGACGCGGCAGTGCTACGCACGGCGATGAAGTCTTCGCAGGGGCCTTTCGTCACTTGTCCGAAGGTCAGTTTGTCGATCGGGACTCCGTAGGTATGACCGCCCAAGTGTGCAAGTAACCTGGAGGCCGCCCGCGAGGTCCAAAAGCCCTGCAAGACCGTAAGGAGCGTAGCGCCGCCGGCGAGAACTCGCTTCAAGGGCCTATCCATACCCCCAAAGGCGGTTGCTGTGGCCAACGGGTCCGAAACGGCAAGCAGGTGATCACCAGGGTTCATATCCTGGTAAAGCAATTACTGAGCCATCGCACTTATACCCATTTTTTCAATGGCTTATAGAACATGAGATGGCCAAAAAGCGTTCGCCAGCGTACAACTGACCGCACACTGTCCGGATTCGTACACATGGCGCCAGACCCCAACTCCGCTCGCATCCTCGTCGTCGACGATGAGGAGGACATCCTGGTCGCGGCGCGCCTGCTCCTCAAGCAACATTTCGCAGCTGTCCAAACGATTTCTGACCCGTCGCGCCTACCTGATCTGGCGAGACAGGGGGCATTCGATGTTCTCCTGCTCGACATGAATTTCACGGCCGGCGTCGACAACGGCGCGGAGGGCCTCAAGTCGCTCTCCGAGGTCATTTCAATCGATCCGCAGGCGGTGGTGGTTCTCGTTACCGCCCATAGCGGCGTCGAGTTGGCGGTTCGAGCCATGAAACAGGGTGCGGCGGATTTCGTCACCAAGCCGTGGGAAAACGAGCGGCTGGTGGCAACACTCTTGGCCGCCGTTAATCTGCGCCGGTCGCGCCTGGAGACGGTGGAACTGCGCAAGCGCAATCGTGGACTCGCGGCCGCGACGCGCACCGACATCGAAATGATTGGCACCTCACCCGCCGCGCTCCAGGTGTTTGACACGATCCGCCGGGCCGCGCCCACCGATGCCAATGTGCTCATCCTGGGCGAAAATGGGACCGGCAAGGAATTGGTCGCCCGGGAGATTCACCGACACTCGCGGCGCGCCGACGACGTATTCCTAAGAGTCGATTTAGGTGCCCTTTCGCCCCAGCTCTTCGAAAGCGAACTCTTTGGCCATCGCCGTGGGGCATTTACGGACGCTCGCGAGGATCGCATCGGTCTATTCCGCGCGGCAACCGGCGGCACGCTCTTTCTCGACGAGATCGGCAACGTTCCAGTGCATCTGCAAAGCAAATTACTCACGGCGCTCGAGCGACGGGAGGTCATCCCCGTCGGGTCGGACAAACCGGAACCGATCGACGTCCGACTAATTTCGGCCACCAATCTCGCTGCGGAGCAGCTGGCCGATGCGGATAGATTTCGACAGGACTTGTTCTACCGCATCAACACGGTAGAAATTAAGTTGCCCCCCTTACGTGATCGACGAGAAGATATCCCGCTCCTGCTGGAACACTTCATCGCCATTTACGCGCAAAAATACAACTTTCCCCCCAAGCGACTGGCCGCCACGGCGCTGGACGAACTTGTGACCCATGTGTGGCCCGGGAACGTACGCGAACTCCGCCATGCAGTCGAACGCGCAGTCATCCTAAGCGATGGGGACGTATTGGAAGCAGACGACTTTTCTCTCGTCGCCCCGCGTGCCGACGTTCCTGTCGGCCACTCAGCCGATACCTCCCGGCTCAACGCCGTTGAAAGAAGCGCGATCGCCCGCGCTCTGGCGGAGTGCCAGGGCAATATCAGCCGCGCCGCGGCGGCGCTTGGCCTCACGCGCGCATCGTTATATCGGCGGAAGATCAAATATGGGCTATAGCCGCTTCCAGATTGGAATCGCCCTGCGCACAGCAGCACTCGCGCTCACGATCGTGGCCGCCACGTGTCTGATCATGCAGACCCGATGGTATGCGACGATTGCGCTCGGTGTGGCGATGGTGATCGCGCAGATTGCCGGGCTCGTGCGTTTTTCCACGCAGTCGGGCCGAGAAATGGCGAGGTTTCTGGAGGCCATTTCCTTCGACGACACCTCGCTTGGCTATTCTGGCTTGATGGGCGATAGTGCCCACAGCGAACTCGGCAGCGCAATGACCGGCGTGCTAGCGAAGCTCCGATCGGTCCGATCCGAACGCGAAGAACAATCGCGATACCTCCAGACGCTCATTGCTCATGTTCCCGTAGCCTTGGTATCTACGGATGAGCGCGGGCACGTCCAACTTCTCAACATGGCGGCACGGCGACTATTCCGAACTGCGTTGACGGAAACAGGACAGTTCGCACGGCATGGGGAAGCGTTCGCCGTCGGCATGGACTCCATCCGTCCTGGAAGCACCGCCATCTTGCGAATGGTGCGCCCCCCTGGGGCGCTACTGCTCAAAGTCGCGGTGACCGATTTGGCGCTAGGCGGCATACGGTATCGCCTCATTTCCCTGCAAAACATCGAAAGCGAAATGAGCGCTCAGGAGATGGCTGCCTGGCAGACTGTGATCCGCGTCATGGCCCACGAGGTCATGAATTCTCTCACTCCCGTGTCGTCGCTTGCAGCAACAGCGCACGATTTAGTGAGTGGCGTGATCAAGCAATTGCCGGCCGAAGATCCGAGCGCTGTCTCATTGATGAACGCCTCGGAAGCGCTCGAAACGGTGGCGCGGCGCAGCCAAGGGCTCCTCCATTTCGTACAAAAGCACCTTCGTCTAACCAAGCACCTAGTTACGCAAATTGAAGTAGCGCCGGTGCAGCGTATCTTCGCGCGACTCCAACGCCTGCTCGCCAATGACCTCGCAGCCCGCGACATTCAATTGACGACGAGCGTTACGCCGGAAACGCTGGAGATCGCGGCCGACATCGAATTGCTTGACCAAGCGCTTATCAACCTTGTCCGAAACGCGATCGAGGCGCTGCGCGATACCGCAGCGGGCCGGATCGCTCTCTCCGGCCAACGCGACTCCGACGGTCGCGTTGCCATTGCAGTGGCGGACAACGGTCCAGGCATTGCCCCGGATCAGCGCGATAAGATATTCGTGCCCTTCTTTACGACGAAACGTCAAGGCAGCGGCGTGGGGCTCACGTTGGTTCGCCAGATCGCCACTGCCCATGATGCGACGGTTGACGTTTCAGACACCCCCGGCGGGGGCGCTACCGTGAGCCTACGATTCTGATCTGCATCCGCATAAATGCCCCGCCGGCTACGCCACTCCCGGGAGTGGGCAGTTGCTCAAAGGCGGCGCCAGATGGATTCCGTCGACACTGCACACCGTTTGCTCTATGAGGACGTCTAGCATGCGTTCGAGCGGACGAGCCGTGAATAACGTGGCTACTTTGTCAGTGTACTCGACCAGCGCAGCGATGTGGTGCCGCACCGCTCAAACTTGGCGTTAGACAATCGGAGACCAAGAGTGCCGCCTGTCGCTGTCACTGCACTCGGGTTCCTAACTGGAGTGGTTCTCATCCCACTTTTATTGCGTTGGCTGCTTCTGGCTCGCACAGTTTTTGGGTCGCATGGCAACGATTTTCTGGGCCCTGCTAGGCGGCGGCTTGTCTGGACAGCACCAGTCGTCCTTCTTCTTCAGCCGTTGCCATATTTGGTCCTCGCCGTCATCGCGATCGCAGGACTGGCCTTGAGGGGTCGGCTGCCTTTCGCATGGCTGTGGTTGATGATTGGGTTCGGCCTGTATGCTGTTCTTATGGGGGCCCTAATTCTGTCGAGACTCGTTGGACGGAAAAGAAAGGCTCGTCGTGCCGCGCACCCGTAGTTCTTGGGAGGTGTCCGTGACAGGCGATCGTGCATCGCCGGCTGTTATTGTGGCCGCCGCACGCGTCCACTACTACATAGGCCGTGCGACGCGCATGCTTCGTTAGGACGGCATCTCGGGCTTTGTGGCTTACGACCCTGTCTTTCATGGGGCTCACATGTAACATACGTTCGAGCGGACGCGCAGAGAATAAAATGCCTTATCTGTCACCGATAGCAATGGGCACGATGGTGCGGTGCCGCGCCGCGCAATTCTGGCGTTAGGGGTAGCGACTGAGGTGCGCATCTTTGTCGCCCTGATTAGTTTGATGGTCGCAGCGATCCTCTTTGTCTGTGCCTGCCCGCCGTTCCCTTCGGTAGGCGGATTGATCGACAGCTCGTATCCCGTTCTGGTGACAAAGTTCGGCGCCCCGAGCGAAGCGCCGCCGGATTTGTCATTGCCGCAACACCTGCGTGCCGGGAGGCGATACTTCTGGCGAAGGTCCCGGATTGTGGCGGTTTGGACCTTGGAAGTAGAATACCCCGCGGCACCCTTCGGCCCAGCGTCTGAGCCGTACGTGACATATCCGAGTGCGCCTCCTGATCCGGCGTCGCGGCCTTATTTTGCAGCCCGAGGCCTTGATACAGGGTGGAATTGGATTGACTGGTTGTTGCCCCACGAGGCAGTCGCTCGTGCCACAGTGCAAGTTCCCTGAATCCCTAACCATCCGCTCGAGGGAACGCCGCATGAATAAGCTGCCAGTCGCACTGCCGCTCGGCGCCGCTCAACCCTGGCATTAGTAGGAACTATGAGTGCCATCCCAGTTTCAGGCAAGAAAGAACGGTTGATGTCCGACCGATTCCTTCGCTACTTCCACCTCGTGGCGCTAACTTGGATCGGCTGCGCAGTTCTCGTATTCGGGCTCAGCTACCTAGCAGGTGGTCATGTCAGTGAGAACGGCGGCAACGGCCCCGTGGCTAGTATTTCAGTAACGCTAATGTTGCTTGCAACTTTCGGTGCGCCAATATTTATCATCGGCGCGCTAGTATGCTTGGTTGTTGCAGCTGTAACTTACCGCGAGACGAAGACGCCAAGTTGAGAACGTTCGTTTCCAAGTTTTGTTCGAGCAGACGCGCCGCAAATAAGGTGCCATGCCTGTCACAGGAATCCACAGTTTCAATGTTGCGGTGCCGCGCCGCTCAAACTTGGCGCTAGATGATGGACAAGGCTCTCTATGATTCCCATACCCTCAGACTGGCGGCGCTTTAGACGATTGAGCGCTTTTTTTCTCCTCGGGGCGGCGGCGCTGGCCCTTTACTTTGGGCAGCATGATTTTCCCGTTAGGGCCATTGGCCTCATCGCGATAATGAGCGCAGTGGGGCTCGCAAAATCGCCAAGGGGGGCTCTCTCAATCGCGGAACAGAAAAATCGACCACCGCCTCTGAACATTCTCCATTGGGCAATTGCAATATTACTCACGGGAGCATTGGCATTGGTTTATCGAATGCTCTGGGTCGCGGGACACGATGGGAGCACGTCGGTTTGGCCTGTGTATGAATTTGCGGGGACTGGCCTAATTGCCGGGGCCTATTGGGCGGCTCTCCTGACGCGACTGCAGGAGTCCGGCACACGATGGCCCTGGACTGAACCCATCTAACATTCGTTCGCGCGGACCGCCCATGAATAAACTGCCAAGTGATTTCAAAGAGGTCAGAATGTCCGGCGGCTCGTGCGCGCCGTAAATAAACCGCTAGTCGCGCTGCGGAGCCGCGCCGCTCAACTCTGGCGTTAGGTGGCACTCTGAACTCACCAATTCTCAACTCTCGGCAGAATGCCGCCGATTTCTCGCCAACTCGGGATGACGTTTTCAACCGTATTGCATCTAGATACGACACGCTGTGCGACCTCTTCAGCTTGGGAATACATAGGCTATGGAAGCGGGCTGTTGCGAGGGAGATTACCGATCAGCCTTGGGAGGTCCTGCTTGACGGTGCGACGGGAACTGGCGACATATTATTGCGAGTTCTTTCGCGGCAGAATTGTGCTGCGAGGTCGATTGTGGCCTCAGATATCAGTCCCCAGATGTTAGTCATTGCTGCCCGTCGAATAGGCGGCCCCCAACAGCCGGTCAAATTCGAGACTCTTGATCTTGAGTCCATGCCGTCGGTCCAATCGGAGAGCGTGGACACCTATTCGATTTCTTTGGGCCTGAAAATCTGCAACCGCGGCAGGGCCCTAAATGAGGCGTTTCGCGTGCTCCGGCCGGGCGGCCGCCTTGTCGTGCTCGAGGCATCTAACATACCGATCAAGTTCATACACAGCGCATATCTGGCATATATGAATATCTGCATGCCAACGCTAGGCTGGCTGGCAACTGGAGGAGATTCATCAGCATACCGGTATTTGTTGGACGGCGTTATCGCCTTCCCGAAAGCGGAGGTGTTTGCGCGGGAACTTCAGGACAATGGCTTTGTAGGCGTGCGATTTCGCCGACTATCTTTGGGAATTGTCGCCATTCATGTTGCACAAAAGCCGGCGTTGGCACATGCCGCCTGACGTTCGTGCAAGCGGACCGCCAATGGATAAAGTGCCACATCATGTCGCCGTGATTCCCCCTGGGCTGGGGTCGCGCGCGACCGCTCAATTCTGCCGTTAGGCAGGAGACCCTGCTGATGGTGGGCAAACAGTCAAGAACAGCACTCCGGGCGGGCGTTCCATTCGGGATCGCGATGGGAGCAATTTACTACGCCCAACATCGACAAGTTGTAGCACTGCTCGGTGGAACTATTGCTGGCCTTCTCTTCGGGATCACCATGGCCTACCTTCAAAACCGAGGGGAAAAACGCCTGCAGAGGAGCGGCCTACCGGTTGAGGATATGACGCCCGTTCAGGAAAGAACCATTTCGTTGGGCTTTGATCAGGAATTGGCTCTGCAAAAGGCAAAGGAAGCGCTATTGGCGATTCGAAAGGTGCGCCCCGGCTCGATAAAAATGCGAGCCGATCAGATTTCCGCCTCAACCGGAATAACGTGGCAGAGCTTTGGTGAGCGGATCTCCGTAAATGTCCAAGCGACAGAGGCTGGCGCCCTGGTACACATCACCTCACGGCCGAGACTTGCCAGTACCGTCATGGACAGTGGCAAGGGATGCGAGAATGTTGAACTCTTTGCACGGGCGTTGAAACAATAGGCAATTGAGCCTTATTGTCTGGCCTAACGTTCGTTCGAGCGGAGGCGTCGTGAATAAACTGCCCGGAGGATTGTTACCCCACGCCGCCCTACTTTGGCGTTAGCCATTTCCCGTTGCCGTTAATCCGCCAGATACCTTGACCCTCAACTTAACCGAGGTGACTTATATGAGACGCGAACTATCGAGCGGTGCAATTGTGGTGGCGATTTCTCTTCTTAGCCTGTCCCTGGTTCGCGGTCAGGGAGTACCGGACCGGCCACAGGGCGTCACGGCAGGGGCATGGATTTCCCTCAATCCCAGACTGGGTTTTGTTGTGGCACCTGCCGCGAGAGCCCCAGTCGCGGGGGCCAACGCTCTGCTGGTAGCGCCGCCGGTTGAGGGATACTTCATGATCAAAGGTGAAACCGGTTGGTCTCGAGTCGTCGTTGCTGATCCAATGAAGGGGCCCGGGGGCACCGGCTGATCAGGATAAGCTTTCAAACATCGGGCGGACGAATGTCTTACATGCGTTCAAGCCGATCGCAGATGAATGAACAGCCAGTTTCTGCAGTCGGGTCATGACGTGCGATGGGCCTCGCGCAGCCGCTCAACCCCAGTGTAGACCGCAACTCCGAGAATCCCATGAATTCCGTCGTCCTTCTGGAATTTCTCCGTAGCCACCGGTTGGCCGTTCAGGCATCGGTTTCCAGTGCGTCCCGCCCGCAGGCGGCAGTAATCGGTATTGCGGTCTCCGACCGATTTGAAATTGTTTTCGACACTCTTGAAACGACTCGAAAAGCCCAAAACCTGCGGCACAACTCGAATATCGCGCTGGTGATCGGCGGCTTGACTGCAGGCGATGAGCGCACCGTTCAATTTGAAGGAGAGGCGGACGAGCCCAGTGGGTCTGAGTTGGAACGACTTAAGATGGTCTACTATTCGGCATACCCGGATGGCCCCAGCCGCGTCAATTGGCCCGGACTTACCTACGTGCGAGTGCGGCCGATCTGGGTCCGATATTCTGACTACAACGCAAATCCACCACAGATTGTTGAGTACCGTGGCGAAGAATTGGTGTAGGGCTTGCTGCGTGCCGTACGCGCGATGATGCGGCCCCGCGCCGCTCAACTTTGGCGTTAAACGTTCACATATTATTGGCGCGGGGCGCACCTCTGGGCTGGTGGAGCATTTTCATTCTGCTGTATTAACAAACTTCAATATTCTTGATTTCCACCGAACCAGGGATGAGGATTAGCGGGGTCGGGGGCAGGCAGTGCCTTTGTTGGAGCTGAAGTGTATGCATCAAGTCGCAAAACTGGCGCTATTGGTCGCTGTCCTGACGATCGGCGGTTGCGCCACAAATAGTTATCAGAAGGTGTCCAACGGTGACACCCCAATCTACTGCGACTCCCCTAAGGACGACGCTGACTGCGACAGGGACGAAGATGCGGATGATCAATATCGGGTTCGAGTTCAGCTCCCAGGCAAGACCCCGGCGCCACCACCGCCGTCGCCAAGCGACTCTGATATTCCGAACTTTCCGCAAGGGCCGCCCCGGTAAGGAGTACCTTTGAGATGTGGTAGCGCCGGCAAAGCGGACCAAATTTTCAGGGGTCGAATAGACGCCTGACATGAGTTCGAGCGGACGCGCCCTGAATAAACTGCCCGGCATTTCACCGCGTGCGACCGGTGCAGCAATGCGGTGCCGCGCCACTCGACCTTGGCGCTTGGCCACCACGCAAAGACAGCGGAAGTTTCTCACCCGAACCCGGTGATCAGCGGGGTAACGTCGTCATTTACCAATTTAGCTAGGTGAAGAAGCACTGGATCCTGGTGGATACGCGCTGTGAGGTGCAACTGTGGCACCGGCGACAGCGCCAGTGACTCAGCTGACTCGGTGTCATTCCAGGGTACGCACCCGACTAAAGGGCCAATCCTTTACCGGTATTGACGAGCACACTGCCGCGATACCGCGCCGCAACCGACACACCTCAATTGGATGTGGTGATCGGATCGCTCCAGACGCGACGTTCGAGGTCCGCGAACCTTGGGTCGCTGCGGATCGCATCGAAGTAGGGATGTACCTTCAGAAACTGCAGGATATTCGACTGTTCGAGATAGGCCTGCTCGAGCGCGCGGAAGGCGGCCTCCTTGTCGCCGAGCCCAATATAGGCGTTCACGAAAGCCGCGGCGGGCACGTACCCTGCCTCACGGCGGCGTTGCAGGTCGGCGAGTAGCCTCAAGGCATCGGCGCGTCGTCCCGAGCGGGCATAGGCGCGAATGAGCACGCCGATCGCAGCCGGGCTGCCCTTTGAGGCCGCAATCGTCTTTTCCAGTACCGGGACGGCCTCGGCATCGCGCCCCGCCGCGCTGAGAACGAACCCGAGTGTCGAGAGCGCATCGAGCTGGTCGGACTGCACTGCAAGCACGCTATGCAGTTCCTGTATCGCCTCCTCGTAGCGATGCGATTGGAACAGGATCCAGGCCACTTCGGCGCCCGGCACCGCAATGGGGTCGAGCCGCTGTCCGCGCCGTACCCACGAGATCGCCTCGTCCGTGCGGCCCTGGCACACCAGCCACAGCGCCAGTCCCCAGGCAGCGGTTGCATCGTTTGGGCTTAAATCGAGGGCACGCCGGTATTCGACCTCGGCCTGGCGCCATTGCCACTGTTCCTGCTCGATGTTCGCCAGCAGCACATGAGCGTCGGTGAGAGTGGGATCGAGCTCGAGAGCCTTGCGGGCGGCTTCGATGGCCTTCGGGCGCGTCTCCGCGGGCGTGCCGCCGATCGCGACGCTGCCGAGGATGGTGTACGCCTGTGACAGGCCCATGTAGGCCGGCGCAAATGTTGGATCGAGCCGGATCGCGTGCTTGAAGGAGTCGACGCTTTGCTGGTAATCGGCCTTGGTGCGACCCCTATCGTACGCGAATCGCCCCTTGAGATAGTTCTCGTAGACCTCGGGCACAACGGTACGTGAAGCCGCGAGCCGCTCACGCTCGGCCCCGGTGACAGTTACTTCGACTCTCTCGGTGATCGCCTGGGCGAGCTCGCTCTCAAGCCCGAGGGCGTCCTGGAATTCGCGATCATAGGTCTCGGACCAGAAATGCTCGTCGCTCATCGCGCGAATCAACTGCACCGTGACGCGGATGCGATTGCCGTCGCGCGTCACGGAGCCTTCGACCAGCGCATCGACATTGAGCCTCCTGCCAATCTCCGTTGCGGAAAGCTCCGGGTTCTTGAAGCGCATCACCGACGTGTGCGAGATGACGCGCAGATCTCGCAGCTGTGCCAGGCGTGCGATCAACGATTCGGTCATACCGTCGGCGAGGTAGTCCTGGGCGGGGTCGCCCGAGAGGTTCCTTAGCGGCAGAACGGCGAGCGAGGTGATCTTGGTTGCAGCGCTGTTCGTAACACCTGAGCGGTGCAGGACGTAGTACGGCACTACCGCAAGCGCCAGCAGGATCAGCGCCGCGATCCCCAGCAAGCGGTGGGTCCAAAGGGAGCGAGGCGGCTCTCCGACCTTCGCGTCCGCCGTTGGGGAGTGCTCGAACAGCTTTCCGCGATTCTGGCGCCACGCATCAAGCTCAGAGGCTAGAGCGTAAACTGAGCCGCGCTTGTCGTGCAGATGCCGATGGACCGGCATGCGCTCGCGCCGCTCCCAGCGCTGCACGGTCGTCACGTCACGCTTCAGATAGGCGCCGATTGCCTTCCAGGAATCCAGCCGTTCGTGAACTCCCTTGTCGGCCGTCGGCGCTCCGTGGAGGGGTCCAGCCATGTGTTTCTTCTATTTGATTGAGCCCACGGGCCCGCGTCGATCGACGCCATTCTAATCCGGGATCCAGGGGCGGCAAAAGGCGGCATTTGACGGTACGGGGCGAATTCCGCGCATTGCCGTTTGACCCGGCCCACAGGGCCGTCGGATGTTGCCCGGCACCCGGGTGCAAGTCCGGCTGCAACTGAAAATCGGGCTACCGACAAAATCCATAAATCTGGAGATTTCCCATGAAAAGCAACTGGTTGAACAGGGCGGTGCGTGACCGGGCCGTGCTCGCATCAATGGCGCTGGCCGCCGTAACCATTGGCGGCACGGGGCTGCCCGCGGCCGCCGAGGTACCACTGCGTCTGCCTGCTGTCCTCACCGGCCTTCTCAACGATTTCACTCCTTCGAGTGTCAACGGCACAGCGATCAAAGGCGGCCCGTGGGAAATGCACGGCCGGTGGAGGGTTGAGATCAATGAATTCACCCAGACGGCGACGTTCTCGGCGGAGATGTCGATGGAGACGGGCGATTTCGTAAACCCGAGTTCGACCTTCGACCCCGGGATGCTCAATTCCCATACACACCACATCACCATGACGGACGCCAAGATTGTCCCGGGATTTGCCGGGTGCCCTTCGAGCCTTGGCCCCACGCCCCTGACCAGCACCGGTTTTCAGATCCAGGGAATGGCTCACGTTACGGGAAACGGGGAGCCGGCGCCCTTTGAGATCCCGGCCGGCATCACCAACCCCACTGCGTCGCAGTTGATCGCCTCGCCACTCACCATCTGCATCACGGGCGGGACGCGCGTCGAGTACTCGAACATCACTCTGCAGATCGGAGCGCCCGCGGCCACGCACTTCGGTCCGCAAGCCATCCATGGCGTCATCGTCAAGTGCAACGCACTCTGGGGCCGCGAGTCCGAGGATTGCACGGTTCCGCAAGCGGAGTGACGGGGCGCACGGTGACCTATGGCCGCGTCGCGCCCCTGCGAACGCGGCTTTGGCCTGAGTGGCGCGTTCGACAACGATGGTCCGCATGACTTCCGGCGTGTCTGTCGCGGCCGGATAGGCCATATTCGCAAACCTGCCGTCTGTGATGCTGCAGCGCGGGGGCGCGCACCATACTTCGCCCCCATGCGGGCGAGCTTCCTGGCTTTTGCGGCCCGTACTGGTGCACCCGAAATGCCGGCGTCAGGTCAAACATGTTCGAGCGGACGCGCCGTGAATAAGGTGCCTCTGGCTGCGTTTCGGGCCGCCGCTCAACTGTTAGGCAACATGAGGAAAGGCTCCGTTTTCGTCGCGACGGCCACCTCCTTTGCGTTCCTGTTCGCAGGCACAGCTACTTCGGTCTTTCCAGTTCTGCTTGGGCGGCATGAAGCTCCATGGTCAATCCTCATTTCGACTGAAGCCGCTGCGGTCCTGGCCGCCATAGTTTGGGTCGGCAGCTACATCGGGGCCCGTATTTCCTTGCCGGAGCAAAGAACCGGTCGCTTTCTAACGCTCACCGCCGCCGTCCATGCCCTTGTCGGGGCTGTGATGGCATTTCCCGTAAAAACCCACGCGGTACCGGTGAATATCGACGGACCCTTTCCGGGGCGGGCGGCTTGGAATATTGCGGCCGCAGTATCGTATGCCTGCTTTGCCGCGGCACTTTTCTCGCCCCTCATCGTCAAGGGCATCGCCTCAGCGTGTTCGAGCCGCGCAGCCGGAGATGCCAAACATGCGCTCCTGCGGACGCGCCGAGAATAAAATGCCACCATGGCCATCCAGTGCGGCAAGCGCAGTGGCGCGGTGCCGCCCCGCTCAATTTCGGTGCTGGCCCTCAATCAAAAGGAAGGCAAGAACATGGGACGCGTCCGAGTCAATGGCTTTACCATCTCGCTTGACGGATACGGAGCCGGTCCGAATCAGGACCTCAGGAATCCGCTCGGTCTGGGCGGCACAGATTTGCACCGCTGGTTAGTCCCGACGCGCACGTTCCAACGGACCCTATTTGGCGCCGACGGTGGCACAACCGGGATCGATGACGACTTCGCTGCGCGGGGCTTCAACAATGTTGGCGCCTGGATCCTCGGAAGAAACATGTTCGGACCGATTCGCAATTCCTGGCCCGACATGAACTGGAAAGGCTGGTGGGGGGACAACCCTCCCTATCACGTTCCGACTTTCATCCTGACCCATCACGCGCGCCCACCCATCCAGATGCAAGGCGGAACGACATTCTACTTCGTCACGGGCGGTATTCACGAGGCGCTTGACCGAGCGCGCGATGCTGCCAACGGCAAGGATGTGCGCATTGGCGGCGGATCTAACACTATCCAGCAATACCTTCGCACGGGCCTCATCGATGAGCTGCACATCGCTATCTCGCCGGTTTTGCTGGGCGGCGGAGAGCGACTGTTCGAGGGGATTGACATGCGCGCGTTAGGATACGAATGCGTTCAATTCGTCGCCTCGGAGAATGCCACGCACGTTGTACTCCGACGCCAAGTTCACAATGCCGCCTAGCGACCGGTTGCGGCGCACGACGGTGTCGCGCCGCCGCTGCTTCGGCATTCCACGCCGCAGCGAGATCATCGGCGCAATCGCCTTGTAAGGAGCCTGCCTCGGCCGCTTTCAGCGCTGCGCACCGAGAGATCTGGTCGGCTTTCAAGTCCTGGCGCACGTAGCATAGACTCAATGAAATTCCCGGCTTTCTGGCCGCGTTGGAATGAACCCGGATCAAAGCCTATGTTAGGAGCCTGGGTTTGGGCATCATCGCGGCCTGGGAGCGCCCTCACCAGACGGGGAAACGGCATGAAGTCCATACAAGACCTGCTGGTCACAGCGACATTGACGGTTGCGGGTGCGCTGGGTGTCGCGAATGCCATCGCTGCGGACACCTTGGCAGAAGCCTTTGCATCACCGCCGGCGAGCGCCAAGCCCTTCGTATGGTGGCACTGGATGAACGGCAACATCACACAGGAGGGCATTACGCATGACCTTGAGTGGATGAACCGCATCGGCATCGGTGGCGTCCAGAACTTTGACGCCGCACTCGGCACGCCGCAAGTCGTCAAGGAGCGCCTGGTGTTCATGACGCCGCCATGGCGGGACGCCTTCCGCCATGCGGTGCAAACGGCCGATCGCCTGGGGCTCGAGATGAGCATTGCCGGTTCGCCCGGCTGGAGCGAATCGGGCGGCCCATGGGTCAAACCCGAGCAGGCGATGAAGAAGCTCGTGTGGTCCGAAACCCGAGTCACCGGCGGGCAGCGCTTCCACGGCCCGCTGCCCTCGCCGCCGGGCATTGCCGGCCGCTATCAGGATCAGCCTCTCGGCGCCGGCATCACCGACGACGCTGGCGTCCCTGCGCCGGATTTTTATCGCGATGTCGCCGTCATTGCCTTCGCCGTGCCGGCCGTGGATGCCGCGCCGCTGCAGGCAGTCATCACTTCGAGCGCAGGACCGATCGATGCGACCCTGCTCAGCGATGGTCACCTGGTCAAGGGCGTGGCGCTGCCGTTTCCGAAGAATGGAACGGCAGCCTGGCTCCTATGGGATCTGGGTCGCCCCCGGGCCATACGTGGCCTGACACTCGCCTTCGGCGGAACGCCGCAGCTGGACTTCCTGATTGATACCGCGCGTCTACAGGCCGAACTGCAGGCCAGCGCTGACGCCGTCACCTTCCGCAGCATCGCAAGGCTGAACGACTCGGCGGTTGGCGAGCGGACGATTGCCTTCAACCCGGTCACGGCACGCTATTTTCGCCTGCAGCTGCCGACCCCGCCGCCTTCGAGGATGCCATTCGCTCTTCCAGGAATGATCGTTCCCAGCGCAACAGAACAGATCATCACCGAAGCCGCGCTGCACCTGGCCCCACGGGTCAATCGCGCGGAGGAAAAGGCGGCCTTCTTCGTTGGCACCGGCCTTGATACCTCTCCGACCCCCGATGCGAACGCTGCGGACGTCATCGCCGGCACCACCGTCATTGACCTGACTTCGCGAATGCAGCCCGACGGCTCGCTCGACTGGACGCCGCCTAAGGGCACCTGGACCGTATTGCGGTTCGGTTATTCCCTGATTGGTGTCACGAACCATCCGGCCTCACCCGAGGGCACCGGCCTGGAGGTCGACAAGCTCAGTCGCGAACACGTCAAGGCGTATCTGGAGACCTATCTGGACCGCTACGCCGCCTTCCTGGGACCGGAACTGATGGGCGCCCGTGGCCTTCGCGGCATGGTGAATGACAGCTGGGAGGCAGGTGCGCAGAACTGGACAGAGGCACTGCCCCGGGAGTTCCAGGCGCGGCGCGGCTACGCCATGACACGGTGGCTGCCCGTGCTCACCGGCCGCATCGTCGACAGTGCCGCCTCCAGCGATGCATTTCTATGGGATTTCCGCCGCACCCTGGGCGAACTGCTTACCGAGAACCACTATGGGCAACTCGATGCCATCCTGAAAGCGCGCGGCATGGTCCACTATGTCGAATCGCACGAGACCGGCCGCGCCTTCATCGGTGACGGGATGGACGTCAAGCGTACCGCCACGGTGCCGATGAGCGCGACCTGGGTCAGCGGCAACAACCCTCCGGCAAGCTACGACTCTGATGTCCGTGAGTCAGCCTCCGTTGCGCACCTTTATGGCCAGAATCTGGTCGCGGCGGAGTCCCTGACGACGTCGGGACCCGCGTTTGGGTATGCGCCGGCGGATCTGAAAGCTACTGCCGATCGCATGCTTTCGAACGGCCTTAACCGCTTCGTCATACATACCTCCGTCCACCAGCCCCTCGACGACAAGGCACCCGGATTCACGCTCGGGCCTTTTGGCCAGTATTTCACGCGCCAGGAAACCTGGGCGGAACAGGCCCGGCCCTGGATCTCCTACCTGGCGCGCAGCGCCTTCCTGCTACAGCAGGGACATTTTGTCGCGGACATCCTCTACTACTATGGGGAGGACTCGAACATCACGGCGCTGTACGGTGCTGGTCTGCCGAGCGTGCCTGCGGGCTACGCCTATGATTTCGCGAACCCGCATGCCCTGACTCTGCTGCATGTGCAGGATGGTGACCTCACGACAGCCAGTGGCATGCGTTACCGTGTGCTCGCACTTGATCCACGTACGCGTTGGATGTCACTGGATGTATTGCGGCGTATCGCATCTCTAGCCGGCGACGGCGCGACCATCGTGGGCGACAAGCCGCAGAACACACCCAGCCTCGCGGACGACGCTTCCGAGTTCCACCGGCTTGCGGACGCTGTCTGGGGCGCCGGCGATGCCGCAGGGACGCACATCTACGGCAAGGGACGGGCGATTCGTGCCGCAACGCTGGCGGACGCCATCACCATGCTGGGCATCGCGCCGGACTTCACCTATTCAGTACCTGCATCGGATACGCCGCTGGTCTACGTGCATCGACGCCTCGATGACGGCGATCTGTACTACCTCAGCAGCCGCAAGGCCGCGGCCGTCAACCTGGAGGCAAGCTTCCGTGTCGTCGGCAAGGCACCCGAACTTTGGTACGCCGATACGGGCCGCCGCGTGCCTGCGAGCTATCGTATCGAAGCTGGCCGCACGATCGTAACGCTGCCGCTCGAGGCACGGGATGCGGTATTCGTCGTCTTCCGGCAGCCGGCCACGCAGACGGAACGTCGTTTGCCGGTTCCGGCACAGAGGGTCGTCGCAAGCCTGGAGGGTCCCTGGCAGCTGACCTTTCAGTCGGGTCGCGGCGCACCATCCTCGGCAGTATTGCCGCAGCTGGCGTCCTGGACGAAGAACGCGGACCCGGGCATCAGGTACTTCTCCGGGACCGCGGTCTACCACCAGAGACTTGCTGTTCAGGGTGCGTGGCTCACAGCCGATTCGCGAGTCGACCTTGATCTCGGGGCCGTCAAGAGCCTAGCCGAGGTCGTGGTGAATGGTCGTTCGGTGGGCATACTGTGGAAAGCGCCCTACCGCATCGACCTCACCGACGCCGTCAAGGTTGGCGCCAATGATCTCGAGATCCGTGTGACGAACCTGTGGCCCAACCGGATGATCGGCGACAAACAGCCGGGCGCCTCGAAGATCACCTTCGCGACACTGGATCCCTACACGGCGGATTCACCGCTGCTCGAGTCCGGACTTCTCGGGCCGGTTCGTATCCTGACGTCGAGACTCACGATCCATGAGAAGTAGTCCGGCTGCAGGTCCCTGGCCTCGGTCAACTCTTGACCGCGGGCACGAATGACCCGACTTGCCACACTGTCGCTGATCGTTTTGCCGATTTCGCTAGCCCCTGCGCTACGAAAACCAGACAAGGCGTTCTGGTGGGATGAAGTGACCCGTACAAGTGTGACGCGAGTGCTCAGCTAACGGGCGTTGGAAGGTCCAGAACATATGCCGACACTATCAGCCGTTCTGTCATTCGCCGTTGTCGCCTTCCTCATGGCGCTTTCGCCAGGACCTAATCTGCTGTACCTGGCCTCCAGGTCCATTTGTCAGGGTAAGGCCGCCGGGTTTGCATCCCTCGCAGGTGTCTGTACCGGTATGCTTGTCTACATGCTGGCGACGGCTGCTGGTTTATCCGGGCTCTTTACTGCCGTGCCCATCGCCTACGCCGCAGTCCGATGGGCGGGCGCGGCCTACCTGCTTTGGCTCGCCTATAGGGTGATAACGACCCGGTCGTCATCGTCGATTTCAACGGCACTCCCTTTTGAAGGGGCAAGCCGGCTCTATCGTCGAGGTCTACTGACCTGCTTGCTCAATCCCAAGATTGTCGTTACGTACAGCGCCTTACTGCCCCAGTTCCTGGATCCCGCGTCGGGCCATATATTGGGCCAGACCATTGTGCTCGGACTAGTGCAAATATTCACTGCAGCGGGCGCCCATTCTATCGTCATCGTTTCGGCGGCGGCTGTGGCGTCATTGGCCGCAAAACATCGTGCCTTCGCCAAAGCTCAACGGTACCTGCTTGGTTCAGTTCTAGCGGCACTGGCGCTGCGCCTGGCAGCCGAGCGACGCAGTGCCGTCTGACATTCGTTGGCGCGAACCGCTCAGGTGCACTGTCACACTTCCTTTCACCACGACTCCCCGGTGGCCAGGTGCGCGTGCGACCGCTCAACTCTGGCATTAGCCCTGCTATGACCATCTGGACCCCATTTGGTATGCCATACGAAATACATGCAGGTCGAGAACTGAAATTCATGCTCCGTCGCGGCAAGCCTCCTGCGCACTTTTGCGGTGGCTATCCACCCGAGCCAGAAGCGGAGATCATTCCACGCGCCGCCTTTGCGCCTTACGTCAGGGACGGTAGTTTCGAGATGTGCGCTTTCGTCGAACCCCTCCTACAGCCTATTCCTGAGGCGCCCCAGATGCGCGCAACGATCCAAGTAATCCACGCTGCTCGTTCTGAGACCTGGCGCATTGATGCCTATGTAGGCATGCAGGCTGAAGCTGCGAAACTCGGATCGCGTGAGCGCCTCGAGCGGCGTCAAGAAAGCCTGTTGGGCTACACTGATGCAGAAAACGACCCGCACATCGAGCACATGTTGAGTGCTCCCCATGCCGGCGCTTTCCCGTGGCTCGGGCGTCTGATGCGGGAGCGACATAAATGACGGCGGCAAGTTTAACGTCGTTGGAGCGGACGGGCCGCTCTACTGGGACGTTAGACTCACAACCGGGGATCTGGAGACTACTTGCCGCGGTTGGTTTATCCTCTGACTAATGGGCACCAGGCACCATTGGCGGGTCTTCCTTGCATGCCCGGATATGGCCATGGCCACACCCGTCGCGGAGTATCTGTCCCGGCACGATTGCCCGGCATATGTCTTCCCATTGCCTCCAAGCTTCAAGGTGCTGGTGCCGACAGCAGCCGTCCTGGTACCGGTCGAGTTTCTGCACCGCGCGCAGCACATTTGGCGCAGCGCCGATATCCTTGGTGATCTAACTCAAGGAGAACCCGAGTGCCTCGCCACAGGCAGACTCCCCGGCGAGTTCCTTGAACCACACGCGCATGAAGATGCGGCCTAACCTTCCATCGAGCGAGCGCGCCATGAGCACAATGATCGGGTGCCGCGTCCACTCCCTTTGGCCTTAGACCGCTGCGAACCATGGTGCGCCTGCCCTTTCCGTTGGGATACATGTCCGAGCTTGCTCCAGGCAAGATAGTGTTGTGGTGCTACTTCATTTGGTATTTAGTCACGGTTGCGGCCCATTTCGACGCGTCTCCCGGGCTTTGGCTCAGCTCACTGGGAATTAGCGGCATCGTTGGCTGTGGCCTATTGCTGAGCGTCCAAAATCGGGGCTCGCATAAGCCGAGCGGCTGGCAGACATTCCGGCTGTTTCTCATGCCATTCTGCGTTTCGAGCTTTTCTGCACTGATCAAGGGTCAAGGATACTTTCTGGTATTGCCACCGCAGACGCTGGACTTGTGCCTGTCAATTTCGCTGTGCGTTGCCTTTGTATTAATTGTTCTCGGGCTGAAGAGCATTCAGCGACGGGAGCGAGCCTGAGAACGGTTTCGCTCAACTTCAGGCGCCTGCCGCGCCACTGAACTCTGGCGTCAGATTTTTAGGGGCCATTTTGACAACTCAGCCATATCTGAATCCGACGCAGGAACAAGGGCAGGCCTTCTTCAGTCGCAACATCATCGGCAGTGTCGTAATGCTGAACCTGCTTCGATTCCGAACCGTTGCCGACTATTCCGCCGAGCCGGCATTGATGCCCAGGTGGCCTATATCTGGTGAGGAGGCGTACCGCCTATACATGGAGCATACCCTGCCATATCTCCAGGCTTCGGGCGGCGAGTTACTATTCTATGGCCGCGGCGGCGACTTTCTCATTGGTCCAGCCGATGAGCGCTGGGATGCAGCAATGCTCGTCCGACAAACGAGCATCGCATCATTCTTGTCGTTCGCTTCGAACCGGGACTATCTTGCCGGCATCGGACACCGCACGGCGGCGCTGGAAGATTCGCGTTTGCTCCCATTGATCAGTGCGCAGACCCAGCATGTGCTCGACTTGTAAGGTCAGGGCGCACCGCCCAGCCTTGATGTTTGGCGTCCAGCCGTGCGCATAGAGCACGTCGCGCTGTGGACCGGGGACCTCGCCAGATTGGAGAGATTCTACTGCTGCTATTTTGGCGCCAAGGCCGGCCCTCGCTATGTCAATGCGGCAAAAGGCTTCGAATCCTGTTTCCTCAGCTTCACCGATGGCGCTCGCCTTGAAATCATGACGACCGTTTCGCTATCGCTATCAGCCCGACATTCCGCAACCCAGACCTTAGGCTTGGCCCATTTCGCCGTTGCCGTGGGCTCCGCTCAACAAGTGGATGAACTGGCTCGAAGAATGCGTGATGAGGGCATTACAATCCTCGACGGGCCGCGCCGCACCGGCGATGGCTACTATGAGGCGGTGACGCTTGACCCTGACGGCAATCGCGTCGAGATATGCTCAACCGGGGACAAGAACTAGCCCCTCGGAAATTCCATGAAGCGAGTCACTGGCATCGGGGGCATCTTCTTCAAGGCCAAGGATGCTCCGGGCCTACAGGCCTGGTACCAGCGACACCTGGGAATTGATGTGCAGGAATGGGGTGGCACGGCATTCAAATGGACCGACGGCAACGATAAGCCGGTTGCCGGAACTACCGCCTGGAGCATCGTTGCGACGCCAAGTGAGCACTTGGCACCCAGCACTGCGTCTTTCATGGTGAACTACCGGGTAGAGGATCTCCCTTCTCTGCTTAGAGTCCTGCGCGAAGAAGGCTGCAACGTTCTGGAAAAGACTGACGACTCCGAGTACGGAAAGTTTGGTTGGGTCATCGATCCGGAAGGCAACAAAGTGGAACTTTGGCAGCCGCCAGATGGCCAATGATCAGTTATGTCCTTTGAAGCCGCTTCAGGTTTGGCCCAGGTACTCGGCGTCCTGCTCATGCTTTTGTGGCTGCTGTTACCCATTGACGCAGCGCTCTCAATCCGCCGCCGCAGGCGCAATAGACCTGGTTCCAGCTGTTGGTTTGCATATCTGGCCATTCTTGGATGGGCCGCTACCCTGGTCGCTTTTCTCGTCCTGTTCGTCTCCGGGCGCTGGTACGGTGAGAACGGGCCGGCTCCTCAACAGGCCGACATCGAGGCAATGGCGCTACTGGTCGTCCTGATCGTCATTCACCTGTTGCTGATAGCCGCTGGTGGTGTGGAACATGGAAAGGCGAATGCGGCCCGGTGAGCGTCCACAACGGCCTGACTTTGGTTCCACCGGACTGCCCCTCTGCCCAGGATTCGCGGGGCTGCGCCCGATCACTTTCGCGCTCCTGCTCACATCCTGCCTCTCCTCCTGTGCCGATCGGACGCCGCCCATTGGGCGGGACCTCGGGTCCACCGACGCACGCTCCGATTTTGACCGACGCGTGCAGGATCGATTTCCGATTGGCTCGGACGAACAGCAACTGCTGACCGAGCTTGGGAAGGAAGGTTTCCAGGTCCGGGATGGGATTGCCATGTCGCTGCATTATCCGCCGCCGGCCCGATTCAGATCCGCCGCGGATTACAGTGCCGATCAGTTTCTTTGCAAGTCAAGTTGGACGATTCTATGGAGTGCCGACAACGGCAGGATCACGGCCATCGCCGGCGACTTTCTGCCAATCTGTCTGTGAACGCAGTTCAACTGCACGGACATCGGTGCCTCCCGGAGCCTGCTCATGATCACGCTCAACAAGCGCTTCAGTGCCCAGTTGCAGATTAGCCCGAAAAAAGGCGGCTGGACCTACGTTGTGATGCCGGGCTCCGCTGAATATTTCAAGACCAGAGGTCTTGTAAAGGTCAAAGCCACGATCGATGGAATTCCGTTCCAGAGCTCATTCATGGCCCTCGGCGATGGAACCCATAAGCTGCCCATCAAGGCAGAGCTGCGCGCCAGCCTTGGCAAGGCCGCAGGAGAGCGCGTGACCATTCGCCTCCTGAAGCGAGTGAGATGATCGTTCGCCGCAGTGATGCGACACGCCGCTCGATTTCGACGTTGGGCGCCAAGTGATATTCCCGTCAAGTCGATGGGTCGTCTTACTCATATTTCTCGCCGATCTTTGGCGCGCGCTGCCGAATAGCGACTTGGTGTGGGCGGTGCTCATCTGCGATGGTGCCGCGGCCGGACTGATATTCTTTGCACGACAGATCGACGACATCACCTTTGGAACCACCCAAAGGGGATACCAGATTGATTCGCACACACCGCCGTTTCTCATCGCCGGCTTTGGTTGGCTACTGCTCTTGAGCTTCTCCGCGCTTTTGATATCGGGTCGGCTGGTCCGCTACACCCACATGTAGGGATGCTGCCAGCTCGCCAAGAGGGCGGCCCCGCGCATGCCTATGGCCGCGTCGCTGCCGCTGCCAGCGCCGCCTTGGCCTGATTGGCGCGATCGATGAGGTAGGCGCGGATGCTCTCCAGTTCCTCGGGGCTCACCTTGCCCTTGAAGGAGGCCATGCCGCCGTCCTGCATGGCGCCATCGATCACGATGGTCCGCATCACCTCGGCAGTGCCGATCGCGGGCGAATAGCGCAGATCCGGGAAGGCGCCGCGGTTGGCATAGGAGGTGTCGTGGCACATGGCGCAATGATCGGCGAAGGCCTGTTGACCGGCGGCGATGACTTCCTTCGAGGCTGTCGAGGGCGGTGGGTTCAGGACCCTCGGTGGCGGCGGTGGTGGCGCCGGCGGCAGGCTTGCGCTGCCGTTCAGTTTGAACGCCAGCAGTCGCGACTGATTGCTCATTCCATAGGGCACCAGTCCATAGCCTGCCTCCACGGCCACGTACTCCTGGCCGTCCACTTCGAAGGTGGAGGCGGCGGCCACCACGCCGGTCTGCGCCTCGAAGGTCCACAGTGGCTGGCCGTTATCCGCGCGGTAGGCGATGAACTGCCCTTTGTTCGTACCCTGGAAAACCAGGCCTCCGGCCGTCGACAGTACGCCATCGCCGATGCTGCCGTGGGGGGGCGTGCGCCATACTTCGCTCTGCTTTATCGGATCCCAGGCGATCAGTTGCGAACTCGCAGTTCGTGGCGCACTGGAATGCTGGTCCTCGTAGGTCGACGGCGGCAACCCTGTTGCCAGACCCGTTATCGAGGACATTGGTTTGCCGTTGAAGGCGTCGGCAGCCTTCATCAGCCCGCTGGTCTGGATGACCGAAAAATACGCAAGGCCGGTCTGCGGATCGTAGGAGAAGGGATGCCAGGCATGCGCGCCCTGGCCACCGGGCTGCACGATCGCGATCTTGCGTGTGATTTCGTAACGGTCGACATCGGTCATCTTCGGCTTGCCGCTCAGCTGATCGATGCCGGTGGTCCAGCTCACAGGAACGAAGTTCCTGGCCGATATGAGCTTGCCGGTCCTGGCATCCAGTACGTAGTAGATGCCGTTCTTTGAGGCCTGCATCAGCACCCGTCGCGAGCGGCCGTCGATCTTCAGGTCGGCCAGCATCAGGGGCGAGGTCGCATCGTAGTCCCACTCATCGCCGGGGGTTTCCTGGTAATGCCAGACATACTGGCCGGTATCCGGATTCACCGCGATGATGGAGGCGATGTACAGATTGTCGCCGCCGCCCGCGCCGCGGTACTGGCGATTCCAGGGTGAGCCGTTGCCGGTGCCGATGTACAGCAGGTTCAGACGAGAGTCATAGACTATGCCGTCCCACACCGTGCCGCCGCCGCCCCACTTCCAGAAGTCACCATTCCAGGTGCTCGCAGCGGCATTGAGATAGTCGGGCTCCTGGCCGTCGGCCGGATTGCCCGGCACCGTGTAGAAGCGCCACAGCTGCCTGCCGGTCTCGGCGTCATAGGCGGAGATGTAGCCGCGCACGCCGAATTCAGCACCGGCGTTGCCGATGATGACCTTGCCATTGGCGATGCGCGGTGCGCCGGTGCTGGTCACCGGCTTGTCATGATCCAGAGTCAGAGTGCTCCACACGACCGCGCCGGTTCCGGCGTCCAGGGCCACCAGTCGGCCGTCGTAGGTTGACACATAGATGCGGCCCTTCCAGGCGGCCACGCCGCGATTGACGAGGTCACAGCAACCACGCCCGGCAAACTCGCCCGGCACCTTGGGGTCATAGGCCCACAGCAACTTGCCGGTGCGCGCATCCACTGCCTTGACCTTGCTCCAGGCCGTCGAAAAATACAGCACGCCGTCGATGGCCAGCGGAGTCGCCTCCTGGCCGCGGTTGCTGTCGAAGTCCAGGTACCAGGCCAGGGACAGCTGCTTCACATTGTCGGTGTTGATCTGCTTGAGCGGGCTGTAGCGCTGCTCGTCCGTGGTTCGACCCACGGTCAACCATTGACCGGGCTCGGAAGCTGCTTTGCCCAGACGGGCGGCATCCACGGCCGCAGGACCGGCGGCCTGGGCTGCGGCGCACTGCAACAGCACGGCGGCCAACCAGGGCCCGATCAGCTTTGAACACCTAATCATGAAAGCTCCCCCCTCGTCCTGGCGCTGACTGTATGACTTGCGCGGTTGCCAACGCAACGCCAGACTCTGCGTTCGGCCCCCACGCTGCGGTCAACAGGAGAGCTAGGATGTGCGAGCAAGACGATTTCGATGCCATGGTGTCCTACCAGCGCCGCGCGACTCTGTCGCGGCGGGAGTTCGGGGCGGTTTCGCTGGGCGCGGGCCTCGTGTCACTGGTGCCGGCCGGCGCCTATGCCGCTGAGACCACGGGCGCCGATGTCGAGATCAAGACGCCCGATGGCACCTGCGATGCCTATTTCGTGCATCCCGCCAAGGGCAGGCATCCTGCAGTTCTCATCTGGCCCGACATTTTCGGCCTGCGCCCTGCCTTCAAGGACATGGCCAAGCGCCTGGCCGAGTCCGGCTACTCGGTACTCGTGATCAACCCCTTCTACCGCATCAAGAAGGCGCCGACCTCGACCACCACCACCTTCGATGCCACCACGCGCGCGATGCTCACCAGCATGATGGGATCGCTGACCCCGGCCACCGCGGCCACCGATGGGGCGGCGTTCGTTCCCTGGCTTGACCAGCAGCACTCCGTCGACAAGAAGAAAAAGCTGGGGACGACGGGCTATTGCATGGGCGGCCCGTTCACTTTCCGGCTTGCTGCGCAGTTCCCGGATCGGGTCGGCGCCATCGCGACTTTCCACGGTGCTGCGCTTGCGACATCCTCGCCGGACAGCCCGCACCTGCTGATCCCCAAGATGAAGGCCAGCGCGCTGATCGCCATAGCCGCCAGCGATGACATGCAGGATCCGAAGGCCAAGGACACCCTCGAGGCCGCCTTCACCGCGGCCGGCCTACCGCACGAGGTGCAGGTCTATGAGGGCACCAAGCACGGCTGGTGTCCGCCGGATTCTGGCGTCTATGACCATGATTCGGCGGAGAAGGCCTGGTCGCGGCTGCTGTTCTGGTTCAACAAGTCATTGGTGTAATGCCGATCCACGCGTACGCCGCACATGAATACCCTCAAGTCATGAACAGATTTCTGGGCCTGGGTTGCATGGGCATGTCGGGCATGTATGGGCCCGCCGATCGCGCGGAAAGCATCGCCACCATCCATGCTGCGCTGGCAGCCGGCATCACCCTGCTGGATACCGGTGACTTCTACGGCATGGGGCACAATGAGCTTCTGATCCGCGATGCGCTGGTCGGACGGTCACGCGAACAGGTTCAGATCAGTGTCAAATTCGGGGCGCTTCGCGGACCGGACGGGGCATGGCTGGGGTACGACAGCCGCCCTGCCGCGATCCGCAATTTCCTCACCTACTCGCTGCAGCGGCTGGGCACCGACTACATCGACATCTACCGCCCCGCGCGGCTTGATCCGGGAGTTCCCATCGAGGAGACGGTTGGCGCGATCGCCGCACTCATCAAGGAGGGTTACGTACGGCAGGTCGGGCTGTCCGAAGTCGGCGCGGCAACGCTGCGCCGTGCCGCCGCCGTGCATCCCATCAGCGACCTTCAGATCGAATACTCGCTGATCTCGCGCGGCATCGAGGCGCAGATCCTGCCCACCTGCCGTGAGCTGGGTATCGACATCACCGCCTACGGGGTTCTGTCGCGCGGACTGATCAGCGGCCACTGGACCGCCGGTTCAGCCAGCGGCAAGGATTTCCGTGCCTTCAGTCCGCGTTTCCAGGGTCAGAATCTCAGTGCCAATCTGGCGCTGGTCGAAAAACTGCGCGCGATCGCCTCGAGTATCGGCGCCAGTGTCGCGCAGGTGGCCATCGCCTGGGTGGCCGCTCAGGGCACGGACATCATTCCACTGGTCGGGTCACGGACCCGCAAGCAGCTCACCGAGGCCCTGGGAGCGGTGTCTCTGCAATTGACCGCCGAGCATCTGGAAGCGCTGTCGGAGGCCATTCCGGCCGATGCCGCGGCCGGCGGCCGCTATCCGCAGGCCGCTCTGCAGCACCTCGACAGCGAGCAGTAACGGCACTAGCGCGCCGCGACCTCCTCCTGAGAAGGCTTCAGTACGTCGGCGCGCAGGCCCACGTTGATCTTCTCGCAGGTCGACACGGGGATGAGCTTGATATTCTTGGCCGAAAACAAGGGCACGATCGTTCTTGTGGCCTCCTGCAGCAACGCGCAATCCCCGCCCATTTGAACGGGCTGCCAGTGGGCATCAATCGGCGATTCCCCGGCCGCTCCGTCGGCGCCGTTGGGGGCCAGTACCTTGAACGTCATGGCCACGCACGGACGAGCTCCCGCCCGCCAGCAGCCGCGCATGTCACGGATGATGGAGCGTGCGCCAAGCTGCCGCAGCACGAACACGACTTGCGTATAGAGCTGTTCGTTGCTGGTGGGTGTCAGCGCCAGTGGCTCGCCACTGTCCCTGATTTCCGGACTGAGGTAGTCGGGGCCCACGAAGCGCAGCTCACGCTGCACCCAGACCGCGGGTTGGCTCGGAGCCACCGCTTCGGCGCCACCGCAGGCCAAGAGGCCGATGATCGCCATTGGAACCAGAATGCGGATAAGCATGGGAATTCCTCCAGAGCCTACCCGGCAAATTCTAGTCCTTTGCCCCTATTCGAACCACAAATTCCGCTGTTACGCCGCCACCGCCTCCGAGTGGTCATAAGGGGCGGCCCTGACCAGGTCGATTACATCGATGGGGGCAAATTCCGCCCACTCGACGCCCATCACTGCGCCCGAGCGGCGCACCAGATACGCATCGATGACGCAATCATAGGAGATCGCGCCAGCACTGCGGCTGATGGATACCTGCAGGCGCGACCCAATGCTAGAGTCCAACGGGCTCACGAGCAGTGCGCCGCCCAGGCTGATATTGCTGAGCCGACCGGACTCGCACCGGGACATGCCGGGGTGCATGACCCGGATCGGAAGATCCATGGCAACCCTGTTTCCCCAACGATGGTCCATGCCGAATTATCGCAACCGTCGCCTTATCTTTGCTCGGCGCCGATCGGACATTTACGGCGTGAGATTTTTCCTACAGATGCGCCATCTGCAGCTGCTGCGCGGCCCGCTGTCCGGTTCCCAGTGCACCATGCACCGTGCCCCAGTGGCCGGTGACATCGGTGTGCTCACCGGCAAAGAAGAGCGTATCGCCAATGGGCGTGGACAATATGGACGAGGCCTCGAGGGCCCCCGCAGGGGCATAACTATAGGCGCCGCGGCAATGCGGATCGCGCGTCCAGTCGTGGCAGTGATGGCTGATCAGGGCCGCCTTGAGCCTCGCTTTCGGCACCTCCACGATGTGCGACAAAGCCTCCAAGGCCTGCTCTGCCAGCGCCGCGGGGAGGTTCGCTGAGTCCAGGCGGCGCATGAGCTCGCACGCGCGCGTACCGCCCGCCCAGGCCGTTATCAGCGGTGCAGGGTTGGGCATTGGCGTCCACCAGGTCGGCAATGGTTCCTGCGGTGCATAAAGAAAGCTCAGATCCTCGGGCCAATATTTTGCGTCGAACAGCAGGCTGGTGCGCAGTACATGCCCGAATGCCAGCCGGGACGCGGCCTGCAAGGCTTCTGCGGGCTCGGGCGAGAACTGAAGCGCGGCCTGCAGGACGCCCAACGGCACCGTGATGACGCACTGCTTCGCCGTAAGTTTGAAGTTTGCGCCAGCGGGCCCGGTGCCCGATAGCTGGACGGTGTGGGCCGCCCAGTCGATGCGTTGCACTTGGTGGTCGAGCAGCAGCTGGCCGCCGGCGGCGCGAATGCGATCCAGCAGATAGGCCGGTAGCGCCCCGTAGCCTGCACAGACATGGAACAGTCGGTCTGCGTCAATGGCGTCTTCGGCTTGCTGTTGCCGCACCAGCGCAGCGATGCCGATGCGGTTGCGATCGGCCGCATTGAAACCCTCGACGTAGGCGCACGCGCGCTGCGCCGCGGCTCCACCGATGTGGGCGCGCACCAGATACTCGGCGAAAGTCTCATCGGTGCCTTCGGGCTGCATCATGAACCAGGTGATCAGGTCTTCGAGCACCTTGCTGGGATCGTTCTCGACGCGTCTTGCGGATGTCAGCTTGCCGGCATCGAAATAAAGCCGGGACCCGTCAAGTTCCTGGGTCTGCAGGTTCGCCTCCTGCAGCAGCTTGCAGGTGGACTGCGGCAAGCCGTGGACGAACTCCGCGCCCAGTTCCACCGGCAGCGGGTCTGCGTCCCTTGCCGGCACCCGTTGCGTGTGGATCCGACCGCCGATGCGCGATCGCGCCTCCAGAATCACGACCTTTTTGCCGCCCTCGGCCAGCGCACGGGCGGCCGCGAGACCTGCCGCGCCCGCGCCCAGCACCACCACCTCAATCTCGCCCGGATGTTTCATTGCGTTACCAGTATGTTACGGCCTCTCTCAAAAGGGGTAGACGCAGGCCCCCACCTGGGGACCTTTTTCCTAGGGCATGGGGTGAATGTTCAATGGGCGCCCCGGACCGGATGATGTGACCCATCAGCACTGGCTGTGAAAACAGACAGAGAGTCATTGAGTACGGGGAGTTCGCCATGAGTCGCCATTCGATTTCCATTTGGTTCGCCGCCGTCGTTTTTGCCCTGGCCATCGTGGTGCAGCTCGCCGGTTGCACGCCCGGTGTCACCGCGACCCCGGCGGCCGCTGCGCCTGCCCCGGCCGTCTCCGTGGCCACGGTGGTGTCGCGGCAGATCTCGGACTTCGATGAGTTCACCGGCCGCTTCGAGGCCGTGGATCGGGTGGAGATCCGGCCGCGCGTCTCCGGCTACATCGCCTCGGTGAATTTCGTCCAGGGGCGCGAAGTCAGCAAGGGTGAAGTGCTGTTCATCATTGATCCGCGGCCCTACGAGGCGGCGTTGAAGCAGGCCCAGGCGCAGCTGGCGCAGGCCCGCTCGCAGCTGACCCTGGCCATCTCCGAGCAGGATCGCGCCAACAAGCTCCTGGCGGCACATGCCATTTCGCGCGAAGAGCTCGAGAGTCGCGACGCGGCCCTGCAGCAGGCCAATGCCAATGTCGCCGGCGCCGCGGCCGCGGTCGACACTGCGGCGCTCAACGTGAGTTTCACGCGCGTCACGGCGCCCATCAACGGGGTGGTCAGCCGCGCTGAAATCACCGCCGGGAACCTGGTGACCAGCGGCCAGACGCTTCTGACCACCGTGGTGTCCGTGGATCCCATCTATGTCAGCTTCCAGGGCGATGAGCAGGGCTTCCTCAGCTTCATGAACTACGCCCGCAGCGGCGGTGAGGCGGAGGCCACGCATCCGGTCTTCGTCGGCCTCGCCAATGAAGAGGGCTATCCGCACCAGGGCGCCATCGCCTTCGTGGACAATGAAATCGATGCGGCCACCGGCACCGTCCGCGTCCGTGGGCGGCTTGACAATCACGATCGCCAGTTCACCCCCGGCATGTTCGCGCGGGTGAAGGTCACGGGGGCCAAGACCTTCCCGGCATTGCTGATCAATGAGAGCGCGGTCGGCACGGATCAGGGGCTCAAGTACGTGCTGCGCGTGGGCGCCGACAACACCATCGAGTACCGCCAGGTGAAGCTCGGTCCGGTTGTCGATGGTCTGCGGGTGGTGCGCGAGGGCCTGAACGTCGGTGACACCATTGTGGTCAACGGCCTGCAGCATGTGCGTCCGGGCATGACCATCACCCCGCAGCGGGTCGCGATGGGCGAGGAAAACCTCAAAGCCGCCCCTGCGGCACCGGGCCTGGTTGCGCGCAACGACCGCTAACGCCCCGAGGCACGCCATGAAAATTTCCGAATTCTTCATCGAACGGCCGATATTCGCGGCCGTCATCTCCACCTTCATCACCATCGCAGGAGCACTGGCGCTGATCAGGCTGCCCGTCGGGGAGTACCCGGAAGTGGTGCCGCCCTCGATCGTCGTGAGCGCCAATTACCCGGGGGCAAACCCCAAGGTGATCGCCGACACTGTGGCCGCCCCGCTGGAACAGGCCATCGTGGGCGTCGATGACATGCTGTACATGTCCTCCACCTCGACCATGAACGGCACGCTGAGCCTGACCGTGACCTTCAAGCTCGGCGCCGATGTCGACCGCGCCCAGGTGCAGGTGCAGAACCGCGTCGCGCAGGCCCTGCCGCGCCTGCCCGAAGAAGTGCGTGACCTCGGTGTCACGACGGTCAAGAGCTCCTCGGATCTGACCATGCTGGTGAACCTGATCTCACCGGATAACCGCTACGATGCGCTGTACCTGCGCAACTACGCAACGCTGAATGTCCGTGATGTGCTGGCGCGCCTGCCCGGCATGGGCCAGGTCCAGGTGTTCGGTGGCGGCGATTACGCCATGCGCATCTGGCTGGATCCGGAAAAACTCGCCGTGCGCAATCTCACGGCGAGCGATGTCGTCACCGCCATCCGCGAGCAGAACGTGGATGTGGCCGCGGGGCAGCTGGGCGCGCCGCCCGCCAAGGGCACCGAGTTCCAGGTCGCGCTGAATGCGGCGGGCCGCCTCACCACCGAGGAACAGTTCCGCGCCATCATCGTCAAGACCGGCGCCAACGGCGAACTGGTGCGCTTGGGTGATCTGGCGCGCGTGGAGATGGGCGCCCAGGACTACGGCATGCGCAGCATGCTGAACAACCAGAATGCCATTGCGCTGCCGATCATGCAGGCCCCCGGTGCCAATGCGCTGCAGCTCTCGGCTGATGTGCGCAAGACCATGGAAGAACTGAAGAAGGACTTCCCGGATGGCCTCGACTACCGCATCGCTTACGATCCGACCCAGTTCGTGCGCCAGTCCATCGAGGCGGTGCTGCACACCCTGCTGGAGGCCATCGCGCTGGTGGTGATCGTCGTCATCGTCTTCCTGCAGACCTGGCGCGCCTCGCTGATCCCGCTGGTCGCGGTGCCAGTGTCGATCATCGGCACCTTCGCGGTGCTGCTCGCGTTCGGCTTCTCCATCAACACCCTGTCGCTGTTCGGCCTGGTGCTGGCCATCGGCATCGTGGTCGACGATGCCATCGTCGTGGTCGAAAACGTGGAACGGCATATCGCCGCAGGCGAGTCCCCCAAGCAGGCCGCGCGCATGGCGATGCGCGAAGTCAGTCGCCCCATCATCGCCATCACTCTGGTGCTGGTGGCGGTGTTCGGGCCGGTGGCCTTCATCAGCGGCCTGACCGGGGAGTTCTATCGCCAGTTCGCACTCACGATCGCGATCTCCACTGTGATCTCGGCTTTCAACTCTTTGACCTTGTCCCCCGCCCTGGCAGCCGTGCTGCTCAAACCCCATGGTGCCAGACCCGACCTTTTCGCCCGCTGGATGGAGCAGATCCTCGGGCGATTCTTTAGGCGCTTCAACAAGGCCTTCGCCGCGGCGGGCAATGGCTACTCACGGGCGGTGACGGCGACCATCCGGCGCAGCAGCATCGCGCTGCTGGTCTACGGCGGATTGATCGTCCTCACCTGGGCCGGCTTCAACGCCGTCCCCGGCGGCTTCATTCCCGACCAGGACAAGCAGTACCTGATCGCCGTGGCGCAGCTGCCACCCGCCGCGACGATCGACCGCACCGAAGCGGTGGTGCGGCGCATGTCCGAGATCGGATTGAAGACACCCGGTGTGCAGGACGCGGTGGAATTCGCCGGTATGTCGGTGAACGGCTGGACTCAAAGTTCCAGTTCCGGCATTGCATTTTTCGCACTGACCCCGGCCGCCCAGCGTAAGGGGCTGACCGGCAAGGCCATTGCAGCGCGCCTGAACGCGCAGCTTGCCAGCATCCAGGATGCCTATGTGGTGGTTTTCACGCCCCCACCGGTGCTGGGCCTGGGATCCCTCGGCGGCTTCAAGGCGCAGGTGGAGGACCGCGGCGATGCGGGGCCTGAAGCACTGTACGCGGCCGTTCAGGATGCCCTGGGGAAGGCTGCGAAGGCCCCGCAACTGGCAGGACTGCTCAGCACCTACCAGATCAACGTGCCGCAGCTGGACGTCAATGTGGATCGCGACAAGGTGAAGCAGCAGGGCGTGAAGCTCTCGGATGTGTTCGATACCTTGCAGACCTACATGGGCTCCACCTATGTGAACGACTTCAATCGCTTCGGTCGCACCTTCCAGGTCATGGCCCAGGCGGACGGCCCGTTCCGCGCGCAGGCGGAGGACATCCGCACGCTCAAGACCCGCAATGCGGAGGGTGCCATGGTGCCGCTGGGCTCGCTGCTGAACGTCACCCCGACCTTCGGACCGGACGCCGCCCAGCGCTACAACGCCTATCGCTCCGCGGACATCAACGCCGGTCCCGCGCCAGGCTACAGCACCGACCAGGCCCAGGAAGCCCTCGCCGGCATTCTCAAGGCCAACCTGCCGCGCGGCATGACCTTCGAGTGGACCGACCTCGCCTACCAGCAGCTGATCTCCGGCAACACGGCGACCATCATCTTCCCGCTGTGCGTGCTGTTCGTGTTCCTGGTGCTGGCGGCGCAGTACGAGAGCCTGACGCTGCCGCTGGCCATCATCCTCATCGTGCCCATGTGCCTGCTGGCCGGCATCACCGGTGTGTATCTGGATCACGGCGATAACAACGTGTTCACGCAGATCGGCCTTCTGGTACTGGTGGGCCTGGCGTGCAAGAACGCCATCCTCATCATCGAGTTCGCCAGGCATCTGCAGGAGGATCGCGGCATGGACGCGCGCTCGGCGGTGCTCGAAGCCGCGCGCCTGCGACTGCGCCCCATCCTCATGACCTCCTTCGCCTTCATCATGGGAGTGATCCCGCTGGTGCTGGCACAGGGGGCCGGCGCCGAAGTTCGGCACGCCATGGGGGTGACGGTGTTCGCCGGCATGCTCGGCGTGACCTCCTTTGGCCTGCTGCTGACGCCGGTGTTCTACGTACTGATCCGCCGGCTCACCGACCGTCAGCCACGATTGCCCGCCGCAGTGACGCAGCGCGCGCCGCTGGCCATCGGTTCGAATCCGGAGGTGCACGGTGCTTAAGCTCATCCCGAAGCTCATTCCCCTGATCGTTGCCGCGACCCTGGCGGCCTGCGCGGTGGGGCCTGACTATCACCGGCCCACGGTGCAGACGGCACCGTCCTTCGTCGAGGCCGAGCCTGCCGTCTATTCCACCGACGACACCGTGGGTCCGTTCTGGGGACAGTTCAACGATGACCTGCTGAACGGCCTGGTGATCGAGGCACTGGCCGCCAATCATGATCTGCGCATTGCGCTGGCCCATCTGCAACAGGCCCGGGCGCTGCGTACCCAGGCCAAGCTCGACCTGCTGCCCACGGTCACCAGCGGCGCCGGGTATACGCGCCAGCAGTATCCCGCCGTTGAAAGCTTCGGCGAGGGCACCTTGCAGGAGAGCTACTACAACGCGGGCTTCGATGCGACCTGGGAACTCGACCTCTTCGGGCGCGTGCGCCGCGGCGTCGAGGCGGCCCGGGCACAGGTTGAAGGCCAGGAGGCGACGCTGCGCGATGCCCAGGTCAGTGTGACGGCGGAAGTCGCTCGCACCTATTTCGAACTGCGCGGCGAACAGGCTGAACTCGCCGTCCTGCAGCGCAATGCCATCAACCAGCAGCAGACGGTGGACCTGACCAACTCGCTGCTGGATGCCGGCCGCGGCACCGAACTGGATACCTCGCGCGCCAAGGCGCAGCTGGACACGACGCTTGCGACCATTCCACCGCTGCGCGCGTCGGTGGAGAAATCCATCCACCGCCTGGGTGTGCTCACCGGGCGTGAGCCGGATGCACTGGCCGCCGTGCTGGCGCCCCCGGGCAACCTGCCCGAGCTGCCGAAGATGGCGGCGGTGGGCGACCCTGCCGGTCTGCTGCGTCGGCGCCCCGACATCCGCGTGGCCGAGCGGCAGCTGGCCGCCTCCACCGCGCAGATCGGTGTGGCGGTGGGCGACCTTTTCCCGAAGGTGACCTTCACGGGCAATTTCGGCTTCGCTGCCGGGGACCTTGCGGCGCTGGGCTCCTCGCCCAGCAAGACCTTCCTGATCGGGCCGTCGATCTCCTGGCCGGCATTTGACTTAGGCCGGGTCCGGGCGCGCATTGCGGGGGCCCGGGCCGGCGCCGATGCGGATCTGGCGGCCTATCAGCAGACCGTGCTCAAGGCCCTGGAGGAGACCGAAAATGCCCTGGTGACCCATGCCCGGGCCCGTGACCGGCTGGTGCAACTGACGGCCGCCGCCCGGGAAAGCGATACCGCCGCGCAGATCGCCCGGGCCCGCTACGAGGGCGGCCTGGTCGGCTTCCTGGATGTCCTGGACGCCGAACGGGCGCAACTTCAGGCCCAGGATGAGCTCGCCCAGAGCCGCACGGACGCCGCGACCAGCCTGATCGCGGTCTACAAGGCCCTAGGCGGCGGCTGGGAGGGGGCCCCGGTGCCCGTGGCCCGGATCACGACAGCCATGCCGTCGCAGCGGTAGACTCATGCGAGTCCTGGAACGAGGGGGTCTGATGACCGTTGGGCTCAACGCCCGCGCCGCCGACTGCGGCCCGGATTGTGCGAATATCGCCGATGAGGCGGCGCGCGCCGATGACGCAAACGCGTGCGCGGAGTTCGCGCAGATCAGCGAGTCGCTGCAGCATCGCGAGGGCCTGCTCGCGGCCTCCGCGCGCGCCAGCCGCATGCTCCTGGAAGCCAGCCACGTCATGGATGCCATACCGGGCGTGCTGCGCGAACTGGGCGAAGCGGCCGGTGCCGATCGCGTCAACCTCATACGTTCCGAGCCGGGCCCGGATGGCGCGCCGTGGATGCTGGTGTCCGGCGAATGGGCCGCACCGGGAATCAGCGCCTATCTGAACAATCCGAACAAGAAAGGCAGCCCGGAGAGCACCATCTCCTCCACCTGCCGCGAACTGCGCGCCGGCCGCAGCGTGCTGATGAATCCCCAGCACCATGTCGGTGGCGAGGGCGGCACAGCCGATGGCAGTACGCTGACCAAGGCCGTGGTGCCGATCTTCGTCGACAACAGTTTCTTCGGCGCGCTCAGTTTCGACAACACCCGCCAGCGCCGTGCCATCGATCCGGCGGAGGTTGCCGCGCTGGAGACCGCCGCCGGCGTCATTGGCGCGGGGCTGCATCGCGAGCGGCTGATCGAGGCGGTGCGGCGCGAACGTGAACAGGCGGCCGAGCAACGCATGGCGGAACTGGCCAAGGCCAATGCCGTCATCCGCGGCAATCTGGAGCGGCTGGCCAAGGAACCCGATGCCCGCAATTTCCTGGGCCACGTGCTGCTCGAGGCCACCCGACAGTTCGATGCGGCCGCCGGCAACGTCATTGTCCAGCACGACTCGCCTGCGATCTGGGAGATCGTCGCGCATGTCGAGGCGGGACACCTGGTGGCGCCGGCATTCACCGTCAGCATCCCCGCGACCGGCAACGCCCTGGGCGAGAAACTTGCCAATACCGAGCAGCCGATGTTCTGCGACCTTCTCGGGGGCGATGCAGACAGCGAATGGCCGGGGCTGATGGACTATCACCGCGCCTCCGGGCACACCGGGATGGTGGCTTTCCCGCTGCTCTTCGGCGCACGCAACGTCGGCTTCATCACCCTTTATTTCAAGGACGCGGCCGCGACAACCCTGGTGAACAGCGAACTGCTGGTCGCCTTGGCGCAGCAGGCGACGCTGGCCATCGAGATCATGCGGCTCGCGCACTCGGCCAAGGAAGCCGCGGTGCTGGTCGAACGCAACCGCATCGGCCGCGAAATCCACGACGGCCTGGCGCAGGCCTTCACCGGCATCCTGATGCAGCTGGCCGCGGCCGAGGACTTTGAAGGCGCCGAGCAGTGCGCCACGCAGGGCCTGATCGCCGAACGCATTCGCGACCTTGCCCGTGAAGGCCTCGCCGAGGCACGTCGCTCGGTCATGGCTTTGCGTCCGGATCAGACCCGCAGCGGTGGCCTGGAGCTGGCGCTGCGCCAGCTGGCCGAGCGCTCTTCGGTACCCGGTCGCACCGACTGCAGCTTCGAGGGCCGGGCGCCCGCCACGGGGCTGGCGCCCGAGCATGAACATGCGCTGTTGCGCATCGCCCAGGAGGCGGTGAGCAATGCCGTGCGTCACGGCCATCCGCGCCATGTTCGCATCAGCCTGATGGGCGAAGCCGGGCATTGGGTGCTGACCGTGGCGGATGATGGCCAGGGCATGGAAGGCTCGCCGGATGACTGCGCGCAGCATGGCTATGGCCTGAGCAACATGCAGGAGCGCGCCACGGCGATCGGTGGCACCTGGCATATCGATACCGGTAAGGGAACCGGCACGCGCGTATCCGTGCGGCTGCCGCGCAGGAACATCCCGTGAGCGCCGCGCCGGCCAGTGCCCTCAGTGCACCGGTACGCAAGATCCGCGTCATCCTCGCCGACGATCATCCCGTGGTACGCGATGGCCTCGCGGCCATTCTCAACCGTCAACCCGACATGGAAGTGGTGGCCGAAGCCGCCGACGGCGAGGAGGCCACCGAGCTCTACGAAAAACACCAGCCCGATGTCATGGTGCTGGACCTGCGCATGCCCAAACGCGATGGCGTGGCAGTGGTGGCGATGGTGCTGGCTGCGCACCCGCACGCGCGGCTGCTGGTAATGACCACCTATGATGGCGATGAGGACATCTTCCGCTGCCTCAGCCAAGGCGCGAAGGGCTACCTGCTCAAGGACTCCCCGCGCACCGAGATTCTCTCTGCGATCCGCGCGGTCAGCGAGGACCGGCCCTATGCCTCCTCCTCGGTCGCCAGCAAGGCGCTGCAGCGCATGGCCAAACCCAGCCTCACGCAACGCGAAATCGGCGTATTGCAGCTGCTGGCCGAGGGCCGCAGCAACAAGGACATCGCGCGGCGCCTCAGCATCACCGAGGGCACGGCCAAGACTCACGTCAAAGCCATCCTCACCAAACTCGATGCCATCAGCCGCACCGAGGCGGTCGCCGTCGCGCATAAGCGTGGCCTCGTCCGACTCTAAGGCGCAGGCCGCGCTGGATGTCCTGAACCAGCTCAGCCCGGTCGCGCCACGCGCCGCAGTGCTTGCGGCCCTGAGAACGGGCCTCGGGGATCGCCACTTCCTGGTGGTGTGCCGCGCGGCGACGCTCAGCGGCGAGAAACTGCTGCACGAACTCATCCCCGACCTGCTCAATGCCTGGGCACGATTTCTCCAGGACGCCGTCAAGCGTGACCCGCAGTGCAAGGCCAAGAGCGCCATCGCGCGCGCCCTGGTGGCCCTGGAGTGCCAGGACATTGCTTTCTATCAGCGCGGCATCGGCTACCGGCAGCTGGAACCGGTGTGGGGCGGCCGCGCAGACACCGCCACGGACCTTCGTTGCAGCTGCGCCATGGGGCTGGCGGCGTCCGGTCATGTTCGCGCCGTGGCAGAACTCGCCGGATTGCTGAGCGACCCGGAGGTGCCGGTGCGCTGTGGAGCGGCGCGCGCCATCTCCTGCGGCAATCCCTTCGAGGCCGAGGCGGTGCTGCGTCTGAAGGTGCACATCGGCGACGTTGATCCGCTGGTCATTGGTGAGTGCTTCGGCGCCCTGCTCGCCATTGCGCCTGAGCACTCCCTGCCCTTCGTTGCGACCTATCTCAAGGGTAAGGACGCAGCGCTGCAGGAATACGCGGCGCTGGCGCTGGGTGAATCACGCCGGCCCGAAGCTTTCGCACTGCTGCGCGACGCCTGGGATGAGCTGATCACTGCCGAACCGCGCAGCGTCCTGATCCGGGCCGCGTCCCTGCACCGCTCGGAGGCTGCGTTTGCGTGGCTGCTGAATCTGATCGAGACGGCACCTGCGAGGCTCGCAGGCGTCGCGGTGGAGGCGCTCGCCGTCTACACCCGCAATACCCGGCTGATGGAACAGATGGATGCCGCCAGAAACCGGCGCCAGGACCCGATTTGATACCATGAGGGCATGTCGCACCCCACCCTGCTCCTGATCCGCCACGGCCAGAGCCAGGCCAATGCCGGCGGTGTCACGCTTGAGAATTCGCTGGTGCCGCTGACTGAACTCGGCGAACGGCAGGCCCTGGCGCTGGCAGCCCTGCTGCCGGCCAGCAGTCCAGCCATCTGGTCCTCACCCTTCAAACGATCGCTGGATACCGCTGCCCCGTACTGCGACCGGATGCGGGTCGCGCCCCTGGTCTACGACGACTTGCGCGAATTCGAGACCATCGACACGCGGCATATGCGCGGCAGTTCCTGCACGGAACGCGAGGAGGTGCTGGCGCGCTACTGGCGCGAGGCCGATCCTGACCAGCGCACCGGTCCTGCCGGGGAAACCTTCCGCGAATTCTACGAGCGTGTCGCCAGGGTGCGCATGCAGTGGCTGCCGGCACTGCCCGACGGCACGGTGATCTTCGGCCATGGCATGTGGATGGCGCTGTTGTTCTGGCAGCTATGGGGGTTCGAGGAGGTCGATCACCTCGCCATGGTCCATTTCCGGCGCTTTCAGCTGGGCTTCCCGACGCCCAATACCGTGGTCTACGGCATCACTCGGGTCGGCCCCGGCCAATGGACCCTCCGGGCGGATGAGGCGGCGCTGCGGGCGCTGGCCGCGATCGAGCGGGAACCCGATCAGAACGGGCCACGATTCGCCTCAGGTTCTTGAAGAAATCTGCGGGCTCGCGATCCGTTTCCACCCTTTGGGTCGTCCTTGGTAGGCATCACACAACTATCAAGGCAGAAGCGCAATGGCTCAGATGATTGTGATTTATCGGACACCCCGCGACGTCGAGGCATTCGACCGGCATTATTTCGACATCCATGTGCCTCTGGCCAGGAAGCTTCCGGGTCTCAAGAAATACGAGGTCAGCGACGGCCCCATTGCAATGCCGGCAGGAACCTCCGCTGTGCATCGGATCGGGACGCTGCAATTTGACGACCTTGCGGCGATCAGGACGGCATTCGCAAGCCCGGAGGGACAAGCCGCCGGGGCCGATCGCCGGCGCTTTGCGCCCGATGATTCGGGCTTTGAAATGTTCCTCTTCGACAGCAGAGAAGTATGAAACGGGAGAGGGTCCAAGCGATGTCAGCCACCAAACCCGTTTTTGTGCTGATCCACGGCGCCTGGCACAACCGTTCCGCGTGGGATGCCGTGACACCCCTGCTCAAAGCCAAAGGCTGCGCGGCTTTGACGTTGGATCTGCCCGGCGCGGGGGTCAATACGATAGCGCCAGCCTCGCTCGCGCTTCGCCCATTCGATCCTGTGGCGTTCGCCACCGAGCGCTCGCCGATCGCCGGGGTGACCCAGCGGCAGCGGACGCAGGCGGTCGTTGCGTTGGTAAGGGAAGCTGCATTGCTCGCAGACGGCAAGGTCATCCTGGTCGGGCACTCCGCCGGCGGGATGACGGTTTCGGCGGTGGCCGAGCAGGTTCCGGAGCTGCTTCACGCCATCGTCTATCTTGCCGGGTTCATGGTGCCGAACGGCGTGTCGCTGCTCGGGATGCTCCAGCACGAAACCCTGTCTTCGGCTTTGTCGCCGGGCCTCTTCGTGGGTGACCCCGCCGCCATCGGTGCGACCCGGATCGATGTCGGATGCACCGGCGAAAGCTACCGATCATTGCTCAAGGCCACGTTTTATGGCGACGTGTCGGAGTCGGATTTCGCCCAGGCGGTATCGCAGCTTCATTGCGATGAACCGAGCGCCGGCGCTGTCGCCCCATCGGAAATCAGTCCCGGACGATTCGGTACGGTGCCGCGCCACTACATCCGCTGTACCCAGGATCGCGCGATTCCGGTGACAGGTCAGGATCACATGATTGCCATGGTTGACGGCGCCATCGGCGGGAAGACCACCGTCCATAGCTTGGAAAGCAGCCACTCGCCATTCCTGTCACAACCGGCCGCCCTGTCGCGGATTCTCATCGACGTCTGGGAAGCGCCGCAGGGCTCGATGCATGAACAGTGATGATTTCGCGGAGCGCCTGAAAGCCCTGCGGCCGCGCCTGCATCGCTACTGCGCGCGCATGACCGGATCGGCGGTCAATGGCGAGGACGTATTGCAGGATGCGCTCCTCAAGGCCCTTCAGGCGCGGGCCCACGGTGCCCAGGCGGAGCATCTTGAGGGCTGGCTGTTCCGCATCGCCCACAACGCGAGCCTGGACTTTCTGCGCGCCAGGTCCCGCAACACGGTCGTACCGCTCACCGAGGATATCCAAGTCGCGCCGCTGCCCGAGGCGGACATCGTCGCGATCAGCTTTCAGACCTTTCTGAGGCTGCCTGAACTGCAACGCTGCGCGGTGATTCTCAAGGATGTTCTGGGTCATTCGGTCGAGGAGATTTCAGGCATCGCCGGGTGCTCGCCGGCGGCCGCCAAATCGGCCCTGCAGCGCGGGCGCGCCGCGCTGCAGCGGCTCGCGCAGGCGCCCGACGATGGGCGGCTGCCGCTGATGTCGGATTCGGACCGGGCCAAGATCACCTCCTATGTTCAGCTGTTTCGCAGCGGCGATTTTGACGCCATCCGCGCCATGCTCGCCGATGAGGTGAAGCTCGATCTGGTGAACCGCCTGCAACTGGCGGGCCGCGACCAGATAGGCCGCTATTTCACGCGTTATGGGGAAGAGACCAAGTGGCGATTCGCCCTCGGGGCAATCGAAGGACATCCGGCCATGCTGGTCTTCGACGGTACCGGGCCGATGGACAGACCTTCGCATTTCGTCCTGATCGAGTGGTCTGGAGAGCGGATCATCGCCATCCGCGATTTCCTGTTCGCTCCCTATGTGCTGGAGGCCATCGACTGGGTGCAGTTGCAAAGCGCAGCGCTTTAGCTAGTCATCCAGACTCTGGTAGGCGAGCGTGCCGAAATCCTCATGGATACGCGTCGGGCCCATGTTCATGCGCTGGATCATGAGAACGCACACCAGGTCCTCGACGCTGTCGGATATCCAATGCGTGCCGAAGAGTCCGGACCAGCCGAACTGACCGGGTGCCATGCCGCTGGTGCCACGGCCGGTGACCACCGACAATCCCAGGCCCCAGCCACGGTTGTCCCAGAAGCCGGGCGAAAAGAGTGAGACGGCCTTCTGCGCCGGTGTGATCTGATCGGTGAGCATGAGCTCGATCGTCGGTCGCGCCAGAATGCGCTCGCCGGCAAGCTTGCCCATGTTGAGCATCATTCGGCCAAAGGCGCAGTAATCGTCGATGGTCGAGACCAGTCCCGAGCCGCCGGCCGGGAAGGCCGGCGCCTTGCTCCATTTGCTGCCCTGGCTGTCATCGATCAGATCCAGAGAGCCGGTACTTGGGTTTGCCGCGTAGCTGCTGGTGAATCGGCCGAGCTTGCCGGGTGGCACGAAAAATCCGGTATCGCGCATGCCCAGGGGTTCGAAGATGCGCTCCTTCAGAAAGGTCTCGAAGGGCTGGCCGGCGACGCGCGCGATCAGCACGCCGAGCACGTCGGAACCCACGTGATACTGCCAGCGCGTGCCCGGCTGGTACATCAGGGGCAGCGAGCCCAGCCGTCGCAGCCACTCATCCGGACCCAATGGATGGGTGGGATCGATGCCCTGGGGCAATGCCGCGTTGACCGCTTTCTGGATGGGATACTGCTGCGACTCCGGTGTCATCAGAAACCCCATTCCCATGCGGAAGGTCAGCAGGTCACGCAGCGTCAGAGGTCGAGCCGCGGCCTCAGTCTCTTCGATGGGCCCGTCGATGCGCTTCAATACGCGACGAGTGGCAAGCTCGGGCAGATACGGGTCCAGAGGCGCATCCAGCGCGAGTTTGCATTCCTCGACCAGGATCATGGCCGCCACGGCGGTGATCGGCTTGGTCATCGAGGCGATGCGGAAGATGGAATCGCGACGCAGCGGATCCCTGTGTACCAGATCCTGGCAGCCTATGGTGTCCACCACGGTCTCACCCCGCCGGCTCAGCAGCGTGACCAGGCCTGCAACCGTACCGTCCTCGACATAGCCGGCCATCACCCGATGCATGAGCGCCAGACGCGCCTTCGAGAATCCGCCCTGTGACATTTCTCCACCCCCGTGATTTGTGGGAGGATGTTACCTCATGACCAAGACCGTACGTATCCATAACACCGGCGGACCTGAAGTGCTGCGCATCGAGGACCTGCCCGTGGGCGATCCTGGCGTGGGCGAGATCCGGATCCGCGTGCAGGGCATTGGACTGAACCGTTCCGAAGCCATCTATCGCGCGGGCAAGTATCTGGTCGCACCGAAGCTGCCGTCGCTCATGGGCTACGAGGCCTGTGGCGTGGTGGAGGCGCTGGGACCCGGCGTGCAAGGGCACGCTCCGGGGGACCAAGTGTGCGTGATTCCGACCTACCGGCTCGGCGAATATGGCGTGTACGCGCAATCGGCCATCGTGCCGGCACGCAGCGTGTTCGCCGCGCCCCCGGGGCTCACGCCGGTGCAGGCCAGCTCCATCTGGATGGCATTCCTGACGGCCTACGCCATCATCGAAGTGGCGAAGGTCAGCATCGGTGATTACGTGCTGATCCCGGCGGCCTCCAGCAGCGTGGGTCTGGCGGCCATCCAGCTCGCCAACTGGGCCGGTGCCGTGCCCATCGCGCTCACGCGTCACAGCACCAAGGCAGCGGCCCTGCGCGAGCAAGGCGCCCGGCACGTGGTGGCCACGCAGGAGACGGATGTGGTGGCCGAGGTCATGCGCATCACGGGCGGCAAGGGCGCGCGCGCGGCCTTCGACCCGGTCGGCGGCCCGTTCGTGGAGAAACTGTGCAGTGCTCTCGCCGAGGAAGGCATCCTCTTCATTTACGGCGGTTTGAGCGAGCAACCCACGCCCTATCCGCATTGGACGGTGGCCCTGAAGGGCCTGAGCATCCGTGGCTGGGTATTCTCCTCCATCTCAAACAAGCCCGAACGTTACCAGCGGGCGCGCGACACCATTCAGGCGGGACTTGCCTCAGGACACCTCAAGCCGGTCATCGCCAGGACCTTCACGTTGGATCAGATCGCCGAGGCGCACGCGTACCTGGAGTCCAATCAGCAGATCGGCAAGATCGTGGTCACGGTCTAGTGCAAGCGTGCCGGTAGTTCAAACACCCAGATCGATGAGGCATGTTCCTGGGGGTTCTGGATCTCCGGCGTGATGGTGGGGAAGGTCTGGCTCTCAATTCCGCCGTTGCCGACGACCACCGCGATGTATTGCCGACCCTTGACGCTGTAGGAAATCGGACAGGAACTGGGCACATCGTTCATCCGCACCTGCCACAGCTGCTTGCCCGTCGTGTCATCGTAGGCGCGCAGAAAGCGGTCCAGCGAACCGGAGAACACCACCCCGCCCGCCGTGGCCAGGATGCAGGTGGTATCCGGGGCGCGATGGCGCTCCTTCCACACCACCTGCTGGGTCTCAAGATTCAGCGCTTCGATGCGGCCGTACTTGCCATCGGTGTCCGGTCGCGGGCGTATGGTCCAGTTGTAACCCGATGACAGGTTGCCGCGCTCACCCGGGCCGGCCGGAATCAGGTCCATGCAGGACTCGACCATCGGCGTATACAGGACTTTGGTTTGCGGATTGTAGGAGCTCGCGTTCCAGTTGCGGCCGCCGCCTGGATGCGGGCAGATGGTGTGCGGCTTGCCATCCCCCACCACCACATCCGGGTTGATGGATTTTTCACCGGTCTTGGGATCAATCGCGCTGATGACGTTCTGTATGCCCTGATCCTTGGAGAACACATATTTGCCGGTGGCCGCATCCATGGCCTCGATGATGCCCATCTTGCCGTCGGTCACGATGAGCTTGCGGGTCTGACCGTTGACCGGCAGATCAATCACTTCCTGCTCGAAGGCCCAGTCGAGGTCCCACTGATCGTTGCGCACATGCTGGAAATGCCAGGCCAGCTTCCCGGTGTCGGGGTCCAGGGCCAGGGTCGAGTCGGTGTAGAGACTGTCCTGGGTAACGCCGGGCTTGTTGATGGAATGCAGCAGCGGCCCCGTGTCGTAGGTCTGACCCACGCCAAAGAAAGCCAGATTCAACGCCGGATCATAGCTGCCGGCCGTCCAGACCGAGGCCCCGCTGCGCTTCTCCAGCGGCAGCCCGTTCCAGCTGTCACCGCCGAATTCTCCAGGCCGCGCGATGGTATGGAAACGCCAGGCTTCCTTGCCGGTTTCGGCATCCACCGCGACGACCGCGCCGCCGCCGGGAGCCTGGCCGACGATCCCCAGCAGCACTTTGCCCTTCGCCACCAGCGGACCCCCGGTGGTCTGCCAGCCCAAGTGGTAATCGGCGACCGGGGTATCCCAGATCACGGTACCGGTTTTCACATCCAGCGCGACCAGGTGGTCATCCGAGGTTGCGGCAAACAGCCTGTCGCCGTAGAGGGCGATATTTCGCCGCACCTCGAAGCGTGCGTCGCTGGGCATGACGCGCGAGTACTGCCACAGCAGATCGCCCGTGACCGCATTCAAGGCCTGGATGTTGTCGCCCCAGCTGGCGACGAACAGCACGCCGTCATGCTCCAGCGGTGTCGTCTCATTGCGCCCCGTCGGCAGGGTCCAGGCCCAGGAGACACGCAGCTCATCCACGTTCTGTCGGGTGATCTGCCGCAGGGGACTGAAGCCCTGATCGCTGTAGGTTCGGCGCCATAGCAGCCAGTCGCCGGCGGCCGGATCACGCAGCAGGGCTTCAGTGACCGGCGTGAACTCATCCAGCGGATTGGGCACGAACACCTTGGGCACCGGCGGCGACAGGGGTGACAGCGGCATCATTGGGGATGCCTTGGCGACTGGATTGCGCGGGATTCGCAGCGCGCCCAGGGTGCTGGCATCGGCCGCGAGCGGCGCCGCGCCTGCCTTGGCGCCATTGACCTGCAGCAGGTAGGCGAGGAGGCCCGCCGTGGCATCCGGCGTCAGGGACCCGATGGCTGCCGGTGGCATCCGGGTCCGTATGAAGGTGAACAGCGCATCGGCGGGTTTTCCGCCCCAGTTCAGACTGAAGGCCGTGCCGTTCAGGGGCGTCGCAAACTCGCTGCCGCTCAGGTTCTTGCCGTGACAGCTGCCGCATTGGGCGGCATAGGCGATCTTGCCCTGTGCCGCCTGCTCGGGCGTGAAGCTCGCCAAGGGCGCGGGGTCGACCCTGGGAGGACGCTGTGCTCCAGCCGGCGGTTGTATCAGCAGTGCAGCAAATAGGCTTGTGGCTACGGACAGCTGCAGGAACCGCGGTTGCCGCATTTTCATTCTCTCCCCCTGATTTCGCCGGCCATTCAAGCACCAAGACGCTGCCGAAGGCAACGATCCTTTGACGCGTCAACTGCCGTAAGATTGCCGTGGGCCGGTTTGCGGGCACCGCGAGGGGGAAGGGGCGTGTTTCATCAAGGCACGGGCAGGCATAGCGTTGCAGCGGCCGGGTTGCTGACGTGCACGCTAGCCGCAGGGGCGGCACTCGCGGCGGATGGCAGCGCACCGGAACGTCGCGGCACCGAGCTGGGCTTCGCCGTATTCCAGCAGCACTGCGTGTCCTGCCATGGCAACAAGGCCTACGAGCGCGCTCCGAGTCCGGCGACCTTGCGCACCATGTCGCCTGAGCGCATCTATACCGCGCTCACCACCGGGATCATGAAGTCAGTCGGCGATACCCTCCCTGATGTCGACCGCAGGCGGGTCGCCGAATCCCTGGCCGGGCAATTCCTGGGCTCCGAAAAGGCGGGCGACGTATCGGCCATGCAGAACCGCTGCAGCGACAACCCGCCGCTGCACGATGTGCGCGAACAGGATTGGAACGGTTGGGGCAATGGCACCGCGAACAATCGCTTCCAGTCCGCGATGGCCGCCGGCCTGACTGCCGCGAATGTTGCCAACCTGAAGCTCAAATGGGCATTTGGTTTTCCGGGCGGCACTTCGGCCTTCGGGCAGCCCACAGTGGTCGCGGGTCGCGTGTTCGTGGGCTCGGACAATGGCTATGTGTACTCACTGGACGCCGCCACCGGCTGCGTCTACTGGTCGTACCGGGCACAAGCCGGCGTGCGAAATGCCATGACCGTGGGCCCCATCAGCGCGGGGGGCAGGACGCATCTGGCAGTTTATTTCGGCGACCTGAAGGCCAATGCCTATGCCATCGATGCACATAGCGGGGCGGGCATCTGGAAATTCCATGTCGAGAAGCATTTCGCCACGCGCGTGACCGCGGCCCCTGCACTGTACAGGGGGCGCCTCTACGTTCCGATTTCGGCCTGGGAGGGTTTCCAGGCGCGGGTGCTGGATTATCCCTGCTGCACGGCCGTGGGCAGCGTGAGTGCGCTCAATGCCAACACCGGCAGGAGGATCTGGAAGACCTACACCATCGCACAGCCGCCGCAGCCCACCCACAAGAACTCGCAGGGCGTGCAGCAGTGGGCGCCGGCCGGCGTGCCGGTGTGGAACACGCCGACCATCGATCCATTGCGTCATGCGTTGTACATCGGCACGGGCGATGCGTCGACGTATCCGGCGCCTGACACCACGGATTCGATCATGGCGCTGGACCTCAGGACCGGCAAACAGCTGTGGCACCATCAGATCTACGCAGGAGATTCCTTCATCGTCGGCTGCGCGGGGGCTGGCAAGACAGAAAACTGCCCGCCGCACCTGGGTCCGGACTGGGACGTGCCCATGTCACCGATGCTGGCGCAGCTCGAGGATGGTCGAAGCCTGGTCGTGTTCTCCATGAAGCCCGGCGATCTGCTGGCGCTGGATGTTGACAAGCAGGGCGCGGTGGCCTGGCGCGATGATCATGTGAAGTCAGGCTCAACTCCCTCACGTTTTCGCGGACCGATCTGGGGTGGTGCCCTGGACGGCCATTATGCCTATGTCGGCTGCGCCGCCAATGGAATCGGCGCGGTGGCGCTCACCGACGGTGTGCAGAAGTGGTGTGCGCCACTGGATACGGGTACCGATCCCAAGGTGTCCTATAGCGCCGCCGTCACAGCCATTCCCGGCGTCCTGCTGGTCGGCGGCTCGGATGGAAGCCTCTGGGCACTGTCCACCGATGATGGCCACACGCTTTGGAAGTATCAGACGGCCATGCCCTTCCAGACCGTGAATGGCGTGCCGGCCCACGGGGGCTCCATCGTCTCCGCCGGCGCCACCGTCGCCGCAGGCATGGTGTTCGTGGGATCCGGATACGGTGTGGTCGCGGAGACGCCGGGGAATGTCTTGCTGGCGTTCGGTGTGCAATAGTTTTGCAAATTCAAGGAGCGGGACATGTCGCACTATAAGAAGTATGCCGTCACGGGCTGCGTGGCGATGACTCTGGCGCTGGGTCTATCCGCGACATCCGCGCACGCGGCGTGTGCGACAGTGGATGCGCCACCGACTGCGATGGTGCCAGCCGGTGATGTGCTGCGTGCCGGCCACCTGGGCCGCGAGATCGGCGATACCCAACCCCTGATCCATTTCTACTCCGATCTGATCGGCCTGGAACTGATCGGTGCCCGGACCGCGCCGCGGCCGTTCTTCATGGCCAAGGGCCTGCAGGTGTTCGCAGAGCTTGGGGAAGACGATGATGTGTACAAATCCTCGAGCCGCGTTGCGCTGCTGCCGATTCCCGGCACGGCGGCAACTGCCGGCGCGGCGGACAAAATGACCATCGAAGCCATCGAGATCAAGGGCGTGAAGTCCGCGCCTTACCACCCTGCCCTGAATGATCCTGGCGCCTCATATCTGAAACTCGAGGTCCGCGATCTCGACAAGACACTGGCACTGCTCAAGGGTGAATGGGCGCCCATCATCACCGCGGGCGGCGCGCCGGTGGAGCTTTCCGGCTGGCCGGGAATGACCGGCAGCATTCGCGCGGTGATGGTCAAGGACACGGATGGTTATCCGGTGGAACTGGTGCAGGTGACACCGGCGCCCGCAAGCACGGCACCGGCTGATTCGAAGGTTCTGGGGACTCGCGTTGCCGTCGTCGTGGACAACCTCGAGGCCTCCTGCAAGTTCTACCAGGATCTTGCAGGGTCGGAGCTCAAGTTCTGGGTGAGTCCGCTGATGGGTACGCAGGCAGATGCCAAGCTCACCGATGTCCCCGGACAGTTCCGTATCGCGCAAGCCATGGTTCCCGGCTCGCCCGTGGTACTGGAACTCATCGAGTATCAGAATCACAACCACCACTTCAAGCGGGGGTTCATACAGGACCCCGGCACCGCGCATTTCCTGTTCATGGTGAAGGACACCGACACCATCGTCGAGCGCGTCCATGCCATGCAGGCGCACACGCTGAGCCGCGCCAATGATGCGACCTTCATCAGTCCCACGGTGCGATCGATGTTCGTGCCGGATCCGCAGGGTTTCTGGCTGGAGTTCATGGACCACGACGTCAAGAGAGATCCGAACGCCAAGTAATGGCTGGGAGCTGTCATGCGCAAAGCTGAGAACACATCGGGCCGTCGCCAACTCCTGAAAATGGCCATGCTGGGTGGCGGCGCGGCGCTGGCGGGCCTGACGCAGGGAGCTGCGGCGGCGGACCCTTCGCCCAAGGAACAGCAGGCCCAGGGGGCGGTGGATCGCGCCACCCGCGGCATGCCTGCGCCGCGTGTCCGCGACATCCGCGTCATCCAGATCGGCGGCGGCGGGGTCAATGATTCCACAGTGGTGAAAGTGGAGACCGACCAGGCGGGTCTCTACGGCTATGGCTGTGCCACCAACACCTTTCCCGGCGGCCGCGCCAAGCTGGTGGGCGCTGCGGTCGAGCAGTACCTGAAGCCCATTGTGGTGGGACGCACCGTCGATCGCATCGAGCAGATCTGGCAGATCTGCTACATGAGCTCGTATTACAAGAACGATGCCGTCCTCAACTGCGCCATTGGCGGCGTTTGCGATGCCCTCTGGGACATCAAGGGTCGACAGGCCGGCATGCCGGTGTACCAACTGGTGGGCGGCAAGTGTCGCGAGGCCGCAGACATCTACCTGCACGTGAACCTGGGGGCCCAGGATCCCAACCGTCAGCTGATCGAGAACGCACAGAAGGCGACCCAGGGCGGCGCCCGCTTCCTGCTGGTGGCCATGTTCGGTCGTGATGGCGCGGTCAACAATCTGTATGGCCAGCCCAAGTTCGACGACGGCTCGATTGCCTTCGACCGCGACAAGGAGATCCGCAAGATCCTGGATGCCTTCACAGCCTTCAGAAAGGAAATGCCGGCGAACATCGGACTGGGCCTGGATGCGCACTCCATCGTCGATCCGATCCGCGGCCTGCAGTTCGCCAAGGACCTCGAGCAGTTCCGGCTGTTCTTTTGCGAGGACCTGTTTTCCCCAGAGGAAGCCGGTCACTATGCGCTGGTGCGCGAACAGTGCGCCACGCCCATGGCCATCGGGGAACTGTGGAATAATCCGCACGAGTGGCAGCCACTGGTGCAGGCGCGCCAGATCGATTATCTGCGGCACCATGTTTCGCATATCGGAGGGTTCACCGCGGCGCGCAAGATCGCGAACTTCGCGGAGAACTTCGAAGTGCGTTTCGCCTGGCATGGCGCACCGAATTCACCCGTGGGTCACATGACCAACCTGACGCTGGATCTCACCCATGAGAACTTCGGCATCCACGAGCACTTCGACTACCCGCCCATCGTGCAGGACATCTTCCAGGGCCGGGTCCAGATCAAGGACGGCTACGCCTGGATCAACGAGAAGCCGGGCTGGGGCATCGAGGTCGACGAGGCACTGGCTGCCAAGCACCCGATCAACGATGAGCATCCGAACGAGTTCCGCACACCGGATGGGACGGTGATCGAGGGGACAGGTTAGCGGGTGTCAGAGTCAGCCAGGGGTTGGTTCCGGATTCGAACTGTCCGCATCGTCGGCTCGGCCAACCCACCATCCGGGCCAACTTGCTTCGTGAGCGACCCGTTCCACAGATGAGCATCAAGAAGGCGCCACGCGTTGGGTTCAGCCTCAACCTCGTGCCGAGATGGAGAGCCCGCATAGACCTTGCCAGATATATGACTCGGCAATTGTCCAAGCGATTTGGCCACATATCATTGCACCCCGGATACTTGTTCCGCGCTTCGGTACTCGTGGTGAATTTGAAGGGTGAAAATTCCTTCGTGCAGTACGTGAGAACAAACGCCCGGTGAACAACGACAGGCCCTGGGAAATCTTGATAAATCCGTCACGATTTCCCAGTCCCGCCAAGCGCTTCCCGGAAGATGAGCAGGAGAGGTACGCTAAAGACCTCTTGGTCATTAGTACGGAAATAGATGCCGTGCTGACCAGGACTCCGGGAGTTGCACGGTTGCGTTGGTGGTTCGTCGGGTGGGATGTCAACAAGCCGGGGGTGCGCCGACCCGTGAACTTGCCGTGGCATCCAGATGCGGGGCAGGATGCCGGAAATAGGCTGGTACCCATAGAATGAACAGACTTGCTTGCGCTCTCTCGATCGCCTTGCTGGCCGGCAGTGGCTGCGCGAGTACGCCACCCCTGAGTGCCCCGGAAGTTCCTGCAAGCCTGTTGCCGCCCGCGGGAGAGGCGCTGTTTCTGGAGGCCCATGCCTCGGGCGTTCAGATTTACGAATGTGCGCTCAAAGCGGGTCAACCATCCACATATGAGTGGACATTCAGGGGGCCTGAGGCTGCGCTGGTGGATCTTTCCGGTCACTCCATTGGAAAGCACTATGCCGGACCCACCTGGAAGTCGAATGACGGCAGCTCCGTCGTGGGCGAAGTGAAGGCCCATGATCCGGGGCCCAAAGCGAGCGCCATTCCCTGGCTGCTTCTTACCGCCAAAGCGACCGCCGGATCGGGAGTGTTCAGCGCGACCACCAGCATTCAGCGTGTTCAAACAGCGGGCGGCGTTGCGCCTTCAGATACCTGCGGCGCGGCAAACGCCGCACAGCTGGTTCGCGTTCCCTATACTGCGACCTATTATTTCTATCGTGCCGCTCGCTAAGCGGGCGCTGACGCCGAGGGAATAGACCATGCTTGAGCTGCGGCCGAACTGTGAGTGCTGTGACTGCGACCTTCCGCCAGAGTCATTGGAGGCCCGCATCTGCTCCTTCGAGTGCACCTTCTGTGCCTCCTGCGCCGATGTCAAACTGGGTGGCAAATGCCCGAATTGCGGTGGCGAGCTGGTAATCAGGCCGCGAAGACCGCCTGCGGCGCTGGCTACAAGCCCGGCCTCAACCCGTCGGGTCTTCAAGCCTCAGGGCTGCAATGTGATCCGCGGCGCCGCACTCGCACTGCTGGCGGTTTGCCTGGGACCCAGCCTCGTCAAAGGAGCGGTTTTGCCACCCGAAGATGTTGCAGTTGCACCGGGCCCCGGGCCCTATGACTTCGACTGCAACTCCCGGGGACAGCAGATCGTGCAGTTCCTGGCCGCAGCACCGGCTGCGCGAGTCAGCATCAGGGGCTACTTTCACTTCGAGAAAACCTACTTTGGTACCGAATGGGCGCCTCTGGCCTCCATTGGGCTGCGCAACGCTGACTCGTCGCTCGAGGTCACATTGCAGGGGGAAGTCAACGGCGAGTACACCAGAGTTGAGATCTACACCTCGGTCCCGAAACTGTCCGACTCCAGGAAGCTCCTGGTCATGACACCACTGACCTACCGGTACATTCCATTCAGCATCACCATGAATGCGGACGGAACGGTGTCCGAATCGGTGGGTACGGATGCCCTCACCTTGTCTGCGGGATCCTTTTCAGCCTCCAGTGTGCAGCTGGCGTGCCTGACGGCGCATGTGAAATTTCGGGATGTCACGGTTAGCGCCGCACAATAGGACGGCATGTGGAACTACGCACCATGATCCGGTTCAGATACTTCTATGCCGCCGCACTCCTGAGCATTGCCCCGGTGGCGCTCGCCGCGGATGCCGTTTCCAACGCGCTGCGGGATGCCCATTCGCTGACCACCTGCATGAGGGCGCTGGACACCGAGTGCGCACTGAAGTGGCTCTATACCAGGAACCTCGAGGCGCAGGGTTTTGAACCTGGGGAGCTGCGCGCCGAGCTGAACGTCTCATTTGAAAATATAAAACTGGTCCACGGCGAGACCGAGCGGTTCGATTTGGGCGCGGCAGGTTCGCCATTTTCTGGTGATGGCAAGCAGTACATCTTCATTCCATACCAGGAAACAATGGTCATTCAAGGCCAGCGTTACTCCCAGACCGCCTATTTCATCGGCGTGTCGGAAGATCAGGGAGTGACGTGGAAGTTCGTGGACGGCATCGGCTTTTCCCTGAAGAACATCCGCACCGTGATTCCCAGTTACAACGGCGGCGCCCTCCCGCCAAGAGCCACGGATCCTCCCAGTACCCTACCGTGACAATGACTCCCCATGCTCTACCAGAATCCGGACCTTTACGACGCACTGCTGCCGGTATCCGATAACCAGCTGAAGTTTTACGAAGCTTTGGCGCAGCGAGCTCGCGGTGGGATTCTCGAGCTCGCATGTGGCACCGGCCAGATCATCGTTCCCATCGCGGCCACGGGTATGCCCGCGGTCGGATTGGACCTCTCCGCCGAGATGGTGGAGGCGGCCCGTCGGCGCGCGCGCGCGGCTGGCGTGCGAGTCGATCTGGTCGAGGCCGACATGCGCGACTTTGATCTTCACCAGCAGTTTTCGCTGATCTTCATCGCCCGCAACTCGCTGCTTCATCTTAGCGAGCAGCATGAGTTCACTGCCTTCTTTGCCGCCGTTCGGCGGCATTTGGCGCCGGGCGGCGTTTTGGCGTTCGACATCTTCAAGCCCAACTTCAGCCGACGATCCCTCTGGAGCGGTGAGCGCGTGCCAGCCATGCGCAAGACCTCGCCGCTATATGGGGAACTCACCGTCGAGGAAACGAGTGATTACGACACGCTGACCCAGGTCAATCGCGCGACCTGGTTCATTTCCACGTCCCAGCAGCGCGATGCCTGGATAGCGCCGCTGCACCTTCGATGGATCTTCCCGCAGGAACTGCTGGCGCTTCTGGCGGCCAATGGATTGCACCTGGTAAGCCGCGATGGCGACTATGCCGGCGGCGGCTTCACCCGTGAAAGCCAGTTGCAGGTATGCCGGTGTCAGGCGGGCCCATGAGGTACCTCCGGTTCGCCCTGGTGGCACTTGCGGTTGGTATCGTTCTGGCGGTGCTGTCTGTCTTGCTCGCAGGCCTTATTGCAGCGCTGCCCCTCCCGGGGCTGGCTCCGCCGCTTCGTCATGATCACGCCGGTTCGGTATTGCTGGCGATGGATCTGATCGGTGCGTTGCCAATTGTGGTCCTGGCCTGGTTGGTGGGGCATGTGATGGTTCGCGCCACCAGGATGCGGTCGCTGCTACTGTTCATCGGCGCCCCATGGGTACTTCTGGGACTGTACGACCGGGTCTGGTACCTGAGAAACTGCGGCGCCACCTTCCGGACCGCGCTCTCGATTCTGCTCAGTGGACATTATCTTGAGGCCTGGGGCACCAGCTTGCTGTGTATTCCCGTTGGGCTCGGCATTGCCGCGTTGACGACCAGGCGACCCGTCAGGACATGAAACGCTCGCCTAAGAACTCAATGCCGCCAGACGGATTGCCGGTTTATCGCCTGCTGACCGGTCCAGACGATGCGGCGTTTTGCCGGCGGGTGAGCGAGGCACTTCAGCTTGGGTACCAGTTGTACGGTTCGCCGGCTGCCACCTTCAATGGCAGACAGGTCATAGTCGCCCAGGCGCTTTTCTGGCCGGATTCAGCAAAGCGGGTCTCGGCATCATCGCGGAAACGCCGTGCAACCTAGCCTCGCGGGAGGACCTCGGTACTGGTTTGCGGCGAAGCGTTACGGCTGGGGCTGGGGAATGCCACTGACCTGGCAGGGCTGGCTGGTCTACATGGGATGGATCGGCATGTTCTTTGGCGGCCTTGCGGCGCTGGGGATGCGGCGTCCGCAATTGCCGCATGTGATTTTTGTCCTGGTGATGGTCGCGCTACTGTTTGCGGTTTGCCTTTGGAAGGGTGAACCTCCACGCTGGCGCTGGGGAGAATGATTGGCGTCCCCCGGCGCCAATGCAGGGACGCCGTCACGACATCGACAGGTAGACGTCTGAGATTGTCGCCCCACCGCTGAGGGGCCTCTCCATGCCGACGATTTGCCGAAACTTTCCAAGATGGGTGATTTCTTCCATGGTCCTGCTCTTGTTGAGATCGGGACCGGCTAACTGCACACGGCAAATCCTTTGCCGACACTCCAGCTGCAACGCCATCGGCTCAGCGCCCGCGTCCGGTGACAATTGCTCCAGGAACTGAGATCGCACTCTGGTTCCCGTGTCCGTACTGGAGTCAGCGGCAAAGCGCTCGGCAAGATCTCGATACGTGGCTGCGAATTTTCCAACATCAGCCGACCCACCCTGTTCGGCGCGATCGTCGGTGTGTCTTAGGACGACGTCATCATCGGCCGCGAACTCGTTTTGCGCGACAGTCGGTTGCGGCTGTGGCGCAACTGATCGGACTTGGGGGGCCACAGGAACAGCGGTCGAACGGACCGAAGCATCTGCCGACAATGGCCTATCGCTCATTGCCGGGGTGCTCGGATCTTGCTTGTGTCCGAAACCCGAACCCATCAGCCACGCTGCTGCCGGCGCAGACAGGGCGGACACCCCTGCCAGGATTGCCAAGCTTTGCAACGCCACTGGCTGATGATCCTCATGCCGATCAGTCAATGCGTACGTCGAGATTCTGGAGCACGCCGTGCTCATCGACAAGGATGTGAAAGACGCAATCCCCCTTCTCGAACAGCACCCGGTAGGTGTCATAGCCGCTTGGCGCGGTGCCGCGGTAAGACACCGAGGTGATCGCGCCCATGGCTGAGAATATCCGTGTATTGGGAATGCGATCAATCCGCAGCACCTCGGCTATGTCCGGTCCGACGTGCACCTTGTCGGGCGTTCCGGCCACGACTTCTGCAATGACCTGCCTGAGGGCCTGCGCACCACCCGGCGCCGCCATCTGCTTGCTGTAGCGCAGGTCAATGTGCCGCAGCCGCCGCAGGAATGCCTGCTCCTCGGCGGGATCAAGCCGGGTCGCGGCCACCAGGACAGTCGCGCCATCCAGGACCTCTTTCAGGGTGTGGCCGCGGCCATCGGCCGTCCTCGCAAATGTCACGTCCATTTCAGCCGTTTCCGGATAGTTCTGCATGACCTGCGTGTCGAAAACAAATCTGTCCCTGGATTGTGCATACAAGCGCTGAGGGCCGCCCTGACCCCCTATCCGACTCTGGAACAGCGCGTCCTTTTTTCGGGTAACCGCCACCATGCTGCCGTTGGAGTCGCGGTAAATCCCTGCAAGTCCTTCCAGGGAACCTGCTGGAAGGACTGCGGCGTGCCGCCGCACCGGCTGGAAATCAGGCCAGCCGTAGACCCCCGCTACCGTGCGCACGACTTCGGGAGCAAGATCCCCGCCCTTCTCGCCATTGGTCAGAACGACCACGCCATCACCGTTTTCGTAGGCGACAAAGACGCTGATGAAACCGTAGTTACCGCCGCTGAACAGGAAGTATGGATGGCGCGGGTCCTTGCCGATGATCGGACCCAACCCCCAGTGCTCCTTGCCCGCTGTGAACATGCGCAAGGCTAAGTCCTTTGACAGGAACCCGGTCCCCTTCAGGGAGCGCTGCATCGCCAGAATGTAGTTGCCGAGATCCGAGGCCGTCGTCCACAGCCCATCCGGTGCCTGCTCCGGGTAAATGCGCGCTCCGCCTTTGAAGGTTCTGCCCCCAGTGTCGTGCGGCAAGGCCGCAACCGCGGCCAGTTCAGTCGACAGCGGTTGCTCGAAGGTGCTGTGCGCCATGCCCAGGGGCATCAGGACCGTGTCGTGCATCAGCCGGTCGAATGGCTGTCCGGTCACATCCGTCAGAATCTTTCGCAGTACGACGTAACCGCCTCCGGCATACCTGAATTCAGTTCCGGGTACCGAGCCCACGGTAATGGGTGGTCCAAATGCGGGCGGCTCGCCCCGAAGCATCTGCGCCAGCGTGGGAATCGGTTCGCCGGGACTGTATCCCGGGAATCCCTCGAGGTGGATGCCGGCGGTGTGATTCAGAAGTTCAGCAACCGTGACTTTCGAATTCGCCGTGAATGGGCTGTCGGGTATCTTCCAGTCCTTCAGGTACTCATTCGCCTGATGGTCCAGGTTGATCTTCCCCGCCTCCACCAGATGGAGCACGCCAAGCGCTGTCACCGGCTTGCTGATGGATGAGGCCTGAAAGAGCGTCTCGGTCGTTACGGCGGGGCCGCCAACCCAGGCGACGCCATATCCTTTCGCCCAATCGATCCTGTCGTTGTGCACCACAGCAACGCTGAGGCCGGGAACATGTAGCTGCGCCATACGCTGCGGCAGAGAGGGTCGCAGCTGCATTTCCACCTGCTGCATCCGCGCCTGGGCTTGCGGGTCCGCAGCGCGCGCAGTGACTGCGGCCATGATGCCTGCGATGGCCATGCCAGCCCACGCCGACAGTTCGAGGACGACTGGACGCATCGATATCCCCCTGGCTTATGCGCGTCAGACATCCCTATGCTCTGATAGTTCGTCATGGGAGGAGACTTCGTGCAGGAGTACTACACGGTCGCGTTTCTGGACATCGCTGCGGATGACCGGCGCTGGATACAGCGATTCCGCGAGCAGCATGATCCGTTCTACGGAACAGTGGATCCTCACTTCACGCTGGCCTTTGGCATTCGCGACCTGCCCGAAAACCTGTACCTCAATCACATTGCCGGCGTCGCCCGCGCCTCCCGCCAGATCCCTTTCACCTGCCGATATGCCATGCTGGGTGCCGACGATGTGGATGACACCGCCTATGTCTTCCTGGTACCGGATGAAGGCAATGCAGCGATCTCGCGGCTGCACGACCGCATTTATGTCGGGCCCTTCCAGCCCTTCCTGAAGCTCGACCTGCCGTACATCCCCCACATCAGCATTGCCTCGATGAAGGACTGCGGGCGTGCCAAGGAATTGTGCGATGAACTCAATGAACAGGAGATCTGCATTCAGGGTCGGCTGACGGCGCTGACGCCGGGCGTTCTCAAGGACGGTCGCTTTCACCCCTTCAGAAGCTACGTGCTCGCTCCGGCTTGACCGGGCCTGCGTCGCAGCAACAAAGATGTCCGCGACGCTGTCCGCTGTCCGCGCCTTCGGACATGCGGACAATGCTGCAGCGGCGGCAACGGCGCTGTTAACGCAACCCTGACAACCACTTGCGACAGCCACGCGAGTTGGCACGGTGCGTGCACTCCCCTCCTCCAACTGAAGACAATTGGGGGAGAATGATGGTTGACGTCAGTCGACGTTCGTTCGTGGTCGGCGCGGGGCTCACCGCGGCCTGCATCGCCTCCTTCCCGCAACCGGTGGAAGCCAACCCGGATACCTCAAAGGTCGAGGCGCCGGCCGATCTTCGACCGCTCATTGAGAACGAGCGCAAGGCAATTCTCGCCGCCATGTCCAAGGAGGACATTCCCGGCGTTGGGATCTGTCTCATATATGAAGGCAAGCCCGTGTGGGTCGAGGGCTTCGGTGTCACGGATCATGGTTCCAATCGCACGGTCACCGACAGCACAATCTTCAACGTGGAGTCGACGTCGAAGAACTTCACTGCCACCGCCATCATGCTGGCGGTGCAACGCGGTCTGCTCGATCTGGATGAGCCGATCACCACCTATGTGCCGGATTTCACCGTTCAGAGTCGGTTCGAGTCAGCGCCTGAAAGCCGCATTACCCTGCGACTCCTTCTGAGTCATCGGGCTGGCTTTACCCATGAGGCGCCTATCGGGAACAACTTCGATCCCACATTCGCGGATTTTGCGAGCCATGTGCGCAGTATCTCCGGGACCTGGCTGCGCTTCCCCGTGGGTGACCGGTACCGGTATTCGAACCTGGGGGTCGATCTGGCCGGATACATCCTGCAGGTCGTGAGCAAGATGCCCTTCGAGAACTGCCTCAAGACCATGCTCTTCGAGCCGCTCGGCATGAGCGACAGCACGGCCGCAACGGACGTGTACCGTCGGCGCGCCGATCGCGCCGTGGGCCATCAGACGGGCCACGCGACCGTGCCGCTGGAAATTCCGCTGCTTGCCTCCGGAGGCGTGTACATCAGTGCCCGTGATATCGCCGCCTATCTCATGTTTCATCTCAATCAAGGCAGGGTCGGACCCAGAACCGTGCTCGAGGCAGATCTATGGCGCGAGATGCACGGCTTCTCGCTGGGCGGCAACTATGGTCTGGGCATCGCGCGATCCGATCTTCGTTACGGCGATACCTCGGTCCGCCAGCTCAGTCACAACGGCGGCGGCTTCGGATTCGGCTGCGCACTGGAGTACTACCCCGAATCGCAGCTCGCGCGGGCCGTTTTTTTCAACCAGGATCTCGCGCCATCCGGGCCGCAGTTCGGGGCCGAGATCATCGATCAGCTGCTCAGTCGCCGGTATGGGGCGCGCAAACCAAAACAGACGGCGCAGGACCTGTCCGTGATCGAGCCGACCCGCAAGCAGCTCGAGCAGTTCGTGGGTACCTATGTTGGGCGGATCATTGCCACGGCGGTGGAGATGAAGATTGTCGATAACAGGCTCGGATTGCAGCTGGGGCCGGTATTCGCACCCATGCAATTCACCTCGCCGGTGGATGTCTTCAGCGCCGCCCCGACGGGCGATGTCTTGACGTCCCGCTACTTTCCCGGGAGCGACGGCCAGGTTGCTCACTTCGAGTGCGCGGTCAGCGACTTCAGCTTTGACTACAACGACGGGCCCCATGACCCCTTCGGACCGAACGAGCCTGGGTGGGAAAGATTCCTGGGAGCGTACAAATACTACACCTGGGGTCAGAGCCAGCCGGACGCGAGCAAGACGCTTCACCGGAAGAACGGCTACCTCTATCTCGATGACATTCGATTGGTGGCGGAGACTGAGCCGGGTCTTTTCTTTACCTCCGACGGAGAGGCCTTGGACTTCAGGCACCCGGTACCGACATGGAAGAATATCCGTCTCGAGCGCGTATGAAATGCTCGGTCACGATGACGTCCATCGGAATGTCGTGCGGCTGCGGAAAGATGCTGTCCAGTTCCGCGTCGGCAAAGGCGATACCGATGGTGTGCGGACGCGGCTCTGCGGCCGCCAGGGTGCGATCGTAGAAGCCCCCTCCATAGCCTAGGCGATAGCGGCCGGCGTCGAATCCGACCAGGGGCACGACCAGCAGGTTGGGTTGCACGACGTCCCGTTCCGGTGGCACGGGTATATTCCAGTGTCCGCGCTTCAGCGCCGCGCCGGGTCGCCAGCGCCAGAACTCCACGGGTGTCGCGTCCCGGACCACCACCGGCAGCCCCACCACGCCACCGGCCTTGACGTGATGGCGCGCGAACTCCCTCAGGTCGATTTCACCGCGTATCGGCCAGTACACGCCCAGTACCGGATAGCGGGCCACATCGATTGCGCCCTTCAGGTAGTCAATCACCGGCACACTGAGGCGCTTGCGCTCCTCGGGGTCCCGCGCCATGCGCCGGCCGATGAGCGCCGTCCGCTGCGCCTTGCGCCAGGCCTTGATCTCGCTCCAGGTCGAGGGCGCCGTGTCGAAATCCGCCGCATAGCAGACCGGGGAGGCATGCTCGTGCGGTTCATCTTTTTCGCCCATGACGCATACTACACCGGTGGAAGACGTCATCATTGTCGGGGGTGGCCCCACCGGGTTCATCTGTGCACTGGGCCTCGCCCAAGCCGGGGTGCAGGTAACGGTCATTGAAGCCGAACCCCGTATCGTCGACTCGCCGCGGGCGGCCGTCTATCACTGGAGCGTGGTCGAAGGACTGGAGCGACTCGGCATCCGCGAGGAGGTCGAGCGCACTGGAATCACGAAGCAGGATTACACCTACCTGGTGCACAAGACCCGTGAGCGCATCGACTTCAGTCTCGAGGTTCTGAACGGCCGCACGCCCTACCCCTACAACATCCATCTGGGCCAGCACCGGCTGGCCGGGATCGCGCTGCAGCGGCTGCAGCGACACCCGCAGGCCACGGTTCGCTTCAATACGCGGCTGAGGCAACTGGTACAGAATGATGAGGGTGTCACCCTCCAGGTCATGACGCCGGATGGCGCGCAGGAGATGCGTGCGCGCTGGGTGATCGGAGCTGATGGCGCCGGCAGCACGGTACGACGGCAGCTGGCGCTGGAGTTCGAAGGCATGACCTGGCCGGAACGCTTCGTCGCGACCAATCTCTACTTCGACTTCGAGCAGTATCACTACGCGCGGGCGACTTTTCTCATTGACGATACCTATGGCGCCGTCATTGCGAAACTGGATAACCAGGGCCTGTGGCGCTGCACCTACATGGAGGATGCCAGCCTGCCGGAGGAGTCGGTGCGCGAGCGGCTGCCACGTGTCTACGATGCCATCCTTCCCGGGGCGCACTACAGCGTCGAGCGCCTGACGCCCTATCGTATGCATCAGCGTTCGGCGCCCCGTTACCGCCTGGGCCGCGTGGTTCTGGTGGGCGATGCAGCCCATGTCACCAACCCCACGGGCGGGCTGGGGCTCACCTCCGGGCTGTTCGACTGCTTTGCCCTGTATCCGGCGCTGACCTCGGTGCTCAGCGGTGCCGACCCCGCCATCCTGGATCGCTATTCGGATTCGCGCCGGGATATTTTCTTGAACCGGATCTCCCCGCAGTCCACTGCCAACAAAAGGCTCATCTATCACGCCAATGGCGGCGGACGACATCTGGATGAGGCGCTGGTGGGCCTGCGCCGGCTCGGCACCGATCCTGATTTCGTGCTGCAGCGGCTGTACTTTTTGAAGTCGCTGGAATCACCGCCGCTGTAGTTGCAATGCTAGACTGCGCCCGGGGAGATGCAGTGATCAACCGACGCGAATTCCTTGAGGCCGCGGCCATCTCGGCCCTGCCGGTCATTGCCAGTGCATCGGCGGCGGCGCAGGCTCAAGCCGCGCCCGCTCCGGCCCTGCATACCATCGTCATCGACTCACGCCACGCGGAAGGGCGCAGCCTGGGCGCAGGGGTTGCGGCGCAGGGCGCAATGCTTCGTGCGCTCCCGGACGGGGATGTGACGCGGCTGTGGCTCGAGGAGCTTGCTCCGGCCTGGCGACACCATCCGATTCCCATCGGTGGCCTTACCGGACGGCCCGCGCTTTTCTGTCTGGAGCAGTTGGCCCGCACCTGCGGCCTGCGCGTCGTGTTCCACGCCGAGCACATCGTGCATGCAGCAGGCCGCACCGAGCACCGCCTGTTGCGTGGCGCACAAGCCGCGGGACTTTCCGCGCGCAGCCTGATCCGGGCCGGACCGCTGTGGCCCGCCCGTATCGCCGAGGTCCTTGGGCGTCCCGACCGGTTTGCGGGCCGCGAACGGCAGGGACTTTCGGAAGCCGCGCTCAGTCCCGCGCTGCCACCGGGTGCGTCGCTTCTTACCTCCTGGATCATTGCTGGAGCTGTTCCATGGCGCTACCGCCCAATGTAACTGCGACCGACTTCAATGCCGCGCTGGCGGCCTGGCGCCACAGTGTCGGTGCCGAATGGGTGTTCACCAGCGATGCCGACATTGCGCTATACCGCGATGCTTACTCACCCTACTGGGGCGAGCCTGAGGAGCGGCTTGCTTCGGCCGCGGTGGCGCCGGCGACTCTTGAGCAGGTCCAGGCGGTGGTGCGCGCCGCCAACCAGTACGGCATTCCGCTCTATCCCATCTCCACGGGGCGCAATCTCGCCTATGGCGGCGCGGCGCCGGTGTACTCCGGCAGCGTAGTACTGGACCTCAAGCGCATGAATCGCGTGCTGGAAGTCAACGGTCGCAATGCCTATGCGCTGGTCGAACCGGGCGTCAGCTATTTCGATCTGTACGAGCATGTCACCCAGGCAGGCCTTGATGTGTGGATCGATCCGCCCGACCCGGGGTGGGGCAGTGTGATCGGCAATGCCCTGGATGGCGGCGGCGGCTGGACGGCTTCCCCGTTCCGCGATCACTTCGGCGCACATTGCGGCATGGAAGTGGTGCTGGCCAATGGCGAGGTGGTTCGCACCGGCATGGGCGCGGTGCCGAACTCGAAATCCTGGCAGCACAACCGCTGGGGTTTCGGTCCCTGGGTGGACGGCCTTTTCCGACAGTCGAACTTCGGCGTGGTCACCAAGATGGGCTTCTATCTCATGCCGCGGCCGGAGGTGATGTGGACCGCCACCGTCACTTCGGCACGCGACGAGGACATCGTGCCGATGCTCGATGTCCTGAACCTGCTCGAGAACGCGCATGTGGTGAATGGCTCCACCCAGATCTTCGGTGGCTTCGGGGGGAACTCATCGCCCTGGAATATCCAGGTGCCTATCTACGGACCCGAGGAAGTGGTGCGGGCGCAGATGCACTACGCCAAAACCAAGTTCACGGCCATTGCCGATGTGAAATTCGTGGAGGGCGAACTGTTCCACACCCCGCTGTCGCCTGAGGCGCAGGCGCGCGTGCGGCTGGTGAATTTCGGCATTCCCAACCTTTCCACATTCGCGATGCTGGGTCGCAGTCCCGGCAATCCCGAGCCTGACGGAGGCCATATCGGCTTCTCGCCCATCGTGCCGCGCACCGGCGAGTCGCTGCTGGAATTCAAGAAGTTCTACCACGACAATCTGGCAACGGTGAGCGGCGGGGAAAACCTCGGCATCATCGGGCCGGTCTACATGACCAACTGGGACCGGACCCTGGTGTGCCTGATCATGTTCCCCATCGGCCGCGACAAGGTCCGCAACGCCAAGATGCGCCGCGCCTTCGAAAGCTGGGTACACCTCGCGGCCGAGCGCGGCTGGGCGGAGTACCGGGCGCCCGCCGCATTCCAGGATCTGGTTGCCAGCACCTACTCATACAACGATCACGCTCTGAGGAGACTTCGCGAGACCATCAAGGATGCCGTCGATCCCAAGGGCATCCTCTCGGCCGGTCGCTACGGCGTATGGCCCAAGCACCTCAGGAAGGTGTGAGATGCGGCGCGCATCCTTCCTGGTTCTGGCGGCGGTCCTGGGCGCACAGGTGGCGAGCGCGGACCAACCATCCTCCGTATCCGGCAAGGCTGTCTACGAATACTGGTGTGCACCCTGCCATGCCGCGGGACCCGGCCATCCTGGCACCCAGTCACTGCAGCTCAAGTACCAAGGGAAACTGCCGCCCGTGTTGCTGGATCGAACCGACCTGTCACCGCAGGCAGTGGCCGTGTTCGTGCGCCAGGGAATCCTGCTGATGGCGCCGTTTCGCAAGACCGAAATCACGGATGCGCAGCTGGATGCTCTCACCCGGTACGTGGCGGGCCAATACCAGGCGCATTGAGGCCCGATCAGGCGCCATAGGGCGCCATTATTGCGGCACCGGCTCGCCACAACCTCCTAGCAGACTTACCTTCGCGGCAACTCCGCGGAGGTTGAGAAAATGTCTGGGCGGGTGGATGAGGTTCTGGAGGTACTGCAGCGGGTGTTGGTGGAACCGATCGGCCGGCTGTGCCGCGCATTGGGTGCCGGTGCAGTGGCGCTGGGCGCCGCCGTGGTACGGCGTCGCTGGCAGCTCGGGGCCATCGCCGTAGTCGCGGTCTGCGCCTATGCACTATACAAGCATCCACCGTTTGCCAGCGTCAACGGCGGGGAGGTCATGGTCCGATCGAACCAGCTCGACGGGTCGGTGACGGCCTTCTCGGGCGGCACGGTGCTGGTGCTGCCAAAAGTCCACCAGGTACGGCGCTATTCCACCCGCGATCAGGTGTACCGGCTCGCCGAAGGCGCCAGCGCCACCGGTTCGGCCCCCTTCCAGTCCACCGAAGGCCTGTCGATCGGCGTCGATCTCACCATACGCTGGGCCATCGATCTGAACCGCATTGCGCAGTTTTCCAAGGCCTACCCGGATGATCTGAATGCGGACCTGGTGCGACCCGCCGTGCAGGACATTGCCTATCCGCTCTTCGCCCGGCACACGGTGCGCGAAATCTTCACCGTCCAGCGCGCCGACATCCAGCGCCAGCTCACCGCGCAACTCAAGCCGCGGCTGGCGGCGATGGGGCTGGTACTGCGCAGCGTCAGCATGGGCCAGGTGGATTTGCCGCCCGACTACCGGGCTGGAATGGAGAAGCTCCTGGACGAGGAGCTCGAGACCGAGAAGATCCGCTACACCCTGCAACTGAAGGAGGCGCAGGTCAAACAGACGCAGCTTGAATCCGAGGCGGAAAAAGTGCGCCGCCAGGCCGCAGCCGAGGCGGCCGGGCAGGAGCAGGTGATTGCGGCCAAGGCGCAGGAAGAGACCATGCAGCACATCCTGCCCTTCAAGCAGAAGCAGATCGAACAGCGCCAGCTTGAGGCCGAGGCCGACAAGGTGTCGCGGATCCGCACCGCCGAAGGCGCCGCCGAGGCGCGCCGCATCGAAGCCCGGGGCGAGGCCGACTCGCGCCAGAAGCTCGCCGACGCCGAGGCCTATCGGCTCGATCTGGTCGGCAAGGCGAATGCCGGCCAGATGCAGCGCGAGGGTGCGCTGATCACCCAGTACCCGCTTCTCATCCAGAAGACGCTCGCCGACAAGCTCTCGGACAAGGTGCAGGTCATCATTGCCCCCACGCCGGAGGCCGGGCACTTCATCGGATCGAATCTGCTGGGCGAACAATCCGAGGCCAAGCCGTGATCCTCGCCATCGCCGCCGCCCTCGCCATCGTGGTCCAGGACCACACCCCGCTGCGCTCGGCGGCGCAGTCGGGCGCCACGGAACTGACGACGCTGTGGCAGGGAGATGTCCTGGAGGTTCGCGGCGAGCAAGCCGGCTATCTGCAGGTGTACAACTACCGTCGCGAACGCGGCGGCTACCTGCGCAGCGAAGCGGTACGTCCGCTGGGGCTCACCGCAGGGGATGCTCCCGAGTTGCTCGCGGTCCTGAGGTTCCTGCGCGAAAGCCGCGGCTACGAGGCACTTGGCATCAGCTACGGCGCGGCCTATATCAAGGCCGTTCCCGCTCAGGCGCTGACGGCCGAACCGCTCGAGGCCATCGCCCGCATGGCCGAGCGGCTGGCCGATACGGCTTCGGGCAGTTCAGGTTCCGGAGTCGACATAGGCGCCCACCTGGATGTCGTCGCCCAGTTTGGCCTCCACATGCGCAGCTTCGAGCGCAACGGTCACATGCAGGTGTGCTATGACGGCGAGCTGTTTCAGCGCGTTCTGTCCCTGCCACAGGCCAGCGCCGAAGAGCGTGCGCTGGCCGCCTTGAGTCTGACGCGACCCGACTGTATCGATCCTGCACTCGGGCCGGTGGCGCGTACCACACTGGATCATGAGCGCGGCGAGGTTCTGGAGAAAATCCAGGAGCGTGACCTGACGCCGCTGACACGCAGCCGTCTGCATGCGCGCCGCGCGGCCGTGTGGGCCGCGCTGGCCTTTGCAGAAGCGCGCCAGGGCCAGACGCCCACCGCTGCGGCGCAACGCGCCGTGTCTGAACTGCTCAGCGTTCGAACCCGCGATCTGGGCGAGGACCGGCGCTCCGACTACACCGAGGCGGCGATTCGGGTCAGCGCCAGCCGCTGGGCCTCGGCCGTGCCGAGCGTGAATCTCGAAGGGTTCAAGTTGTCATCGGCCCCCGGGGATCCTGGACAGACCTGCATTACCCTGCATGCGTCGCAACCTGCTGCCGCCTCCCTGGTGCAGCGCTGCACTTATGGCATTGCCTGGCTGGCCTCTGCGCAGGTGGTCGCGCCGGGGCAGGCCGTGGTGCTGGCGGTGCAACCCCTCGAGAGCTGGCGCGAGCTTTGGATCTTCCACCGGCGCGGCGCGACTTGGGTCGTCGATGTCGTTCCACCTGGTTTCAACGAACCTGAAGTGGGCTACATCGACTACGCCGGCTATGCGCCGGCCACCAAACGGCTGCTGATCGCGCTGGAAGTGAAGGAACACGGCCACTTCCGCCACAGTTTCGAGGAACTGCGGCTCGATGATCTCGTGACCGTCCGACAGGCCGGCAGCCCGGAGCTGCTGCGCGACTTCGGGCGCTGGCAGGATTCGAGCTGGCGACGCGACACGCTGGCGCTGCGGTGAGCAGGCGCCAGCGTCTATCGGGATCAGCAACAGGAGCTAGGGCGCGATCCGGGTCGCCGTGGCCGTGCCGTTCAGCACGATCACCATCGGCGTCGTCACCGGGGGCACGGGGCTGAAGGTCAGCGTCGTGGTGTTGGTTCCGGTATATGAGTTCCCATCCCACGCCACTTCATCGACCTCGGTCTCATCGAAGGACCCGGCAACAATACCGTTGTTGTAGAGCCAGCCGACATGATTGCGGGTCACATGTGACTGATCGAGCGCCTTCCACGAACCCATGCAGATGTTGCCGTTCAGCACCGGATAGTTGATGTTCTCCCACTCGGTGCCATCACTGTGCCACTGAATGAAGGCCTCCCCGGACGGAGCCGTGGAGGGGTTCGTCGTGTAGACGACATCCCAGGTACCGACGATGTTCTCGGCGGCATTGTGGCCCCCGAAGGGCGTCCTGGGCGTGTGCTTGAGGACGAATGGCGATCCTTGCGGACCACCGCCGCGCGGGTCCACGCAGCTTGCGTGAGCCGCCATTGCGCTCAGCGCCAGCGCTGCCGAGACCGCGGTTCCCACCAGAAATCTGTTCATGAGACAACTCCTTAAAAGATGTATTGCTTTTGCACCCGGCACCGCTGACACGAGCGGTGTTTGGTTCCCTTGCCATCAATTCCAACAGCGGCCACTGTAGTCCCGTGCAAGCGCGACAAATCGCGCGAGTAATGAGGGCTATGTGAGGGCTAAGATCGGTGCTGCCCTGTTGCGGGAGCTCGCCGGCAGCCAGGCCGAGAGGGTCACCGGGTCGTGAACATCCCGGCAGGATCGTAGCGACGACGCAGGGCCGCCAGCGGCTCGGCATGCATCAGGTCGGAATACGCGGCGACATCGTCATCCTGGTTGCTGAAGTTCGGCATCAGCGTGCGCATGGCCTGCGGCGCGATCTGCCCATGCAGCTTGCGGACCCGCTCGCGCAGCTGCGCGAAATCCTCGGCCCAGGGCGTCGCGCCTATCAGGTTGACGAAGAACTGCGCACCGCGATTGGAGAAGGCGGTGTCTGCCGGTGCAATGCGGGCCACGGCGCCCCCCATGTGCTGGACATGCAGCTCGCTGTGCTGACTGGGCAGATCATCGAGGGCGGCAGTGAGAATATCCAGCGTCGCATCGGGCAAGTGGCTGAAGTTGGCCGTTTTCCAGTACTGACAGCGCCCCGGCGGCGCACTGCCATCCTGCATGTGCTGCCACTGCACATAGGGCATGGGTCCTATGTGATCGGTCAGCGGCCGACCGAACTGACGCAGCGGCGCAATGACGCGCTCCCCGGCGGCGGGATCCCCGCACCAGCACACCACGGAGATCACCACCGGTCGGCCGTGCCAGCCGGCGTCCAGGAAGGGCAGCGGCGGCGCGTTGGCGAGCACGGTCATGCCGCAGAACTCATCCGGTGCGGTAGCTGCGAAGTCGCGGAACACGCCCAAGGCCTGGCGGGCTTCGGTCGCAGGGCGCACCACGAGGCCGGCGAGCACCTGGCGCAGCGGATGCAGCTGGAATTCAAAACTGGTCACGACGCCCAAGGCCCCCGCGCCGCCGCGCAGGCCCCAATACAGGTCCGCATGTTCATCGGCACTGGCGCGCACGAAGCGCCCGTCCGCCAGCACGACGCCGGCCGCCAGCAGATTGTCGCAGGCCAGCCCGTAGCGTCGCATCAGCCAGCCGGCACCGCCACCCAGGGTCAGGCCGCCAACGCCGGTACCGGACACCAGGCCTCCGGTGGTCGCCAGTCCCTGTTTTGCCGTGGCCACATCGACGTCATGCCACAGCGCGCCGCCCTGAACGGCGACCATGCGCCGCTCCGCATACACTTCCACGTGGCGCATCCGTGAGAGGTCCAGCATCAATAGGCCGTCGGCGACGGCGCGGCCGGCCACATTGTGCCCTCCGCCGCGCACCGTCACCGCCAGGTGATGGTCGGCGGCAATGCGCACCGCGAGCGCGATGTCCTCGGCATCCGCGCAGACCACGATGGCCGCGGGGCGCCGGCTGATGGCGGCATTCCAGACCCGTCGGCTCGGCAGGTAGCCGCCCTCATGAGGCTCCAGGATCTGGCCTCGCAACTGCTGACGCAGCGCGGAAATCACCGCTGGGCGCAGGGCCGGTACTTCTTCTTGCATTGCCAAGTCTCCTGCGGGAACAGCCCCGACCGGTAAGTTAATACAGAGTCAGGCAGCCGATTGTGAGGGCTCGGTGATGGCGACGGCCTCAACTAGGCCCGGCGCACCTGGTAAGTTGGAAATTCGCCGTATGACTTGGCCATCGGCGTGACCCCCACATACTGGCAGACGAACTCGGTGACCCCGACGGCCTCGGCCAGGGCCGCAAATTCCTGGCTGGCATAGACCGCGCCAGGTGGCGTGATGGGCTCGATGCGGGCCGCGCGGCTGACATGCACTCCGGTGTAACTGAAGCCGCGGATGATCGGATCCACCACCGGATAGGCCGGACCGCTGTGCAGGCCGATGCGTATGCCCATTTTCTCGGGCATCCCGAAATCTGGCCAATGGATGGAGCGAATGAGTTCGCTGATTTCCAGGGCCAGCACGCCGGCCGCCGTGATGTCGTTGAAGACGAAGTACAGGGCATCGCCCCAGGTGTTCTGTACGATCGGGGGCCGCCGGGAGCGCTCCAGCAAGGCGGCTACCGGTCCGAGAAAATGCGTCACGAACCGCGGAATCTGCTCCTCGGAGAGTTTGCTGAAGCCGACCGCGTCGGCAAACAGCAGCGAGACCAGTGCGCGCTTTTCCTCCGGGCGGCTATCCCCTTGGGTGGTCAGCCACTGGTCCGAGGGCGCCAGCGGGCCGGGCACCGATGCATAGTCCTGCCAGGCCAGGCTGAGCGGGTTCAGGGCCCGCACCGACTGACCGCAGCTGCGCCAGCGACTGATGGCGCTGCCCGTGCCCCCGCCCTGACCCGGCTGCCCATCCCACACGGCCAGCGCCCGCACTCGGCCCTCGATGCCGCGCGCGCGTGACTTCGCCAGACCGAACATCAGTACGTTGGCATAGGCCAGGTAGACTTCCGTCGCCGGGTGCCGCGAGGCGTAGATCACCTGCTTGGCTGCCTTGAGCACCCGTTCGAAGCGCTCCACCCAGCGGTTGTTGCCGTCCCGTGCGACGCTTGCCTTGACGAACGAGTCGATGTCGCTCGGCAGCACGATGTTGATCTCGCCCCCCAGTTCCAGCATTGCCTCCAGAAAAAGAATGTCGCCACCGCAGGCCGCGGCAGAGAAACTCACCTGGGCGCGCATCTGCAGCAGCGCCTGCTTGAGGGCCTCAAACACCGGCCCTGCGGCACTTGGCGCAAAGCGCGGCCGGGCCCGGTCAGCCGCATCAATGAGATGCCCCGTGAACGCCACCACCACCGGCGCTGGCAGCCACTGCTCGAGCAGCTGCGGATCACGCCCGCGGGCGCTGAGGATGAGCCTTGCATTGCGACGGGTGGAGGCAAGGTTACCAAGGTCCCCGGATGCCAGTGCGGCGGCAGTGACGTAGTGCGCGCCGGCCAGCTCGGGTTGGTCCAGGACCAGTGACGCCTCACCCAGGGTCGCTTCGAGCCAGTAGCGATCGATGGCTGTGACCGCAGCTGACTGCAGCGCGGCGAAACAGATCTTCTGCACCTCGTGCGCGGTGCGCTGCGCGGCCTGCTGCTCGCCCAGCAGCAACTGCAGGGTCGCGGCGTTGATGCCGCTCCAGTACCGCGTATCCGGTGCCCCGGCGAAGGATTCGCTGTACAGAGATTGCGCGCGCACCAGGTACTGATGCTTGAGGGCCGGATCGGCGGTCTCCTCCCACAGGTCCTTGTAGGTACGCGCCAGCATGCCCACGGTTTCCTCATCGCGGTGACCGGCTGCGTAAAGGCCGGCGAGCAGTTCGTTGGCCGGCCCGGTCGCACGGCCGCGCGCCAGGGCCAGTGCTTCCAGCCCCTGCAGTTCCACATCCTGCGGCCACAGGGCCGCCGCTTCGCGTGTCACGTCGAAGGCCAGCAGCGGTTCGCCGGCGCGCAGCAGACGCCGCGCCGCCGCCTTGTAGAGCTGCGGCTGCGTGGACCACAGTGCCCGATCGCGCGCGGCCCAGATCGCATACACCGCCGGCACATCCTGGCCTGCGATTTGCGCGATCAGTGCGGGCGCGTCGTTGGTCGGCATCACCAGGGCCTTCGCAAGGGGCTGGTGGGCTCATCCAGACCGCGCTCGCGACGGAACTGCGCCCAGCTCTCATTCTCGAGCAGGGCCTCCTCGCCCAGGGCGATACCGATCCGCCCCGCCGTTTCGGCTGGCTGGCGTCGCAGTCGCCGCCGGGCCTGATCGTAGATCGCCTGCATCCGCCCATAGTGACTGGCCTGGTAGAGCAGGCCCAGTTTGGTCACCAGGGCCACGATCGCGGCCGAAACGCCGGGACACAGGAAGCTCACCAGGCTCAGTCGCAACTGTATGGGCTTGGAGACCGGCAGATGTCGCGCAAACATGATGGTGAGCGATGCACACACGCCCAGGAGAAAAATCCCGGCAACCAGGTAGCGCATGCGGACCTCGACCCTGGCGCTGCGCGCCTGGGAGCGCGCGAAGTACTGCTGCTGATCGTCGATCCAGCCCTGCAGCACACCGGTGGCCACCGGGTCCTGCTGGCCGGCAGGCCTGGTCACCGGCGGATTCGCGGCCGCCACGCGCCACAGCGCCAGTCGTATCCACTGGTAGTCCAGGGGCTGACGGATGAGGTAACAGGCGGCAGCCGAGCGCGTGAGACCGCAGGCATGCCAGTAGTGCTGCACCCGCAGCCCTTCGGCCAGGGCCCGATACTCCACGAAGCGGCTGTGCAGGTCCAGGCGCCGGGCATAGAGGAACACACAGTAGGAGGTCACGATCAGAGCGATATAGCCACCGATCAGTTCATCCTGCAATTCGACGCGGCTGTTGGCCGCTGCCAGGAAACATCCATAGGACACGGCGGCCAGACAGGCCAGCGCGAATATCAGGCGAAACGCCAGATGGCTCTTGTGCTGGAAGGCGAGCGCCAGGGCATCGGCCCGAGCGTACAGGCCCTCGATCGTAAGCTCACCGTCATCGGGAAAAGTGGGGACGGGCAGCTGCGCCTGCGCATCCCGATTGAAGCGGTCGGTGCGCATCATGAGCCGGTTCTCAGCCGCGGTGTGCACCAGGTGATCGCTCACGGCCCCATCGACTCCGAACAGTGACGTCACCTGGCGCAGCGGTTCAGACCCGGCGGGCCATTGCAGGCGGATGACCTCAACCTTCAGTTCCGCCTCAAACTCGATCGAGTCCTCTTCGGATGCCTGGGAATCCTGGGCTGCGCCCACTGAGACATCAATCAGCAGGTGGCACAGCGGTACCAGAGCGCCCGCCGGAGGGTCCAGCACCGCGATATCACAGGCCGCCGCCGCGGCCCGCGCGAGTTCGGCCAGACCCGCGGCGGCCCGTACGTACAGCACGAAGCGCGAGTTCGGATAGCGTTCGCGCCTGGCCCGCAACTCCTGCGCGAGGAACTCACCCAGACCGGAGCCCGCCAAGCCGGTGAACTCCCCCGTTGACTGCAGGGCGATGACGATCGGTACGCCGACCGGTGGGTTCGGCAGGCTCACGTTAGGGCAGCACGCTCACATAGGGCGTCTGCTGCACATCCTGGGCCGAGCGCTGCAGATCGGTCAGCTGATTCACCACGGCCAGGATCTCCAGGGTGTGATCGACGCAGGACGGGTCCGAACCGGGCCTGGACGTGCCTTGCGAGCAGGGCGCGATGCCTATCGACTGCCACTGCTCAGGACGGCTGTAACGCGGCACATAGTAGCGTTGCCCGCGGTAGGTCAAGGCAAACCGGTAACTCTCTTCGCCGTCACTTCTGACATTGAAAAAATAATCACCGCAGTGAGGTTCGGAGGAATAAGCACAGAAGCCGAAGGTCACCACCGGATTGAGCAAGGAGATGTCCACCCGCGGCGGGTTCGTGCCCGGCTCCTTGTCATAGGCCTGAATGGCCTCCTGGTAGGCCATCAGGTCACCCAGGAACTGGATGATCTCGCCCACCGAGCGGATCTCCATGCGGATCTGCGGTTTCGGGTCCTGGGGGTTGCCGAACATTTCCGTGTATTGCTTCTCGGGGGGATGCAACTGCTCGATCGCGCGACCGAAGTTGTCACAGAAGTTCTTGACCTCGGTTTCTTCGTCCGCTCGAAACTCCGGAAAATCCTCTATGTCCTGCATTTCCTTGCGGTCCGAATCCGCACCCGGGGTAGCCCCGGCATTGGCGGTGGTGCCGACGCTGGGCGTGACGGTGACATTCGGGGTGGTGGCGACGTCCGCGCCGTTGCAGGTGTTCTGTGCCTCCTGCGTGCCGCTGCTCCCCAGGGCCTGCACCCGCGACAGGCACAGCTCGGTCTTGGGCGCGGAGATGCCGTACATTGAGATTGTGTGGCTGTCCTTGTTGTAGGTGACCGAGGTCTTGCTGGAATCCAGGCTCGCCACCGAGGCCAGGATCCTGCCCAGATCACTGTTGTCGACCGGAACCTCCTCGAGAATCGGTTTCTTCTGGGGTGCGGACTGCGCCGTGAAGCTCGTGAGATTGTTGATCAGCTTCAGGTAGTGTTGGAAATCCGTCTGACCCTTGCAGAGGTTGCTTTCGCGCTGGCCGAGCGATTTGACGTTCGAATTGTCGATCGGGGTCGGGGTGGCGTAGAGCGCATCGATGGCATCGCGCGGTGAATTGCGGATCCGGATGGTGTGCCGCTCAAGACTGCCGTTGGCCGAATTCGCCACCGTCACGTCGATCGCCGAGAAGAACAGCAGCAGCACCACGCGTCGGTCCAGGCCCCGGTCCAACCAGTACTTCACGAACTTCGGGTCGATGGGCGTGGACATGCCGGTGACGAAATCCTTGGTGGCAAGATTGTCGAGCTCGAAGCTCGGCGCCAGCTGAATGCCCACGCCGGCCGTGATGGTGTTGCGCGCCGTACCTTTGTTCGACGGTCCAAACGGCCACACTCCCTGCACCGAGGCGTTGCCGGTGACCGATTCGTGGATCGAGGGTATTTCATCGAAATGCAGCGGCGCTTTGTCCTTCGCGCGCAGGATGTTCAGCACCAGCAGCTTGTCGGTGGTGTCCTCGATGATGTCGTCGAAGGACATTGCCTGGGAGCGCACCACCGTGTTGGAAGCGATGCAACCACCCAGGCTTAGCGAGAGCAGCAACAGAATCGCGATGCGCATTATTATTCCTTTTTCCAGACCACGCCGTTGACCAGCACATGCGTGGCATCGACGATTGCGTAAGTGCCGCCGCCGGTCAAGCCTGTGACCAATGAGGTCGCGGTCCACAAACCATTGGCGAAATTGACCTGTCCGTGATCGGCGAAGTGGCCTTCGAAGTGATAGACCCCCGCGGTGGTGGACGTCCAGGTCCAATTCCATTGCTGGCCGGAGACGTTGCCGCTGGTGGTCCAGGTCCCCAGCAGGCTGGGATTGGGCTGCCCCGGGGGCAGCACCGGCTTGACCAGTTCATATACCGATGTGTTGGCCCGGAAGTGCGTCGCATCGATGATCTGCACCGAACCGGTGTGCACCCGGCCGGTATTCGAACCGGTGTTGCGGAAATTGCCGTTGGCATCCGCGCCATTGGCGCCATCTTCTTCCTGCTCCCCGGTCAAGGCGTAGGTGCCATCGGCCTTGATCACATTCACATAGTGGGTGTTGAAATCCGCCACCACGGTATCCAGGGTGAGCGTTCCGACCACCTTGCGGTCCATGGCGGCCTGCGGGGCACCCAGTCCGGCAATGACGGCCGCCGCCTCGCGGCGCGGCGCGCTGGCGAGCGCATACCACCAAACGGCCGTCAGTACCGCCACCAGGGCGACAGTACCGAAGGCCAGCAGCGTCGCTTGCTGGCGATGCGAGCGCAGCCAGAGCAGCAACCGCTCATACAGATTGAGCTGTCGTGGTATTGGCGCAGGAGTCCCTGCGCCGCGCACCAGATGAGAGATTTCAGTGATCAGCAATCGCCATTGGGGGTCCTGGGCATTGCCGTTCCACTGGCTCAGGTTGGCCGCCTGGATACGTCGGAATCCCATCGGCGGCTGATCGGTCCCCACCTGTATGGGGAGGTACTTGCCGGCCTCCTTGGCCAGCGTCGCTTCCTCCTTCACCCAATCGCTGATGACCGAATCCGGCGACCAGAGAATGATGCAGGCCTTGGCTTCGCGTATGCCGCGGGCAATCACATCGTCCCAGGTCTTGCCCGGCGGGATGGTGTGATCCCACCACACCGAGAAGCCTTCGGCTTCCACGGACTTGACCAGGTCGCGGACCAAGTCCGTGTCTTTGTGCGAATAGGAGATGAAGACGTCCGACATGGGTGACTCTCGACGCGTCGCGGCACTGCAGCAACACCGGCGCTGCGGTACTCATTGGAGAAGCGTTTGTAGCATAATCGTTGGCGCGGCACTTACGAGGAGAGGCCCGGATGACTCGCAAAGCAACTTTCCCGGCGCTGACCGCCCTCCTGCTCGCAAGCGTGGCCACGGCCGCATCGGATCCTTCGACCCAGGGGTTGAAGCAGTACGTCCTGCCGGATCACACCGCCTCGGTCATGCTGCCTGATACCTGGAAGGTCACCCAGACCGGAGTCGCGCTCATCGTTGCCCAGGGTCCCAGTGGCGAACTGGCCATGTTCGGAGTCCTGGTGCCCGCCCACGACGGCACCGCCACCAGTATCACGCCCCAGGTGCTCAATCAGCCCTATTCGGCCGATCCGAAGGACAAATTCACGCAATCACTGGCCTGGGTGCGGACGCGCAACGGCAAGAGTCCGGTGCAGATTCAGTTCCTCAGCTCAACCCTCATCCCCAAGACTCCGCCGGCCTTCGGGACCTGCACCAACCTGACGGCACTGATCAGCGCGGGTGGCGCGGGCCAGTTGGGCGTGGAGGCGGACCAGTGCTCCATGCCGGTGGATGCTTCCGGCAACTACAAGAACTTCTTCAAGGTGGTCGGCGTTGCGGCGGCCCAGGCCAAACAGGAGCGGTCGGCCCTTGAGGCCATCCTCGGGAGCTATCAGCTGAACCCGGCCGCCCTGCAACAGGTGCAGAAAGGCGCTGCGCCCAGGAGCGGGGCAGGCGCAGCGGCGGGCGCCGCGCCGGCTGCCAATGGCAGTGCCAACAGTTCAGCGCTGACCTGGGCGCAGGCCATTGCCCAGGTGAACGCCATGAAGCAGGCCAGCGCGGTCACCATGGCGAAAGCCAATGCCATCAATTCGGCGACCCTAAACAGCATGGTGGGCGCCAACAACGCGGCCAATAACTTCGACATGGGCGTCATCCGCGGTGATACGCCGGTATACGCGGTCGGTCAGTCGCAACCGCTGTTCTGGGTTGGCGACTAGCGGCTGGCTTCGAAATTACCGGTGTGGCCTGCGTAGCTGATGGTGCCGACCATATGGTTGCCTGTCACCGTGGCCGTGTAGGTGGTACTGCCATTGCTCCATTGAGCGCTCGTTCCGGACTGCTGCCAATGCCACAGGCTCGTCTGGCCCCCGCTTTGACCGATCATGCTGCCATCGGCCTGGAAGGTTCCGGTCAAGGGCGTGTGCTGGTCAGGCGGGTCGGTATCCAGGTGGTACCAGCCCTGCCACACACCCAGCAGTGAGGGTTGGGCAGGAGAGCTCTGCGCGAGGTTCGTGGTGACGGGGGCGGCGGCAGCGCTGTCATGCGCTCTATTGCCATACCAGAGGCCTCCCGCGACGCACACTGCGGCGACGATGACCCCCATGGCGACGATCAGTCCGGTTTTGCGACCGCCACGCGCTGCTGAAACGGAGCTTCGCCCAAGGGGCGCGGCGGGTGGCGCAGCGGGCACTGCTCCAGCCCCTGTCGTCCCCTCGCCCCGTACGAGATTGCCGATCTCGGTGATCAGCAGTCGCCACTGCGGGTCCTGGGCATTGCCCTTCCACTGGCTCAGGTTCGCGGCCTGGATGCGGCGGAACCCCATCGGGGGCTGATCGGTCCCCACCTGAATGGGCAGGTACTTGCCGCCCTCCTTGGCCAGCGTCGCCTCCTCCTTCACCCAGTCACTGATCACCGAATCGGGCGACCAGATGATGATGCAGGCCTTGGCTTCCCGGATCCCGCGCGCAATCACGTCGTCCCAGGTCTTGCCCGGCGGAATCGTGTGATCCCACCACACCGAGAAGCCCTCCGCTTCCAGGCACCTGACCAGGTCACGGACAAAGTCCGTGTCCTTGTGTGAGTACGAGAGAAAGACGTCCGCCATGGATGAATGATAGCCCGGTCAGAGAATTCCTACACGACAGGTCGCCGCATGACTTGTAGGCATCGGCCGTCACGCAAAACAAA
>DATHMK010000094.1:0-43113 GCA_035487155.1 Steroidobacteraceae bacterium
GTGGGGCACGGCCAATGTCTTCAGCCATCCGCGCTATGCCGGGGGTGCCTCCACCAGCCCGAGCCCCGAAGTGTTCGCCTGGGCGGCCGCGCAGGTGCGCGCCGCCATCGATGCGACCCATCGGCTGGGCGGCCAGAACTACGTGCTGTGGGGCGGCCGCGAGGGCTATGACTCGCTGCTGAACACCGAACTGAAGCGCGAACTGGATCAGTACGGGCGCTTCCTGTCCATGGTGGTCGATCACAAGCACAAGATCGGCTTCAAGGGCACCATACTGATCGAACCCAAGCCCTTCGAGCCCACCAAGCACCAGTACGACCATGACTCGGCGGCCGTGTTCGCCTTCCTCGAGAAGTACGGCCTGACCAAGGAGGTCCGGGTGAACATCGAGGTCAACCACGCGACCCTCGCGGGCCTGGACTTCGAACATGAAATCGCTGTGGCGCGCGCCTACGGCATTTTCGGTTCCATCGACATGAACCGCGGCGATGCACGCAATGGCTGGGACACCGATCAGTTTCCGAACAATGCCCAGGAGCTGGTGCCGGCCGTGATGCAGCTGGTCGAGGATGGCGGCTTCGGCAACGGCGGCTTCAACTTCGATGCCAAGCTGCGCCGCCAGTCGGTGGATCCGGCCGATCTGTACCTCGCGCACATCGGCGGCATCGACACCATTGCGCGGGCCCTGCTGGCCGCGGTGGACCTGGTCGGGGATGGCTCGCTGCGCAAGGTCCGCGAGGAGCGCTACAAGGGCTGGAACAGCGATTTCGGACGCAAGGTGATGAAGGGCGATTTCACGCTGGCGGCACTGGCCGATCATGGCGCCGAGCACAACTTCGATCCGAGGATTCCGTCCGGCCGGCAGGAACTGGCCGAGAGCATCATCGCGCGGCACTGCAAGTACTGAGCGTGCGCCGCGCAGTTGTCCTCGCGGCGCTGCTGTTGCCCGGCGGCGGCGGCTGGGCCGCCGATGCCCCCGCATCCGGTGTCACCCCGCCGTACCTGGATCCTTCGGTGCCGGTCGCGCGGCGGGTGGAGGACCTCATCGCGCGCATGACGCCGGCGGAGAAGATCTCGCAGCTCAACAACGATGCGCGGGCCATTCCGCGTTTGCAGGTTCCGGGTTACAACTACTGGAACGAGGCCCTGCATGGCGTGGCGCGCGATGGCATTGCCACCGTCTTTCCGCAGGCGATCGGCATCGCGGCCACCTTTGACACGCCCCTGGTGCGGCACCTGGGGGGCGACATCGCGCGCGAGGCGCGGGCCAAGTACGACCTGGCCATTCGCACGGGGGATCCGAAGATCTACCAGGGTCTGACCTTCTTCTCGCCCAACATCAATATCTTTCGCGATCCGCGCTGGGGGCGTGGCCAGGAGACCTATGGCGAGGATCCCTTCCTGACCGCTCAGGTCGCGGTGGCCTTCATCACCGGCATGCAAGGGCCGGATCCGCTGCATCCGCTGGTCACCACCACCGCCAAGCACTTCGCCGTGCACAGCGGCCCCGAACCGCTGCGGCATGGTTTTGATGCCAAGGCTTCAGCCCATGATCTGGCCGATACCTACTTCCCGGCATTCCGAGCCGCGGTGATCGAAGGTCATGTCGCCTCGGTGATGTGTGTCTACAACGCCGTCAACGGGCTACCCGGCTGTGCCAGCCCCTTTCTGCTGCAGCATACGCTGCGCGATACCTGGGGATTCAAGGGCTACGTGGTATCCGATTGCAACGCCGTGAACGATATCCACAGCGGACATCACTATGTCGACAGTGAGCCGGCCGCTGCGGCCGCCGCGCTCAAGGCCGGCATGGACAATGAGTGCACGGTGAAATCCGGGCCGCACGAGGAGGACTACCTCAAGTATGCCGATGCCCTGCGGCAGGGGCTGATCACCCAGGCGCAGGTGGATCAGGCGGTGCGCCGGGACCTCACCGTGCGCTTTGAGCTGGGCCTGTTCGATCCGCCCGATCCGACCCGGGCGCTGCCCGCCAGTGCCGTGGACAGTGCCGCGCATCGGCAGCGTGCCTTGCAGGTGGCGCGCGAAAGCATGGTGCTGCTGAAGAACAATGGCATCCTGCCCCTGGCCAAAGCACCGGCCAGGATCGCGGTCATCGGACCCCTGGCCGACAGCGTGCGCATGCTGGAGGGCAACTACAACGGCACGCCCTCGCGCGTGACCACCATGGTGGAGGGCATCCGCCGCCAGTTCCCGAACTCGCAGATCCTCTTCGAGCCCGGCACGGCGCAGTTCCTGCGTGAACCGGTCCCCGTACCCACGGAGGTGCTGAGCACCGATGACGGACAGCCGGGGCTCACCCTGCAGTACTTCGATACTCCCGAACCCGGCGGCAAGGCGCTGCTGACACGCCGCGCGCCGACAGTGAGTCTGGACAACAGCGGCGATGCGGGCGCGAGCTATGCGCGCTGGCGCGGCTGGCTGACCCCGACCCAGTCCGGCGAGTACACCCTTGGCGTGCCCGGAAATCGCAATCAGATGCAACTGGACGGCAAGCCCGTCGTCGATGGCAGATCGCACCCGGATGCGGCGCCGGGCTTTACCTCACTGCATCTGGATGCCGGGCACCGCTATGCGATCCGCATCGATAGTGCACCGTCCGCCTCGCGCAACGTGCGCCTGGTGTGGACGCGCAAGGATCCGCAGGCCGCGGCCCGGGCCCTGGAGGTGGCGCGCCATGCCGATCTGGTGATCGCCGTGGTCGGGATCACCGCGGACCTTGAAGGCGAGGAGTCGGCGCTGTCCCTCCCGGGGTTCAAGGGCGGGGACCGTACCAGTTTGGATCTGCCGGCCGAAGAAGAGCAGCTGGTGGAGTCGTTGCAGGGCGCCGGCAAGCCGCTGGTGGCGGTTCTGGTCAGTGGCAGCGGCCTGGCGGTCAACTGGCTGCAGGACAATGCCGATGCCATCCTGCAGGCCTGGTATCCGGGCGAGGAGGGTGGCACGGCAGTGGCGGAAACCCTTGCCGGGCGCAACAACCCCGCCGGACGCCTGCCGGTGACCTTCTACCGGGGCACCGATGGACTGCCGGACTTCACCGACTACTCCATGAAGAACCGGACCTACCGTTATTTCACCGGGCCGGTGCTCTACCCCTTCGGTTACGGCCTGAGCTACTCGACCTTCCGGTACGACAGGCTGCAGTTGTCTGCCGCGACGCTGGCGGCCGGCAAACCGCTCAGCGTTCAGGTTCGGGTCACCAACACCAGCGCGCGCGCTGGCGATGAAGTGGCGCAGCTGTATCTGCAGTTCGGGGAGGCGGCCGGTGCACCCGGGCGCGCCCTGCGCGCGTTCCAGCGGCTGCATCTGCGCGCCGGAGAGTCACGAGTGCTGCATTTTGCGCTGGGTCCGCGGCAGCTCAGTCATGTCAACGATGCCGGCCAGGTGCTGATCAGCGCGGGCCGCTATGATGTGAGTGTCGGCAGTGGCCAGCCGCAGCGCACGCCCAATGTGGTCAGTGCGTCCCTGATCATCCAGGGTGATGAACGCCTACCGGACTGAAATGATCGCGATCGGCGAATGCATGCTCGAGCTCACCCGCGATCAGGGCCAGTGGCGCCTGGGCTATGCGGGCGACACCTTCAATACGGCGCTGTATCTGAGCCGGCTCGGGGTACCGACGGCCTATCTGACGGCGCTGGGTGTGGACCCGTTCAGCCAGGAGATGCTCGCCGAGTGGCGGGCAGAGGGCCTGGATACCTCACTGGTGCTGAGCAGCCCCGCGCGCCTGCCCGGTTTGTACGCCGTGCGTAATGATGAGCAGGGTGAGCGCCACTTCTATTATTGGCGGGAGCGCGCGGCGGTGCGCGAACTGTTCAGCCTGCCGGGAATCGAGGCAGCGGTGGCGCGGGCGCGCGGCGCGCCGCAGCTGTACCTGTCAGGCATCACGCTGTCCTTGTTCGATCACGACGGGCAGGCGCGGCTCAACGAGATTGCCGTGGCGGTGCGGGCCGGTCAGGGTGAGGTGATCTTCGATCCGAATTATCGGCCCAGGGGCTGGTCCAGTGCGGAGCAGGCGCGCGGCGCCATCCGGGCGCTGGCACCCACCGTAACCATCGCCCTGCCGACCTTCACCGATGAGGCCGAGCTGTTCGGGGACACCTCACCGGTGCAGACGGTGTTGCGCTGGCGGGATTGGGGCGCGGCCCAGGTCATCGTCAAGCTGGGCGCGGAAGGCTGCCTGGTCTCATGTCCCCTGGGCACGCAGTTGGTCCCGGCCGTTGCGGTAGCCACCGTGATCGATACGACCGGGGCGGGTGATGCCTTCAATGCGGGTTTTCTGGCTGCGCGCCACGCGGGGCAATCGGCGGCGCAGGCGGCAGCCTCAGCCAGTCGGCTGGCGGCGCTGGTGATCCAGCACCGCGGCGCGCTGCTGCCGCGCGAGCGCATGCAGCAGATCCGGGCGGTGCTGCAGAACTGAGAGGCTTGCGCGACGGAGCGATCTGGATATAATCACAGTATCTGTATAAATACACAGGTTATGCCATGTCCGACCTGACACCCCGCCAGACCGAGATCCTGCGCCTGATCCAGCACTGCATCGCGGAGACCGGCATGCCGCCCACCCGCGCGGAAATCGCCCGTGAGCTGGGGTTCAGGTCCGCCAATGCCGCCGAGGAACACCTGCGGGCCCTGGCGCGCAAAGGGGTGATTGCCCTGGTGCCGGGCACTTCGCGGGGCATCCAGTTGAAGGACACCATCCGCGAACAGTTCGGCCTGCCGCTGATCGGGCGGGTGGCCGCAGGTCGTCCGATTCTCGCCGAAGAGAACATCGAGGCGCACTACAAGATCGATCCGTCACTCTTTCAGCCCCGTCCGCACTACCTGCTGAAGGTGGTGGGCATGAGCATGAAGGATGCCGGCATTCTCGATGGCGACCTGGTGGCCGTGCATCGCACGCCGGATGTGCGCAGCCGCCAGATCGTGGTGGCACGTCTGGAGAACGAGGTCACGGTGAAGCGCTATCGGCAGGAAGGCTCGGTGGTGTGGCTGATGCCGGAGAACGATGCCTTCGATCCCATCCGCGTGGATCTCAAGGAAGAACCGTTGCTCATTGAGGGCATCGTGGTGGGCGTAGTGCGTCAGGGCCGCTCGGCCGGCCTCATGTAGCAGTTTCGTGGACGTTCTGGCCCGGCTGCTCGCACACCCGGGTATCTGGCGCGGTCGCAGTCTTACCCGCAGCGACACGCTGTCATCGGGTTTTGCCGAGCTTGATGCACGGCTGCCAGGCGGTGGCTGGCCCAAGGTAGGTGTGGTGGAGATTCTTGCCATGCATCTGGGCAGCGGCGAATTGCGTTTGCTGCTGCCGTTGCTGGCGACGGTGACGCATCAGCCCCAGGCCCGCTGGTGCACCTGGATCGCACCGCCGCTCACGCCCTATGCACCGGCCCTGGCGGCGGGCGGCGTGAATCTTTCGCGAATACTGGTGGTGCGGGCGTCCAAGGGCCGGGAGCGCGCTCCTGAATGGGCCCCTGAATGGGCAACCGAACAGGCACTGATTTGCGGTGCCTGCGATGTGGTGCTCGCCTGGATCACCCAGCCCTTGAAGCCGCGGATCGTGCGGCGCCTGCAGCTGGCCACCCAGCGGGGCCGGACGCTGGCCTTCCTGCTGCGTCCCTGGAGTTCACGGGTGGCGCAGGAGCCTTCGCATGCGCTGCTGCGACTGGGCGTTGAGCCCCGCAGCAATGGCATATGCCTCAGCATCCTCAAGAGCCGGGGGGGTGCGACGGGTCAGTGGTGGCTGGACCTTGATGCCGCGCGGACTGCTGCGGGTGTCTGATCATGTCATCAAGGGTGCTTCGCAAATCGCTTCTTGCGCCACCCGTGGCCGCAGTCCCGGTGCAACTGCCGCTGGCCGTGCCGCCAGCCGGAGCGCCACCCCCCACCGGTCCGGTGGATCAGCCGGCAGGCGCTGCAGCCTTGCCGCAGCTATGGCTGGGAGTGCATTTACGGCAGCCTGATCCGCCGCTGCTGCAGCGTCTGGCCGTGCTCGCGCAGCGTTTCACGCCCAAGGTGAGTGTGGAACCACCGGATGGCCTGGTGCTGGAAGTGCGCGGCAGTCTGGCGCTGTTCGGGGGTGCCTCAAAGCTGTACCGCGCCTTTCGTGCCGGTTGTCACGCCGCAGGCTGCCGGCCGGTACTGACTCTGGCGCCGACGCCGCTGGCCGCCCTGGCCGGGGGGCGCAGCGGGGTGTCATTCAAAGTCCTGGACCAGCAGCATCTGGTGAGTGCGGTGAGCCCCTTGCCGCTGGTGGCGCTGCGCTGGCCACCGCAGCTGCTGCAGCGGCTCTCGAAACTGGGCGTCTACCGGGTGGGTCAGGCGCTGCGACTGCCGCGGGCCGGCTTTGCGCGACGCTTCGGGCCCGAACCCCTGCAGATGCTGGATGAGCTGGTGGCGCGCAGTGTGCAGCTGCGCGCACCGTTCCAGCGCCCGGAGCGCTTTTCGGTGAAGCGCCAGTTCGTCAGGGAGCGCGAAGATCAGGCGCAGATCCTGCAGGCGCTGCAGCCCCTGCTGCTGCAGCTGGGGGAATTTCTCGAAGCACGCCAGTGCGGCATCACCCGTCTCACCTGCCGGCTCCGGCACCGCAATGAGATGCATACCGATTGCATCGTCAGGCTGGCGCAGCCCGAGGCGGCGGCGGCGCGCTTCACGGAATGGTTTGCGCAGCGCCTGAGCCGCACTGCATTGCCGGGGCCGGTGCGCTCGCTGGAGCTGCGCTCAGGCGTTCTGCAGTCGCGCGCCCCGGTGTATGAGCCATTGTGGCAGCCCGGGGAGCATGGCGGGGGCGGGGCGGCGGCCTCATCCGCTGCGCTGGAATTCATCGAACGGCTGCGCATGCGCCTGGGCGAACTGGCGGTGCAGGGCCTCATCTGCCAGGACAGCCATTGTCCGGAAGGTGCATCACGGCCCCTGTCACCGGCAGACCCGCAGTTCCGGCGCGCCGCGGCGCCGGCGCGCGCCGCAGTGCCGGCGCGTCCCTTGTGGCTGCTGGATGAACCGCAGCGGTTGTGTGAACAGGCAGGCTGGCCGCAACTGGACGGGCCGCTGCGGCTGCAACAGGGACCGGAGCGCATCGAGACTCAGTGGTGGGAGGCGCAGGGCATCGCGCGTGATTACTACCATGCCACGGATGTGCATGGCATCGCGGTGTGGGTGTTCCGTGAGCGCCAAGCGCCGCATCGCTGGTTCCTGCATGGGCTGTCCGGATGAGCGTGCCGGCGCCTGACTACGCGGAGCTGCACTGCCTCAGCCACTTCACCTTCCTGCGCGGTGCCTCGCGACCCGCTGAGCTGGTGCAGCGGGCGCAGCAGCTGGGCTACAGCGCCCTGGCCCTCACCGATGAGTGTTCGGTGGCGGGGGTGGTGCGGGCGCACATGGCCGTTCAGAACCCCGAGAACAACGCGCAGGGCCTGCAGCTCATCATCGGCGCCGAGTTCACCTTGAGCTGCGGATTGAAGCTGGTCGCCCTGGCGAGCAATCGTCATGGCTATGCGCGGCTGTGCGCGCTGATCACTCACGGCCGGCGCGCCGCGCCGAAGGGCAGCTACCATCTCACCCGTGAGGATGTGCAGCGGCATCTTCAGGACTGCCTGATCCTGTGGCTGCCCGGAGGCAAGCCTGATGTTGAACAACTGCAGTGGCTGCGCGGCTGCTTTACCGGCAATCTGTGGATCGCCGTGGAACTCTTGCTTTGCGGCACGGACCGGGACTATCTGGCGCAGCTGCAGGCGCTGGGCCGCGAACATGCGCTGCCGCTGGTGGCGAGCGGGGATGTGCACATGCATGTGCGGGCCCGCCGTCGCTTGCAGGATGCGCTGACCGCGATCCGCCACGGTGTGACGCTGGCGCAGGCCGGCGCCCGGCTGCACCCCAATGGCGAGCGGCACCTGCGTGAACGCAGCCGGCTGGCGCGGCTGTATCCGCCGCAGCTGCTGCAAGAGACGCTGCAGATCGCGCAGCGCTGCAGGTTCAGCCTGGCTGAACTGCGTTACGAGTATCCCCGGGAGCTGGTTCCGCCAGGGGAGACGCCCAGCAGCTGGTTGCGCAAGCTGGTGGAGCAGGGTGTGCGCCAGCGCTGGCCGGAGGGGGAAACCGCGCAGGCACGGCAGATCATCGAGCGCGAGCTCGCGCTCATCACGCAGCTGGGCTACGAGGCGTATTTCCTGACGGTGTACGACATCGTGAACTTCGCCAATGGCTGCGGCATTCTGGCGCAGGGTCGCGGTTCGGCGGCCAACTCGCTGGTGTGCTACTGCCTGCGCATCACGGCCATCGGCCAGCGCCTGGACTCGCTGCTGATGGAGCGCTTCATCTCCCGTGAACGCGCCGAGCCGCCGGACATCGACATCGACTTCGAGCACGAGCGGCGCGAGGAGGTCTTCCAGTACCTGTACCGCAAGTATGGTCGCGAGCGGGCGGCGCTGGCGGCCACGGTCATCAGCTATCGCGGCCGCAGCGCCCTGCACGACCTGGCGCGCGTCTTTGGCTTTGAGGTGGAGCGTGCCCGGGCCCTGGCGAAGGTGGTGCAGTGGTGGGATGCCAAGCTCTCAGCCGTCCATCTGCGTGAGGCCGGGTTTGACCCGGATGATCCGCTGCTGCGGCAGATCATCGCCCTGAGCGGTGAACTCATCGGTTTTCCCCGCCATCTGTCCCAGCATGTGGGCGGCTTCGTCATCGCCGCCACGGTGCTGTCGGACCTGGTGCCGGTGGAGAACGCCACCATGCCCGAGCGCACCGTGGTGCAGTGGAACAAGGACGATCTGAATGACTTGGGACTGCTGAAGGTGGACGTGCTGGGCCTGGGGATGCTGTCGGCGCTGCGGCGCTGTTTCGCGCTGGTCAATGGCTGGCGCGGCACCCACTGGGCGCTGGGGCAGCTGCCGCAGGAGGATCCTGAGGTCTACGCCATGATGTCACGCGCCGACACCATCGGGGTGTTCCAGATCGAATCGCGGGCGCAGATGTCGATGCTGCCGCGCCTGCAACCGAAAACCTTCTACGACCTGGTGATCGAGGTGGCGCTGGTGCGTCCCGGTCCCATACAAGGCGACATGGTTCATCCCTACCTGCGCCGGCGTAACAAGGAGGAGCCCATCGACTATCCGGGTCCGGGGGCGCAGGTGGCCTTGGAGCGCACCCTGGGCGTGCCCATCTTCCAGGAGCAGGTCATGCAGCTGGCCATGCACGCCGCGGGTTTCAGCGCCGGTGAGGCCGACACCCTGCGGCGCGCCATGGGTTCCTGGGAGCGCCAGGGGGATCTGCATCGCTTCAAGGACCGGCTGGCCGCAGGGCTGATCGCGAACCACTATCCGCCACAGTTCGCCGAGCGCATCTGCAAGCAGATCGAGGGCTTCGGCGAATATGGATTTCCGGAGAGTCACGCCGCCAGTTTTGCGCTGCTGGTGTACGACTCGGCGTGGCTGAAGCGCTATGAACCCGCCGCCTATACCTGCGCACTGCTGAACAGCCAGCCCATGGGGTTCTATGCGCCGGCGCAGCTGGTGCAGGATGCGCGCCGGCATGGCGTGCAGGTACGGCCGGTGTGCGTGGCGCACAGCCACTGGGACTGCACGCTGGAGCCGAGTGCGGATGAGGCCGCGCAGCCGGCGCTGCGGCTGGGTCTGCGCCTGGTGCGCTCGCTCACGCAGCAGGGGGGTGAGCGGGTGATGGCCGCCAGGGCGGCGCAGCCCTTCGGCACCGTGTCGGATCTGGCGCATCGTGCTGCATTGGACCGCCGGGACCTGGAAGCGCTGGCGGCCGCGGGGGCGCTGGCGGTGTTGAGCGGCAACCGCCATCTGGCCTTCTGGGAGGTGGCGGGATTCGAGCAGGCACTGCCGCTGGCGGCGGCGGATCCAAGGGCCCTGCAGCGGACCGAAGGACGGCCCCTGCTCGGCATGCCCACGGAAGCCCAGAGCATCGTGGCGGACATGGCGGCGGTGGGACTGACTCTGGGTCGTCATCCGGTGGCGCTGTTGCGTAAGCAACTGCAGGCCGAGGGCTTGAGCTGCATGGCGGATCTGGCGCAGGCGCCCGATGGGCAATGGGTGCGCACGGCGGGTCTGGTGCTGGTGCGGCAGCGGCCCGCAAGCGCCAGCGGCGTGACGTTCATGACGCTGGAGGATGAGTCCGGACAACTCAATATCATCGTCTGGCGCAACATCGCCGAGCGTTTCCGCCGGCCGCTGGTGGCTGCGGGGTTGCTGGAGGTGCAGGGAACCTTGCAGCGTGAAGGTATGGTGCTGCACCTGGTGGCGCGCCGGCTCATCGATCGCACTGCGCTCACGGGCCGCTTGAACCTGCCCTCGCGGGATTTTCACTGAGGTGCGTTACAATGAAGGCCTGCACCTTCGACACGGGTGCAACAAAAAGAATTGAGGGGGACGCTCGATGGACAGCAAATTTGCCAACCCGGCGCCGCTGGGTCTGTTCGCCTTTGCCAGCACGACCTGGCTGCTGAGTCTGATCAACGCCGGACTGATCCCCAAGGAAGGCATGCCCATCGTGCTCGGCATGGCACTGGCCTTCGGTGGCGCTGCGCAGGTGCTGGCGGGCCTGCTGTCCTACGCGCGCGGCAACACCTTCGCCACGGTGGCCTTCGTCGGCTACGGATCATTCTGGCTGTCCTTCGTGGCCTATGCCCACGCCTTCGGCGGCAGCGCGCCCGCGGTGTTCGTGGGCTGGTACCTGCTGGTGTGGGGCGTGTTCACGCTGTACATGTGGGTGGCCTCATTCCGCCACAACACGGCATTGCAGCTGGTGTTCCTGACGCTGTGGATCACGTTCTTCCTGCTGGCGGCAGGGGATCTGCTGGGCTCGGCGACGGCGCACCGCATCGGCGGTTACCTGGGACTGGTGTGCGCGGCGCTGGCCGCCTATCTGTCGGCGGCGGAGGTCATCAATGCCGATTATGGCCGCACGGTGCTGCCCATCGGCGCGCGCCTGCCGCCGGCGCGTTAGCCGGTCACGGCGCTGACGCGGATGTGGCCGTTGGAGGTGTGCACCGACACCTGCGGACCACCGCCGTTCAAGGCGCCATGCAGGTGCGAGGGGTCCTGGTAGCCCTGCACGGTGACCGGCAGCTCCAGCTGCACGCCACCGTTGCTCGTGCCCAGATCCAGGTCGGCCTTCAGAGTGCTCGGCAGCGACAGGTCTATCCCGGAGTTGCTGGTACCCAGGCTCCATCCGGACGCCACGGTGGAGCCGGCTGCGGCGCGTGCCACGACCAGGCCGTTGCTGGAGTGGATGGTGAGGGAGTCGAACCGGCCGCTGGCATGAATCCGACCGTTGCTGGTGGACAGTTCGCAGGCCCCGTCCACGCCCTCGGCATCGATGGAGCCATTGCTGCTGCTGGCCTGCAACTTGCCCTTCAGCGCCGCTGCGTGAATGGCGCCATTGCTGGTGCGCAGCCGGATATCCCCGTTCACACTGGATACCTCGATGGCGCCATTGCTGGTCTGCAGCTGCAGGTCGGCGTTCTTCGGCATGCGCACCTCGACCCTGGTGCCCTGGACCCGGTCGGTGTCCCAGTTCCACCAGTCGTGCGAGCCGTCATTCTCCTTGAGCTCGATGAGGTTGCCGTCCTGGCGCGTGACGAAGGGCGGCCCCGGGTCCGATCCGTCGATCTCGTAGTGCACATGGAAGTCGACGTTCGGGTCATCCGAGGTCATGACCTGCACGGCCGCGTTGGACACGAATATATGGACGTCGGCACGGCCGCTGACGGGGAAGGACTTCGCGTAGTCCTCCTCGGCTCCCGTCCCATAGGTGCAGGCGGCGCTCAGCGCCATGGCGCATGGCACAATGACGGTGCGGGACAAGGCATAGGGCAGGCTCATACGGGTCCCCCGGGTGCAGGCTGGCACACGAAGCACACCGCAGCCCTGAAGAAGTTGCAGCTAGTGTAATCCGACCATGTGGAACACCACGAACAGCCCGGCGCCAAAGGTCGCGGCGCCCAGGATCACGCACACCGGCAGCGTCAGCACCCAGGCCAGGATGATGTTGCGCACCGTGTCGCCCTGAACGCCGGATTTGTTGGCGACCATGGTGCCGGCGATACCGGATGACAGGATGTGGGTGGTGCTGACGGGCAGTCCCAGGGAGTCCGCGGTGGCAATCGTGGCGGCGGCGATGAGCTCGGCGCTGGCGCCCTGGGCATAGGTCAGGTGGGCCTTGCCGATCTTCTCGCCCACGGTCACCACAATGCGCTTCCAGCCCACCATGGTGCCCAGGCCCAGCGCCAGGGCGATGGCGATCTTGATCCAGGTCGGGATGTAGTTGGTGAGGTTCTTGAGCGACTTCTGGTAGCTGCCGGCCACTGCGGCATCCAGACCCGCGGGAACCTGCTTGATCTTGGCCAGGCGCGCCAGCGACTCGCCCACCAGGTACACATCAAGGCGCAGCGCGCGCCGGTCGGTGCCCGGGATGGCGTGCAGGTCCGAGATGCCGTGCAGGCGTCCGATCACCCCGTCATTGGCGACGTTGAGTGCCGGCAGGGTGTTTGCGTCGGGCTTGCTGGTGCGCAGGAAGGTGGTCAGGGTGCGGTGCGCCTCATCCGAGGAGGGCGTCTTGGCCGCCGCCGGCACGATCTGGTGCAGCTGCCGGGAGATCTGGGTGGCCGCGCCGTTGATTTTCGCGAGCGCCGCCGGTGAGGTGGACATGTCCAGCGCAAAGGCCGCCGGGACGCAACCCACCAGGATCAGCACCATCAGGCCCATGCCCTTCTGGCCGTCATTCGAGCCGTGGAAGAAGGACACCCCGGTGCAGGTGAGGATGAGCAGTCCGCGTACCCACAGCGGCGGCTTGGAATCCCCCACCGGTGCCTGGAACAGTTCGGTGCGCTTGGCGAGCACCAGGCGCAGGAGGAGCAGCAAGGCGCCGGCCAGTACGAAGCCCATGATGGGCGATACCACCAGCGCCTTGAAGGTGTCCTCCACCTTGGCCCAATTCACCCCTTCGCCGAAGGCCTCGTTGGGGCTGAGGAGCGAGTTCATCAGGCCCACGCCCACGATGGAGCCGATCAGGGTGTGTGAGCTGGAGGCCGGCAGGCCCAGGTACCAGGTGCCCACGTTCCAGATGATGGCCGAGATCAACAGCGCGAACACCATGGCGAAACCGGCGCCGGAGCCGACATTGATCACCAGTTCCACCGGCAGCAGCGACACGATGCTGAAGGCGACGGCGCCGGAGGACAGCAATACGCCCAGGAGGTTCCAGGCGCCCGACCACACGACGGCGGTATTGGGCCTGAGCGCGTGGGTGTAGATGACGGTGGCGACGGCGTTGGCCGTGTCGTGGAAGCCGTTGACGAACTCAAAGCTCAGCGCGAGCGTCAGGGCGAGCCCCAGGAGGATGGCGGTTGGTACATCGATGCCTAGACTTGCCAGCACGAGCGCTCCCCCAATGCCCGGTTGTCGGGCCGTCAGCGGAGCATAAGCCTAGGGTCGTCACATGACTGTCATATGACAGCCATGGACGACTGTCGTCAGGCTCAGGGGTAGGGACGATAGTAGGGACCGTAGCCGTAGTGGTAGCCATAGCCCACGCCCACCCCCACCACCGGAACCGCGGGCGCGACCACCAGACCATGACGGGTGGGGACCGCGACGCAGCCGCCCAGAAGCCCGAGCGACGCCACAACCAGCACAGTAATCAAAGTCTTCATGACCGGGCCTCCATGTTGAACCCTTACCCTGAACAACGCCTCAGGGCGGGGGCCGGGGGACCTGGGTTACGCGACCTTAATGCCTGACTTTTATGGAATATTGAGCGCCACGCCCGTGGCGTTGCCGGCACTCAGATCGATGGGGGTGGCCACCGGCGAGCGGGTGAGGGTGCCGGTGGGATTGGATGAATTCCAGGCCCAGATCTCGGCGTTGTAGACCCCGGCCGCATAGCGGGCCGAGGCGCCCCCGCCGGGCGCGAGAGCTGGGAGGTTGAGCGTGGTCTGGGCGCCGCTGAGATAGGCGTTGAGGGGTGCGTTGGCGATGAGCGCGCCATTGTAGGTGAGGAACAGTTCGGCATTGTCGTAGGCCCCGGCGCTGACGATGCTGACCGTGCCGGCGATGCCGTCGGCGGTGCTGCCGGTGGGCACGGCCGGTGCGGACAGGGTGAACAGGGCAGTCGTGGCCCCGGCGGGTGCGCTCACCGTACTCCCCAGCGCCGCCGTGCCATAGGCGGGATTGATGGCGGCGATGCCATAGGTCGCCGCCCCCTGGCTGGGGTTGGCGGTGGTCAGGGCAATGGTGCCGCCGGCAAGGTAGGTGCCGTACTGCACCGAGCCGCCGGAGAGGGACTGGTCGCTGGCGAACACGCCGCTGATGGGATCCGGGGCGCGCCATTCCACCAGGTAGGGCACTTCGGAGGGCAGCGGCAGGGTCTGGTAGAAGCCGACCACGGAACTCACCGGCGCGGCCGGTGCGGTGCTGCTCAGGTTGACCAGGAAGGGCGCCGCGGTGGTCAGTGTCAGCGTCCCCAGCAGCGCCGTACCGGTGCCCGGCGCGCCGGCGGTCACGGGCACGGACTTGATGATCACCGTGTCGATGCTCGGGCCATGAATGACCAGGTCGTAGGCGCCGGGTGCGCCGCTGGCGGTGGACAGGGGGTACAGGATGAAGTTGCCATCCGAGTCGACGCGTGTGCTCTTGAGGATGACGTGCCGGGTGCCATCGCTGCTGAGCGCCTCGGCGGCCACCTGCACATCGGGCAGACCGGCCGGTGAGAGCGTGGCGACCGCCGAGAGGTCCACGGCGCCTTGGATGTTGCCGGAGTACTTCACGTTGTAGGCCTGCGGATGCGGATTGAGCGCAAAGGCCGGCTGGCCGCTCAGGGAAATCGGCACCAGATCCCGGGTGGCATCGAAGTCGATGATGGCCGAGGTCGTGGACACCACCGGGGAGGAGGAGGTGGCGGTGGGGGTGGGCGAGGAGGAGCCGATCTCGGTGTCGGTGGAGGTAGTGCTCACCGTGGAGACCGTGGGCGCGCCGAAGCCTGAGCTGGTGGTGGCCGAGGCCACCGTGAGACTGGTGCTGATGCTGATGCCCTGCGCGGCATTGAGGATGGCCAGCGGCACCGTGTGGGTCACATCCAGTGAATCAAGATAATCGACCTCATCGTTGCTGGCGGCGCCGCTGCTGGAAGCAGAGGCGCTGAGCGCAGCGGTGGAATCCGCCAGGACCAGCATGACCTGCGAGTAGGTGCCGGCCGAGAGTTTCAGTTGGCTGGCGAAGGCACTCAGGGCGCCGTTGTTGAGGTTCACCAGATCGATGGTCTGAGGAGTGGTGAGCGTGAACTTCGACCAGGTGCTGTCCGTCGCCACTGCGGTGGCGCTGGTGTTGAACCAGATCTGGTTGATGGTCAGGAAGACATGGGTGAACTGCGCGGGCGTGTTACCGGTGGCGGAGACATTGGTCCGCGACTCGCAGCCCGCCAGTATTGCGCACCCGAGCAGGAGGGTGACAGCGGTCAACTTGTTCGCCATTGCGGGTACCCTGTAACAGATCGTGTCCCAAAGCCAGTCGCCGCCCTGAAAAGCTTAAACGCCTTGGAGTCAGACCGGTTGACCCAGGTTTAGTGCCGCAGTTTGCGACCGGTCTTGCGGGTGTCGTCACCGATGTCGTAGTCGTCAAAGTCGCTGGTGAGCTCTGCGGTCTGCTTGTCCTCCCGCATCCGCTCCAGGCGCCGCCAGGGGGGCTCGCCGCTTTTCTGCGCACGTTTCTTGGCGAGGTCCAGGTCCTTGATGACCTGGTCAATATCGACGTCGGCCTCCTCGGCCACCGGCTCGTCGATTTCCTCGCCTTCAAATTCCTCGGATTCAGCTTTTTCGCTCATGGCCGACCAACCATGCTTCACTCGCTATGCGGATTCTGGCGAAGTCGTATTGCAGGATCAACCCGTCCTGAGAAGTTCTCAATGAATCAGCTGGTTCATCTGGAATATGGGTAACAGCATTGCAAAAACGATGCCCATCACGAACAGTCCCATGAGCACGATCAGGCCCGGACCGAGCAGGCCGACGATGGCCGTGAGCAGTCCGTCGAGCTCGCGCTCCTGGCTGATGGCCGCCCGTTCGAGCATGCTTTCCAGCTCGCCGCTGGATTCCCCGCTCTGGATGAGATGAATGGTCATGGGCGGGAACAGCTTGCTGATCGCGAGCGAGCGGCCGATCGAGGCACCCTCACGCACCCGCAGGGAGGCCTCCGCGACCGCATCACGCATGGGCAGATTGGTGACCACCTCACCGGCGATACGCAGCGCATCCAGCACCGGCACGGTGGCGGCGGTAAGAATGCTCAAGGTGCGTGTAAAGCGTGCCGTATTGAAGCCGCGTACCAGTTTGCCCATCAGCGGCATGCGCAGCTGCAGCAGCTGGAAGCGACGCTTGGGAGCGGGCTTGGCCAGCCAGCGTGACAGCAGGATATAACCCACGACGCCGATCACCAGGATGTACAGGCCGCGCAGCCGTAGGAAATCACTGACGCTGATCAGCAGCCGCGTCATGAGGGGCAGCTGGGCGTGGCTGGAGGTGAAGACGTTCACCACCTTGGGCACCACGTACACCATCAGCCCCGCGACGATCATCACGCACATCACGGTCAGGGCGATCGGGTAGAGCATGGCGCCCAGCACCTTCTGGCGCATCTCCTCGCGACTCTCGGTGTAGTCGGCCAGCCGCTCCAGCACCGAATCCAGGTGTCCGGCCTGTTCACCGGCGGAGACCGTGGCGCGATAGATTTCCGGAAACACCCGCGGGAAGTCCGCAAAGCCATCGGCCAGGGTGTGACCCTCCATGACCTTGGCGCGCACGCCGAGCACGATGCTCTGCACGCGCTGCTTTTCGGTCTGCTGGGAGACCGCGAGCAGGGATTCCTCCAGCGGCAATCCCGCCTTCACCAGCGTCGCCAGCTGCCGGGTGAAGAGCGCCAGATCGGTGGCCGACACCCGGCGCGCGAGGGAGAAGCTGCGCTTCTGCGACTTCTCCTGTTCCGCCACCGCGTTGACGCTGACCGGCAGCAGCTGGCGCTCGCGCAGCAGCTGGCGCACGTGCCGGGCGGTGTCGCCCTCGAGAATGCCGCGGCTTTCGCGACCGCCGGTGTCAACCGCCGTGTACTCGAATGCGCCCATGGCCTATCAGTCCTCGCGCGTGACGCGCAGGATTTCCTCCAGCGTGGTCTCCCCGCGCAGCACCCGCGCCCGCCCATCGTCGCGGATCGAGGGGGTGAGGGTGCGCGCGTGACGTTCCAGTTCCTGTTCCGCGGCACCATCGTGGATCATGGTGCGCATGTGGTCATCGACCATCACCAGCTCATAGATGCCGCTGCGACCGCGGTAGCCGTTGTTGCCGTTTCCCGGCCGATACAGGGTCGGTGCCTCATCCTCCTTCCGCAGGTTCAGCAGCCGCCGTTCGTAGTCGCCGGCCTTGAAGGCCTGCCGGTTATCCGGATTCAGCACCCGCACCAGGCGCTGCGCGACCACGCCGATGAGACTGGAGGAAAGCAGGAAAGGCTCGATGCCCATGTCGCGCAGGCGCGTCACGGCGCCCACGGCGGTGTTGGTATGCAGCGTGGAGAGCACCAGGTGACCGGTGAGACTGGCCTGCACGGCGATCTGCGCGGTTTCCAGGTCGCGGATTTCGCCGATCATCACCACGTCGGGGTCCTGGCGCAGGATGGCGCGCAGCCCGCGGGCGAAGGTCATTTCCACCTTGGTGTTGACCTGAGTCTGGCCGATGCCATCGATGTAGTACTCGATGGGATCCTCGACCGTCATGATGTTGCGGGAGTTGTCGTTGAGCCGCTCCAGCGCCGCATACAGCGTGGTGGTCTTGCCCGAGCCGGTGGGTCCGGTCACCAGCAGGATGCCGTGCGGCTTGTGGATCAGTTCATCGATCTGCTCGCCGGTGGTCGGGTCCATGCCCAACGCGCTCAGGTCCAGCCGTCCGGCCTGCTTGTCCAGGATACGCAGCACCACCCGTTCGCCGTGGCCGCTGGGAATCGTGGACACGCGTACGTCCACCGCGCGTCCGGCGATGCGCAAACTGATGCGTCCGTCCTGTGGCAGACGCTTCTCGGCGATGTCCAGTTTCGACATCACCTTGATGCGCGACACCACCAGCGGTGCCACCGCGCGCTTGGACTGCAGCACCTCGCGCAGCACCCCGTCGACGCGAAAGCGCACCACCAGGCGGTTCTCGAAGGGCTCGACATGGATGTCCGAGGCGTTTTCCTTCACCGCCTGGGTCAGCACCGCGTTGATGAGCCGGATGATGGGTGCGTCATCGTCGGCTTCCAGCAGGTCCGTCTGTTCGGGCAGCACCTGCGCCAGGTGCGTCAGATCCTCGGTGTCCTCGAAGCCGCCCACCGCATCCATGGCATTGGCGCCGGTCTCATAGGCCTGGCGCAGAAGATTGTCGAAGCTCGGCTCATCCACCCGCTCGATGTTCAGCGGCAGGCGCAGGAAGCGGCGCACCTCGGCCAGCGCCAGGGGCGAGGCGCCATTGCGCACCGTGCACTGGGCGACCCCGTCGGTGATCGCCCCCACCAGCACGCCATGGCGCTTGGCGAAGGCAAAGGAGATGCGTCGCTCCGCGGCGGCCGGCGCGGCCAGGGCCATGGAGGGGGTTGCGTTCATTGCGGCTGGCCCAAAGGCGCGGAACTGGCCGCCGGCGCGGGCGGGGCCGCGCTGGGGGTGGCCGAGGCCGCATCGGCGCGGCGGGCCGCGGCATCCACTTCGCGCTGCGCGCGCTCGGCCGCGCGCTCGCGTTCCTGTTCGGTGATCGGCGCCGTGGGCGTGGAGCCCGGCGGCGGCGGGGGCGGCACGGCCGGCAGCACCGGGGACTTCACGCCCGGCAGCAGCGGGATCTCACCGCGGGTGCCGCGGCTCACCGCGCGCTGCTCCTCGCGGATGAAGTTGTACTTGGAATTGGTCTCGATCGACATCTCGGTGCCGTCGTGCATGATCTGCGGGCGGATGAAGACCATCAGATTGCTCTTGGACTGGCTGGCCGAATGATCCTTGAACAGCTCGCCCAGGAACGGAATGCTGCCCAGCCCGGGCACGCGCGTGTCGGAGTGGTTGTACTGATTGCTGATCAGGCCGCCGATGACGATGATGCCGCCATCCTCGATCAGCACATCGGTGGAGATCTCGCGCTTGCTGGTGGTGGGATTGACCGCGGTGCTGGCGCTGGGCAGCACGCTGGAGCTTTCGATGTCGATCTTCAGCACGATCGCATCGCCCTCATTGATCTGCGGGGTCACCTTGAGGATGGTGCCCACTTCCTCGTTCTGTATGGTCTGGAACGGACTCACCGAACCGCCTGAAGTGCCGGTGTTGGTGTACTGACCGGTGACGAAGGGCACTTCCTCGACGGCCTTCAGGGTGGCTTCCTGATGGTCCATGGTGAGCGCCGAGGGGGTGGCGATCACATTGGTATCGGTGTCGCTGCGCAGGGCGCGCAGCATGGCGGCGAAGCTGATGCCGGTTTGCGCCACGCGGCCCAGGGCCACCGTGGTGCCGGACTCCAGGGCCGAGTTGATGGTGGTGGGACTGGCGATGGCGCTGGCCAGGTCCACCAGCGTCGCACCCCCCACCGGGGTCAGGAAGGTGGCACCGGGAATGACGGTGCCGCTGCTGGTCTCCCCCCAGGTGGCCCAGTTCACGCCCAGCTCGGAGGACTTGGTCAGATCCACATCCACGATGATGGCTTCCACCAGCACCTGCGCGTGGCGGATGTCGAGTTTGTCGACGATGGCGTTGATCTGCTTCATCACCTTCGGCGGCGCGGTGATCACCAGCGCATTGTTGGTGGGGTCGGACCAGATCTGGGAGCTCTTGCTCTCCTGGGCGGTGGGTGTGGCGGCCGCGCCGGCGCCGCTGGCGGCCGCGGCCACTCCGGAGAGCTGCTCCTTGAGTTTTGCCGCCAGCTTGTCCGAGTCGGCGTAGCGCAGGTAGCGCACCTGCGTATCCCCGCCGTTCTGCTGCGGGGTATCCAGGTGCGCGATCAGCACCTTGGCGCGCAGCCGCGAGCCCGGCTCGCCACTGAGCAGAATGCTGTTGGAGCGGTCATCGGCCACCAGCCGCAGCGGCTGCACGCCCGGATCCTGCTGCGCCTGCCCCTGGTTCAGGCTGGTGAGCTCGCGCACCATCTCGGTGGCCGAGGCGTTCTGCAGCGGAATCACTTCCACGTCGGCATCACCCACCTGGTCGATGCGGGCAATGATTTTCATGATCCGGTTAACGTTCGAGGCGTGATCGGAAATGATGATCATGTTCGCCGGGCTGTAGGCATTGATCTGCCCGGTGGTCGGCACCAGCGGGCGCAGCACCGTGACCAGCTGTACGGCGCTGACATTCTTGACCGGGATCACCTGGGTGACGACCTCATCGGAGGTCGCGCTGATGTTGTCCTGCAGGTCCTGATTGCCCGGATAGAAGCGCTGGTTGGCATCGGGCACGATCTTGTAGGTGCCATCGGCCCCCGGTACGGCGATGAAACCGTGCACCTGCAGGATGGATTGAAAGATCTCCCAGAAAGCCTGCGGCGTGACCGGCGTGGAGGAACGCATGGTCACCTGGGCACGCACCCGCGGGTCGACGATAATGCTTTTGTGGGTGGCCATCTGCACCGCTTCGACGATCTGCCCCAGGTCTGCATTGTCGAAATTCAGGGTGATGCGAGCTTCGTCCTGGCCATTGCGCGGCGCACCATTACGGGGTGCACTGGCACTCTGGGCCCACGCCCGCTCCGGACCGGCCACCGGTACCGCGGCCACCACCAGCAGCACTGCGACGCCTGCCAGCGTCGCGGCCAGGGCTTTGCGAAGTTCTGAAAATGTCATCGAATCTTCCTTGGGACGTGAGGCCGCAGGGTGGCCTAACGGCCGTCCCTTAAGGTCCGGGGCGGAGCGGAGGGCGGCTGCAGTACCTCGGGCGGCGGCGCGATCGAGGGGGCCGTGGCATCCGCGGGGGCGGCCGGGGTGCCCGGGTCCGCGGCGCCGCTGCTCATCTGCTCGGCCTGGTTGGCGATCTGCGACATATTCAGGGTGATATCCTGCTGCTGTCCGTTGCGCATTACCGTGACGCGTGCCTGATCCGAGTTACCCAGGCTGCTGAAAATGTCCGGTCCGCGGGTCGGATCATCCAGCGCGGTGCCATTGATCGCGAGCACCATGTCGCCATTTCGCAAGCCCAATGCGGCAAAAGCCCTGGCATTCTGGCCCGGATAGACCCGGTAGCCCCGCAATTTACCTTCCGCGTAAACGGGCTGCGGCCTTAGGACATCTGAAATCAGGCTCGGTTCGTTCGATATGGCGCGCTGGACGCGATCCAGCGCCGTGGGTCCCGGCCCGGTGGCCGGCGCCGGACCGGCGCCGAACCGGCGCGGCAGCATCAGCGCTTCGAGGGTGCCATTGCGCTCCAGCAGCACCCGGTCGACGTAGACCGCGTGGACGCGCGCATTGCCCGGAACCCGCTCCCCCACCGGATAGATCTTGGCGTTGCTGGCGGCGGTGCCGATGATGGCCAGCCCATTTTTCGGGTCGTTGGCCGCAATAATGCCGGTCAGGACCAGGGGCATGTTGGTTTCGGGGGCATTGGCGTCATCCACCGGAGGCGGCGGCGGGGCCTGGCCGAACAGGTGGCCATTGTCCAGGACCGCAAGATTCAGCGGCGCGCGCGCGATGACGTTGGCCAGCACCTGATCGTGGCGGGGTGGGGCGGCCCCGCTGCCTGCGATATGGGCGACGATGACGGCCGCCTGGACCCCCAGGGCCGCCGCCAGCACCCACACGGTCACCTGCGGTGCGCGTGTGACCAGCTGGGTGCGGGAGACCGGCAGGCCTGCTCCCTGGAGCCACGAAACAGTGCTCATATGCGAATTCGCCCCTCAGGCGTCAAGGCCACAGCGGGTGGCAAAGCAGACCCGTGCGCCAGTGTGGCAGGTAAGCAATCATAAGGGGGCTGCGCTTTTGCTCTCAAGCAATTGTTTTCCAATTGGTTTCACTGTGGCCGTTTGCCGACAGTCCGGGGGCCTTGTGCTGGGGTTTTGCTAACCCTATAAAGAGTACATGTCGGATCCCGTTCCCGCCCGCCATGACGGCGGTGTCGTCGTCGAAGAGGCGCGACCTAAGGTTAAGCAACCGCCTCTCTACCAGGTGGTCTTACTGAATGATGATTACACCCCCATGGAATTTGTCGTCGATGTGCTGGAAAAGTTCTTCAGTTTGAACCGTCCGGCCGCCACCCGGATCATGCTGGAGGTCCATACCAAGGGTAAGGGGGTTTGCGGGGTCTTTACCTTCGAGATCGCAGAAACTAAGGTGGCCCAGGTGACAGGGTACGCGCGCGATCATCAGCATCCGCTGATGTGCACACTGGAAGAGGCGTAAGGAATTACTCAACGTGCTGTCCAACGAGCTTGAATACTGTCTCAACGATGCGTTCCACCAGGCACGTGAGGCCCGCCATGAATACCTGACGGTGGAGCACCTGCTGCTGGCGATATTGGATACTCCCAAGGTTCGCGAGATTCTCAAGGCCTGCGGCGCAGACCTCACAAAACTCAAACAGGAGCTCAAGGAGCACCTGGAGCAGTCCACTCCGAAGCTGGAGGAGGCCGAGGACAACGAAGTGCAGCCGACGCTGGGATTTCAGCGCGTGCTGCAGCGCGCGGTGTTCCATGTGCAGTCCAGCGGCAAGAAGGAAGTGGGCGTCGGCAACGTGCTGGTCGCGATCTTCAGCGAAAAGCAGAGCCACGCGGTGTACCTGCTGAACCGCCAGAACGTGTCGCGCCTGGATGTGGTGAATTACCTCTCCCATGGGCTTTCGAAAATAGCCGAGGAGAAGACCGACAAGGAGGAGACCAGCTCCGATGGCGAGCGCGATGCCGAAGGCGGCGGCAGCGCCCTGGAGAAATACGCGGCCAACCTGAACCGCATGGCCCAGGAAGGGCGCATCGATCCGCTGATCGGCCGCAAGCTCGAGGTCGAACGCACCATCGAGATCCTGTGCCGGCGTCGCAAGAACAACCCGCTCTACGTCGGCGAGGCCGGCGTGGGCAAGACCGCCATCGCCGAAGGCCTGGCGCGCCTGATCGTGGAAGGCAAGGTGCCCGAGGTGCTCTCCGACTGCACCATCTACTCGCTGGACATGGGCTCGCTCATCGCCGGCACCAAGTATCGCGGGGACTTCGAGAAGCGCCTGAAGAGTGTGATCACCGAACTGAAGAAGATTCCCGGGGCCATCCTCTTCATCGACGAGATCCACACCGTGATCGGCGCCGGCGCCGCCTCCGGTGGCGTCATGGACGCCTCAAACCTCATCAAGCCGGTGCTGACCAATAGCGAGCTGCGCTGCATCGGCTCCACCACCTACCAGGAATATCGCGGGATCTTCGAGAAGGATCATGCGCTGGCGCGCCGTTTCCAGAAGATCGATGTGGTGGAACCCTCGGTGTCCGAGACCATCGAGATCCTGCAGGGCCTGAAGCCGCGCTTCGAGGAACATCATTCCATCAAATATGCCGACGAGGCCCTGGTGGCCGCCGCGGAACTGGCGGCGCGCCATATCAACGAGCGGCACATGCCCGACAAGGCCATCGACGTGGTGGACGAGGCCGGTGCCCGACTGCGCCTGAAGCCCATCGGGGAGCGCGAGTCGACGGTGGAAGTGCGCCACATCGAGGATGTGGTGGCGCGCATGGCGCGCATTCCGGCCAAGACCGTCTCGTCCTCGGACCGCGAGGTGCTCAAGACCCTGGAGCGCAACCTGAAGCTGGTGATCTTTGGCCAGGACAAAGCCATCGAGGCCTTGTCGGCATCGATCAAGATGGCCCGCTCGGGCCTGGGGGATCAGCGCAAGCCGGTCGGCAGCTTCCTGTTCTCCGGCCCCACCGGTGTGGGCAAGACCGAGGTCACCCGGCAGCTGGCCATTGCCATGGGCATCGAGTTCATCCGCTTCGACATGTCCGAGTACATGGAGCGGCACACGGTGTCGCGCCTGATCGGCGCGCCGCCGGGCTATGTGGTCTTCGACCAGGGGGGCCTGCTCACCGAGGCGATCGCCAAGCATCCGCATTGCGTGCTGCTGCTGGATGAGATCGAGAAGGCCCATCCGGATGTGTTCAACCTGCTGCTGCAGGTCATGGATCACGGCACGCTCACCGACAACAACGGCCGCAAGGCGGACTTCCGCCACGTGATCATCATCATGACCACCAATGCCGGCGCCCAGGAAATGAACCGCGCCTCCATCGGCTTCACCACCGCTGATCACGCCACCGACGGCATGGAGGCCGTGCGGCGGCTGTTCTCCCCGGAGTTCCGCAACCGCATCGATGCCATCATTCAATTCGCATCGCTCGATCCGGCCACCATCGAGCGGGTGGTGGACAAGCTCATCGTGGAAATCGAGGCGCAGCTGGAGCAGAAGGGCGTGGGCCTCACCCTGGATGATGCCGCGCGGCGCTGGATCGCGGTCAAGGGTTACGATCCGAAGATGGGCGCGCGTCCCATGGCGCGGGTCATCCAGGAGTACATCAAGCGGCCGCTGGCCGAGGAACTGCTGTTCGGACGGCTGGTCGGCGGGGGCAACGTGCGGGTGACCGTGTCCGATGACGAGTCAAAACTCGCCCTGGACGTTCAACCAACCCAACAGGTGGTGCCGGCTTAGGCCGGCGCGGCCTGAAGCGCCGCAAAGCCTAGCGGCCGCGATAGATGATGCGACCCTTGGACAGGTCGTAGGGAGTCATTTCCACGGTCACCGCGTCCCCGGTCAGGATGCGGATGTAGTTTTTGCGCATTTTGCCCGAGATATGAGCGGTCACGACGTGGCCGTTCTTGAGCTTCACGCGGAAGGTTGTGTTGGGCAAAGTCTCGACGACCTCACCCTCCATCTGTATCGCATCTTCTTTAGACATTGGGGCGCGGATATTGCACAAACGCCGCCCCCATTGCAATGTGCTCGCGCAACAGGCCCTGGAACTGCGTTCTGGATATCAACCGGCTGCCCATGCTTTGCAGGTGGCGCGAGGGCAATTGGCAGTCGATGACCACCACGCCCTGCGCCTGACAGTACTGCACCAGCCGCGCCAGGGCGGCCTTGGAGGCGTCGCGCTCCAGGCTGAACATCGACTCGCCGAAGAACACATTCCCCAGACGGATGCCATACAGACCGCCGACCAGCGCGCCGTTCAGCCAGGTCTCGAAGCTGTGGGCATGCCCCAGATGGTGCAGCTCCAGGTAGGCGGCGCGCATCTCCGGCAGCAGCCAGGTGCCCGGGCTGTGCGCACGCGGCGCCGCGCAGCCATCCAGCACGCCCTGGAAGTCATGGTCGAAGCGGGCGTCGAAGCCGCGATTGCGCAGGGTCTTGGCCAGACTGCGGGTGAGACGGAACTCCCCCGGCATCAGCACCGCGCGCGGATCCGGTGACCACCACAGCACCGGCTGGCCCTGCGAGTACCAGGGGAAGATGCCACGCTGGTACGCCGCCAGCAGCCGCGGCGTGGACAGATCCCCGCCCGCCGCCAACAGGCCCGCCGGATCATCCAGCGCCCGCTCGGGGGGCGGAAAGTGATCCGGCGGATCCGTCGGCGACAGCCAGGTGATGGTCTTCATGGCGCGCGCCGATAGGGCACGTGTTCGCCGACCTCGCTGGCATAGGCATCCACCGCCGCGCCCTCGCGCACCAGGAAGTCGTGCACGGCGGAACGGAAGCGGCGATCCCCAATGTGGTGCGCCGACCAGGTCAGCGCCGGTGCAAACCCGCGCGCCACCTTGTGTTCGCCCTGGGTACCGGGTTCGAAGCGCCCGATGCCGCGCTCGATGCAGAACTCGATGCCCTGGTGGTAGCAGGTCTCGAAATGCAGGCTGTGATGGTCGGCGCTGGCGCCCCAGTAGCGTCCATACAGCGCCTCCTGGCACCAGAAGAACACCGCCGCGGCCACCGGCCGGCCGCGCTGCAGGGCGATCTTGAACATCAGCGCCTCACCCAGGGTGCGCGCGATTTCGCTGAAGAAGGCCCGTGACAGGTAGGGCTCATGGCCGTGGCGCAGGAAGGTGCCGCGATGAAAGGCATACACCGTATCGAGCAGGGATTCGCCGATGTCGGTGCCAAAGCGGGTTTCAAAGGCAATGCCGGATTCGTGCACCCGGCGCCGCTCGCGCCGCGCCTTCTTGCGCTTCTCGGCGGTGAAGGTCCCCAGGTACTGCTCGAAGTCCGAAAAGCCCTGGTTGCTCCAGTGAAACTGGCAGTCCCGGCGCATCAGCCAGCCGGCCCCGGCGAACGCTTCGCGGTCCGACTCATCGAAGAACAGGGCATGGGCCGAGGACAGGCGGTTGGCGCTGGTGAAGTCCTCGATGGCCCGCGCCAGGCGCCGGCGCAGCGGGGCGCCGGCCACATCCGGGCGCAGCAGCAGCCGTGCCCCGGTGGCCGGGGTGAAGGGCACGCACACCGACAGTTTCGGATAATAGCTGCGGCCGAACTGCGCATAGGCCTCGGCCCAGGAGAAATCAAAGACGAACTCGCCGAAGGAATGCGCCTTAAGAAAAGCCGGCGCCGCGGCCGCCAGGCCCAGCTCATCGTGCAGGGTGATATAGGCGGGGGTCCAGCCGGTGTGCGGGCCGATGCAGCCGCTGTGCTCCAGTGCCGCCAGGAACTCATGGCGCAGGAACGGCACCTCGGTGCCGGCCAGCGCGTTCCAGGCTTTGAGATCCAGTTGATCGATGCTGGTGTGCTGGCGGACGAGCATGTGGGTGGTTAAGGGGCCGCGCTGGCGTGGCCCGCGACGTGGCTTTCCAGGAAGCGATCCGCATCCAGCGCCGCCATGCACCCCGAACCGGCCGAGGTGATCGCCTGGCGGTACACATGATCGGCGACATCCCCGGCGGCGAAGACGCCCGGCACGCTGGTGGCGGTGGCATTGCCCGCGGAGCCGCCGGTGACCTGGATATAGCCGTCGTGCATCTGCAGCTGGCCATTGAAAATCTGGGTGTTGGGCGAGTGGCCGATGGCGATGAACACGCCGCTGACCGCAATCACCTGCTCAGGCCCATGGCCGACGCCGCGCACCTTCAGGCCGCTGACGCCATGACCATCATCGAGGACTTCCTCCACCGCATGATTCCACAGAATGCTGATCTTGCCGGCGCGCTCCTGGGCGAACAGCCGATCCTGCATGATCTTCTCGGCGCGCAGCTTGTCACGCCGATGCACCAGCGTGACGTGCTCGGTGATATGCGACAGATACAGCGCCTCCTCGACGGCGGTGTTGCCGCCGCCGACCACCGCCACGCGCTGACCGCGGAAGAAGAAGCCATCGCAGGTGGCGCAGGCGGAGACGCCGCGGCCGCGATTGCGCTCCTCCGAGGGCAGACCCAGATACTTGGCCGTGGCGCCGGTGGCGATGATCAGTGCATCGCAGGTGTACTGGGTCGAATCGCCCTCCAGGCGGATCGGACGCTCGTTCAGGTGCGTCTTGTGGATGTGGTCGTTGACGATCTGGGTGGCAAAGCGCTCGGCGTGGCGGCGCATGCGCTCCATCAGTGCCGGCCCCTGCAGGCCCTCCACATCCCCCGGCCAGTTGTCCACCTCGGTGGTGGTCATCAGCTGCCCACCCTGTTCCACGCCCGTGATCAGCAGCGGTGCGCGGTTGGCCCGGGCGGCATACACGGCGGCGCTGTAGCCGGCCGGTCCTGAGCCCAGAATGATGAGGCGGCTGTGCCGTGTAGTCGACATGTATAATCGTCCTTGTTGCAGCTTCCCAAGATACTAGCGCGTAGCCTGTTGCATGGGTCTTTGGACTCATAAAATCAAGCGGCTACGAACCCAAGACCCACCCAAGGATACATTTTGGCCGACACCACCGTGCAAGCCCGGGGAGCCAATCGATTTTCCGCCGCGGTCAACCGCGGCCTGCGGGAAAGCGCGGTGATCGCGCTGGCGGTCGCCGGGCTGGTGCTGCTGGTGGCCCTGGCCACCTACAGCGCCACCGACCCGGGCTGGTCCAAGGCGACCGAACCCACCACCATCCACAACCGCATCGGGCCCATCGGCGCCTGGTTCTCGGACCTGCTGTTCTACATCTTCGGCCGCCCGGCCTTCCTGTTCCCGCTGACCATCGGCCTGGTCACCTGGAGCCTGTTCCGCAGTGGTCAGCGGGTGGAGCACACCTCCCGCGCCAACACCGTGGTGCGCGTGGCCGGTTTCCTGCTGCTGCTGGTGGCCAGTTGTGGCCTGGCGACGCTGCACTGGTCGGACGGGGGGATGCCGCATACCGCCGGTGGCGCCATCGGCGAAACCGTGGGCCTGGGGCTGCAGGCGGGCCTGAGTTTCCTGGGCGCCACGTTGCTGATGCTGGCGGCCTGGATGGCGGGTGCTTCGCTGTCGCTGGGGGTGTCGTGGCTGACGGTCATGGACCGACTGGGGGCCTGGACCTGGGGTGCGGTGTCCCTGATTCGCGAGCGGCGCGCCGCGCGCCGCGAAGCCGCGGAGGGGCGCGAACGCCGCGAGGCGCGCAAGGTCAATGTCGAGACCGAGCAGAAGAAGGCCGCGACCCGCAAGCCCACCCGCATCGAGGCCCCGCCGCCGGCGGTTGCCAAGAGTGAGCGGGTGGAGAAGGAGCGGCAGGTCCCGCTGTTCGCCGCGGCCAAACCCGGCGAGCTGCCGCCGCTGAATCTGCTGGATGATCCGCCGCCGCACAAACCGCTGTATTCCCCCGAGGCCCTGGAGGCCATGTCGCGGCTGGTGGAGATCAAGCTGCGCGACTTCGGCGTGGAGGCCGAGGTGGTGGCGGTGCAGCCAGGCCCGGTGGTGACGCGCTTTGAGCTGCGCCCGGCGCCCGGGGTCAAGGCCAGTCAGATCACGACGCTGGCCAAGGATCTGGCGCGCGCGCTGTCGGTGATGAGCGTGCGGGTGGTGGAGGTCATTCCCGGCAAGTCCGTCATGGGGCTTGAGATCGCCAACGAGAAGCGCGAGCTGGTCACCCTGGGGGAGATCATCCGCTCCAAGGCCTACGATGACATCAGCTCGCCGCTGGCGATCGCGCTGGGCAAGGACATCTCCGGGCAGGCGATGGTCGCGGACCTGGCGAAGATGCCGCACCTGCTGATCGCGGGAACCACCGGCTCGGGCAAGTCCGTGGGCATCAATGCCATGGTGCTGTCGCTGCTGTACAAGGCGACCGCCGAGCATGTGCGGCTGATCATGATCGATCCGAAGATGCTGGAGCTGTCGGTGTACGAGGGCATTCCGCATCTGCTGGCGCCGGTGGTGACCGACATGAAGCAGGCCGCCAATGCGCTGCGCTGGTCGGTGGCCGAGATGGAGCGCCGCTACCAGCTGATGGCGGCGATCGGCGTGCGCAACATCGCCGGATTCAACAAGCATGTGCGCGAGGCCAATGAGAAGGGCAAGCCCATCCTCGATCCGGTGCTCATCCAGCGGGCCTCGAATGACCCCTCGATCGATCAGTCGAAGATCCCGCACTTGACCCCGCTGCCCTACATCGTCGTGATCATCGATGAGCTGGCGGATCTGATGATGATCGTCGGCAAGAAGGTCGAAGAACTCATCGCACGCCTGGCGCAGAAGGCGCGCGCCTCGGGCATACACCTGATCCTGGCGACGCAACGACCCTCGGTGGATGTCATCACCGGTCTGATCAAGGCCAACATTCCCTGCCGTATCGCCTTTCAGGTCTCGGCCAAAGTCGACTCGCGCACCATCCTGGATCAGATGGGCGCGGAGACCCTGCTGGGCCATGGCGACATGCTGTATCTGCCCTCGGGCACCTCCATGCCCACGCGCTGCCACGGCGCCTTCGTCTCGGATGCCGAGGTGCACCGGGTGGTGGAGGCGCTGAAGATCGCCACACCGCCGGACTATGTGGAGGAGGTGCTGTCCGGACCCTCGATGCCGATTCCGGGGTTGCCGGATGAGGAGGGCGAGAGTGGCTCGCTGGGGGGCAGCGAGGACGGCGATGCCCTGTATGACGAGGCGGTGAAGATCGTCACCCAGGAGCGCAAGCCCTCCATTTCCTATGTGCAGCGGCGGCTGAAGATCGGCTACAACCGTGCCGCACGATTGCTCGAGGCCATGGAAACCGCCGGCATCGTCGGTCCGTTGCAGTCAAACGGTGCGCGCGAAGTCCTGGCGCCACCGCCTCCCGGGGGTTGAGATGCGCAGCCGCAGCGCCGCTTTATTTTTCGCACTGTCGGTTCTGAGCCTGATGTGGTCGGTCGCTGAGGCGCAGTCGAGCGCGCCGGCCGAGGCTGAAGCCACCCACACGGTCCTGGATACCTGGCTTGTGGGCTTGAAGTCCTTGCGCGTCCAGTTCACGCAGACCATCAAGGATGCGCAGGGCCACACCACCGATCAGACCAGCGGCGAGCTTCTGGTGCTGCGTCCCGGGCGCTTTCGCTGGGACTCGCACGATGATGCGGGCGCGGCCGGCAGCAGCGCCGCCAGCACCGACTCGGGCCAGGTGCTCATCGCCGATGGCCGCAATGTCTGGTTCTACGACCGCGACCTGCAGCAGGTGACCGTCAAGCCGGCGGATGCGGCGCTGTCGGCGACGCCCATGATGCTGCTGAGCGGTGGCGGCGAAGTGCGCAAGGCCTTCGCCATCAGCGATGCGGGCATGAAGGACGGGCTGTCCTGGCTGCGCGTCAAGCCGCGCGCGGCCGAGGCGGATTTTCGCCAGGCTGTCCTGGGATTCGCCGGCGGTGAGCTCAAGCAGATGATCCTGGAGGACAAGCTCGGCCAGCAGGCCACGCTCATCTTCAGCCGCTCCCAGCGCAATGCGCCGGTCAGCGTGGCGGAGGTGTCGTTCACGCCCCCCAAGGGTGTCGATGTCATCGGGAAGCCGCAGCCGTGAACGCCACGGCGCTGCTGTGAGCGCCGAACTCACCGCCGGCAGCGCGGCGCTGCGGCCGCTGGCGGATCGGATGCGGCCGCGCAAGCTCGATGAATACCTCGGCCAGGCGCATCTCTTGGCGCCCGGCAAACCTCTGCGCCAGGCCCTGGAAGGCGGGCGGCTGCATTCCATGGTGCTGTGGGGTCCTCCGGGTACCGGCAAGACCACTCTGGCGCGGCTCATCGCAAGCCATGCCCAGGCCCAGTTCCTGGCGCTCTCGGCCGTCATGGCCGGCGTGAAGGACATACGCGCGGCGGTGGAGCAGGCACGGGCGGAGCGCCAGGCCCGGGGGCGGCCCACGGTGCTGTTCCTGGATGAAGTGCACCGCTTCAACAAGGCGCAGCAGGACACGTTTCTGCCCTACCTGGAGGATGGCACCCTCATCTTCATCGGCGCGACCACCGAGAACCCCAGCTTCGAGATCATCAGCGCGCTGCTGTCGCGCGCCCGGGTCTATGTGCTCAAAGCCCTGTCGGTGGAGGATCTGATGGCCGTGCTGCAGGCCGCCTTGAGCGACCCGGAACGCGGCCTGGGGCCAGACCAGATCCGGGCGCAGCCTGAAGCACTGGATCTTCTGGCCCGGGCGGCCGACGGGGATGCGCGCCGCGCGCTCAACATGCTGGAGCTGGCGGCGGGTCTGGTGGCGGCACGGGATGGCGAACTCACGCTCGCCATTGCCCAGGAGGTCGCCAGCGGCGGACGACGCCGCTTCGACAAGGGCGGGGACCAGTTCTACGATCAGATCTCCGCCCTTCACAAGGCGGTTCGCGGCACCGATCCGGATGCCGCGCTGTACTGGCTGGCGCGGATGCTGGATGGCGGCTGCGACCCGCTGTATATCGCCCGCAGGGTGGTGCGCATGGCCACCGAGGACATCGGCCTCGCCGATCCCAGGGCCTTGAGCCTGACGCTGGATGCCTGGCAGGCCTATGAGCGGCTGGGCAGCCCCGAAGGGGAGCTGGCGATCGCCGAAGCGGTGGTCTACCTGGCCTGCGCGCCCAAGAGCAATGCCGTCTATGTGGCGATGGGCGAGGTGACCGAGGATGTGGAGCGCTTCGGTACCCTGGAAGTGCCGGCGCGCCTGCGCAATGCCCCGACCCGTTTGATGAAGGAACTGGGCCATGGGCAGGGCTATCGCTACGCCCACGATGAGCCGGAGGCCTACGCGGCCGGCGAACGCTACCTGCCCGATGAGCTGCCGGATCGGCGATACTACCGGCCCGCGCCCCGGGGCCTGGAGCTGCGCATCGCCGAGGCGCTGGCGCGCCTGCGGGACAAGAAAACTTAACTTCAAAGGTTCGCTGTGATTGATCCGAAACTCCTGCGTAGCGATCTGCCCGGCGTCGTACGCAATCTGGCGCGCCGTGGCTACGTGCTCGATGAGGCGCGTTTCACCGCCCTGGAGGAACATCGCAAGCGCGCGCAGGTCGATGCCGACCGGGTGCGTGCCGAGCGCAACGCCAACGCCAAGGCCGTGGGCTTTGCCAAGGGCAAGGGTCAGGATGCGAGCGCCCTGCTGGCGCGCGGTGAGGAACTGACGAACGAGCTGGCACAGGTGGATGCGGCCCTGGCCGCGGTGCAGGGCGAACTGGAGGTGCTGCAGCTGAACCTGCCCAATCTGCTGCATGAGTCCGTGCCCGACGGCGGCGACGAATCCGCCAACCGCGAGGTGCGCCGCTGGGGCGAGCCGCGCAAGTTCGAGTTCAAGCCGCTGGATCATGTCGATCTGGGCGCGGGATTGAACGGCATGGATTTCGAGGCGGGTGCGCGCATTGCCGGCGCGCGCTTCGTGGTCATGCGCAATCAGGTGGCGCACCTGCACCGGGCGCTCGCCCAGTTCATGCTGGACCTGCACACCAGCGAGCATGGCTACACCGAGATCTACGCGCCCTACATGGTCAATGCCGCCGCCCTGGTGGGGACGGGCCAGCTGCCGAAGTTCGAGCAGGACCTGTTTGCCATTCGTGGCGAGCCGCCGTTCTATCTGATTCCAACGGCCGAAGTGCCGGTGACGAACCTGGTGCGTGATCAGATCGTCGCGGCCGAGGCATTGCCGTTGCGGTTCGTGTGCCACACGCCGTGCTTCCGCTCCGAAGCCGGCTCGGCGGGCAAGGATACCCGCGGCATGATCCGCAATCACCAGTTCGACAAGGTCGAGCTGGTGCAGATCGTGACGCCTGAACACTCCTACGCCGCCCTGGAAGAGCTGACGTCGCAGGCGCAGGCAGTGCTGGAGAGGCTGGAGATTCCCTATCGGACGGTGGCGCTGTGTGCCGGTGACATCGGCAACGGCAGCGCCAAAACCTATGACCTGGAAGTGTGGCTGCCGGCGCAGGAGCAGTACCGCGAGATCTCCTCCTGCAGCAACTTCGAGGCCTTCCAGGCGCGGCGCATGCAGGCGCGCTGGCGCAATCCGGCCACCGGCAAGCCCGAAGCGGTGCATACCTTGAATGGCTCGGGAGTGGCAGTGGGGCGGGCACTGGTTGCGGTGCTTGAGAATTATCAGAACGCAGACGGCAGCATTACCGTGCCCGCCGTTCTGCAGCCGTACATGCGCGGGCTTGCGCGCATCGTGAAACCTTGAGGGAAAGCCATCATGAGCACCGCAGATGTAGTGACCCATCACGTCGAGAATCGCATCGCGTGGCTGAAGTTCAATCGCCCGGAGAAGCGCAATGCCATGAGCCCGCCGCTCAACCGCGCCATGCTCAAGGCACTCGAGGAGCTGGAGTTCCGGGACGATGTCGGCGTGCTGGTGCTGACCGGAGAGGGCAGCGCCTGGTCGGCCGGCATGGATCTGAAGGAATACTTTCGCGAGACCGAGGCCCAGGGGCTCAAGGGCACCCGCAAGGCCCAGAGTGAAGCCTATGCCTGGTGGAAGAAGCTGCGCTGGTACCAGAAGCCGACCATTGCCATGGTCAACGGCTGGTGCTTCGGCGGGGGCTATGGACCGCTGTATGCCTGTGACCTGGCGATCGCCGCGGAGGAGGCCACCTTCGGACTGTCCGAGATCAACTGGGGAATCCTCCCCGGTGGCGGGGCCACCAAGGTGGCGACCAATTCCATGAGCTTCCGCGATGCCATGTATCACACCCTCACCGGTGAGAACATCAGCGGCACGAAGGCCGCCGAATGGAAGCTGGTCAACGAGGCGGTGCCGTTGGCGAAGCTCAAGGAGCGCGTCATCGAGCTGTGCCAGGTGCTGCTGCAGAAAAACCCCGTGGCCCTCAAGGCGGCCAAGGATGGCGTGCGCCGGGTCATGGAAATGACCTACGAAAACGCCGAGGATTATCTGATCCGGGCCCAGGAGGCGGCGAATTCCTTCGACAATGAAGGCCGCAAGGAAGGCATCCGTCAGTTCATCGATGAGAAAAGCTACAAGCCCGGCCTGGGAACTTACGACGTCTCGCGCAAGGCCAAGTAAACACTGTCTGATATGGAGTAAAAACAGCCACTTACGTGATAGGCTAGGCTGGGTCGCCGAGGGCCTGCCAGGCATTTGCTCAAGCGGAAGGGTGTCCGAGCGGTTTAAGGAACTAGTCTTGAAAACTAGCGAGGGAGCAATCTCTCCGTGGGTTCGAATCCCACCCCTTCCGCCAATATTTGGCGTTGACGCATGCTGACCTCAGCACGGGCGCCTGCTTTTCTGCTCGCCCTCGCCGCAGCGCTGCTGGCGCCGGGCAGCGCCCAGGCCGGCGATGCGGTGAATGCAAACGCCGGCGACAGTGCGGTTGCGCTGACAGGGCTGATCAAGCAGCTGGCGTCCGCCGACACGGTTGAGCTGCGGCTGCTCTCGCCCGCCAAATCCTACGCGATCACCTTCGCCACCCTGCAACCTGCCGAGGATCGTGCGCTGTCGGATTCCTGTATCTACGCAGGCCGCCAGCCCTCCGACATTGCCGCGCTCATTGCTATTCTGAACGCCAGCCTGACCCGGGTGCAGGAGACGCCTGCCAATTTCGGCGGCGAGTTTGCTTGGACCATGATATTCAAGCAGAACGGCCGCAGCCTCAACCGGCTTTTTGTGCGCGCCGGAGTGGTCAATGGACGGCTCACGGGTGTTCTGGAGGGTGGCCAGTTCGAGGCGGTACCGCAAATCTCCGCGCGCCTGGAAGCCTGGGCGGAACGTCCGAATCTGATACTGGCGAGGAACGTCGAAGCGGGTCAGTACCCGCAGTATGGTAATGCTCCCGCAGTGCCCGACAGCCATGGGCGCAGGCCTTGTACGAAGTGGAAGGGTTGAATCGCCGTCATGTTGAAATTCCTGCAGACCATTCCCATCCCGCTGCTGCTGCTGCTGGCCACGACGCTGGAAGTCAGCGGCGACGCAGTGGTACGTGTGGCCCTCTATAACAATGTGGGCATCAGCCGCCTGTCATTGCTGCTGGCCGGAGCGCTGCTGCTGCTCGGATACGGAACCTTCCTGAACACGGCACCGGTGGACTTTGGACGCGTGGTCGGGCTCTACATCGCAACGCTGTTCGTGGTGTGGCAGATCATCAATTTTCTGGTATTTCGCACCCTGCCGCCGTTGCCGGTGTGCGCCGGAGGTGTGCTCATCATCGCCGGTGGTCTCATCATTACGTTCTGGCCGGCGAAGTAATCTCAGGACGGCTCAAGGGCGCGCTCGATAGATTGCTCGCGCCAAAAGCCCCAGCACCCATTCCGCCAGCACCCACGCGGTGAGTACCGCTACGCCGGAGACCGTGTCGTGTGTCCAGGCCACGGTGATCAGGGACACGCACACCAGGACGTATGCAAAGACCTCGATACCCAGCCACTGACGCGTGAGCTGGCGCCGCTTTATTGTCCGGACTGCCTTGAATTGCTCCATGACGGCTCCTGTGGAAACCAACGCCCGGTGGCTTGATTAAGCGCGTACACTGAGAAGATGGCAATTGTACAAAGCAGGTACTTCGTTCGCCTGCGGCCCGATCTGCCGCCACTGGAAGCCAGTGAATTTCGCGCCTTTGCGAAAAAGCCCCCGTCCGGCAAACCGCCCAGTGACGTGCGGCTCATTCTGGCCTGCGCCCGAATGGACTTAACGCACCCCATCTTTGCCAAACTGACCATCACGCTGGATGACAATGCCCCCACCATAGACCTGTGGGTGCCCCACCATTTGATCCTGCTGATCGGGGATATCGCCGAGATGGAACGCGCACCCGTGGCCTTCACGCCGCTGGAATGAGCGCGCTTCGCTGACCGGCCCGCGCCGCACTTCATTTCTCGAGCGGCCAGTACACCTCGGTGCGCCAGTCGGCGGGGTTGGGAAATTGGCCCGGATCGGTCAGGTAGGATTCCCAGGGTGCGCCGGCGGTGCGCACGCCTTCGGTAGCCATCCACTTCTCGATGGCCGCATAAGTCTCCGGTAGCTGCTCATACAGGCCCGCGTGAATGCCGACCGCAACCGGTCCGGCCGGCAGCGTGCCGGCCTCCATTTCACCTTCAGCGGCGGCAGGCATCGCCAGCGGCATCGCGGCTTCGACCGTCCACAATCCGGATCCCACGGCCAGGTAGCGTGCAATCGGACCCCCGACAACGGGCAGGCGCGCCGTGTGACCGTGCGCGAACAGTTTGCCGAAACATTCCGCGAGCATGGGCTGAAGCGCGGAGCGCGGGATGCTGCGGCGGATCAACAAAATGGCCTGTCCGCCGAAGCTTTGCCGGGTGACCGATAGGGTGGGCATTGCGTGACTACCGTGGCGATTTTCTGTGCAGGATGTGACGCAGAGCAATGCCTGTCAAATCCGGCAGTTAGGGAGTGGAATTTTCCTAACGCGCTGCTCACCACGGCCCCGCTAGTCTTGGCGCGTTCGCCAAGGAGGTCGTCGTGGACGTCATATATGTTCTGGCCATTGTCGCGCTGTGCGCCGTGACGGTGTGGCTGGTCCGGGCCCTTGAGCGGCTCAGGAGCCCGGAATGATCACCATCTACATCGTCAGCGGGCTCCTGTCGCTTGCCCTGTGTGGGTACCTTCTGTACGCACTGATCAAGCCGGAGAAATTCTGATGACCACCGCAACCCTCATGCTGGTCATGGTCTATCTGGCCCTGGTGCTGCTGTGCGTCAAGCCTTTGGGCCTCTATATGGCGCAGGTGATGGCGGGCACGCCGATCTGGCCACTGCGCGTGGGCGCACCCATTGAACGCATGGCCTATCGCGCCGCCGGTGTGGATCCGGCGGTTGAGATGGATTGGAAGCGTTACGCGGTGGCACTGCTGGTGTTCAACACCCTGGGCGCACTGGTGGTGTACGCACTGCAGCGCCTGCAGCTGTGGTTGCCGCTGAATCCCCAGGGCTTCGCCAATGTCTCCCCGGACTCTTCCTTCAATACTGCGCTGAGCTTCATCACCAACACCAACTGGCAGGGGTACTCGGGCGAATCGACCATGAGCTATCTGACCCAGATGGCGGGCTTGGCGGTGCAGAATTTCATGTCGGCCGCCACCGGCATCGTGGTGGCGTTTGCTTTGATTCGCGGGTTGGCGCGGCACAGCTGCGCCACCATCGGCAATTTCTGGGTGGATCTCACCCGCACCACGCTGTACGTGCTGCTGCCGATTGCCGCGGTGCTGGCACTTGCGCTGGCTTCGCAGGGTGTGGTGCAGAACTTCAGTGCCTACCAGGATGTGACCACTGTCGAGGCGCTGACCTATCAACAGCCCAAGGTGGACGCCCAGGGCAATCCGGTGAAGGACAAGGCCGGCAATCCCGTGCAGGAGAGCGTCACCACCCACACGCAGACACTGCCGATGGGTCCCGTCGCCTCCCAGGAAGCCATCAAGGAGCTGGGCACCAATGGTGGCGGCTTCATGAATGCGAACTCCGCCCATCCCTTTGAGAATCCCAGCACGCTCACGAACTTTCTGGAGATGCTCGCGATCCTGCTGATTCCCGGTGCCCTGACCTACACCTTCGGGCGTAGCGTGGGGGACACCCGCCAGGGTTGGGCGGTGCTGGCGGCAATGGTCATCCTGCTGGTGCCGCTGGTGGGGCTGGCCGAATACTCTGAGCAGGCCGGCAATCCGCTCATCGCCCACCTGGGCGTCGACCAGGCCGCCAGCGCGGTGCAATCCGGCGGCAACATGGAGGGCAAGGAAACCCGCTTCGGCATTGGCGCCTCGGGCCTGTTCGCCTCCATTGCCACCGCGACCTCCACCGGTGCGGTCAATTCCATGCACGACTCCTTCACCCCCTTGGGCGGCTTCGTGCCGCTGTTCCTGATGCAGCTGGGTGAGGTGGTGTTCGGAGGCGTGGGAACGGGGCTGTACTCCATTCTGGTATTCGCCATCGTGGGGGTATTCATCGCCGGGCTGATGATCGGTCGCACCCCCGAATACCTGGGCAAGAAAATCGAGGCCTTTGAGATGAAGATGACCTCCATCGCCATCCTGGTCATGCCGGCCCTGGTGCTGGTGGGCACCGCGGTCGCCGTCACGGTGAGCGCGGGCCAGGCCGGGGTTGCCAATCCCGGCGCCCATGGGTTTTCGGAAATTCTCTACGCCTTCACCTCGGCATCGAACAACAATGGCAGCGCGTTCGCGGGAATATCGGCCAATACGCCGTTCTACAACGTGTCGCTGGGTCTGGCGATCTGGTTCGGACGCTTCTGGCCGATCGTTGCAGTACTGGCCGTGGCCGGTTCACTGGCCGCCAAGAAACGGGTGCCGGTGACTTCCGGAACCATGCCCACGCATGGGGCGACATTCGTCGTGCTGCTGATCGGCACCATTCTGCTGGTCGGTGCCCTGACTTTCGTGCCGGCGCTGGCGCTGGGACCGGTGGTTGAGCATCTGATGCTCTGGCATTGACCCATTGAAGGCAACATCATGACGCATCCAAAACTGTCCATGTTCGATCGCTCATTGCTGGCGCCGGCGATCGCGGAGAGCTTCGCGAAGCTTGATCCGCGCGTGCAGTGGCGCAATCCGGTGATGTTCGTGGTCTACATCGGCGCCATCCTGACCACGGTGCTGGGCGTGCAGGCTTTGGCCGGCCCCGGAGAGGCGCCGGCCTGGTTCATCATCAATGTCGCCATCTGGCTGTGGTTCACGCTGCTGTTCGCGAACTTCGCCGAGGCGCTGGCCGAGGGACGCAGCAAGGCGCAGGCCGCGGCGCTGCGCGGGCTCAAGCAGTCTGCGTTGGCCAAGAAGCTCGCGGATGCCGCAGACCGGACCCGCCATACTTCAGTTCCGGCCACCCAATTGCGCCGCGGCGATGTGGTGCTCATCGAGGCCGGTGATTACATCCCGGCGGACGGTGAGGTCATCGAGGGCGCGGCGTCGGTGGATGAAAGTGCCATCACCGGTGAGTCGGCGCCGGTGATACGCGAATCCGGCGGCGATTTCTCCGCGGTCACGGGTGGTACGCGCGTGCTGTCTGACTGGATCATTGTCAAAGTGACGGTCAACCCCGGTGAAACCTTCATCGATCGCATGATTGCGATGGTCGAGAGCGCCAAGCGCCAGAAGACCCCGAACGAGATTGCGCTGACCATCCTGCTGGTGGCCCTGACGCTGGTGTTTCTGTTTGCCACGGCCACTTTGCTGCCGTATTCGCTGTATAGCGTCGCGGTCGCAAAGCTCGGCACCCCGGTCACCATCACGGCACTGGTGGCCTTGCTGGTATGCCTGATCCCGACCACGATCGGGGCACTGCTGTCCGCCATTGGCGTGGCCGGCATGAGCCGCATGATGCAGGCGAATGTGATTGCCACCTCCGGGCGGGCGGTGGAAGCCGCCGGCGATGTGGATGTGCTGCTGCTGGATAAGACCGGCACCATCACCTTGGGCAACCGCCAGGCCGCGGCGTTCATGCCGGCGGCCGGGGTGACCGAGGAAGAGCTGGCCAGTGCCGCGCAGCTGGCCTCACTGGCCGATGAAACTCCCGAAGGTCGCAGTATCGTGGTGCTGGCCAAACAGCGCTTCCAGCTGCGCGAGCGCGATCTGGGCGCACTGGGGGCGACGTTCGTGGCCTTCTCGGCCCACACGCGCATGAGCGGGGTGGACATCGGCACACGCCAGATCCGCAAGGGCGCGGCGGATGCCATCATGAAACTGGTGGAGGCCAGCGGCAGCGTGTTCCCCAAGGGCATCTCCGGCGCGGTTCAGGAAGTGGCGCGCCGTGGCAGTACCCCGCTGTTGGTGGCCGATGGCGGGCGCGTGCTGGGCATCATCGAGCTCAAGGACATCGTCAAGGGCGGCATCAAGGAGCGCTTCGGTGAACTGCGCCGGATGGGCATCAAGACCATCATGATCACCGGCGACAACAAACTCACCGCGGCCGCCATTGCCGCCGAGGCCGGTGTGGACGACTTCCTGGCCGAGGCGACCCCGGAGGCCAAGCTGCGTCTGATCCGTGATCACCAGTCCGAAGGACGCCTGGTGGCCATGACCGGCGATGGCACCAACGATGCGCCGGCGCTGGCGCAGGCCGATGTCGCGGTGGCGATGAACACCGGAACCCAGGCCGCGAAGGAAGCGGGCAACATGGTGGACCTGGACTCCAATCCCACCAAGCTCATCGAAGTGGTGGAGACCGGCAAGCAGATGCTCATGACCCGCGGGTCGTTGACCACCTTCAGCATCGCCAATGACGTGGCCAAGTACTTCGCCATCATTCCGGCCGCCTTCGCCAGTACCTATCCGCAGTTGAATGCCTTGAACGTCATGCACCTGGCCAGCCCGTTCTCGGCCATTTTGTCGGCGGTGATCTTCAATGCGCTGATCATCATTTTCCTGATTCCCCTGGCGCTCAAGGGCGTCAAATATCGCGCCCTGGGTGCTGCGGTGCTGCTGCGTCGTAACCTCCTGGTCTACGGCCTGGGCGGCATCCTGGTGCCATTCGTCGGCATCAAGATCATCGATGTGGGCCTCACGCTGGTCCACCTGACTTAGAGGTCAATGTCATGAGTTCATCCTTGCGTCCCGCGCTGGTCCTGATGCTGTTCTTCACCGTACTGACCGGCATCCTGTATCCGCTGGTCATCACCGGCATCTCGCACACGGCATTCCCGCAGGCGGCCTCGGGCAGCCTGGTGATGCGTAACGGCAAACCCATCGGCTCAATCCTGATCGGTCAGAACTTCAGTGACCCGAAGTATTTCTGGGGCCGCCCCTCGGCCACTACGCCCCAGCCCTACGCCGGTACGGCCTCCACCGGCTCGAACCTAGGACCGCTCAACCCGGCTTTGACCGATGGCATCAAGGCGCATATCCAGGCGCTGCAGTCCGCGGATCCGGGCAACAAAGCATCGGTCCCGGTGGATCTGGTGACGGCCTCGGCCAGCGGCCTGGACCCGGAGGAGAGCGTTGCTGCGGCGCTCTACCAGGCGCCGCGGGTGGCGCGTGTGCGCGGGGTGGATCTGCAGATGCTGCGCGCCCTGATATCCGCTCAGGTGCACGGTCGTTGGCTGGGGGTGTTCGGCGAACCGCGGGTCAATGTGCTGGCGCTGAATCTCGCGCTGGATGATCTCGCGCCCGGCTCGGGCAGCAGGTAGCCTTGGGTACATGGTGGACCGACCCGATCCGGATCAGCTGCTGGAACATGTCCAGGCCGAGGAAGCGCGCGCCAGCCGCGGCCACCTGAGGATTTTCTTCGGCGCCTCCGCCGGGGTAGGCAAGACCTACGCCATGCTCGAGGCGGCGCGCGCGGTGCGGGCCACCGGCACCGATGTGGTCCTGGGATATATCGAGCCGCATGGACGCATCGAAACCGAGCGGCTGACCGAGGGCTTCCCGCGTCTGCCGACGCTGACGGTGCGCTACCGGGATCTGGTGCGGGCGGAATTTGATCTGGATGCGGCGCTGGCGCGCCATCCGGCCATTTTGCTGGTGGATGAGCTGGCGCACTCGAATCTGGTCGGTGGTGAACCGGCACTGCGGCATCCCAAGCGCTGGCAGGATGTGGAGGAGCTGCTCGAGGCCGGCATTGATGTGTGGACCACCGTCAATGTCCAGCACCTGGAGAGCCTCAATGACCTGATCGTGCAGACCACCGGAGTGCAGCAGCGCGAGACCCTGCCGGATCATGTGTTCGACAAGGCCGACGAGGTCGAACTCATCGACCTGCCCCCGGATGACCTGCTGGCGCGCTTGCGTGCCGGCAAGATCTATCTCCAGGCCGATGCCGCCAATGCCGTGGAGCGCTTCTTCCGCAAGCCCAATCTCATGGCGCTGCGCGAGATCGCCCTGCGCCGGGTCGCCGACCGGGTCGAGGCGGCGGCGCGGGACTCGGTCGCCAGCGATCGCGCGCCGCGTTCCAGGCTGGCGAGTGATCGGGTGCTGGTGGCGACCGGACCGGATGCCCAGTCAGAACAGCTGATCCGGGTCGGCAAACGACTGGCGGATGCGCTGGATGCGGACTGGACGGTGGTGTACGTGGAGACGCCGGCCCTGCTCAAACTCTCCGAGGCGCAGCGCAACCGACGCATTGAACTGCTGCGGCTCGGGGAGTCCCTGGGTGCCGAGACCGTCACATTGGATGGACCCACTGCCCTCGAGGCGCTGCTGGAATACGCATCGACCCGCCACGTCACCCGCATCATCGTCGGCGCCCCGAAGCGTTTCGGATGGCGGGGGCTGCTACGGCCCTCCACGGCGACCGAACTGGCGCGCAGGGCCCGCGGCTTTGATGTCATTACGGTGGCGGCGCCGGAAACCGCCACCGTCGCCGCGGCGCGTGCCCCGGGCGGAGCGCAGCGTCTGGCCTCCCCGGTGCGCTGGAGCCGCTACGTCTGGGCGGTGGCGCTCACCGTCATCTGCACGCTGCTGGCCTTCGCGGGCTTTCCACACCTGGATATCGTCAATCTGGTGATGGTGTACCTGCTGGGGGTCACCATCGCCGGTCTGCGGCTCGGGCGCGGGCCCTCCGTGCTCACTTCAATTCTCAGTGTCGCCTCGTTCGACTATTTTTTCGTGCCACCGCGCTTCAATTTCGCGGTCTCCGATGCGCAATACCTGATCACCTTCGGCGTCATGCTGCTGATCTCTTTGGTGATCGCGACGCTCATGGCGAGCGTGCGCCAGCAGACCCGTGTGGCCGGCGCGCGCGAGCGGCGCACCGCGCTGCTGTACGGGATGAGCCGGGAACTGGCCGCCACGCGTGGCACCGCCAACATGTGTCGCGTCGCCGTGCGTCATGTGTCGGAGGTGTTCGGCTGCCGCACCGTCGTGCTGCTGCCCGATGGC
>DATHMK010000095.1:0-7734 GCA_035487155.1 Steroidobacteraceae bacterium
CGAGAATGCCCCCGACTTCATCGCAGTGAATATTTCCAGAAGGCAACTGACCGATCCGGGCTTGCCTGCCAAGATCTCCTCGGCACTGAAAGGTTCCGGAATTGAACCACAGTGCCTGCATCTCGAGATTACCGAGAGTGAGCTGGTGACCGACCTCAACACCGCACGGGACACGCTGCGGGAAATCAAGAAACTTGGGGTCGCCTTGTCGGTCGATGATTTCGGAACCGGGTATTCCTCGCTGGCAAGCCTGTATGATTTTCCGATCGACGTCTTCAAGCTTGATCGATCCTTCATCGCGGCCGATCTGACATCCGAGCGCGGTCGGGCATTGATGGCGGTCACACACGCCGTGTTGCAGCTGGCACGAAACATCGGTGTGCGCGTAATCGCCGAGGGTGTCGAGACCGCCCAGCAACTGGCAGTTTTACAGTCCCTGCGCTGCGATATGGCACAGGGATATTTTCTCGGTCGGCCCATGCCGGCGCAGCAAGTCCTCGCGTGGAGCACGACGGCGCTCGTCGGGGCATTTGGTGGTGCACTTTCTTCCGAGCCGTAGTCATGGATCGGGATGGGCATCGAGGTTTTTGAAGTAGGGATAGCAGTTGGATTCATGCAAAAGGTAACGTTCTCCGGGGAGGCCGCTCGCGAAGCCGCGGCTGTCGACTCCATTCTTCTGGTCACTGATAACACGCTGACGATCGCCACTGTCGGCAACGCCTTGCGCTCCACGGGATTTGAGGTCCTGGAGGCATTGGACGGTGTCGCTGCTCTGGAAGCCTGTTTGACGAAACGGCCGTCGCTTGCCGTTATTGATGAGAAAAACGCCGATTCCGACGGCATCCAATTGGCGCAACAGCTGACGGAGCGCTTCTTTGTGCCCTTCGTCTATCTCGCACCGGACGAAGAGGCCGTTATCACCGCGGCGGTGTCGGCCGGAGCAATGGCGTGCCTGGTGCGACCCATCGAGCCCGCGCAGATCGTTCCGCTCGTGCGCGCGGCGCTTCGCCGCTCGCAGGAACTTCGTGCGCTTCAATCTCAGACGGAGCGTCTGACGGCGGCGGTTCAGACGGGCAAGCAGATCGGCATCGCCACGGGTCTCATAATGGCCAACCTGCGACTGGATCAACAAGAGGCCTTCGAACGGCTGCGCCGTCAGGCTCGCACGCGACGCGCGCGTCTAGAGGACTTGGCGGCGGAGCTGCTGCGCGCGGCCGACGAGACCGGTGGCTTTTATCGCTCCCTGGAAGCAGCCGACACGCCGCGTCGGCGCACGGCGGAGGACGTTGCCATCGTCCCCAAGGAACGGCTCAGCGGATGAGCCGTCGCAGCCGGACCCCTCGGCAGTCTCTCGAAACAGATAGCGAAATACATCGTATACTGTTGATTATACGGTGTTTCTATGGCCGTGGCACCAACGCTGCGCCGCCGATCATCGCCCCGACAACTTCCCTTGCGGGGTAGCGCTGCGGGCACTTATCGCTCCGCTGCAGTCACGCCGTTTCTTGAACTGGCTCTCAATACCAGAGGCCACTTTGCCAATCCAATTCACATACGCCGGGGTTCCCCGCCCTTAGGATGGCCAGGCCTGAAGGTTGGCTTCGCCCCCTAAAAGCGTCGAAGCCACCTCAGCGCCGAGTGTTCGCACTTGCATCCGCCGCCACCCCATCGCGGCAAAGCAATCTCTCTGGGCCTTATCCCTGCCCGGTATTCCTTACCGGTCTTGCCTGGAGAAGCTTGTCGTGCGTTCGACTGCCAACATCCCGAACTCCTGCCACGCCGCCGCGGTGGACAAGTCTGCCGCGCAGAAGCCGGGGACGTCCGCGGGCCGAAACCCAATGCGCAAGATCTTCGCGTTGGTCGGGATCGCAATCATTGTGTTCATGGTCTTCACGGCCTTCAGCGTGCAGACCGCAGTCAAGGGCCGCGCGAAATTGTCGGCCATCAAAGATCTGTATTTTCCGGTTCTCGAGCGGGTCGATGCCGATATTGTCCGCATCGACAAAATGGAAGAGCTCTATATCCAAGTCGTCGTCCTAGGAGACCGCGACGCTCTGGACACGGCCAATGAACAGGCCACCAAGGCAGATGACGCTTTTAAGGAAATAGCCGGGCTGTATCCCGAGCGCGCGCAGGAAGTCGAAAAACTGCGGGCGCAGCTGTCGAACTACCGCACTCTCGCCGCCACCGTTTCCGTCGGCTACCTCAAGCAGCAGACCGGCCTCGAGGGCGCGACCGCGCAGATGAACCAGGCCCTGAGCGACCTGCGGGGCAGCGTGAAGGCGTTCCGCCAATCCAGTTACGACAACTTCGTCAAGACCCTCGCCGACTCCCAGCAGGCGGCGCGGCTGGGTCTGCTGTTGGGCATCGCGCTGGGCGTGATGAACCTGTGCTTCATGGGCGTACTGGTGTACTTCATCCGCAACAACATGAAGATGATGGCGGTGATTGCCGAGCAGAACGCCACCCTCGAACAGCGGGTCGCGGAGCGCACGGCGCAGTTGAGCCAGAAGACCAATGACATCAATGCCATGTTGCAGAACATGAGCCTAGGGGTGTGCACGGTCGTTCCCGGCAATGAGCTCCACCCGGAATATTCGAATCACCTGCGTCAGATATTCGGAGTCGATGAGGTTGCGGGCCGCAACCTGGTCGACTGCCTGTTCGATCGCTCCTCGCTGGGTGTGGACACCAAGGATCAGATCACCGTAGCGCTCGGTTCAATCATCGGTGAAGCGGCCATGATGTTCGACTTGAACGGACACCTGCTGCCGCGCGAGACCCTGCTGCAGGGAAACGGATCACCCAAGACGGTCCAGCTTGACTGGAGCCCGATCGTCGGTGAACAGCAGACCGTGGAAAAGGTCCTGCTGATTGCCCAGGACGTGACGCAGATGCGCGAGCTGGAGCGCGCCTCGGCCCAGCAGCAGGCAGAACTGGAGATCATTTCCAAGATCATTGCGATCGCCATCGGCAAGTTCAACGACTTCGTCGATTCCGCCACCAAGTTCATCTCGGGAAATCGCGAGCTGCTGCGCAGGACCGGCGCTGACCGGGACGAGGAAACCATCGCGCTGCTGTTCCGCAATATGCACACGATCAAAGGCAATGCGCGCACTTACGATCTGCGCCTGGTGACCGATGCCGCCCACGCCGCCGAGCAGACCTATGATCGGCTGCGCAAAGATCCCGAGGCCGTCTGGGATGCCACACAGATGCTGGCTGAACTGGAGGCCGTCGAGGCCGCGGTCACCCGCTATGTCGATGTGAACGAGAACAAGCTCGGACGCAAGGGACGCGCCGCGGATCTGCTCACCTCGCGCGGCGTATTTATCGGCAACGACGAAATCGAGACTCTGAAGTCACTGGCCGCCGACCTGCCCGCAACCGAAGGCGGCAGCGATGTGTCCAGGCTGCGCGCGGCGATTGGCCAGCTGGGCTACATTCCTCTGCCGCGGCTGGTCTCCGGTTGCGTGGACTCCCTGTCCTCGCTGGCCAAGGAGCTGAAGAAGCCCACGCCGACCGTGCAGTTCCTCGACGGCGACATTGGCTTCACCAGTCAATTCGCCGAAGCGCTGAAGAGCTCGCTGATGCACGTGGTGCGCAATTCAATGGATCACGGCATCGAGCTACCCGAAGAGCGTCTGCGCGCGGGCAAGGCGCCCGCCGGCGCGCTGCGCTTCAAGTGCCAAAAGCGCGATGACCAGCTGGAATTGCACGTCGGCGACGACGGCCGCGGCCTCGCCCTGCACGCCCTGTTCCGCAAGGGTGTCTCCCTCGGCCTGTTCCAGGCTGACGACAGGCCACCGCGCCAGGCTGTCGCCGATATCGTATTCCGCTCCGGTCTGTCTACGGCCGGAGAGGTGACCCAGGTCTCCGGCCGGGGTGTGGGCATGGATGCTGCGCGCGCCTTCCTCGCCGAGCAGGGTGCGAGCGTTGCCATAGAACTGCTCGATGAGGCCACGGAGCTGGGGTTTGCACCCTTCCAGTTCGTGATCCGCGTCCCCGCCGCCGCGTTCAGGGCCCGATCATGAGAGGCCACGCCACCATAAGGAGCGCGGATCCTGAGGACCCAAAGGCGAACCTGCATCAGCACGCCGGAAGGATCAAGGGCGAGGTTCAGTCATTGAAGGGCCTGGCGCACGCCTTCGAGCGCTGGCACCAGGACATGAACCTGCTGATGGCGCAGAACCGCGCGATGCGCGCCAACCGTGAGGAACTGCATTCAATCGTCCGGCACCTGACCATGGTATCGCTGAACGCCAAGATCGAGGCAGCTCGTGCCGGAGAGTCCGCTCGCGGGTTTGCCGTCGTGGCCACCGAGGTACGCAGCCTGGCGAATCGCGCCGAGGCGCTGTCCAAGGACTTCGGCACCGGCCTGCACCGAAACGATCTGGCGACCACCGCGACCTTCCAGGACATTCAGGCCAGCGGCAAATTGATGATGGCTGCGATCAGCGGTCTTGAGTCGATGATCGGCCAGCTGCGCTCACAACTGGATTGATGATCACATGATCAGCAAACAGGCCCGCTCCTCGATCGACTACCTCTTCACCGAAGCGGCCCGGTCCTCTCTCGTGCTGCATCCGGACGATGCCTGCAGTATCGAGCCCGTGGTGAAGGAAGCCGGCATTGCCGCAAGCCTGCCAGGCACCGTCCTGGTCATCACCTGTTCGTCCTTCATCTTCCGATTTCTGACCCTGCTGCGCCTCGGGGACAACAGCGAGACCCGCGCCTACTACGCGCAAGGCGCCAGTGCCGAAGAGAACTCGGCCGACGCGCTTTTTGAAGCCGCCAATCTGTGCACCGGCGCCATCAACCGCGGACTCTCCCGACATTTTCCACACGTCGGCATGTCGACCCCGTATGCGCTCAGCGACGCCTGCCTGTCGCACCTGCAGGATCTTCAGCCGCAGGATGTTCTGAGCTACCAGATCACCATCCGCGATTCGGTGCGATTGCAGGCCACAGTGTGTCTGTGCAGCTACGCGCCGATCGACTTTACGGTCAACCGGACTTCGGCGAGCGACGCGGCTGCAACCGGCGAGCTCGAGTTTTTCGAGTAACAACAATGGAATCAACCGCGATGACGCAGACCGCATTCAACGACCGACCCGTCAGCAAGGTGCTGGTGCTGGACAACAGTCCTGCCGACAGTGATGTCATCAAGCAATTCTGCAGCGACAACGACCTCATCGGCCTCAAGGTCCGCAAGGACGCGCTGCTCGCGGTCTTGCGCACGAATATCGATCTCGGAGGCGTTCTGTATTCTGAGAACTATGGCGATACCGCGGAGGAGACCGCACTCATCGCCGCCCAGATCCACGCCGCACGCCCGGAGCTGCCGATCGTTATCCGCCGCAACGGCACGGCAACGCTTGATGACTTCCCGGATGCTCAGCGCCGGCCCTATTGCGCCGCCTATGTCAGCAGCGACATGAGCGTCCTGCGCGGCATCATCGACCAGTACATATTCAGCCTCATCTATCCGAACGCGCTGGTTCGGGGTATCGCCGAATTGACCGAATCAGTGCTGGCCAGCCAGTTTCCGGCATGGCAGATCACTCGCGACACGCCGCACATCGTGCGCGACCGGCTGATCTTTGGCGAGGTTTTCAGCCTGATTCCCCTGGAGAGCCACTGGTGCCGCGGCTACATGATGTTGCAGGCACAGGAGAAGCCTCTGCTTGGACTGCTGGCTCGATCTTCCCCATCCATTGACCGTGACACCGATTTTCGTGCCGTGAACAGTCTGCTGGGCGAACTCACCAATCTCATCTGGGGTTCGTTCAAAAACCGCTATATCGGCGACGCCTCGATATCCGCCGTAGGCACCATCCAGGTTCCGCTGGTCGTCAACCAGCAGCACCGCTACATCTCCTTCGGCACCGACAATCCGCAACTGTGCTTTCGCTACAAGCTCACGGAAGGCGCAAGTGACCGTTGTTTCACGATCGTCCAGCGCTTCGTGTTCAACCTGAACTGGTCCCCCGAGGACTTCCAGGAAATTGCTCCGGAGTCCACCGGACTCATCTCGTCGGGCGAACTCGAGCTTTTCTAACTATTCAATTGTTTCAGGAGGAGTGGTCGTGGCAAGGATTCTGATCGTCGATGACTCGAGCACCGTGCGCGGTGAAGTCGAGTCGTTTCTCAAGAGCAACGGCCTCGATGTCGCCACCGCGGTGGATGGCAAGGACGGGCTTGCGAAGCTGAAGGCTGATCCGGGCATCAGGCTCGTCGTCGCTGACGTCAACATGCCGAACATGGACGGTCTGACCATGGTCGAGAAGATTCGCAGCGAACTGGGTAACACGTCGGTCAATCTGATCATGCTGACCACGGAGAGCAGTCCTGCAATGAAGGAGCGCGGAAAGGCGGCCGGCGTCAAGGGCTGGATCGTCAAACCGTTCAAGGGCACCGCGGTGCTCGAAACATTCAAGAAATTGGCCGCTTAAGGAGTAGATGATGAAATTCAGGGTTACGGTCGCAGCCGCGGCATTGATGATGAGCGGGATTTTCCCCGCGTATGCCGACGGGCTGGGCGATTATTTCACTTACAGCGGCTTTGGCACGCTGGGTGCCGTCAGAAGCAGTACGGATGAGGCGCAGTTCGGCTATAACCGCCAACTGGGCGGGGCCACCGAAGGCGTCGACTTCGAGACCGACAGTGATCTGGGTCTGCAGTTGACGGGCAAGGCCAATGACTGGCTGTCAGCTACGGTTCAGGGACTTGCCGAGAAAACCGATGCGGATCGGATCTCGATGGCGGTGGAGTGGGCGTTCGTGAAGGTCCAGCCGATCGATGGTCTGACGATCCGCGGCGGTCGCATGGCGATGCCGACGTTCATCGTTTCCGATTCGATCAATGTGGGCTACGCCACGACCTGGCTGCGCGCGCCCAATGAAGTGTATGGCCTGGCCATGCTACCGCTCCTGGAAGGCGCGGATGTGACTTACCGCAAGTCGGTCGGTCCGGTGGCGCTCAGTGTCACGGCTTTGGGCGGCGAGAGCACCCTGCGCGCCTTGGGCACGAACTATGAGGCCCGAGACGTACGCGGCGCCAATCTGCAGCTGGAAACCGAATGGGTGACGTTTCGCGCCGGCAGGGTTGAGACCTCCGAGGTCGAGGTCGGCGGGACACCGCAGCAATACTCGTTCACGGGCTTCGGCGCCAGCGTGGATCACAACAACATCGTGGCGCAGGCGGAATTCGTTCAGCGTCGTGCCGGTTACTACTACAACATCGTGTCTGCGAACGGCTGGTACCTGATGGGTGGATACCGCTTCGGCAAATTCACCCCGTATGCCATCTATTCCAGCACCGACCCCCAGTACAACCCGGACAGCGCGCCGGTTCAGCTGGCCGTCCCGCTGATTTCCAATATCCAGAAGACGGTGGCCGCAGGCGTGCGTTGGGATGCCTTCTCCTCGGTTGACTTCAAGTTGCAGGTGGAACGGGTCAATACGGATGGAACGCCTGGCATCAGTTTCTCCGACCCCGATCTGGCCGGTGCGCTGCGCTTTGACGTCCCGATCACCCATCCGGTGACCGTGGTCAGCGCCAACGTCGACTTCGTATTCTGAGGAGTGAACGAGATGAGAACCTTTTTCCGCCTGGCATTCCCCAGTGCGATGATCTTCGGTCTGGGTCTGGCCCACGCGGATGTCGTGGCAGTGGTCAGCGCCAAATCCAGCGTTACAGATCTGACCAAGGATCAGGTATCCGATATTTTC
>DATHMK010000096.1:0-22672 GCA_035487155.1 Steroidobacteraceae bacterium
TTGCGCGCTCCGGCCCCTTCGGCGGACTCGCGGATGGCGCGCCGCTCCACCTGGGTGGAGCCGAACGGCACGCACACCAGCACTCTTGGCGAGGGCTTGAGCATGCGATTGCCGTGGACCTTGTTGATGAAGTACTGCAGCATCTTTTCCGTGTACGTGAAGTCGGCGATCACGCCATCCTTCATCGGCCGCACGGCGTTGATGTGGCCCGGGGTGCGTCCGAGCATGCCCTTGGCTTCGGAGCCGACGGCGACGATGATCTTGCCGCCGCGGGTGGGTTCATCCTGGACGGCGACGACCGAGGGTTCGTTGAGTACGATCCCCTTGTCGCGCACGTAAATCAGGGTGTTGGCTGTACCCAGGTCGATCGACAGATCACTGGAAAAGTAACCGCGAAGACGTTTGAACATGAAAAAAAACCGGCATTTGAAGCAAGCGGGAGGAGCCTCCCGGAAGTGGCGCGTACCATAGCAACCGATGCGACATTGAGCAAGGCGAGGTGTATCATTTCGCGCCCATTTTCCCGCAGTTTTGTGAACTCCAACCAAGGTCCCACATGAAGCCCGAGCAGATCTCAGCGATTGCCCACCTGGCGCGTCTGTCAATGGACGAGGCCGAGATTCCGAGCTACCAGCAAAGCCTGGCGAGCATTCTGTCGTTCGTGAGCGACTTGGAACGGGCGCAGACCCAGAACGTCACACCCATGGCGCATCCGCTGCCGGGGCTGACGCAGCGGCTGCGGCCCGATGTGGCCACTGAGGGCGATGCGCACGAGCGCTACCAGGCCAATGCGCCGCAGGTCGCCGCGTCCTTGTATCTCGTGCCAAAGGTCATCGAGTGACACTGCATACCAAATCCCTGGCCGCACTGGCGGCGGGCCTGCGTGCCCGTGAGTTCTCGAGCGTCGAGCTGACACGGACGCTGCTGGCGCGCATCGAGGCGTACCAGCCGCAGTTGAACGCCCTGATCACGGTCACGGGCCCTTCGGCCATGCAGGCGGCGGCGGTTGCCGATGGCGTGCTGGCCCGCGGGGGCGCCGGTCCCCTCACCGGTATCCCACTGGTTCACAAGGATATCTTCTGTACCGAGGGGGTGCGGACCACCTGCGCGTCGCGGATGCTGGACAACTTCGTCGCCCCCTATGACGCGACCGTTGTGGCGAAGCTCAAGGCCGAAGGCATGATCATGTTGGGGAAGGCCAACATGGACGAGTTCGCCATGGGTTCCTCCAATGAGACCAGCTACTACGGGCCGGTGCGCAACCCCTGGAATCCGCAGCTGGTTCCGGGGGGCTCCTCCGGCGGCTCGGCGGCCGTGGTCGCCGCGCGCCTGGCACCGTTCGCCAGCGCGACCGATACCGGCGGCTCGATCCGTCAGCCCGCGGCACTGTGCGGCGTCACCGGCCTGAAGCCCACCTATGGGCGCGTGTCGCGTTACGGGATGATCGCCTTTGCCTCGAGCCTGGATCAGGGTGGCACGCTCACGACATCGGCTGCGGATGCCGCGCTGATGCTGCGGGCGATGGCGGGATTTGATGTGCGCGATTCCACCAGCGTGGAGCGAGCGGTGCCCGACTATGTTGCGGCTCTGGAGCTGCCGCTTGCGGGGATGAAGATCGGCCTGCTCAAGGAGTTCTTTGAAAAGGGCCTGGACCGCGAGAATGAGCGCTGCGTGCGCGAAGCGCTCGCGGTATACGAGAAGCTCGGCGCGAAGCTGCTGGAGGTGAGCCTGCCGAACCTGGGGCTGTCGGTTCCCGCCTACTACGTGGTGGCCCCGGCCGAATGTTCCTCGAACCTCGCGCGCTTCGATGGCGTGCGCTTCGGACATCGGGCCAAGGATCCGAAGGATCTCATGGACCTGTACAAGCGCTCGCGCGGGGAGGGCTTCGGAGCCGAGGTCAAGCGGCGCATCATGACCGGCACCTACGTGCTGTCGGCGGGCTATTACGACGCCTACTATCTGAAGGCGCAGAAGGTTCGGCGCCTGATCGCCAATGAGTTCGAGCAGGCGTTCGCGCAGGTGGATGTGGTCATGGGGCCGACGACGCCGACGCCGGCCTTCGCACTGGGCTCTAAGACCTCCGATCCCATCACCATGTACCTGAACGACATCTACACCATCGGCGCGAATCTTGCGGGCCTGCCCGCGATGTCCATTCCCTGCGGGTTCGTGCACAACCTGCCGGTGGGACTGCAGCTCATCGGCCGGCACTTCGCCGAGGAGCGCCTGCTCAGCGCCGCCCATGCCTATCAGCGAGAATCCGATTGGCACACCCGTATCCCTGCTGGCTATGAATAACGAAACCTGGGAAACCGTCATCGGGCTGGAGATCCATGCCCAGCTGTCGACGAACTCCAAGATCTTCTCCGCCTCGCCCACCGCCTACGGCGCGCCGCCCAATGCGCAGGCCAATCTTGTGGACCTGGGATATCCGGGGGTGCTGCCGGTGCTGAACGCGGCGGCCGTGGGCATGGCGGTGAAGTTCGGTCTGGCCATCGGTGCCGAGATCACGCCCTTGTCGGTGTTCGCCCGCAAGAATTACTTCTATCCGGACCTGCCCAAGGGCTATCAGATCAGCCAGTACGAGCTGCCGATCGTGGCCAAGGGTCACATGGACATCGTGCTGGAGGACGGCGCCGCCAAGCGCATCGGCATCACCCGCGCGCACCTGGAAGAGGATGCCGGCAAGTCCATGCACGAGGGCCTGGGCGCCCACTCCGGCATCGACCTGAACCGCGCCGGCACGCCCCTGATCGAGATCGTCTCCGAACCGGACATGCGTTCGGCAAAGGAGGCGGTGGCGTACCTGAAGAAGATACATACCCTGGTGCGCTACCTTGAGATCTGCGATGGCAACATGCAGGAAGGTTCCTTCCGCTGTGACGCCAATGTCTCGGTGCGCCGCCGCGGGCAGGAGAAGTTCGGCACCCGCGCCGAGATCAAGAACATCAATTCCTTCCGCTTCGTGGAAAAGGCGATCCACTACGAGGTGGCGCGCCAGATCGACATCATCGAGTCCGGGGGCAAGGTGCTGCAGGAGACGCGCCTGTACGACCCGGACAAGGGCGAGACGCGCTCGATGCGCTCGAAGGAAGAAGCCAACGACTACCGCTACTTTCCGGACCCGGATCTGCTGCCGGTGGCGGTCAATGGCGCTTTCATCGCGCAGATCCGTGCAACGCTGCCGGAGTTGCCCGATGAGAAGGCGGCGCGCTTCGCCGCGGCCTTCGGATTGTCGGCCTACGATGCCGGGGTGCTCACCGCCAGCCGCGAACTGGGTGATTACTTCGAGGCGGTGGTGAAGCTGATCCCGCAGGACCCGAAACTCGCCGCCAACTGGGTGATGGGCGAGCTGGCCGCGGCGCTGAACCGCGACGGCATCGACATCGCCGCCAGCAAGCTCGGCCCGGCGCGGGTTGCGGGTCTGCTGCAGCGTATCGCCGATGGCACCATCTCCGGCAAGATCGCCAAGGAGGTCTTCGAGGCCATGTGGAGCAGCGGCACCGACGCCGACTCGGTCATTGCCGAGAAGGGCCTCAAGCAGATCTCCGATCCGGCCGCCATCGAGAAGGCCATCGATGAGGTGATGGCGAGGAGCCCCGGGCAGCTGGCCGATTATCGTGCCGGCAAGGACAAGCTGTTCGGCTACTTCGTCGGCCAGGTGATGAAGGCTACCGGCGGCAAGGCCAATCCGGCGCAGCTGAACGAGCTGCTCAAGAAGAAGCTCGCGGGCTGAGGCCGGCGAGCCGGGTGGCATGGTCGCGCACATCCCGCGGCCAGGACTGGATATGGGCGGCAAAGCGCTGCGCGTCGTGGGCAAACAGGGCGCGCGTGGCTTCCTCGAAGCCCGGCAGGTCACCGGCGATGGCCGACATGAAATGGTAGGCGCGCTCATGGGCCAGTCGGCGCTCCTCCTGGCCCGAGCCATCGCGTCGGGCGCGCTCCACCAGTTTGCGCAAGGCGACCGAGGCTCCCCCGGGCTGGGCCGCCAGCCACTCCCAGTGCCGCGGTAGCAGCGTGACCTCGCGGGCTGTCACCCCGAGTTTCGGGCGTCCGCGGGGACGCGCCTGCTGCTCGACCCCGCGCAGGTCGACGTCGCGCGAGCGTCCGGTGGCGTCATCGAAAATCAGCACCGGCCCGCGCGCGCCGCGCTCCAAGGCGCGTTTGGCCGCGAGATTGACCTCGGCCAGAGGGCCTGCGGCCAGCCGTCGGTGCCCATCAAAGCCCGTGTAGGAGTCAGGGGAGCTGCTCATGATTTTCCTTGAAATCAACCAGTTGTATGGATTATATCCGGATATAAAGACTCGTCAATTAAATCCGGGTAAAAACAATGCACCAGGTCAAGGGGTATTGTGATTGGCCGCCACCGCCCCCAAAGTGCGGCCATGAGCACTGAATTCACGGCACCGGAGCAGGTGCAACGCTTCATATTCGAAGGCAAGCCGGTGCGCGGTCACTGGGTGGGCGTGGGCCAGGGCTGGCGGGATCTGCGCCAGTTTCGCGAGTACTCCCCGCCCGTTCAGGAGCTGTTGGGGCAGGCCGTGTGCGCCGTGCTGCTGCTGGCGGCCACTTTGAAGTTCAAGGGCACCCTGACGCTGCAGCTGCAGGGCAATGGCGCCGTCAGCCTGCTGGTCGCCCAGTGCACCCATGACTTCCGCTACCGGGCCCTGGCCCGAGCCCAGGGTGAGGGCACGGCGACGTCCCTGACACCTGAAGTCTTCCGCTGGCTGGTCGGGGATGAGGGCCGCCTGTCGGTGACCATCGAAGCCGAGGAACGCGACCTGCGTTACCAGGGCGTGGTGCCGCTGTCCGGACATTCCCTGGCGGCCTGCCTCGAGCAGTATTTTGCCTCCTCGGAGCAGTTGCCGACGCGGGTGCGGCTGGCCGCTGATGCCAACACGGCCGCAGGCCTGCTGGTGCAGCGCCTGCCGGGCGTGGGGGGCAGCGCTGCAGAGGCTGCCGATGATGAAGCCGGATCGGCCTGGGACAGCGCGCAGGCGAGTCTGGAGGCGGTGACGGCCAGTGATCTGCTGCACTTCACCGGCGAGGAGCTGCTGCTGCAGGACTTCCGCCAGCATGACGTGCGGGTATTCCCCGGTGTGCCGGTCAGCTTCGAGTGCCGCTGCGACCCGCAGCGGGTGGCCAATATGCTGCGCGGCCTGGGCCTGCAGGAAGTGCGCGATGTGCTCAAGGAGCAGGGCGCCGTCACGGTGACCTGTGACTTTTGCAATCGGCCCTACCAGTACGACGCGGCTGCCGTTGAGGCGCTGTTCGGCGAACCGGGTCGCGGCTCCGGCCAGGCTCTGCACTGAGCCGGGCCGCAGGTCTCAGCCGCTCGCCAGCGCCTGGATGATGTAGTCGGCCGCGACCGCGGCGCCGTCAATTCCGATCAGGCCGCCGGCCACCTCGCGCGCGGCGGCGGCATAGCTTGGCTGCGCGAGCAGCGGCCGCAGCTGCTGCACCAGGCGTGCGGCGCTGACACGCCGGAAGGGCAGGGTGCGTGCCACTCCCAGGCGCGCGGCCCGTGCGGCATTGTCCGGCTGATCGAACCAGACCGGGGTGATGAGCTGGGGTCGCCCGGCGCGCAGCGCCTGAGCCAGGGTGCCGATGCCTGCCTGGTGCACGACCACGCAGGCATGCGGGAAGACCTGCGAATACGGCAGATAGCTGAATTCCCGCGCCCATTGCGGCAGGCTCGGCAGGCTGCCGGTGCCGGTGATGAGGATCGCGCGCCGGCCGAGGCGACGCGCGGCCTCGAGTGCGGCCAGCCAGAAATCCCCGCCCAGCCACACCGCCGAGGAACCCAGCGCGAACACCAGCGGCGGCGCGCCCGCGCCCAGAAATTCCTGCAGCTGCGCGAGCACGCCGGGCGCGGGCGCAGTGCCGTCATACAGCGGCGTGCCGCACAGGCGCGTATGCGGCGGCCAGTCCGGCTGCGGCCGCATCAAGGGCGCATCGAACAGTGCCAGCGTCCCCAGGCTCGAGAACTGACCTTCGAAGATCATGACCTTGCCGCTGGCGGGCAGCCCCAGTTCGCGGCGGTACTCGTGCAACGGCTGTTCCCAGCGGCGCACCTCGCCGCGGATCAGATGCAGCACCGCCTCGTAGACCGCAGGACCCAGACGCCGTGCCATCTGCAGCGAATTGAGCGGTGCCAGCGCCGGGGGGTCATCGCGCGCTAGAAAATTTGCCGGTGCCAGGATGCTGGAAAGCCAGGGCTTGCGCTGTTCCTCGGCCACCACTTGCAGCATGAAGGTGAGCGGATGACCGATCAGCAGATCGGCCCCGTCGGCCGCCGCGCGCAGCTGCCGATGCGACTCGCGCAGGTGCGGCATGATCAGTCCCCTGATGAGGGCCTTGCTGCCGCGTAGCGGGTGCGCGACCCGTCGGGCCAGCTCCTGCGGCGTGCCAAGTTCGGCGAGGCTCGGCGCCACCGGCGCGAACTCCAAGCCCGCGGCCTGCACCTGCGCCTGGTAGTCGCTGCAGGTCGCAAGGCGCGCGTTGATGCCGCGCGCCTTGAGCGCCCGGCCCACCGCTATGTACGGATGCAGATCACCCAGAGAGCCGAAAGTGGCCAGCAGTACGCGCGCCATCAGTGAAGATTTCGCAGGTAGGAGACCTCACCCAGCGCGCGCATCTGGGTGAGTATCCACTCGCGCCGGGCGACGACGTAGGCTGATGGCCGGTCGGCATGCAGACGCAGCGGATTGGGCAGTACCGCCGCCAGTTGTGCCGCCTCGCTGCGGCTCAGGGCCGCGGCATGCTTGTGAAAATAGACCTGGGCGGCGGCCTCGACGCCGTAGACATCCGGACCGAACTGCGCGCTGTTCAGGTACACCTCCAGGATGCGGGTCTTGGGCCAGCACAGCTCCAGGAGCGCGGTGAACCAGGCCTCGAAGGCCTTGCGCACATAGCTGCGCCCGCCCCACAGGAACAGATTCTTGGCGGTCTGCTGGGAGATGGTGCTGGCGCCGCGGGTGCGTATGCCGTCCTCCTGCTCGCGCAGCGCATCCTGGATGGAGTCGAAGTCGAAACCGTGATGGAAGGGAAACTTCTGATCCTCCGAGGCGATCACGGCCAGCTGCATGGGGGCGGCGATGCGCCCGCGATCGACCCAGGCATGGCGCAGGTGGAAGCTGAAATCGCCGTGCGCGAGGGCCTCGAGCCGCGCCTCCAGCATGAAGGCGCTGGTGGCCGGTGGCCACCAGCGCATCAACAGTACCGCCGCGATGCTCAGCAGCGCGCCGCCCAGGAGCAGGGCGAGAAACCAGCGCAGCAGCTTGCTTAGGGTACGGCGAATGGCCTGAGTTCCTGCGCGGCCACCCGTCAGCTGGCCGCTATTTCGCGCGCGGCAATGATCACCACGTCCTCCACCGGGACGTCATCGTGCCCGCGCCGCCGGCCGGTTTTCACGCCGGCGATCTGGTCGATCACGTCCATGCCGTCGACGACTTTGGCAAACACCGCATAGCCGTAGGAGCCGGGCTTGTGATCCAGGAAGTCGTTGTCCTTGAGGTTGATGAAGAACTGGGAGGTGGCGCTGTTGATGTCGTTGGTGCGCGCCATCGACAGCGAACCGCGCTCATTCTTCAGCCCGTTGGTCGCTTCGTTCTTAATGGGCGCGTGATTGGCTTTCTGGCTCATGTCCGGCGTCAGACCGCCGCCCTGGATCACGAAGCCGGGAATCACACGATGGAAAATGAGACCGTCAAAGAATTCCTCGCGGACATAGCGCGCGAAATTCTCGACCGAGACCGGCGCTTCGTTGGGAAAAAGCTCGATGGTGAAGTCGCCGAGCGTGGTCTGAAATCGGATCATGAGGAGCTTCCTTGTGACTGCGGGGGCGCGATCCGGGGCCAGTGACCTTCGGTCACGCGTTCGTGGCCGCCCAGATCGCGGTGCGAGCGTACGCTGCCGAAGCCGCGGGCCACAAGTTCATGGGCCACCGCCTCGGCTTGCGCGGCGCCGTGCTCCAGGGCCAGCCAGCCGCCGGCCCGCAGGTGCTGCGGCGCCTCCCGGATGATGGTGCGCAGGTCGGCCAGTGCGTCACTGCCGGGTGTAAGTGCCTGCAGGGGCTCCTCCTTGAGGGCCAGCAACGCCGGATCGCGGGCGTCGACGTACGGGGGATTGCTGAGCACCAGGTCAAAGCGCTGTTCGGTCAGACCGGAAAACCAGGAGCCGGTGTGGAAACTGACATTGGCCAGACGCAAGCGCCGGGCATTGTCCCGGGCGACGGCCAGGGCCGCCGCCGAGGCATCGCTCGCCAGTATCTCCCATTCGGGCCGTTCCGCCGCCAGCGCCAGGGCAATGGCACCCGAGCCGGTGCCCAGATCCAGCACGCGCGCGGTTGGCGCCGGCACCAGGCTCAGCGCGCGTTCCACCAGCAGCTCGGTTTCCGGACGTGGCACCAGGACATCACGGGTCACGCGCAGTTGCAGCGTCCAGAACTCGCGCACGCCGGTGATATAGGCCAGCGGTTCGCCCTGGGCGCGACGCTCGATGAGCGCCAGGTAGCGCTCCTGGTCGGCAGCCGTGCGCGGCTCCTCGGGGTGGGATTTCAGCCGCACCGGCGGGACACCCAGACAGAATGCCAGCAGGATCGCGGCATCCAGACTCGGCCACTCCAGGACCGACGCCAGCGCCGCCGTGCCGCGTGCCAGTAAATCCGAAGTCGTGAGCTGCACGGTCATCCTTTAGTATTGGCAGATGCCACAGATTTTGTATCCCCCCGCCCGGGCCCAGAGCGTGCGCGAAGTGTTGAATACCGGCGGGCAGATTTTCCGCCTGTCGCTCAATGCGACGCTGCCTTACGGCATCCTCATCGCGCTGTGCGGGGAACTGCCCAATCTGCGCAACCTCAGCCTGGACCTGCCGGTGCAGACCCTGGTCAGTACCGATCCGGGCTGGTGGGCCTGGTTCGTGGCCGGCACCATGCTCGCACTGCTGTTCGGCGGCGCCATGATCCTGCGCCAGAAGGCGCTCGCGGCCGGGGAGCGTACCAGCGTCGCGGCGGAAATGCGCCAGGCCTTCGGACTGTTGTCGCGCCTGATCGTGTGTGTGGCGCTGTCCACCGCGGCGGTCATGCTCGCCCTGCTGCCGGTGGGCGCCGTGCTGCCGCTGACGGGCCTGAATCCCACCCTCACCAACCTGGCCTCGGTCAAGGTAGGCATGCTGCTGCTGTTGATCCCGGCATCACTGCCCGGGGCGTGGCTGTCGCTGGGTCTGTTGTTCGCACCGGCGCTGCTGGTGCTGCGGAAGCTGGGCCCGATCGCGGCGATGGGTGGCAGCTTTGGACTGCTGCGCGGCAACTGGTGGCGCGCCTCGCTGCTGACCGGGGCGCTGGCCGGCATACTGGTGTTGGTGCTGGTGCTGATGGCGACCGTGGCCGGGGCCGCGGTGGTGGTCTCGGGGGTCACGGACGTGAAATCCGTGGCGACCATGGCGCTACCGCTGGGTATCGTGTGCCGCGCCATCATCACGCCCTGGTGCGGCGCGCAGCTGCTGGCCATGATGGGGGATCTCATGGTGCGTCAGGATGAAGCGCGTCGCGCCGGCACCGGCGACAGCAACGGCACCAGCACCGGACCAACTGCCTAAAGTGACGCACCCATGAAGCTGCTGCTGATCGAGGATGACCTGGAGGCCGCCAAGTTCCTGCAGAAGGGCCTGAAGGAAAGCGGCTATGAAGTGGCCCTGGCCAGCGATGGGCGCGACGGGCTCAAGCAGGCGCAGGAACAGACCTACGACCTGCTGATCACTGATCGCATGCTGCCGCACCTGGACGGATTGGCGCTGGTACGGGCCCTGCGCGAGCAGGGGGTGCGCACTCCGGTGCTGGTCTTGAGCGCGCTGGGCACGGTCGATGACCGGGTACTGGGCCTGAAGGCCGGCGGCGATGACTACCTCACCAAGCCGTTCGCATTCTCCGAACTGCTGGCGCGCATCGAGGCCCTGCTCCGGCGCAGCGCTGCTGAAAAGAATGTACCGCAGACCAGGATCCGCGTCGCCGATCTGGAAATGGATCTGCTGAGCCGTTCGGTCACGCGTGCCACCCGGGAGATCCAGCTCACCGCCCGCGAATTCAAGCTGCTGGAGTTCCTGATGCGCCACGCCGACCAGGTGGTCACGCGCACCATGCTGCTGGAGGGGGTGTGGGATCTGCAGTTCGATCCGCAGACCAATCTGATCGACGTGCACATGAGCCGGCTGCGCCAGGCGGTGGACAAGGGCTTCGCGCGACCGCTCATCCATACCGTGCGCGGTGCCGGCTATGTGATCCGCGATGAAGATAAGTCCGCTTAGGACTTCCGCGGCACGCCTGGCGCTGGGCTACGGCGCGATATTCACCCTGGGTGTGGGCGCGCTGCTGGGCACGGTGTACTTCCTGACCATGACCGTCATCGAGAACGATGCCGATGCGGTCATCTCGGCGGAGCTGGAGGGTCTGACGGATCAATACCATCGTGCCGGCCTGCCCGGGCTGGCCGATGAGCTCAGCTTCCGCGGCGACAGCTGGAATGGCACCGGCGCGGTGTATCTGCTGGTGGACCAGAACCTGGTGAAGGAGGGCGGCAATCTCAAGAACTGGCCCTTCGAGGACATCCCCGCCGGACAATGGACGCAGTTTCGTATCGAAGCCCATGCCAACGACAAGGTCGTGACCCACCCGGTGCGCGCCAGCATCTCGCTGTTGCCGGATGGCCATCGATTGCTGGTGGGCATCGATGTGACGCAGCAGGGGCGCTTCGCCAATACCTTCCGCTATGCCACGCTGTGGGGCATCGGCCTGACGGCGCTCGGCGGTGCGGTCGCCGGATATTTCCTCAGTCGCAAACTGACCCGCCGGGTGCAAAGCGTGGCCGACACCTGTGATGCCATCGTCGCGGGTGATCTTGACCGGCGTCTGCCGGTCAATGGTTCGCAGGATGAGTTCGATGCGCTGGCACTGGCGGTCAACAACATGGTGGACCGGCTGGCCGAGAACACGCAGTTGCTGCGGGCGACCTTCGACAGCGCGGCGCATGACCTGCGCGGCCCGCTGTACCGGCTGCGCGGGCGGCTGGAGGACGCCGGCCGCATGCCGACCACCGAGGCGCCGGTGCGCGCCGGCATCGATGCCGCGCTCACGGAACTGGACCGCGTGCAGCGCACGCTGGCCACCTTGCTGCAGATCGCGCAGGCCGAGTCCGGCAGCGTGGCGGCCAATCACGTCAGCGTCGATCTGGCGGAGCTGATCACCGACATCGGGGAACTGTACGAACCGGCGGCGCGCGAGCGCAACATGACGCTGCGCGTGACCGCCGCCGGCAGCTGCCCGGTGAATGGCAATCGCCAGCTGTTGGCGCAGGCGGTGGCGAACCTGGTGGAGAACTCGCTCAAATACATTGCACCGGGCGGTCATATCGAGATCCGCGCGCAGCGCGAGCAGCAACTGGTGTGGCTGTTGGTCGCCGATGACGGCCCCGGCATTGCGGCGGATGATCGGGCCGCTGCGCTCAAGCCCTTCGTGCGGCTGCCCCAGGCCAACGCGCAGGATGGCAGCGGATTGGGCCTGAGCCTGGTGGCGGCGATCGCGCGGCTGCACCACGCGCAGCTGCTGCTGCAGGACAATCAGCCCGGGTTAAGGGTTGGTCTTGGGTTCGCTGCCGCCGCGTGAGCCGCTACGCGCGTGATGCGCAGACATGCAGCTTTTGATGAAGGTTTCGCGCACCGCGGTCTGCAGCTTCCTGGCATCGGCCGTGGCGTTGCAGGCACGCATGCGTTGCTGCACGTTCTTCGAGACCGGCGTCGCCGGCACCGCCACCAGCGGGGGGGTCGCGGTGACCGGATGGGTGGTGGGGTCGGCAGCGCGAACGGCGGGCGCCGCCAGCACCAGGCCAATCAGGACTGCGAGCAGCGTGCTGGACAGAAGCCCGTTGCAGATTGTTCCCGCGCCACCCCTGATCATTGACGAACAATAGCGAATCGGCTTGTTCGGGCGCCTTGCAGTCGTATTAAGAATGCTTAACGCGCCCCCTCACTGCAGGGCCGCCAGTTCCTCGGCCTGATGTTCCTGCTGCAGGGCGCCGATCAGTTCGTCGAGATTGCCGTCCATCACATCGGCCAATTTGTATAAGGTCAAATTGATGCGGTGATCGGTGACCCGGCCTTGCGGAAAGTTGTAGGTGCGGATGCGCTCGGAACGATCGCCGCTGCCGACCTGCAGCTTGCGGGCGTGCGCCTGCTCGCTGTGCTGCTTTTCCTGTTCGGCGGCGAGCAGCCGCGCCTTCAGCAACGACATGGCCTTGGAACGGTTCTTGTGCTGTGAGCGCTCCTCCTGGCATTCGACCACCAGCCCGGTGGGGATGTGGGTGATGCGGATGGCCGAGTCGGTCTTGTTCACATGCTGTCCGCCAGCGCCGGAGGAGCGGTAGGTGTCGATGCGCAGATCGGCCGGATTGATATCCACCTTCTCCACTTCATCAATCTCCGGAAGGATGGCCACGGTGCACGCGGAGGTGTGGATGCGCCCCTGCGCTTCGGTCGCGGGCACGCGCTGCACGCGATGGGTGCCGGATTCGAAGCGGAACTGGAAGAATGCGTTGTGCCCGGCGATGCGGCAGATCACTTCCTTGTAGCCACCGTGCTCGCCGGCGCTCTCGCTGATGATCTCAGTATTGAAGCCGCGGTTCTGGGCGTAACGCAGGTACATGCGCAGCAGATCACCGGCGAAGATCGCCGCCTCGTCGCCGCCGGTGCCGGCGCGCACTTCCAGGAATATGTTCTTCTCGTCGCGTGGGTCGCGCGGAATCAGCAGGCTGCGCAGTTGCGCCTCGGCACTCTCCAGGGCGCTGCCCACGCGCTGCAGTTCCTCGCTGGCCATGTCGCGCATCGAGGGGTCCGGATCGGTCGCCATCTGCCGGGCGGTTGCCAGCTCCGCTTCCAGTCCGCGGTAGGCCTGGAAGCGCTCGGTCAGCGGCTGCAGGCGCGAATATTCCATGGACAGCTCGCGAAACTGCGGCGAGCCCCCGTCGGTGGACGGATCAGCCAGCAGGCCGCCGACCTCCTCGAAGCGGTCGAGCATTTTTTCCAGGCGTTGGCGTATCGAATCCTTCATTTGCGTTACATGAGGTTACAGATCCAGCCCAAACACGGGCGCGGCATTCTCATGTAAGGGTGCTGCAGGTGACAAGGCGTGTATGCGGCGCTCCACACAGATATAGTGCTCATATGGGTGCGACACGAACCTGGATGAGCCTGTCGGTCGGCGCGATGGCAGCGCTGGTTCTGGCAGCATGCCACATGGACCCGTCTGCAGGCGTGAGCGCGGCGGCGGACCCCCAGAACTCTGATGCGGCCGATGCCGCGTTGAGGCCGGTTGCGGCCACCACCCCCGCCGAGGCGGATCCGGCGGTGCCGAGCGACCCGGCCCAGGCGAGCGTGGCCGGCGAACTGGCCCTGCAGCGCGGCGACTGTCGCAGCGCCGCGGAGGATTTCGCCGTGGCCTCGCTCGGGGCCACCGCGCAGATGGGCAGCCACGCCACGCAAGTGGCGCTGGACTGCGAGAACATTCCGGCCGCCTGGATCGCCGCCCAGAACTGGATGAAGGCGGCGCCCAAGGATCCGCAGGCCGCGCTGGTCTACGCCACCGTCGCTTTGAAGCTTTATCACGTGCCCGAGGCGCGCGCCGCCATTGCGGCGGCGCTGCTGGCCGATCCGAAGGCCACCGACCAGGACCTGGTCGGCTCCATGCAGGTGCTGGCCGAACAATCCGATGCCACCGCGGCCTTTGCCGCGCTGAATACGGTGATCGACACCCCGCAGCGCTCGGCGACGGTGCTGACGGCGCTGGCCGACCTCGCCGTGGAAGCCTATGACTTCAAGCGCGCCGACCAGTTGGTGCAGGAGGCGCTGCAGCGCGACCCCAAATCCACCGACGCCCTGCGCCTGATGGCGCGCATCGCGGTGTTGCGCGGGGATGCCACCGCGGCCCTGTCCACGGCGCGCGAGGTGACGCGGTTGGATGCCACCGATGGCACCTTCGAGGTGGCCGAGGTACTGCAGGATCTGGGCCGGGCGGAGGAGGCTCGAAAGGAACTTGAAAGGTTGCGGGCCACCGGGGACATCAATACCCAGGAAATCGACCGCCGGCTGGCGCTGCTGGCCTTCGACAACGGCGACCTCGACCAGGCGCAGAAGCGCTTCACCGAGCTGATGCGCAGTGGCGACGCCGGCGATGGTGCCATGTTCTACCTGGCGCAGATCGCCGAGAGCCAGGGCGACAAGGACGCGGCGCTGGCCATTTACCGGAGGCTGATTGATTCCTCGATGGGCGCCCAGGCGCGCATCGCGGCGGCCGGACTGCTGCTGGATGCCGACAAGCGCGCCGAGGCGTTCGCGCTGATCGATGATCTGGCGACCCACGATACCCACAGCACCTTCGACATGGCGGTGCAGAAGGCGCATCTGCTGGCGGATCACGGCGATACCGATGGCGCGCTGGCGCTGCTGTCGGCCGCATCGCAAACCTATCCGCATCATCCGACGCTGGAATATGAGCGCGCCACGATGCTGGAGCGCGCCGGCCAGACCCGCGATTCGCTGCAGGCCTTCGAAGGCTTGCTGGCGGAGCGCCCGGATGACCCCACGGTGCTGAACGCCCTGGGCTATACGCTGGCCGATCACCGCGAACAGCTGCCGCGGGCTGAGAAACTGATCCGCGAGGCGCTGCAGGCGACCCCGGACAGTCCGGCGGCGCTGGACAGCCTGGGCTGGGTGCGGTTGCGTCGCGGGGATTCGCACGAGGCGGCCGGTATTCTCGAGCACGCCTACAATGTCGGACAGGACCCGGATATCGCGGCCCATTGGGTCGAGGCATTGTGGATGAGTGGTTCGCAGGCGCAGGCGCGCAAGGTATTGAGCGATGCGCTCGCCCGTCACCCGGAATCGGCGGCGCTTGAGGCCACCCGGCACCGTCTGGTGCCGAGCTCCGGACACCCCTGATATGGAACGCACCATCGTGGCCGCGGGCGCGCGGCCGCTTCTTCTTGCCTTATGGTTGGCGGTTCTGGGCCTGGCGGGTTGCCAGACGGTGCCAACACCCATTGCGCCCAGCCTCGCCCCTGAGGAGGTGAGCGCCGGCTGGCCGGCGCGGCGCGCACAGCTGCAGGCGCGCACCCAGTTCACGGCGCAGGGACGCATCGGCGTCGTGGCGGGAAGCGACGGCTTCAACGGCCGGTTGCGCTGGATCCAGGACGGCGCGCGCAGCTCGGTGAGCCTGGATGGGCCGCTTGGCGTCGGCGGCGTGCGCATCATCACGGATGCCGGCGCCCTCACGCTGACCACGCCTTCGGGGGAGGCATTGGACAGCCAGGCGGCCCATGATGAGCTGGTGCATCGCATGGGCTTTGAGCCGCCGCTGGCGAGTCTGCGGTTCTGGCTGCAGGGCGTCCCGGATCCGTCGATCCCCAGCACCGAGACCGCCAATGCCCAGGGGTATCTGGGCTCGCTGGTCCAGTCCGACTGGACCGTGACCTTCGGTGCTTACATGCAGACCGCCGATGGCGCCCTGCCGCAGAAACTGACGGTGACGCGCGGCAATGTGCGGGTGCGACTGATCCTAGACAGCTGGCATGCGCCATGAGCAGCGTGACGCTGTGGCCGGCACCCGCCAAGCTGAATCTGTTCTTGCATGTCACCGGTCGGCGCGGCGACGGCTATCACGACCTGCAGACGCTCTTTCAACTCATCGACCTGGCCGATGACATCCGGATCCAGGTGCGCCCGGATGGCCTGATCGAGCGGCAGGCGGGCGCCGAAGGCGTCCCGGCCGAGGCCGACCTGGTGGTGCGCGCCGCGCGTGCGCTGCAGGCTGCCAGCGGCACGGCCCAGGGCGCCACCCTCAACGTGATCAAGCGCATTCCCATGGGCGGGGGCCTCGGGGGCGGCAGTTCGGATGCCGCGACGGCGCTGGTCGCGTTGAATAACCTCTGGAAATGTGGCCTGAACGAGGATGAACTTGCGGCGATCGGCGTCAATCTTGGCGCGGACGTGCCGGTCTTCGTCCGCGGCCGCTCGGCTTGGGGGGAGGGTCGCGGTGAGCGCCTGACTGCGGTGGAGCTGCCCGAGCGCTGGTTCGTCGTGCTGCACCCCGGGGTCCACGTGCCGACGGCCGCGCTGTTCCAGGCTCCTGAATTGACACGAAATTCACCCCCCATCACAATGGGCGGCTTTTTACAGTCGGGCGGGCGGAATGATTTCGAACCGGTGGTGCGAGCGCGCTACCCGCAAGTCGCCCAAGCGCTGGACTGGCTGGGGCACTTCGCACCGGCACGGCTGACGGGCACGGGGGCGTGCATTTTCGCACCCTGCGCAAGCCTGAATGAGGCACAAGACATCGTGACGAGGGTCCGTGCGCCGTGGCGGGCAATGGCCACCCGCGGCATGAATGTCTCGCCGCTTCTGGCAGTGAGCGCCCGAGCCGCGCCGAAGGGATGATTGGGGTTGTTTATGGTGGGGTGTCGCCAAGTGGTAAGGCAGCGGGTTTTGATCCCGCCATCCGGAGGTTCGAATCCTTCCACCCCAGCCACGTTTGATGCGTCGCCTTTCACTTAGGAGAAGTGGGTCGTGACTGACGACACGATGGCGTTGTTCACCGGAAATGCCAACCGGGATCTGGCGCATGAGATCGCGCGCCACCTGGGAGTGCCGCTGGGCAGTGCCGAGGTCGGCAAATTCAGCGACGGGGAAGTCAACGTCGAGCTGATCGACAACGTGCGCGGCCGCGATGTGTTCATCGTGCAGTCGACCTGCCCGCCGGTGAACGATCATCTGATGGAGCTGCTGGTGCTGGTGGATGCGTGCCGGCGCGCCTCGGCCGCGCGCATCACCGCGGTGGTGCCGTACTTCGGCTATTCGCGCCAGGACCGGCGTCCGCGTGCGACGCGCTCGGCGATCAGCGCCAAGCTGGTCGCGAACATGATGGCCGGCGCCGGTGTTGACCGCTTGCTGACGCTGGATTTGCATTCGGATCAGATCATGGGGTTCTTTGATATCCCCGTGGATAACGTGTACGGCTCCCCGGTGCTGCTGGGGGATGCATGGAAACATGGCGACGACAACCTGGTGGTGGTCTCGCCGGATGTCGGTGGCGTGGCGCGTGCGCGCGCCTTCGCGCGCCGGCTCGATGACGCGGACCTCGCCATCATCGACAAGCGCCGGCCGCGACCCAATGAATCGCGGGTGATGAACATCATCGGCGAGGTCTCCGGCAAGAACTGCGTGCTGGTGGATGACATGGTGGATACCGCGGGCACGTTGTGCCTGGCGGCGCAGGCGCTGAAGGATGCGGGGGCGCTCAAGGTGACCTCCTACATCACCCATGCGCTGCTCTCGGGTGCGGCGCTGGACAGGATCGCAAAGTCGGCGCTCGATGAGCTGGTGGTGACCGATACCATCCCGCTGTCGACGGCGGCGAAGCAGCTCGGACGCATCCGCCAGCTGTCGGTGGCGGCGCTGCTGGCCGAGACCATCCGGCGCATACGCGCCGAGGAGTCCGTCAGTTCGTTGTACGTGGACTAGGAATTGATAAGGCATCGCTGCCACATCGGGTGGACAGCGGGCTGAGTTGATCATGCCCCCTTGGTCGCGGGGTGGCATGTATGCCGCATGGTGCGGCGATTTGTACAGTCAGGAGTTCGAATATGCGCATTTCATTTGTGATCGGCGCGGAATTCCGGGACACGCAAGGCAAAGGTGCGAGCCGCCGCCTGCGCGTCCAGGGAAAAGTTCCGGCCATTCTCTACGGCGGGGGGCAGAACCCGCGTGCCCTGGTTCTGGATCAGCAGAAGCTGCTGACGATGATCGACAACGAGAAATTCTACTCGTCGATCGTGCAGCTTAAGGTGGCCAATGAGACCCAGGAGGCCATCGTCAAGGACGTGCAGATGCATCCGGCCAAGAACCTGGTCGTGCACCTGGACATGCAGCGCGTGCTGGAGCACGAGAAGCTGCGCATCCGCCTGCCCATACACTTCCGCAACGCCTCGGTGTCACCGGGCGTGAAGGTTCAGGGCGGCATCGTGTCGCATCTGATGAATGACGTGGAAGTCGTGTGTCTGCCCAAGGATCTTCCCGAGTATCTCGAAGTCGACATGGTTGACATGAGCCTGAACGACATCAAGTACCTGGCGGATGTGAAGGTGCCCGAAGGTGTGGTGCTGCCGGCGCTGGGTCAGGGCCGCAATCCCGCCATCGTCTCCATCCACAGTCCGCGTGCCGAGGAGCCAGAGGCCGTTGCCGTCGAAGCGGCGCCGGCCGAGGGCGCTGCTGCAGCACCGGCTGCCGCGGGGGCCGCACCGGCGGCTGCCGGCGCGGATGCGAAGAAGGACGACAAGGCTGCTGCTGCCGCTCCTGCCAAGAAGGAAGCGGGCAAGAAGTAGTCGTGATGGCAGCGCGGGCGGGCCACGGGGCTCGTCCGCGCCCGCCTTTGATCAATCAGGCGTGCGCTCATGGATGCCGTTCCACTGAAGCTGATCGTGGGTTTGGGCAACCCGGGCGCCGAACACGAGCGCCAGCGCCACAATGCGGGCTTTCATTTCGTGGAAGCCCTTGCCGCGCGCCATGGCGGGACTTTCCGCTACGAACCGCGTCATCAGGCCGATCTCGCCCGGGTGCGAATCGCGGACAGCGAAGTGTGGCTGGCCAAGCCCATGACCTACATGAACTGCAGCGGCGGCCCGCTCAGCAGCGTCGCGGCCTTCTACAAGATCGTCCCAGCCGAGTTGCTGGTGGCCTACGATGAGCTGGATTTTGCCCCAGGGGATGTGCGGCTGAAGTTCGGCGGCGGTCACGGGGGCCACAACGGCATGCGCGACGTTCTCGCCAACAGTGCCGAAGGCTTCTGGCGGCTGCGGCTGGGAATCGGGCATCCCGGAGACCGCGACAAGGTCCTGCACTATGTTCTGGGCCGCCCGTCGAAGGCGGACGAAGAGCTCATTGGTGCGGCGATTGCCGCCGCGGCGGATGTGGTGCCGGTGATGATGCAGCAGGGAGCCCAGCGCGCCACGCAGGCGCTTCACGCCCGACCGAGCGCAAGTTCAAGGTAAATCATAATGTCCATCAAATGCGGAATCGTGGGCCTGCCGAATGTCGGCAAGTCGACGCTGTTCAATGCCCTCACGCGCGCGCAGATCGCCGCGGAGAATTATCCCTTCTGCACCATTGATCCGAATGTCGGGGTGGTACCGGTGCCCGATCCGCGCCTCGCGGAACTGGCCGACATCGTCAACCCGGAGAAGCTGGTGCCGGCCTCGGTGGAGTTTGTCGACATCGCCGGCCTGGTCGCGGGCGCCTCGCAGGGCGAAGGCCTGGGCAACAAGTTCCTGGCGCATATCCGCGAGGTCGATGCCATTGCACACGTCGTGCGCTGTTTCGACGATGGCGACATCGTGCACGTTGCCGGCAAGGTCGATCCGCTCGCCGACATCGAGACCATCAACACCGAACTGGCACTCGCCGACCTGACCACCGTGGAGAAAGCCCTGGAGCGCGCCAGCAAGACGGCCAAGAGCGGCGACAAGGAATCCGTGCGCAAGGCGGTACTGTTCGAGAAGGTGCGGGCGCAGCTGAACAAGGCACAGCCGGCGCGCGCCCTGAAGCTCACCGAAGAGCAGAGCAAGGATCTGAAGGAACTGCACCTGCTGACCGGGAAACCCGTGATGTACGTGGCCAATGTCGATGAGCAAGGCTTCAGCAACAATCCGCGGCTCACCGCCGTGCAGAAGCTCGCGGCCGCCGAAGGTGCCCAGGTGGTGGCGGTCTGTGCCGCCATTGAAGCGGAGATCTCACAGCTGGAGGAGGCTGACCGGGCCGAGTTCCTGGCCGAACTGAAGCTGGAGGAACCGGGCCTGAATCGCGTCATCCGCGCCGCATTCAAGCTGCTGGGACTTGAGACCTATTTTACCGCGGGCGTGAAGGAGGTGCGCGCCTGGACGGTGCGGGCGGGCTCGACGGCGCCGCAGGCAGCCGGGGTGATACATACCGATTTCGAGCGCGGGTTCATCCGCGCCGAGGTCATCGGCTATTCGGACTACATCGCCTACCGCGGCGAGAGCGGTGCGCGCGAAGTGGGCAAGCTGCGCCTTGAAGGCAAGGAATACATCGTGCGCGAGGGCGATGTCATGCATTTCCGGTTCAACGTGTAGACCTCGAGGGTGGCGATGGCCGACTGGAGCAACTTCTTTCTGGGCGAACTGGGCGCCGCCTCCGCCCTCGCAGGACTGCTGTTCGTCGCAGTTTCAGTCAACCAGGTTCGAATCCTCGCCCTGGGCCGCATGGCGGACCGCGGCCTCGAGGCCCTCGCCATGTTGCTGCTGGTGATCATGGTCGCCTCGCTGCCGCTGATTCCGGGGCAGCCGCCGCGCCTATTGGGGGCCGAGGTCGGGGTGCTGGGCATGGCGGCGTTGCTGGGGCTCATTCCCGTGCAGCGTGGCTACAACCGCCAAATGGCCATCCAGCACCGGCGGCGCTCGGGGCGCATGATCTTCATAAACCGGATCGCCATGCTGATGGTCGCAATCTCCGGCGCGGTACTGGTGTGGCGCGGGGATCTTACGGGTCTTTATCTGCTCCCCGTCGGCATACTCATGATCTTCACGGCGGTCGGGATCAACGCCTGGGTGTTGCTGATCGAGATCAATCGCTGAAGCGCTGGGTTCACGGCGCGGGCGCTCAATCAATGGTCAGCTGATCCGGGTCTCAATATAGGCCATGCCTGTAATGGAGTAGAAATAGCGGCCTTCCGCCTGCAACGCATTTTGGTCTTCCAGGAAGCCGTCGACGTCATCCCAGGTCTGCTATGAGCGCGCCATCGCGCACCGGCACAAAGGACAACAGCCAGTCGCGATGCGCAATGGTGTCGACGGAGAGTTCCGTCATGGGCTGTTGTAGACACCTCGGTTGTGAATTTCCATGATGCGCTCGGGCGCGGCCAGTGGCTTGAAACCGTACTTCGCATACAGACCGTGCGCGTCCAGCGTTGCCAGCATCATCCGCCGCAGACCCTGCAGCTGCGGGTGCTGGATGACCTGTTCGACCAGGCGCTTGGACAGCCCTTGGCCGCGATGCTCCGGCAGGATGTAGACGTCAGCAAGATAGGCGAACGTTGCCTGGTCGGTGATGACGCGTGCAAAGCCGACCTGCTTGTCGTTGTGGAAGACCGCAAAGCACAGGGAGTTGGCGATGGCACGCTCGACGACCGCGCGCGGAATCCCGGGGGACCAATATGACTGCACAAGGAAGGCGTGAATCGCGTCGATGTCGAGGCGCTGCTTATCGCAGGTGAATTCGTATGTTGTCATGAGATCTCTAATAGCCCGCGGTTTGCGCCCACCAAAACACTTTCCGAAATCCTTTGCCGTCCAGAACGGGCCAGACGGCAAGCAGGCTTACCGCGACAGCTATGACCTGCTGTGGTGTCATGCGGTTTTCTCTCATCAGGCATTGAACGGCAGACGCAGTCCCGGGCGTGGCCAGCGGCAGTGATACAGCTTGCCGGTGGTTGAGCAGGTGATATAGGCATCGCGCATGTCGGAGCCGCCGAAACAGATGTTGGTGGTCACCGGATCAGGGCAGGGCAGATGCTCGTAGGCGCCATTCGGCTCGAACGTCGTGATGCCGCCGTTCCACAGCGTGCCCACGCAGATCCGGCCGCTGGCCTCCACGGCGAGGCTGTCGAGCCACTGGTAGCCGGGCAGGGTACAGACCACGCGTCCCGGTGCCGTCGGCGGTCCGGCAGGGGGAGCCATCACGCCGGGCGCGGTGAGATCGAATGCATAGAGGCGTCCCACACAGCAGTCCGCCATGTACACCGTGCGCTCATCGGGCGAGAGTCCCACGCCGTTGGGCGAGAACAGATCGCTGCGCCAGCGGATGATCTGTGAGCCATCGGCCTTGGCGTAGTACAGCGCGCCCATGCGCCGCACCTCGCCATCGGTCTGCCCCAGGCAGGTGAACCAGAAGCCCCCCTGGCTATCGAACACAAGGTCGTTGGGGCTGTTCAGTGGCTTGCCGTCGCAGTGGTCGTAGAGCGTGGTGAACTGTGCGGTTGCCAGATCAACCCGCTGGATGGAGCCGCCGCGGTACTTTGGCGGGGGACCATCCGGCATGTGCAGATCGCCCTCCATCCAGGTCCAGGCATAGCCGTTGTTGCACACGTAAGCGGCGCCGTCGGGCCCAATGGCAGCGCCGTTGGGCCCACCGCCCAGCTCGGCGACCGTGGCGCGCCTGCCGTCCGGCGTCACCCGGGTGAGGGTGCCGCGGCGTATTTCCACCAGGATTACCGAGCCATCGGCCATGGCTACCGGGCCTTCGGGAAATTGCAGGCCTTCGGCAACGAGTTTTAGTTCCACCGCTTCCCCCTAGGATATTGATTCCAATCCGGAATTGAGGCTTCTTGACGCCGAATCCGGGGCCGCAGACAATGCGCGCCCGGTTTCAAGCCGGTAGCATGCCCGCGAACTGGAAAGGTAGCTCAGCTGGTTAGAGCACGGCACTCATAATGCCGGGGTCGAGGGTTCGATTCCCTCCCTTTCCACCATTAAATTTCAATGGGATAGAAGCTCGTCGCCGGAAAGTTGTTCCGCGGTAAGCGCAGGGTAAGAGCAAGAATCGGCTTTTCGTTCAACTTGGCCAC
>DATHMK010000097.1:0-52429 GCA_035487155.1 Steroidobacteraceae bacterium
GAGATGAGAACCTTTTTCCGCCTGGCATTCCCCAGTGCGATGATCTTCGGTCTGGGTCTGGCCCACGCGGATGTCGTGGCAGTGGTCAGCGCCAAATCCAGCGTTACAGATCTGACCAAGGATCAGGTATCCGATATTTTCCTGGGCAAGACCTCAACCTTTCCGAAAGGTGGCCAAGCGGTGCCGATCGACCAGACCGGGGATTCGCCGGTCCGCGACGAGTTCTACACCAAGATGACGGGCCGGACCGCGGCGCAGCTGAAGTCCTACTGGGCCAAGCAGACGTTCTCCGGCAAGGGCACGCCGCCGAAGGTCATATCGGGAGACGCTGAGATCAAGAAACTCATCGCCGCGAATCCCAATATCATCGGCTACCTGGACAAGTCCAAGATCGACGCCACGGTTAAGGCGGTCTGCGCACCGTAAGGGAACTACCCGCAGCGACTCGTGAGCCCGCGGAGCGCCTGGTGCGCTCCGCGCCTCGATTTCGATCAGCGATCCGCCGTGGGTCGTCAGTATTGATAGCGGGCGCCAAACAAAATTTGGCGCCCCGTATGATGATAGTAGTAGACCAAGTCCCTGTTCGTATCGTCGAACTCGCTTTCATACTGGTCCGTAAGATTGTTCCCCTCCAGGGTTAACCGGAAGTGGGAGGTAATGTTGTACTGCAGCGACGCGTCCAGGTTGAACGTTGCATCGAAGCCATCGGCGCTGGTGCCCACCTCCTGACCCGGAACCTGCGTCAGGTATCGGCTGCGGTACGCGCCGGAGACGCGAATGCTCCATTTCGGATCTTCGTAGTACAGAACCGCGCCCGCGGTATCCTTGGACAGCCCAGTCAATTCATTGAGCACAAAGGTGTTCGGCCCCGTCAGGTATTTGACTTGGGACTCGACGTACGTGTAATTCAAGAGCACGCCGGTGTTGCTCAGCAGTCCCGGCAGAAAGCGGAACGGCTGCTGATAGTTGAACTCAACTCCGTTGACTTCGCCACCCGGAGAATTCACCGGCACGGAAAATGCCCAGGTTGCATTCGGGCTGCATCCGGGGGTCGAACCGCAAGCCGCGATGGCCAGCGAATTCGGCACGCCGAACGGGTTCCCGTCGAATACCGTATTGACGGTCTGTGTGGAAGTGAAGCGCAACACGTCCTTACGGAAGGGCGCCACCGACAGCAGCGTGCCCGCCGTCGGGTACCATTCGAACGACAGGTCGTAGGCATTGGCCAGGAACGGCTCGATGTTCGGATTGCCTGTCTTGACGTTGAACTGGGTTCCCGAGACGGTCACGCTCGTGGTGGCCGCGACGTCGGTCAGATTCGGCCTGGATACGTCACGCGACGCCGCAAAACGCATCAGGAAATCCTCGCGCAGCGACCAGACCAGGTTCAGCGCCGGCAGCACGTTGTGGTAGGTGCGGTTGGCCGTGATCGGCAGCAACGTGGACGAATAGCCCTGCGAGGACTGATTTGTCCCGACATCGCGCACGCCGATGTTGCCGCGCAGATCGTGCGACAGCAGATTTCCATCGAAATTCATCTGCAGGTACTGACCGAAGTCCTGCTCTCTCACGGACACATTGTCCCCGAGGTCGCCTGCCGGGCTAAGGGCGAAAAGACTGCTGTTGGTGTAGATGCCCAGGGCGGTCTGCGCCAGGCTGACGTCAGGGGTCGCCCAGGTCGTCGTGCTGCCCGAGGGCACACTGACGCCTGCGCTGTTGAGATAGTTGAGGGTCTGCGAATAACTCGCAATGGGTATGCCTCGCAGGGAAGAGTAGACATTGGTGGCGGTCACCGACTCCCCGTTCACCAACCTGAGGGAAGTGGTGTCAAAGTCATATTCCTTGAACTGCAGGCCGCCGGAAAAAGTCACCGCCTCCGTGGCCTTGAAATGCACGTTGAGTTCCGCGTTCTTGAATTTGTTGGTGGTGGTCTGGGGGCGCTCGCGCACCTCTGTCAGGATCCATGGCCCGGTCGAGCCGACGTTCTCGGTACCGAAATTGAGGTACGGGACCTTGGAGGCGAAATTGTAGCTGACCGTCTGATTGTACTGGTCCCAGCCCAAGGTCGTCTGTACCGGATTTGCGAAGCGCGAATCCGCATACCCCAGCAACTCATCGGCGCTCCACTTACCGCCCAGATTGTTCTGTCCCTCCAGCGTCACCTGGCTGAAATTCGTGTGCAGGCTGTCAACCCGGTCCTCCACGCGCGTATCGACGCCGCTGAAGGTGCCGGAGGTCATGACACCCTGACTGTTGATGCTGTCTGACAGCACGGATATGCAACCGATGCTGACCGTGGTGGCTGGATTGGTGCAGCTGCCCTGACCGGAAAGCCCCGGCTCCTCGAGGTACTGCTCCTGACGCCCCTCCTGATAGTAAGAGTGCAGGATGTCGAGGGAAAACAGGTTCGCGTCGTTCGGTTTCCACTGCAACGAACCCGTGAGGCCCAGGCGATTCTCGCTGTCCTGGAAGTAGTCATACCGGGGAAAACGCGGATGCAGCACCGAATCGGCCTGCTGGCACACGCTCGGCAGGGTTGCTGCCGTCCCGGTGCAAGGTGTGCCCAGAACGGATGCGAACCCGTAGGGCGATGCGCCGAAGGTGGTCGTTCCGGTCTTCAGCACCTGCGCCTCATCCCAGCGCACGGTACTGTCACCCGTGTCCAGGTAGTCGCGCTTGGCCCAGGAGACCGAGGCCAGCGCCCCGAACTTACCGTCGTCGAAGGTGTTGGAGATCAGTCCGGACAGCTGTGGTCCCACGGAGTCGGAAAGGTCGTTGTAGTTTCCCTTCGCCTGGCTGATCAACACGAACCGGTTGTAGTCGAACGGATGCGCGGTCTGCAGATCCACCGTGGCCCCCAGGGAGCCTTCCTCCTCGTCGGCCTCGGCGGTCTTGCGCACGGTCAATGAATTGAACAGATCGGACGAGAAGGTGTTGAAGTCGAAGGACCGGGTGCGGTTGACACCCCCTTCGTTGTCCGGCCCGCCGGTCGTCGACAGGGCCTCCATGCCGTTGATCAGCACACGGGTGAACTGCGGCCCGAGGCCCCGCACGGTGATCTCGCGGCCCTCTCCTTCCTCGCGGGTGATTGCGACGCCCGGAATACGCTGCAGCGATTCGGCCAGATTCTGGTCCGGGAATTTCCCGATGTCCTCAGCCAGAATGGTATCGACCTCTGCCTCCGTATCACGCTTGATCTTGATGGCCTGCTCCAGGCTGCCCCGATAGCCGGTCACCTGCACCTCTTGCAGTTCTTCGTCCTGATGCCCGGCGGTCGTCTGCGCGGAAGCGGTGTCGGATCCCGCGCTGACCTGAGCTTGAGCGTTGACGGTAACTGCGAATGTTGCCCCGAGCGTCAGAATTGCGCTCCAGGCGTTGCGGGCCAGACGGCTGCAGCCGTTCGAATCCTGTTGAGCCTTCATTTCCCCTCCCCATCGCGACCAGCGAACTGGATGCTACCGGTGACACGGACTGCTCGCTTCTTTAGCGTCTACGCTGGCGACTAGCCCGTCTGACACCGGTATCAGAAAGTTAGCAAAATCTGTTTCCCGCCGCAAGAGCCGCAATTGGCCTCAGTGGCTCAATCGTTCAATTTTTTTGTTTGAGGATGGCGCCCGGGTTCCATCCGTCAGCGCCGCGCAAAAAGACTCGGGGCTCGAACCGTCGGGCCTGTTGCCACGTCAACTCCCGGGCATGTGATTCGCGCTGCGACAGGCCGGCGCCCGGTCCGCTCGACCGGTACTCGGCATAGGTTGCGGTGGGCAGGTAATCCGTCTCTCCCGGGTGCCACTCCCGCCATCCTGCAGGAACGATCTGGGCATCCATCCAGGTGTTCAGATACACCACCGTCGCAAACTGGCGCCAGGGTCGTCCCAGATAGACATTCCCGACACCAGCAGCCGCCTCGAGGCGGCAATCCACAAAGACGAAACCTGAGTCCTGGGCCACGTAGCTCTTGCTCTGCGCCGTAATAAAGCCCTCAAAGTGCTCGGTGCTGCGAATGACGCAGTGGTTGAAGACTGCCTTGCTGTCACCGAAGATGAAATCCACATTGCCCTCGATGAGACAGCCATCAAAGTACTGGCGCGCAACCGGGCAGACGCGGTTGGCGCCCTCTCCGGTGCACTCGCCGACACCTGCATAGAGGGAATCCTGGTTGCCAAGTATCCGGACGTTCTTGAAGACATCGCGGTCGCCGCGCACCAGCAGCGCCACGGCCTGCGAGCCCTGCGGCAGCTGTGGATGAGTCCGGTTGAAATCATTCACGAAGGAGATGTTCTCGGCCAGAAAGTCATCCGCGAGCACGTTCACGGTGGCCGAGTTGAGCGTGCCCCCGGCCGTACCCGCACTCTTCCCGGCCACCACCACGGTCTTTGCGGCATCCGAATAGGGGCTGCGCAGCACGATGTTCGGTTTGGTGATGCTCAGTACTTCCTGATAGGTCCCCGGGGCGACAGAGATGACCGCACCGCTGCTGAACGCCACATCGATGGCGCGCTGAATGGAGTAGTAGTCGCCCGTGCCGTCAGTGGCGACATACAGTGTCTTGTCTTCGGGAGGGACTACGACTTTTAGCCGCGGTGCAGCATTCAGGTCGGGGAATGGAGTGAAACGCGTCTCGCATGGCAGGGGGGAGCCCGGGTGGCTGTCCGGCGCGTGCCCCAGCGTCACATTCAGCCCTTGCGGCTCCAGATTCCCAAGCGCCAGTCCCAGCGTGACCTCGGCGTATTCCGCAAGGACATGAGAGTTGCTCAGGCCCTCGGCAAAGACGTTATCGAACCTCACGCCCAGGGCGTGTTGCGGATCGAAGCCGCTCAATACGTAATCCCCGGGGGTCAGGATGTGCACATTGCGCAAGGTGACGTCCCGATACCGTGGAATCAGCTCCCCGGGGAAGTCCGTGTAGTGTGGTGCGAAGACAATCGGGTTGGTCACATGGCGAATACAGACGTTCTCGTACTGTATGTCCTGCACCAGCCCGCCCCGGCTGGGATCTGACTTGATGCGAATGCCATTCGTGGCCCCGTCGATAGTGAGATTCCTCACCATCACATGACTGACCCCGCCGGCGGTGCCGCTGCCGATGGACATGCCATGCCCGGCATAGAAGTGGTTGTCCAGTATTGAAATGTGGGACGCCGGAGCGCCCTGCCGGGAGCTGATTGCGACATTGTCATCGCCCACATGTATGTAGCTTTGCGTGATCGTGACGTTCGTGGACGAAACTGGATTGATACCGTCGGTATTGCGCGCCGTCCCGGGTGTCATGATCTTCACCCCCCAGGCCGTGAAGCCGTCCGAGTTGTCGACGACGACGTGGTGGGCCGCCGAGTCGCGAAGCGTGATGCGGTACAGCGTGAAGTCATGAACGTGGCTCAATTCGATGAGCCCGGGAACCTTCTGGTACCTGTCCAGCACCTTTGCGGTATGGGCCAGCTGCCACCAGGTGACGCTCTGTCCGGCTATCCTGGCCCCACCGCGCCCATCGATCGATCCGTCACCCATGACGCCGCTTGAGCTGATGTCGTTGCCATGCAGCAACGGCCTGCAGCCCTGACCGCGCTCGCCAAGAATGCCGCAGCTTCCCGGGGTGGTGTCGTAGAGGCGCGGGTCGGCGGATGCAGCCAGTGAGGTGTTGGCCGCTATGACCAGCGTCACGCCCGAGCGCAACGTCAGAGGACCGGAGAGAAAGGTCTGCCTGGCGCCGTTGGCCTGCAGCACGACCGCGTTGCCCGCACCGCACTGATCCAGCGCCTGCTGTATGCGCTCAGTGTCCAAAGCCCGTTCGGCGCCCGCCGGCAGCAGCCCGCCGACTGCCGCGATTTTGGCCTGCAGCACTGTGCAGGCCGGCGGTACCACGGGCTCCTCGACGCGGCGCCCATCCTGTGCCAACGCAGCGGATGTGGTCACCAGGAACATCACCAGAGTGGGCAAGTAACAGAAGAGGCGCACTGCGAATTCCTCCCTGAATGCCCTATCGTTCAGAGCCGATAGGCCTGCTTCGGCAAGGTGTAGGCAAGATCCACGGCGGTCTGCGCGGCCTCGTCCTCCGCCAGCCGATGTTCGGCGACGAGGCGCGCCAGAAACGCGCAGTCAACGCGCCGCGCCACATCGTGACGCGCCGGAATCGATAAAAATGCCCGGGTGTCGTCGTTGAAACCCACCGTATTGTAGAAACCCGCCGTCTCCGTGGTCTGCTCGCGGAAGCGTCGCAGCCCCTCAGGACTGTCGTGAAACCACCAGGCGGGACCGAGCTTCAGCACCGGGTAGATGCCGGCGAGCGGTGCGAGTTCGCGGCTGTAGGCCGACTCATCCAGGGTAAAGACGATCACTCTGAGTCCGGCATGGTTGCCGAAGCGATCCAGCAGCGGCTTCAGCGCGCGCACGTAGTCGGTCCGCTGCGGGATATCCGCTCCCTTGTCACGGCCGTGGCTGTCATGGAGCGCGCGGTTATGGTTGCGAAACGCGCCCGGATGGATCTGCATCACCAGTCCGTCTTCGATGCTCATTTTCGCCATTTCCATCAGCATCTGCGCGCGGAACAGCTCCGCCTCGGCCGGCGTGAAACGCCCCGCGACGATCTTGGCGAACAGCGCCGATGCCTCGCTATCCGACAGATCCGCGGTGGCCGCACTCGGATGCCCGTGATCGGTCGCGGTCGTGCCGAGGGCGGCAAAGGCCGCACGGCGGATGCGGTGCGCCTCCAGATAGCCGCGCCATGCGTGTGTGTCTTGACCGGTCATGCTTGCCAATTGCGCCAGAGCATCCGCAAATGACTCATGCTCGGGATCGACGACCGGGTCAGGGCGGTAGGTGCTGATCACCCGCCCCCGCCAGCCGCTGCGGCGGATGGCCTGGTGCGACTCGAGCGCATCCAGCGGGCTCTCCGTCGTCGCCAGAACTTCGATGTTGAATCTTTCAAAGAGCGCGCGCGGCCTGAAGGCGCTGGAGCCGAGGGCGGCGCCGATGGCATCGAAGTACAAGTCCGCGGTTTCGGCCTCCAGCCTCACCCTGAGCCCGAACACCTGTCCGAATACCTGGTCAAGCCAGAACATCGATGGTGTGCCGCGAAACAGCTTGTAGTGACTGGCGAACAGCCTCCAGGCCTCGCGCGGCTCGAACGCCGGGGCTCCCTGACGGGATCGGACACCCATTCGCTCCAGCGCCACTCCCTGGCTGTAGAGCATGCGGTAGAGGTAGTGGTCCGGAGCCAGTAGCAGGTCCACGGCATCACCGAATGGCTCGTCATACGCGAACCAGGCAGGATCGGTGTGTCCATGAGGACTGATGATCGGCAGGTCGCGAACCTGCGCATAGAGCGCGCGCGCCACGGCACGCACGCCGACATCAGCCGGAAATAAACGATCAGGATGCAGGACCAGGGGCTGTGACACCGGACCATTATAGGTAACCGGTGTCAGTTCCCGCAATGTCTTCGTGCGCGAGCAGCCTTGCGGCCGAATCAGTGGCGATCAGTCAGGTGCGCCGTGGCGGTGCGCCAGGTGGCGGGGCCGTGGACTGACGCTCAATCAAGGTGGGTGTAAATTCGGCAGCCGGCGCCTTGGTCGATGCCTTCGGTTTTTCGAACAGTTTCTCGGCCGCCGCCCTGCCCATCGCGCGCACCGGCAGGCGCACCGAGGTCATCGCCGGCCACATGCGCGTGGCGATTGGAGCATCGTCAAAACCAATGATCGAAATGTCATCCGGGATACGCATGCCGAGCTCGTGCGCGGCGCCATAGACACCGCTCGCCATCTCGTCGTTGCCCGCGAAGATCGCCGTTGGCCGGTCCGGCCGCCCCAGAAGCTCACGACCTCGGGCCAACCCCGAATCATAGGTGTAGGCGCCCAGAACGGTCAGATCCGGCTCCAGCGCAAGGCCGTATTCGGCCAACCCCGCGATGAATCCTTCCCGTCGTTCCCGTGAAGATCGGAACAAGGGTGGGCCGGAAATGTAGGCGATGCGTCGGTGTCCGAGTTCCGCAAGCCGGCGGGCGGCAGCCGCAGCGCCGTGCCGGTCATGCGTCAGTACCAGATGGGCCGGGCTATCCACAGCGGCGCAGCTGACTCGCACGTACGGGCAATCCACGCTTTCGAGGAGTTTCGCGAGCCGGTCATCCTCCGATACCGAAGGCACCAGCACGACGCCAAAGAGGCGCAGGCGCTCGACAAAACCGCGCATGTCCTCGAGAAAGGCCGGACTGCGGCGATCACAGGGCCGAATCACCAGCTCATACCCACGACCCGCCAGGGCATCGAGGATCCCGAGGTGGATATTTTCGACATATTGCGAATTGGGATTGTCGTGGATCATGCCAACCAGGAATGAGCGCCGAAACGCCAGTCCGCGCGCCTGCGGGTCGGGCTGATAGCCATGCTCGGCGATCACGGATTCGACACGGGCGCGTGTCTTTTTGCTGACATACGGCGCCTCGTTGATCACCCGCGAGACGGTCTTTTTGGAGACCCCGGAGAGACGCGCGATGTCCGTAATCGTGTGTTTTGCGCGCGACGCTTCGCTGCGCGCGGACTTTCTCGCAGGATTCACGGATCGGCTGGATGTCTTGACGCGGCTACTCATCGAAGCTTCTTCTTTGGCGGCATCGGTTGGTCATGCCCTCCGGGCGGCATGATGCATTGGACCCATATTTGCACAAATTCCGATCCCGGTTACTATACCGATATGATACCGGTTACCGAAGTACTGCGGGTGCACCCGCGGGACAATGTGCTGGTTGCCCTACGAGACCTGCAGCCCGGCGAGACCGTCCGATCGCCCAATGACACCCTGGTCACGAAGTCCTTCGTGCCCCGGGGACACAAACTGGCCGCGACGCCGATCGGTGCCGGCTCGGCAGTATGCAAGTACGGCTGGCCCATTGGCCTGGCAACGCTGGACATCGCAGCGGGCGAACATGTCCATACTCACAATCTTGCCACGGCCCTCAGCGCGCACGAGGCCTATACCTACTCCGGGGCCGCGAGCATCGCGCCGCGCGCTCCGGCCGACGCTCGCACATTTCTCGGCTATCCGCGGCGTACCGGCCGTGTCGGCACACGCAATGAGATCTGGGTACTGTGCACCGTCGGGTGCGTGGCACGAACCGCAGGGCGTATCGCCGAAATCGCCGGGCAACGCTTAAAAGGCCGGGTGGATGGCGTATACGCGCTGACCCACCCGTTCGGCTGCTCGCAGCTGGGCGAGGACCTCATGCGTACGCGTCAGGTTCTGGCTTCGCTCGCGGCGCACCCCAATGCGGGCGGCGTGCTGGTGGTGGGTCTGGGATGCGAAAACAATCAACTGCGGGCGCTGCTGGATGCCGCCAATCTGGATCCAAGTCGGGTCCGCAGTTTCAATGCACAGGCCGTAGATGACGAGGTGGCCGAGGGAGTGCGCGCGGTAGAGGAACTCGCCGACCTCCTGCAACAGGACCAACGGGTACCACGACCTCTGTCTGACCTGGTGGTCGGACTGAAGTGCGGAGGCTCGGATGCGTTCAGCGGACTGACGGCCAATCCACTGATCGGCCGCATCAGTACCGTGCTCACGGATGCCGGCGGTACCTCCATCCTGTCGGAAATACCGGAACTTTTCGGCGCCGAGCGCATGCTCATGGCGCGTGCCGTGGATCAGGAGGTGTTCGAGGAGGCCGCAAAGCTCGTCAACGACTTCAAACACTACTTCACCGCTGCCGGACAGCGGGTCTCGGAGAATCCCTCGCCGGGTAATCTTGCGGGGGGCATCACCACGCTGGAGGAAAAGTCGCTGGGCGCCGTGCAGAAGGCCGGCGATGCGCCCCTGACGCAAGTGCTGCGGTACGGCGAGCGGATCCAGCGGCCGGGTCTGGCGCTGCTCGAGTCTCCTGGCAATGACGCGGTCTCCAGTACCGCCCTTTCGGCCGCTGGCGCCACCGTGCTGCTGTTTACCACCGGACGCGGGACGCCGCTTGGCTTTCCGGCGCCAACGCTGAAGATCTCCAGTACCAGTGCCCTCGCACAAGCCAAACCGCGTTGGATCGACTTCGACGCCGGCCCGCTGCTGACGGGCACCAGTATGGAGGAACTTGCCAAGCCGTTTCTCAACCTGGTGATCGCCACCGCCTCTGGATTGCCCACCTGCGCTGAACGCAATGGCGAGCGCGAAGTGGCCATCTGGAAGACCGGAGTGACTCTGTGAGGCGGGGGCGTACAGCCGCACCGAGGGCTGTTGCCGCCGCTGATACCGCCACAAGCGCAACGACTTCAATCGATACGGGAGAGCTTCCACGGCTGTGCGACCGCACGCTGCCGCAGGCGCTGCCGGGTGTGCTGCGGCCAGACTACGCGCGCACGAGCACCCGCATCGGCACCATGCACTTTGGGCCGGGCGCTTTTCATCGCACGCACCAGGCCTTCTACTTCGACCGCCTCCTTAAGAGGGATACAACTCGAGCCATCTGCGCCGTCTCGCTAAAGACGCTCTCCCTGCGCGATGCGCTGGCACCGCAGGATGGCCTGTATACATTGTCGGAGCTGGATGTCGCCCCGTCAGTTCGCGTAATCGGCGCGATTCGCGAGGTTCTGGTGGCCTCAGAGGATGCGACCGCCGTCAGCCGCCGTCTCGCCGCTGCCGATACTTCCATTGTCACCATCACGGTCACCGAGAAGGGCTATTGCCTCGACGGCGCCGGCAACCTGGATTTCGCGCACCCTGACATCGTCCACGACCTGCGCAATCCCCAGGCACCCCGCAGTCTGATCGGGTGGCTCGCACACGGTCTGCAGCTGCGGCATGAGCGCGCTCTGGCGCCTTTTCAGGTGCTCTCCTGCGACAATCTTGCCGACAATGGCCTTTTACTACAGCGCGCCGTGTTGGCCTTTGCCAGGCGCCGGGGCCGCATCCTCGCGGATTGGATCGAGGCACGAACTCGCTTCCCGCGCACAATGGTCGATAGCATCACCCCCGCGACCGACGCGCCGCTGCGCCGGCGTGTCGCACAGGCCCTTGGCCTGCAGGACGCATGGCCGGTTCAGCGCGAACCGTTCGTGCAATGGGTCGTGGAGGAAACGGACGCTCCACGACAGCCCGACTGGAAAGCCGTCGGCGTGACCATGAGCCGCGACATTCCCGCATATGGCCAGGCCAAACTGCGCCTGCTCAATGGCGCGCATTCAACCCTGGCCTACCTCGGGTTGCTGGCCGGGCTGGAGACGGTGGCGCAGGCCATGGCAGAGCCTGCATTGGCCACCTTCCTACAGTGCCTGATGCTCGAGGACATCCAGCCCACCCTCACCGCCCAGGCAGGCGAGCCGCTCACGAATTACATGCAATCCATCCTGAAGCGGTTCAAGAACCCGCTCGTACAGCATCGGCTCGCCCAGATCGCCTGGGATGGCTCGCAAAAGCTGCCGATTCGTGTCCTGGGCACCGTCGCAGACGCCATTCGTGCCGGGCGTCCACTTACGCGCCTGGCGTTGCCCATTGCCGCCTGGATGCACTTCATCCGCGCTCGCGCCGGAAGCGCCGAAGCGATCGTCGATCCGCTGCACGAACTGCTCGGCGCCTGCGGCCGGGGCACTTGCGGAGAGGCCAAGCACGACCTGCGGTTGTTCCTCGAATTACCCGGTGTCTTTCCGGCCAGTTTGAGGCACGACGCTGAGTTCGTGCGCGTGCTCGGCGCCGCCTACGACCTCATCGCAGGGCGCGGCGCATTGGCGGCCGTCGCCCAGACCCTTGCCAGGACGCAGCAGTGAGCATCGCCCCAGCGGCGCTCGGGTCCGACCGCCCCGGGAAGTTCCGCTGGATGATCTGTTCCTTGCTGTTTGCCGCAACGGCGCTGAATTACGTTGACCGACAGACCATCGGCATCCTCGAGCCACGACTCGCCCAGCAGCTTCACTGGAGCGCCACCGACTATGCCAACATCATTTTCTCCTTCCAACTCGCGTACGCGCTGGGGTACGTCGCATTCGGCAGGCTGATCGATCGATTGGGCGCGCGCCTCGGGTACTCCCTCGCCGTCGGCATTTGGACCGTGGCGCACCTCGCACACGCCTGGGCAAGCTCGCTGTCCGACTTCATGGTGGCACGTTTTGCGATCGGACTCGGGGAGTCGGGTAATTTTCCGGCGGGACTTAAGGCTGTCGCCGAGTGGTTTCCGAAGCAGGAGCGCGCATTTGGCACAGGAATATTCAACGCCGGGGCCAATGTCGGCGCGATCGTCACGCCCCTCATCGTTCCGGTGATTACGCTAAGCCTGGGTTGGCGCGCGGCATTCCTCATCACCGGCAGCTTCACAGTGCTGTGGCTCTGCGTCTGGATCGCCGTCTACCGTCCACCCCGTCAGCACCGGCGCCTGCAGGCAGCCGAGCTGGCGCTCATCGAGGCCGATCCGCCGGACCCTCCGGGATCGATTCCCTGGCTGAGACTGCTGAAGTTCCGCGAGACCTGGGCCTACGCGGCGGCCAAATTTCTGATCGATCCGATCTGGTGGCTGTACCTGTTCTGGCTGCCCGACTTCTTCGTGACGCGCCACCACCTCGATTTGAAATCGTTTGGTCCGCCGCTTGTGGCCATCTATGTGGTATCGGATTTAGGCAGTATCGCCGGGGGCTGGATGTCCTCCCGACTGCTGCGCGCCGGCTTCACGCTGAACGCGGCTCGCAAGTCCACGATGCTGCTGTGTGCGGTGTTGGTCGTCCCGGTCGTCACGGCTGCGTATGTCGACAGTCTATGGCTGGCCGTCTCGATCGTGGCGCTTGCCGCGGCGGCGCATCAGGGATTTTCCTGCAACCTGTTCACACTGCCGTCCGACATCTTTCCGCGTCAGGCGGTAGGGTCACTGGTGGGCATTGGCGGCACCGCCGGTGCGGTCGGTGGCATGCTGCTTTCAAAGTACACGGGCTGGATCCTCGAGCGGGTCGGCAGTTACACACCGATCTTCGCCCTGGGCGGATCGGCCTACATTCTGGCACTGCTTGTCATCCACATTCTGACGCCGCGGTTGGCGCCCGCCCGTCTGAGCTAACGCCAGGGCAAGCTTCGCAGCAGGGGGAAAATCATGAAACATCTGCAGGGCATATCGCGTCGTGGCTTCGTAGCCTTCGGCGGCACAGCATTGGGTGGCGCGCTGCTTGGCGTCCACACTGCCACGGCGGTGGCTATTTCCACGCCGCAATCCCCGGCGGCTCCGGCTGATCCGACCTGGGCCGAGGACGGCGCTGCGACCAAAATCATCCGCTCGCTGCGGCATGTCACTCAGATGGCGTTTCCGGCCGCGGACTTCCCGGTCACGCGCTATGGCGCGCGGCAGTGCCGTGTGGTCGGCCAGACCCAGGTCGTGGGACAGTTCACCTCCACGCTCAGCGCCGGCGCCGAGCGAACCGCGGCGCCCGGCTCATTCGATTCCCGGCCGGCGTTTCTCGCAGCAATAGCCGCCTGCAACGCGGCCGGCGGTGGCCGCGTGCTGGTCCCCGCTGGCACCTGGTACTGCGCCGGCCCGATCGTGCTGCTCAGTCACGTCCACTTTCATCTGGCAGCGCGATGCACCATTTACTTCAGCCCCCAACCCCGCGACTACGCGAAGGATGGGCCCATCGACTGTGGTGCGAATGGGCGACTGTATTATTGCCGCTGGCAAGGCAACGACTGCCTGAACTATGGCTCCCCCATCTACGCACACCAGGCCACACAGATCGCACTCACCGGCGAAGGTCCCTCCTCGGTGCTCAACGGTCAGGCCCTGACACCGTTCGATGCCAACGCCAACGCCTGTTGGTGGACGTACAAAGGAATCAACGGCAAGTATGGCTGCAGGGGCCCCGCTACGCCTTCGCAGGCCTATACCAACCCCAACAATCGTGATCTGCGCGAAGTCGTACCTGGCATGTCGGCGGCGCTCTATGCCAGGCTTACCGATCCGCAGACTCCCTGGCAGCGCGACGAGAACTATCTGCCGGCACTCTCCGAAGCGGGCGTATCCGTTGAGCATCGCATTTTTGGAGTCGGGCACTACCTGAGGCCCTGCATGATCGAGCTTCTCGGCTGCACCGATGTGCTGCTGGAGAACTACTGTACCCAGAACACTCCCTTCTGGCAGCATCATCCGACGGGCTGCACGAATGTCGTCATTCGCGGCGTGACCGTGGACAGCATCGGCCCCAACAACGACGGCTTCGACCCGGATTCCTGCCGCAACGTGCTGTGCGAGGCGCTGACATTCAACACCGGGGACGACTGCATCGCGATTGATTCGGGGAAGAACCGCGACGTCGGCCTCGGGCCGGCGCAGGACCATGTCATTCAGCACTGCATCATGAACTCCGGGCATGGCGGCCTCACGCTTGGCAGCTTGATGGGTGGTGGAATCCGCGGCATCTATGTGCGCGGCCTCACGATGCGCAACAGCAATTGGGCTTCCAATCCACTGAATATCGCTATCCGCATCAAGGCCAACCTGAACCGCGGTGCCTTTGTCGAGAATGTTCACATCCGGGACGTCGACCTGCCGCACGGTGTCTGCCTGAGCGGTGGCAGCTACGAGTCCAGTCTTCTGAAGGGCAGCCCCATCAACCGCAGTGTCCCCCTGGGCATGGCGAGCAAGACGGCCGCCAATCCCTCGACTGCTCAGGGTGGGCTCATCACCATTGACTGCGACTACATGCCCGGCAACGACGCCATCCGCACCCGGCCGCCGGTCATGCGCGACATTCACATTGCCAACGTCCGCGCCCGCAACGTGACGCTCAATGGCCTCAGCGGGTCGTGCTTCCAGGCACTGGTTGTCCAAGGCCCGGTGGTTTCCGATTACAACGGGCCGCAACCCGCGCCGCCCATCCTTGCCGTTGAAAACGTCACGATCACCGACTGCGATCTGGGTTCGCCAACCGCGAACGCAGGCGCCGGCCAGTCCCTTCCGGGGCCCATTTATCTCTACAACGCGCGCAACATCGCCTTGCAGAACGTGCGCATTGGCGATCGCACGTATACCACCGTGCTGTCGGACCTGCGTGACGGCGGCGCCTGATTGAGGGGCGTATGAGCAGCCGCGAGATTGCAGAGCAGTTCGTTGGCGCCCGCCTTCGTGCGGCGGCTTTGCGTGCCTTTCCGAACACCATTCCCAGCACTCTGGATGACGCATATGCCACCCAGGATTGGGCCATCGGCCTATGGCCTGACCGCCTCGTGGGCTGGAAGGTCGGACGGATCGCGCCACCGTGGTTGGAGCAGTTCCAGGAGGACAGGCTCATCGGACCGATCTTCGAGCAGGGCGTGCGTCGCGTGGCAGCTGCTGAGCTGGTTGAATTTCCGGCATTCGAAGGCGGCTTTGCCGCGGTCGAGGCGGAATTCGTATTTCGCCTGAGGGCGAACGCTCCGCCCGACAAGGCGACGTGGACGGTCGATGAGGCGGCCCAGCTCGCCTGCGCGCTGCATGTCGGCATTGAAACTGCCGGCAGCCCGCTCGCCTCAATCAATGATCTCGGTCCGCTCGCGGTCGTCTGCGACTTCGGCAATAACGCAGGCCTGCTGCTGGGTCCGGAAGTCATGGATTGGCGCCAGCGACACTTTGAGGCCCTCACCTGCGAGACTCTCATCCAGGATCGGACCGTGGGCCACGGCGGGGCCCTGTCGGTGCCCGGTGGCCCACTGGCCGCACTGGCCTTCGCGCTCCAGCGATGCGCGAAGCGCGGCCGGCCGCTGCTGAGCGGTGATCTGGTTTCTACCGGTGCTGCGACCGGGATACACCCCATTCGCAGCGGACAGCACGCACGCGTCCGGTTTGACGGCATCGCGGAGCTGCGCTGCCGCGCGGTGCCCGCTGCGGCGCTCTGCCCTACTCCATCATGACGGGCGAGAGTTCATTTAGGAGGCATGTACGTCAATGAACATTCTGCAGGCAACCCACCCCGACATGATCGTCGGTTTGGATACGGCAGCCCTGCGCAGACACTACCTCCTGACAGAGTTGTTCCTCTCAGGAGAGATCCGCCTGCACTACAGCCATGTCGAACGGATGATCATCGGTGGCGTGATGCCAGGTGCTGCACCGCTCAAGCTTGAAGCGACCCGCGAACCCGGAGCCGCTTCGTTTCTGGAGCGCCGCGAGCTCGGGATCATCAACATCGGGGCTCCCGGCACGGTCTGGGTTGACGACCGCGCCTACGAGATGAATGGCCGCGACGGCCTCTATGTGGGCATGGGGAGTGCGCAGCTCGCCTTCGCCTCGCGCGATCCTTCAACGCCCGCCAAATACTACCTGGTCAGCGCGCCGGCGCATGCCCGGTTCGAGACCGTAAGGATCCCAATAGAGCAGGCCAAGCCGATGAAGCTCGGTGCGCTGGAGACGTCAAACCAGCGCACCATCTATCAGTACGTCCATCCCGAGGTCTGCAAGTCCGCGCAGCTTCTCCTGGGTCTCACGGCCCTTGAACCGGGTAGCGTCTGGAACACCATGCCCTGCCATCTGCACGAGCATCGCTCGGAGATCTATTTCTACTTCGACATGAAGCCGGATGATCGGGTTTTTCACCTCATGGGGCAGCCGAGCGAAACCCGCCACATCGTTGTGGCCAACGAACAGGCCGTGGTCTCACCCCCCTGGTCGATTCACAGTGGCGCCGGCACCAGCCGATATACTTTTATCTGGGCCATGGCCGGTGACAATCAAGACTACCGGGACATGGATCCGGTACCGACTCCGACCCTGAAATGAGCGCAATGCCCTTCTCCTTGGCCGGCCGCGTGGCGCTCGTAACCGGGGCGAACGCCGGAATCGGCCAGGGTATTGCCGTTGCGCTCGCTGCGGCGGGTGCCGATATCGCAGCGGTAGGCCGCAGCTCAGCCGCCGAAACGGGTGAGCGCGTACGGGCAGCCGGTCGACGGTTCTTATCGGTTGAGGCCGAGCTTGGCTGCGCCGCGCACTGTCAGGAGATCGTTCATCAGGTCACCGCGCATTTCTCGGCTGTTGACATTCTGGTCAACAACGCCGGCATCATTCGGCGCAGCGAAGCGTTGGATTTTTCAGAGGCTGACTGGGATGCGGTCATGAACGTGAATCTCAAGACCGTGTTCTTCCTCGCTCAGGCCGCCGCCCGCGACATGGTTGCACGGGGCCGCGGCAAGATCATCAACATCGCTTCTCTGCTCTCGTTCCAGGGAGGCATCCGGGTTGCCTCCTACACCGCCAGCAAGAGCGGTGTCATGGGCATCACGCGGCTACTGGCCAACGAATGGGCCGCGAAAGGTATCAATGTGAATGCGATCGCACCGGGATATATCGCAACGCGCAATACGGCGGCACTCAGAGAGGACGAACTGCGCAACCGCGAAATCCTCAGTCGCATCCCGGCAGGCCGTTGGGGCGTCCCTGAAGACCTGGCGGGCGCGGCGGTCTTTCTTGCCTCATCAGCCTCGGACTATGTGCACGGGACCATTCTACCCGTCGACGGTGGCTGGCTCGCGCGCTGAGAAGTGCTTGGAGTTGCGCCGCAGAAGCAGCTACTCTTCAGGGTCCAGGGTTCGAATCTTGCCTAGGAGTAAGCCTGTGTCAGTTTCATTGTATGAAGTCTCCATTCCGATCTTCGTCTTAAGCCTGAACAATCTTGACGCCATCCTTGACAAGGCGGCCGCTCACGCCGAGGCGAAGAAGGTGGGGCCCAACGTGCTCCCGAGCACTCGCCTCATCGCTGATATGTTGCCACTGTCGGCCCAGATCCAGATCGCTTGCGACACGGTCAAGGGCGCCGCGGCCCGTCTGGCCGGTCTGGACATCCCCAAGCATGAGGATACCGAGGCCACCATAGCGGACCTCAAGGCGCGGGTGGCCAAGACTCTCGTTTTCATCAAGAGCATCAAGCCCGAGCAATTGGTGAATGCGGAGACGCGGGAGATCGTCCTGCAGTTCCCGCAGACCACCATGAAGTTTACCGGCCTTAACTATCTTACGAATTTCGTGCTGCCGAACTTCTTCTTTCACATCACGATGGTCTATGCGCTGTTGCGAAAGAATGGCGTCGAACTTGGCAAACGCGATTTCCTGGGGCCAATTCAATAGGCATCCAAGCCGGCGCCAGAGCTGAGGTGCGGGTCATCGCCGAGCGTTTCCAGCGAGGCGACGGTCCTTCGGGGGCTGTCGCCTGTTTCCTTTGATTCGAGCAACGATACACCTGGCGTGTACCCTCAGCAGGTGCAACAGACCGACCCAGACCTGATCGTTCACGGGTCGCTGGCTTACAGGCGGATGAAGGTCGCGCTGCTCATGGCCGGCTTCTCGACCTTTGCACTGATGTATGACGTGCAACCGCTCCTGCCGGTGTTCACTGCGCAGTTCGGCGTGGACGCGGCCACCTCCAGCCTCGCGGTGTCCCTCACCACCGGCATCATGGCGCTTGCCTTCATTCCAGCCGCCGTTCTCTCAGATCGGATTGGACGCCGGTCGATGATGATCTTTTCGTTACTGGTTTCAGCTGCGCTGACCGTTCTGTCGGCGGTGCTGCCGGGTTGGACCGAATTGCTCGCCATGCGGGCGGCCATCGGCCTGGCGCTGGCGGGCGTGCCCAGCGTTGCCATGGCTTACGTTTCCGAAGAGATCCACCCGGATTCCATCGGTGCGGCAATGGGCCTGTACATAGCGGCCTCAGCCTTCGGCGGCATGGCCGGGCGCCTGGGGATCGCCCTGCTCTCCCAGTACATGGGATGGCGAGAGGCGATCGCTCTGACGGGTATTGTCGGCATGGGAGCGGGACTTGCCTTTGCGGCGTATGCCCCGCAATCGCGGGCGTTCAGACCGAGGCACCATGACCTGCGTTCCCTCGTGCTCGCCATGCGCGGACTGCTGGCCGATAAGGTGCTGCCGTTACTGTATGCGGAAGGATTCCTGCTGATGGGAGTCTTCGTAACGATCTACAATTACGTCAGCTTTCGGCTCGAAGCACCGCCGTACGGCCTCAGCCAAGCCGCGGTAGGACTGGTGTTTCTTCTCTATCTTCTGGGCTCCTTCAGCTCAGCCTGGTTCGGCGCCTATGCCAGTCGTCTGGGTCCGGGTCGCGTGTTCTGGTTGCCGATCGCAGCGCTCGCGGCGGGCATCGCGCTCGCCACCACGCGCCCGCTCGTAGCGGTTCTTGGTGGCATCGCAACGATCACCGGCGCTTTCTTCGCCGCGCACTCGACCGCATCGGGCTGGGTAGGACGGCGTGCCACACGGGATCGAGCCCAGGGGTCCGCGCTCTACCTGCTTTTCTACTACCTCGGCTCTAGCCTGCTCGGTTCAGCCGGCGGACTTGCCTGGAACTACGCGGCATGGTTGGGGGTGGCCGGCTTCGTGCTGGTTCTGACGCTGATCGCACTGGTGATCGCGCTGCGGCTCAGACACATCGGAACCTGAAGCACAGGCTCCCCGCATCGGTAATTCCCGGACCGGAGGCGGCCGCTAGAAAAGGATCACCGCTCGGCCGCGAAGACCACCGGCCGCGAGCGCCCGCTGTGCGTCGGCAATACGCTCCGGCGGATATTCCCCTGCTACACGCAGTGTGATCTGCCCGGCCGCGACCATGTCGCGCAACAGTTCGAGCCATTCAGTCCGTTCCAGGACTTCAGAGACAAATACCGGCTTGATCCTGATCCCCCGCTCACTGGGCTTGTCTGCCCAGCCGCGAACCGGAATGTAGACACCCTCGTCCCGGATCGCGCCGAAGGACTTTTCCCCCAGCAGTGCCGTGTCGAGCAGTGCGTCGACACCTTCGCGAACCTCCCGGCGAATCGCATCGGCAAAGCCCACTCCTCGGCCAACCACGATATCCGCGCCGTAGCTGCGTACCAGTTCGGCTTCTTCCGGCTTGGCATCGGCTATCACCCTTTGCCCGAACCGTTTTGCCGCCGCGATTGCATAGTGAGCCAATAGCCCGGCGCCACCGCTGACGGCAACACACTGCCCCTTTCCCAGCGCGGCAAGCTCCCATGCGCGCAGCGCCGTCAGCCCATTCATGGGAAGGGTGCAGGCCTGCGCCAAGGAAACGCCTTCGGGTATCGGAACGACCGAGGCCGCGGGTACCACGATGTACTGCGCCTGAGCGCCACCCTCCGAGCGCCGCGGCATGACGGCCGCCATGACCTTCTGCCCGATCTGCAGGCGCGATACGCCTGGTCCAACCGCTTCGATGATGCCGGCGGCGTCCATCCCCGGCACCACCGTCCAGGTCTGATCGGGAATCCCCCGCTCGCGAAGCCCAATGTCGGTTGGGTTCACGGCGGCCGCTTTTACCTGGATACGGGCCTCGCCAACGCCAGGCGCGCGCACCGTGCGTTCCGAGATTTCAATTACCTCGTAACCGCCCGGGCGCTGGTAGGTGATGACCGTGCCGGTAAGCGGCCGATGTGCTGGATGTTCCGTCATGGTGATGTCAGGGACGCTGCGCCTGCAGTGCCTCCAGTGTGTGTTTCAGCGCTTCCAGCCTCTGCCCGGCTTCACCAAGCTTACCCGCGGCCGTGAGCTGCTGGTAGTCGGCAAGGTCGCGCGCGGCCGCCCTGATCAGCTCCTCGCGCGACGCGCCCGGGGTCGGGGCGGCGGCCCCCGCTGCCGGGGCGGGGGTGGCGGAGGCCGCCGTGGCGGGCGACGGTGGTGCGGCGCTCAAGGTCGAAGGAGCTCCGCCAAACAGTGCGGCCATCGCGGCCTCGAAAGTGGGTCCGTAGGCCAGTCGGTCCTGAACCGCCAGCACCACCAGGCGCAATTCCGGCATCGGACTGCGATCGGCCTGCAGGTAGATGGGCTCGGCATAGAGCAGCGCGTGGCCGATCGGAATGACGATAAGACTGCCGCGGCGGACGTGCGAGCCTTGCTGATTCCACAGCGACAGCTGTCCGGACAATTGCGCGTTCTGGTCGATGCGTGCCTCGATCTGCAGCGGGCCATCGACGAGGCGCGTCTTGGGAAAGTCGTAGACCACGGCCTGGCCATAGTGCTCGCCGTCGCTGCGACCGGCGATCCAGGCGATCAGGTTATTGCGGTTGGCGGGCGTGAACGGCAGGATTTCGATGAACTCCGTGGCGTGTTCGCCGGGCAGTGTCATCAGCACGAAATTGGGCTCGCTGACCTGCTGGGGTTGATCGGCCGGACTCATCTGGGAGGCGACGCTCCACAGATCCTCGCGGTTGTAGAACACATCCGGATCGGTCATGTGATACAGGCCATAGACGGCCGCCTGCACGGACAGCAGCAGTTCCGGATAGCGCACGTGCTGCCGCAGGTCCGGCGGCATTGCCGCGGCATCCGTAAACAAGCCCGGAAAGACGGCCCGATAGGCGGCGATGACCGGGTCCTGCGGGTCGAAGACGTAGAAGGTCGTGGCGCCAGTGTAGGCGTCAATGATGATCTTGACGCTGTTGCGGATGTAATTGATCGAATCATCGCCCAGATCGAAGCCACGCGCATCGGGGTAGGAGTCGGCGGTCGTGAAGGCGTCCATGAACCAGTAGATCCGGCCGTCCCGGCCGACCACCACGTAGGGGTCCGGGTCGAGGGTGAGAAACGGTGCCAGTGCCGCGACGCGCTCACGCAGGTTGCGACGCATCAGCAGGCGGCTCTCCGGTGTCACATCGTCGCTGAAGGGCAGCTTGGCGATGTCGCCCCGATTCAGCGCGATCAGCGTGCGCCGCAGGAAGCCGCCCAGCCGGATCCCGGCCGTGCCTTGGTAGGTGGTGAGATTATTGGTGTCGCCCTGCGGATAATTGAATTCCTGCTGGCGCGTCCTGACGTACACGTCCGTGTTGGTGAGTTCCCCAAAATAAATCTCAGGCCGCGTGACCTGGATGCCCTCGAGGCTGCTCTGCACCGGCATGTTGCTGAGGATAAGCGCCGGCAGGCCTTCGGGCGTGAAGCCATTTACGGGGTTCATGGTGACGCCGTAGCCGTGTGTGTAGATGAGCTTTTCGTTGATCCAGTTGCGGCTGCTTCCCGGCAGCTTGTCGATGTTCAATTCGCGCGTTGCCAGCATCATCTGCCGCACGGCGCCCCCGACCTGATAGCGATCGATGTCAATGTCGGGGAAATCGTAGTAAGTGCGGATCTCCTGGATCTGGCGCAGTGTGTCCTGCAGCGCGCGCCAGTCCCACAGCCGAATGTTATCCAGCGTCGGCTGGTTGTGCTGCGGATCCACCGACTCGACGGTCGACTCGGCCGGGAAGGGGTGCGGTTCGATGCGGTCGAGGGCATAGGCGCGTCGCGTCATCTCAATGTTGTGGGCGATGAACGGGCGCTCGCGCACCAGCTGGTTGGGCTTGACGATGAAGCTGCTGACGTAGCCGCCGGCCAGACTGACCAGCAGGTAGATGATGATGGCGGGCACCGGGGAGCCCAGGAGCCAGCGCCGGCTCAACACCGATCCGGCGCACAGCGCCGCGATCAGGGCGCCGGCGACGAGTGCGACGCACACGCCGAGCAATCCCACTAGTGTCACATGCGCGTCGGTGTACCCGACTCCGGAGAAAATCGTGCCCTCCTGGTACAGCCGGTCGTAGCGACCGAGATAGACATGTGCCGCGAGCGCCAGCAGCAGCCCCGCGACACTGAAGGCCAGCACTCGCCACAGCCGCTCCGGTTCCAGTGCCGAGGGCCGGCGGATCACCAGGTTTGCACCTCGGGTCAGGACGAGCAGCAGCGCCGCCAGCGCGCAGGCGATCAGCGCCAGGGTCAACCACCAGCCCGCGATCAGCTGCCAGACCGGCAAGGTAAAGAGATAGAAGCTCAAGGGCTGCCCGAAAATCGGGTCCGGGGCGCTAGCCTCGCGGGGGGCATGCGCGTAGAGCGCGAAGCTGGTCCAGCTATCCATCATGCTGCTGCCGGCGAGAACCGCCACCAGCAGCGGCAGGCCCAAGGCGACCAGCCCCAGCAGCGCTTGCACCGGCAGCCGTACCGGCTGCCCATTGATGTAGATCGTGTCGGCGATCAGCGCGGCGAGCCGCCCCGGCTGCAGCGCGCGGATCACGCCATACAGCACTGCGAAGGTGAGCACGGCGAACACGATGAAGGTCAGGCCCTGCAGCTCGAGGCGAGTCCAGAATACGGAGCCATAGCCCAGGGAGTCGAACCACAGGGCATCGACGTAGTAGGACAGGGACAGGCCAAGACCGATGAGTGCGACGATCGCCACCCAAAACCAGGGCAGCAGGCGGCGCCGGCCCTTAGGTGTGGATGGGTCGCCGGGCATACTGCGCAGGTCGCGGATCATGGTGTGCTCATGGCCCGCTAAGATACGCTGTTCAGCGTGTCTTCGCGACGGCGGGCATCGCCCATCTGCTGAAGACCGCGTGACGATTTTTCTCCATGATTGGCGACTGGAAAACCGCACTCATGCTCGATCTACAGCCCACCCTGACCGGCCCATACATCACGTTGCGGCCGCTGGCGCCACAGGACTTCAACGAACTGTTCGGCGTTGCAGCGGACCCCTTGATCTGGGCCCAGCACCCCGATCCAGCCCGCGCCACGCGCGAGGGTTTTCAACCGTTCTTCGAGGGCGCACTTCAGTCACAAGGCTGCCTGGTGGCGATCGACACCCGGCAGCAGTCAGTCATCGGCTGCTCTCGTTACACCCACTATGCCCCGGGCAAAAGTGTCTCGATCGGGTATACCTTCCTCGCCCGCAGCCACTGGGGCGGCGCGGCGAATGCCCAGATGAAGAGCCTGATGCTCCGTCATGCCTTCACGGACGTTCCGGAGGTGATGTTCATGGTGGCTGAGAGCAACCGGCGCTCGCGCCGCGCAGTGGAAAAGCTCGGTGCCGAGCTGGTAGGAGTCGAGGACGCCCCACGTTGGGGACAAATACATGTCATCTACCGTGTGACCCCGCAGCTGTGGGCGCGCAATGCCATTCCTGGGTACCGGCCCGGCGCTCAGTGAAGGGTCATCGCCAGCACGAATAGCAGGAACAATACAAACGCCGTCCCGCAGATACACAGGAGTGCGAGCGTGCGCCACGATGCGGCGAACAGTCCCAATCCATAGGTACCCCGCAGTTGCGCGAACATGTGCACGGGCGGCACGAAGATGATGCACAGCGCGACCACGGCACTGCTGAGGCCCACCATTGCCATGAGTGCAGCGAGCGTGAACAGCAGCGCCATGAACGACAGGGAATACAGGGCAAATACCCCGTGATCGTACATCGCTACGTCGCGCTTCCAGAAGAACATCAGCCACAGGAAGGGCAGCGATATCGGGATGAGCATGAAAGAGAATTTATAAGCGGTGCTCTTGAGCTTGTAGAGCGCCAGATCCGGGTTGACGAGCGAACGATAAATCTTGCCTTTGATTCCCGGCTCGCCGACGCGCTGTTTGGCCTTCGCCGCCAGTCGCTCCTGCCAGGTACCGCCGCCAACCTCAGCATCGGTGGACCCCGTACTGTCACCGGACTTGGGTGTGCCGGCCTGCGCCGCTGATCGTGAGCTGAGGTCGATCGCAGCACTGGCGATGGCGCCTGAGGCGAAGGACATTTTTTTCGCGAACTGAGCCTCGGCCAGCTCTTGTTGAGCCTCGGTGAGGTCGGCGCCGGCCTTTTTCAGCTGTTCAAGCTTCGCGGTGGCCTTGGCGACGTCCTCGTCCGCCTCCTGTTGGGCCTTGGCGAGATCAGCCTTGGCGGAACGGGCATCCTCGGTTTTGACTACGACATTGTGGGAATCGCCCCCTGCGGCGAGCGAAAACACGAAGTACATGAGAAAGATGCAGAACAGAAACAGCGCCATCGGCGAGACATAGCGGGTGCGCTGGCCATCGATGTAACGGCGCGTCAGCAGGCCGGGGCGGAAAGCAAGCAACGGGGCCGTGCGGATGCCTTTCGCATCAAAATGGAGCACTCCATGCAGAAACTCCTCGCTCAGGTGCCACAGCGAGCGATGCAGGTGCGCCGGCTGGCCGCAGCTGCCGCAGTAACGGGCGCTCAAAGCCGCCCCACAATTCAAGCACTTATGCTGGGTACCGGTCTCGGCGCCATGCCGGTCCGGAACCGATACGGCATCGATTTCCTTCGCCGCCAGCCCTGCCGAAACCAAGGCCCCAACTTCCGGGAAGTCTGGATTCATGCTCGAACCTCACTTGGCTTGGCTGCCGATTGTACACAGGTGCCCGATGCAGTCTGGAGGCGGGCGCACTGCAAGGCTCCCGGGGGTCCTGATGCGCCGCAGAGTGCGATCGCCCCGCGCCGGGGACTAAACTGGCCGTCCCGCCTACCCCGACGCTTGGGAGTTCCGTCATGAACATCAAGAAGATTTGCGCCATGACTCCGTTATTGCTTCCTGCGGTAGCGTTTGCAGCCGGGGCATTCGATGGCACCTGGAAGCTGAGCCTGCAGCATTTTCAACTGTCGAAAAAACCCATCGTCCTGCTGCTGAGCGGCGGTGAGTTCAGCTGCAAGACCTGCCTCGTTCCCTTCACCATCAAGGCCGATGGCACGGATCAGCCTATCAAGGGCAATCCCAATGTCGACACTGACGCAGTCACGGTCGTTGATGCCAATACGGTCACCGAGGTCCGCAAGTTGGGCGGCAAGACCGTTGACATCATCAAATCGGTTGTCTCAGCGGACGGCAAGACCGTGGACCGCATTGACACCGACATGTACGGTACCGAGCCGTCTTACTACACGATTCGGAACGCCCGCATTGCGGATGCACCCGCCGGTGCGCACGCGCTGTCCGGTACCTGGCTGGCACAGAAATTGGTCAGCTCCACCGGTCCTGGCGACCTGGTGACGTACGGCATCACCGATGACGGATTCACGATGAGTTCGAACGGGCAAAGCTACAGCGCCAAATTCGATGACAAGACCTATCCCGTGAAGGGTGACCCCACCAAGACCGTGGTCAATCTCAAGAAGGTCAGTGACACCGAAGTCATCGAAACCGATAGCCAGCGCGGCAAGGTCGTGGAGATTCTTGATTTGACCGTTGCAGCCGATGGCAAATCCATTCACGCCGTGGATACGACGATTCATGGCCATCGCGTCAATACCTACACCCTGACGAATACCCCCTGAGGTCCTCCAGGCACGTCGGGCCCAATTCGCCGCACCTCGGGTCCCGAATCAGCTGAAGTAAGCCCCGGCCGCCGCGAGCACCACGGTCGCAATACCGAGCAGGAGATTCAGACCGACCAGCCGGCGGATCCTTTTGATGCTGTGTTCCGCCGCGGCCCAATCCGCGGCCGCCACACCCCGGCGCAGTCTCGGCCAGTGAACAAAATAGATATAGGCGAAGATGGCCGCCATCAGCACACCGACTGCCATCATCAGACTGATATTCGGCGGCAGGAGGGCAAAACCGCCAAAGCCGATGAACACCATGACGAATCCGCTCAGGAGCAGTGCCGCGATCGACAACCAGACCCACATGAAAAAACGTCCCAGCACGCGCTCCCACAGTGCCAGCCGCATGGGCACCTCGAGGGCGCCGGCGCTCGGCCGCAATGCCACGTGAGCGAAGAACATGCCGCCGATCCAGATGATGGCTGCCAGGATGTGAAGGGTCAGGGCAAGACTCATGGCATACCTTCCGATTTGCGCCACCCAATCAGGTTCGGGTCACGGGCGGTTCTAAGTTCGCGCATTTTCAGCCATGTCTGGGCCAGATAGTACCTTATTTGTCCCACTCCGATCTGCTGCCTCCTTCAATGCTGCATTTCATCCCGCCACAGGCGTCGGTCGCCGCAATTCCCGCTTCTGACGAAGAAACCCTGTGCGAGCGACACGGACGTCGTGACCTACCCGTGACTTGGGCAACGAGGGAGAGCAGAAACGCCCGTGAAGAGCGATAATAGGCTCAATCAACTCCGACACTGGCACACGAGAGTTTCCGATTCAAAGAAAGAGGGGCAGGTCATGAGCATTTCGCATTCCAGTGTGCTGCATTCCATCACCGCGCCCGGGATCCGCAGGCTCGCGGCGATTCCCCTCGCCCTGCTGCTCCTATGTGGCGCAGCGCCCGTTATCGCGTCCCCCCAAGATAGTCCCGGCACCTCGACCGATGACGACTGGGTGTACGTGGACCACGACTTGGCGGGAACGCGCTACTCCCATCTGAAGCAGATCACGACCCAAAACGTCGCGCAGCTCGTCAAAGCCTGCTCGTATTCCTTTCCCGACAAGGAGCCGTCCCAAACCGCTCCGATCGTGAGCGCCGGTACCCTGTACCTGACGACGGCCCACTACACCGTGGCGGTTGATGGCGCCGATTGCCACCTGCTCTGGTCCAGCACCTGGACGCCGCGCGGCCACGAACCGTTGAACTCACAGCGCGGCGCGGCGCTTGCAGAGGGCAAGATCATTCGCGGCACCAATGATGGTTTTCTTCTGGCACTCGATGCGAAGGACGGGCATACGCTTTGGGCGAGGCAGATTGCCGACCCGAAGGAAGGCTATTTCATCAGCATGCCACCGCTGGTGCGCGGCAATCTGATCTATATAGGACCGGCCGGCGCCGAGACCGCCGCGCGTGGTTGGGTGGGCGCCTTCCGTCTCAGTGACGGCAAGCCGGTATGGCGCTTCAACATCGTGCCCCAGGATGGCGAGCCGGGCGCGGACACCTGGGGCCCGGATCCGTCCGCCCGCGCACACGGCGGGGGCAACCTCTGGACGCCGATGTCCTTTGACACGCAGCGGAATCTGCTCTATGTACCCGGCGGCAACGCCGCGCCGGATCTCTATGATGATGGCCGTCCCGGCGACAATCTTTATACGAATTCGCTGATCGCCCTGGATGCCAAGACGGGACATCTGGCCTGGTACCGCCAATTCGTGCCGCATGACGTGCATGACTACGATGTCTCACATGTTGCGCCGCTCTTCCGGACCACGATCGATGGGGCAACGCGCAATGTGATCGCCAGTACCGGCAAGGACGGACTACTGCGACTGTTGGACCGTGATTCCAAGGATATTATCTATACCGTTCCGTTCACGAATCGGCTGAACACCGCAGCTCCCATAACCCGAACGCCAGTGCGCGTGTGCCCGGGAACGCTTGGCGGTGAGGAGTGGAATGGATCCTCCTACTATGCCAAGCAGAACCTGCTGATCGTCCCGGCTACCGACTGGTGCGCGCAGTTCAACAAGGATGCGACGCCCCCTGATCCCCAGAAGGAGCACACCAACGGCTTTTACTTCGGCGGCCAAACCAAGTTCGATCCCTGGTCTGCCGCCCGCGGCCGCCTCACTGCCTTCGATGCGGCCACCGGTCACGAGAAATGGCGCTACGACGCCGCCAAACCCCAGATCGCCGGCGTCACGACCACGGCCGGCGATCTCATTTTCACCGGTGAACTGACCGGGGATCTGCTGGCGCTGGATGCCAGATCCGGCAAGGTACTGCTGCGGCGTGACCTGGGAGGGCCGGCCGGTGGTGGCGTGGTGACCTACAGCGCCCGCGGCCGGCAAAACGTGGCGATCGTCTCGGGCATCGTCGGGGTATACAACCTGGTAGCCCCTGAAATCGGTGGCGGCAATACCACGGTCACGGTCTTCCGGCTCCCGCCATAGCGCATTGAAGTTGTTCAGTTCCCGAGCCACTCAGCGTGCGGTTTTCCCGCCGTCCACCGGCCAGGCGGCGCCGGTCACGAAGCCGGCCGCATCGCTGGCGAGAAAGGCCACGACAGCCGCAATGTCACCCGGCACTCCGAGTCGGCCCAGAGGAACGCTTGCAATCTCCGCGGCACGCGCCGCGACCGGATCGTCCGCGACAGTGAACTCACCCGCCAGCATCGGGGTGTCGATGGGCCCCGGGCATACCGCATTCACCCGGATGCCATCGGCCGCCAGCTCGATGGCGAGGGCGCGACTGAAGGCGAGGATGGCGCCTTTGGTGGCCGTGTAGGCCGTATAACCTGGCTGACCGATCAGTGCCAGCTCCGAGGCAATGTTGATCACGCTGGCCCGACCGCTGGCCCGCAAGGCCGGAACCAGGGCACGAGTCACGCGGAAAACCGCTGTGAAGTTCACCGCGAGCAGCCGGTCAAGCAGCGCATCCTCGGTACTGACGAATGCCTGCACCCGCGCGATGCCGGCGTTGTTGACCAGGATGTCGCAGCGGCCGGCAAGCACCGTGTGCAGCGGGCCGAGCATACGGTCGGTGGCGCTTCGGTCAGCAAGATCGGCGCGGTAAGGAAGGAAGCGGCCGGAGAATTCCTGAGCCAGAGCGTCAAGGCCGTCGGGGTCGCAATCGATGCCGTGAACCGTGGCGCCCTGCGCCATGAGCTCCCGGGCAATCGCCGCGCCGATGCCGCCTGAGGCACCCGTCAGCACCGCCTGTCGTCCCAAAAGCGCAGTCACTTCGGCATCAGATCACGGTGAGAAATGAGACTCCGTGCGTGCCGACGAAACTCGCGGCGCGGTTGGGCCCCGTACCCACAGTGCCGTAGTCCTCCGCAAAAACGCGCCGCACCCGATTGCGGTGCCAGGTCGCCAGGAGCTCGCGCACCGGCAGCACCGCCAACGATCTCTCGCCATACAGATCGCGGTGCAGGGCAGGCAGTCGCCACCACGGCAATGAGGGCCGCTGATGATGGGCATTGTGATAGCCGAAATTGAGGGTGAGTGAGTTGAGCCAGGTGAAGCGCTGGGAGATCAGGTTACTGTAAGTGTTGTCCAGCTCGTAGGCCCGATCCCGCCCGGCCATTGACACCGGTTCTTCGGGCTTTATCACCAGCTGCTCGAAGGTGTGATGGAACCCGTCAAAGAAGTTCAGCACATGCAGTTCCAGCAGCACCGCAAGCCCATAGAGAACCCCTGCCCGCAGCGACCAGCTCGCAAGAAGCACCAGCAGCCCCAGTCGAAGTCCCAGCATGAACAGCACCCGCGGCAGGTGCTGGCGCTGCGTGCGGACAAACATGGGCCGCACCAGCACCTGCAGGTGCATCAGGATCTCGACCGCCGGTATGTACGCCCACTCGAATGCCTGCAGCGTGCGGCGCACCAGCGGCCGGCGCTGCATCAGGTCCTTGAAGTCGAAACACACCAGATCGGCGCGGTCGAGATGATGGCGTATGTGAATGTGACGGATGCGCTCGAAGGAGGCGCACCCGGAGCTCGCGATGAAATTCATCGTCTCGCCAACCCATTGGTTCGCGCCGCGGCTGATGAAGAGCGTCTGGTGAGCGGCCTCATGGACCAGATAGGCGGCCAGCACCATGGTGTGCACGCACAAGACGACGCCCAGAATGTCGAGTACGACGGCATGGGAGGCCATGAGCGCGAATGAACCAAGCCAACCCACGAGCACATAGCTCAGCACCAGACTATGCGCTCTGGCATCGGCCCAGTCCCGAAACAGCGTCGGCGACACACTTTGGGCTGCGGCATTCATGGCTCGATACCTCCGGAGCCAAGCATACGTCGCGGCCCCGGCAAAAGGAAACATTTTTATATACAATTCTGTACTTTAATTGCGCCCTTTGTTTATGCTCAGGGCAGCCAGCGCCGCGAGAACCCATCCAATGACAAGTCATAGCTATGAAACCGGGCAGACCGATGGCTCCGCGCGGCATGCCGTGCAGATGAACCGCATGAGCTGGCCGCAGTACCGTAGCCGCGTGGGCTCGGGGAAGGCGCCGGTGCTCCTGCCGGTGGGCGCGCTGGAGCAGCATGGCCCGCATCTGCCGCTAGGAACCGATGCGCTGCTGGCGAGCGCGATTGCCACCGGCGTCGCCACCCAGGTCGGCGGCGTCGTCGCCCCGGCCCTGTCCTATGGCTACAAATCGCAGCCCAAATGCGGCGGTGGCCAGCATTTCACCGGTACCACCAGCCTCGATGCCGCAACACTCATCGGCCAGACGCGCGACACGGTGCGCGAATTCGTACGCCACGGTGTACAGCAGCTGGTGATCGTCAACGGCCACTACGAGAATCAGTGGTTTCTGATCGAGGGAATCGATCTGGGGCTTCGTGACTGCCCCGGTGCGACACTACGGGTGATGCGGCTTGACTATTGGGACTTTTGCACCGAAAGCACCCTTGCCAGGGCATTTCCAGCGGGGTTTCCCGGATTTGCGCTTGAGCATGCCGCGGTGATCGAAACCTCGATGATGCTGCACCTCTACCCCGATCTGGTGCAGCTGGCGCAGATCCCGGATGAGCCGCCCGCGAATTTCCCGCCTTATGAGACCTATCCAGCGCACTTGGAGTGGGTACCCGCCTCCGGTGTGCTGTCCTCGGCCCGCGGCGCCACCGTAGAGAAGGGCGTGATGATCACGGATGAGGTCATTTCCAGAATTGCCGCGGCCGTGCGCGCGGAATCCGCGGCGTGAGACGCCAACGGATTGCGTGACCGGCACACAGTCAATCGACTACGATCCACACTTTGCGATGCCGGCAAGGTGATGTTTGGCCAATAAGAATATGGCACGGGGGCTGCAGGAACGGCGAAAGCGCTTCCTGATCGCACTGCGCGAGCTCGACGATGCCTGGGTCTCCGCCTTTCACCGGGTAGGCCTGGGCGATATCTACTTTTCGCGCCTGTTCACCGAGCTGTGGTTGCGCGGGAATGATGCCGTGACCAAAACCGATGCCTACGACCTCGTACAGGGCGTGAGCCTGCAGACGGCCATGAAGTATGTACGCCAAGCCATCGCCGAGGGCCACCTTGAGGAACTCGAGAACCCGGGAGACGCGCGCTCACGCATGATCCGGATGACCCCGGGGCTGCGAGAACAATTCAATGGCGTGATCGATCGGGCAAGCGAGGCCTTCGGGCGAGCGTTTCTCGCGAAGAGATAACATCCGGGCAGTCCCGACCATTAGGCGGCGTGGAATTGGCAACAACTGGCGGGCGCCCAAAGGCCGGGTTTTCCCATTGGGGGTTCGCCTAATAGTCCGTGGAATCAATGACTTGTTTCATGTGACGCGCAGGGCAGCTTTTGCGGCGTTCCTAAGCCAGCATCGCTCGACCCGTAGAACTCCACTAAGATTCGCCGCAGCAAGTGCATTAAGCGGCATAGAGGGGGAAAATCGGATGGTGCATCGACGCGCTGAAGATATCTTGCATCGCCGCTACACCAAGAATGACGCGAGGAAACGTGGATGCACTTGATTCCAGAATCCTGGTCGCACCTGCACCTGCTGGTCAGCGTGTTCCCTTCGGTCGGGTTGATATTCGCCCTAGGCTTCTACATCGCCGCCTTGGCGAGCGGCAATGAGACCCTAAAGCGCGCCTGCCTGTTCGTCTTCGGCTGCCTCGGGGTTCTGGCCCTGCCGACCTATCTCAGCGGGCATGGGGCCCTGCCCCAGCTGGCGGACCGGCCCTTCACCTCTCAGCAGCAAGTGCACGCCCACTATCTATGGTCGCTGGCAGCGATCGCGGCAGTGGTGCTCTCCGGGCTGACCGCCTGGGTCGCGCTATGGCGGGGACAGCACAGGCCCACGGTGCCAACCGCCGCACTGAAGGCGGTGCTGGCGCTGGAAACCATCACCGTGGTGCTGATGGGCGCCGCCGCCTGGATAGGCTGGGATATCAATCACCACCGTGAATTCAGCTTGCCGACGCCCGATATGGGCACACCCACGGTCTGGGCCCATATCCATGTCATCCTCAACCACTTCCCCACGGTCGGCTTCGTCTTCACGCTCTTTTTCTTCTGCCTCGGCCTCATCCGCCGCAACGAGGGCATGATGCGGGCGGGCCTCATAGCCTTCGTCATCTGCGGCATCCTCGGTGCGCCAACCTACGTCACCGGCGCTGCGGCGATGTTTTCCCTGACGCAACCGCCGGTGCCGGGCATCTCCCAGGCCGCGATCAACGCGCATCGCGACTGGGCACTGATCTCGCTGTTCGGCCTGGGCGCGACCGGCGCCGTGGCCTGGATCGAGCTGTGGCGCTATCGCTACTTGCGCCGGTTCTCGAAGTTCTCGCTCTATCTGACCCTCATCTTGGCGATCCTCACGCTGGCCGTGATGGCCGAGACCGGCCACCGTGGCGGGCAAATCAACCATCCGGAGATCCACGTGGCAGGTGAACTCCTGCGCACCGATCCGACCCTCGGCTGGAGCACCGTGATCGAACAGTTGATCAACAACGTGATCTGGTTCGTGCCGTGGCAAACCGTGCATTTCTTTGGCTACACCCTGGTATTCGCCACGGTACTGGTGGTGTGCCTGCGCATCCTGGGCCTGTTCAAGTCCATCCCGTTCTCGGGCGTACACCGGTTGCTGCCGCTTGGCGTGTTCGGCGTAATGATGAACGTATTCACCGGCATGTTGATGCTGATGGCCGATACGGGACGCTATGTGAACGAGCCGTCCTTCTGGCCCAAGATGTTCTTTCTGCCGATCGGCGCCATTGCCGTGCTGTATTTTTCGCTGTCGGATGATCTGTGGAAGGTAAAGGCGGGCGATGATGCCACGGTCGGCGCCAAGGCCGTTGCGGTGCTGGTGTTCGCTTCCTGGATCATCGTGATCATGGGCGGCCGTCTGCTGCCCTACGTGACGCTATAATCGAATTGCGCGCAGGAGATCGCCCAATGCAGGTATTCTTGATGGTGGTCGCCGTGTCGGCGTGCGTCGTAGTCGGCGCATTCACGGCCGTGTACTTCCTGAACAAGGCCGTGGACGAGGCGGATCGATAAGGGGGAGGCGTCTTGCACTTTCTGCAATATCTCCAGGACTCCGCCTATGCGACCTGGGTCCGGGAAGGATGGGGCTGGGCTATCGCCCTGACGATACACGCGTTCGGCAATGCGACCGTGGTGGGCCTGATGTTGATCATCGGCCTGCGCCTGTTCGGTTTTTTCCGCACTATCCCGCTGAGCTCGATCCGGGGCTTCTTTCCATTCATCTGGGCGGGTGTGGTGTGCCAGGTGCTGAGCGGGGTGACACTGTGGATGACGAAGCCCGCGCGCTACCTCACGGATGGCGTCTTCGACGTAAAGTTTTCGCTGGTGGTCACGGGTGTGATCGTCACAATCTTCTACCAGCGCTACCTGCGGCGCGAGATCCCAGTCTGGGAAGCCGCTGGCGCGATTGCGGTCTCCGGCGCACGCTTCGCCGCGCTCACCTGTGTGGTGTGGGCCGGGGTGCTGATCATGGGCCGGCTGACCGCCTATCTCGGATCTCTTTATATCTCCTAGCCTGGCGACCCACCGCTATCTGAGCGTCTTCAAATAAGCAATGACGTCCTGGATGTCATTGGGATTCTTCAGACCCGGGAAATTCATGCGCACATTGGGCACGGTCTTCTGTGGGGCAGCGATATAGCGGCCCAACTGCTGATCCGTCCAGATGATGCCGGACGCACGCATGGCGTAGGAATACGCGTAGTCCTTGTAGATTCCGGCTTTGCGCCCGATCACACCCCACAGGTTCGGCCCGGTCCGCGTGGCCAGGTCGGCGCGCGAGGGGTTGCGCTCAGCCACATGGCATGCGGCGCAGGTGGTCTTGAATATCTCCTCGCCGTGGCTTGGATTCGCAGCGTGCGCCTGGCCACAAAGAACAAGTGTGAGGATGGCGCCTCGGTACATGCCGCGTGTCATTCTCATAGCTGCGGGACCGGATACGTGTCGAGATGGCCCCACTTGGCGAGCTCACTCTGCACTTCCGCTCGATTGGCCCAGTTCTGCCAATGCTCGTGGTATCGCTTCTCCAGCGGAGTTCGGGACCTTGGTGCATACGACTGCAGATCCACGAGCAGGGTCCCGCGTTGCTTGGGATCGGCCAGGGTGGCTCGCATCAGGGCGTCGGCCTCGCCTGTAACACCGGCTTGAACGAAGAAGTCAATGACCGTGGCAGGAGCGTCGGCCTCATGCTGGCGCAGATAAGTCAGGACCCCACTTAAGGCGATGCGGTCGCCAGTTTGCAGGGCGGCCTTCAGGTAGACACCCTGCAGCACGATCAAGCCGTAGGGTGAAATCGAATGCGGATCGGTATCAATGGCCACCACCTCGTCCAGCGCCTTCTGGGAAAGACCCAACCCGGCGTACATATGCGCCAGATTCAATCTCTGGCTGACATTGGGTCTGCCGTACTCACGCAAGCGCCGCGCCCCTTCCATGACCTGGGCGCCCTCCTCGAACGCACCCGAATTCCACAGCGCATTGGCAAGCTGGTCGAGCACCCAACGCAGTTCCCCTTCATCGTCATAGAGTCTGACGCCCTGCTTCTGTGCCTCGCTCACCCGGGCATCGACCGTCTGGGCAAGCGCTATGGCGTCCAGATAATTCCCTTCGACCTGCAGCGCATGCAGCAAGCGCGCCACTGTGGCAAGAGATCGGGGCTTGTGCTTCACGGCCTCGCGATACCGGGTCACCTCCAATTTCGCAGCCCGTCGAATCTCCTCTTTCATGGATTGCCGATTCACGATTGCATCGAAACGCCGATCGCAATAAAGCCGAACGAGCTGCACGGGTTCGGTGATGCGGGCCGCGGCCGCGCGCGCTCCGGCCAGATCGTTGTCCTCCAGACGCATCAGTGTCAGCTCGAGCCAGTAGCTGCTGGGTTCCAGGTTGTATGATGTCTTCCAGCCCAGGGCAAACAGCGCCTCGAGGGCCGCGCGACGCGGTTGTCCATGGGCGTCGCCGCGCAGCGTGCTCACCAGCCGGCCCACTTCCTCATAGGACAGTGCATTGAGGGTGGCGGGATAGCGTGCCACCAAGGTCTGAAAGGATTCTGCTGCGCTGCTCGTGTTACCTGCCGCCAATGCCGCCTCGATCTGCGCGCGCAGCTCAATTGCCGTCGGGGCGCCACCCTGCCGGGTCTGTGCCGAGCCGGTGCCGGGCGTGGCGCAGGCCAGCAGCATGAGGCCCGCCAAAACGCCGCTCACCCCGCTCGGCCACAAGGTGCCGCGCATGAGCCCCCTTCGCACAGTCCGTTGCAAGAAGATGGCCTCATCCGATCAGTCCCCGGTAGAGGACCCGCGGCCCCCAGCGGCGAGTTGCTGCTCCACATAGCGGCGCATCGGCGCGGGCAAATCCGGGATTGCCAGCAATTGCTGGGCGACGGCGCGCGCTTCGGTCTTTTTCTTATCGTGAATCAAAGACTCGTAGCGCGCCAGCAACTCATTCTGCGTCAAGCGCGCGTCGCTGTCCTTGAAAAAGGATTCCAGTTGAGCGTTCGTTCCAATCCGGTCCCGGTAGCGTGCGAGAATCGCCCGCGCCCCGGTGAAGTCGTGCTTGTCCGTCGCCTCGGCCAATTCAGAATTCAGATCCGCAACCAGCCAGCGGGCCCTGAGGTTCGAGGCAAATTCTCGCTGCTGTGGGTCGAGCTTGCTGTCAGGTCGCAGTACCGCCTCAATGGTCTGCATGGCTTCAGCGCGCTGACCGAGCCGCTCCGTCACCACGGCGTTTCCCACGCGCAGCCAATCATCACCCGGGAAGGCGCGAATGCCGACGCCCAGGAATTTTGCATCTTCGAGCCGGGGGGTCTCCAGCGAAAGCAGAGCTTCACTCAGACGATCATAGGCGTCGACGCGCCAGGGTGAAAGATTGATGGCGTTTTCGTACATCGACACACGCGTGCGCTGCGCGTCGGGTTTGAGGCTGTTTGTTCCCTCCACATACGAATCGCCCAACAGCGTGTACAAGCCGCTGTCCCGTGAGCCGCGCTGGAGCGCGGCGTCGGCCTCGGTCGCGGCCAGTTCGGTGTGACTGCCATCCTGTGCCAGATAGGCCAGCAGTGCGTGGCCCTCGGGGGCGGCGCCATCAAGCTCCACCGACTTATCGGCATGTTGCTTGGCCAGCTCCGGCCGGCCGGCACCCAACGCCAGAAATCCCAATGAGGCCTGAACGATCGCCGGCGGTGCGCTCTGCAGCGGCGGTGGGTCGGCCGCCACTTTCACGGGCTGCGTGACATAGGTCCACCGGCGCTCATTGACGTACACATGAAAGGCGTGCTCGGTATCGGGCAGTGACTGCCCGAACACCGCTTTGACTGTTGCTTCCCCGGACTCGGTTCGATAGGTCTGCAGGAATTTGATCATCAATGGCCGACGACTGTAATTGTCCGAAAACATGAGAAAGTGCGTGAAAGCCCAGGCCTGTGCATAGAATTCGTCGGTGTGATCGTCTCGGTCGAACAGCGCGCTGGGCTGCACCAGGAAGGTCTCCAGTGGCATGAGTCCGGAATCGCGCAGCGTCGTCAGGTGCTCGGCTATGGGCTTCCCCCAGGCAACCTTGTCGCCATGGCGCTCGAAGGTGGAGAACAGCTCGGCGATCCCCTCGCTGAACCATGCGGGTTGCGCAGACTGATCAATGCTCATCAACCAATGCGTGGCCTCGTGGTGGATTGCCCGGCGCGACTGATCATCCTGGGCGTCGTACGCCATCGCGATCATGCTCCACGTCTGGTGCCAAACGAATTGGCCGCCCACATTGGCGGTTGTGCCATTCGGGCGCATCAACTTGTAGGGGGTATAGTCCTTGTCGCGCGCGAATACGATGACGGTCAGCGGCGGTAGCTGCCGCACATCCATCCGCAGCAGGTCGGATACTGACAATATGTATTGATCGAAATCGCGCATCCACTCCGCTGTGTCGCGGTCGTCGAGCTGCGACAAGATCCGGTAGCTGGGGGTCGTCGCAATGCGCCAGACCGGCTCGCCAGCGACAGCCTGGCCTGTGAGCAATACCAGGGCGCATAACGCTGAAAGCAGCTTCATAGAATGTCGACCCCCATCGCTTCCGCGTCACGAACTGAATTCGCGCCGAAGCTTGTTCTTTGCTGGCCTTCGCTATTATAGGGCGTTGGTAAAATATGCGGAACACATATCATGACGCAGTACAGCAGACCAGCGTTTGTTGCAGACTGCTGCAGAAAATGACCGCGATCCTCTGATCCCAGGCCGCCGCATTGCGCTCCTGCGAGATCCGGTCATCCCCTCAGGTCAATCACCACGGGAGTCCAGTGCCGGAGTCGTCGCTCGGCACGCTGTGACGGGCTTTCGTCATCGAAGTGCACATCGGTCACCGACGCCCAATTTAACGACACGCCATCAAGTACGCGCGCATTGACGACTGCGCGCTTTCCTTGGCCCGTGTCCGTGATTGCGGCAACGAACACCCCGCATTCACCGCAGATCAGGAAGTCCGCGGTCCGATGGGCAAAGCGATAGTACCGAACCCTGGCGGGATCTTCGATTTTGAGGGAAAGTTCGCCCGCCGGGTCCGATGTGCCAACCACGCCATGGCGACGACAGAACGAACAGCCGTCGTGTCGCAGAGGCCAGTACATGGGATCAATGTCGGTGCCATAGAGGATTCCAAGAGCGCCACAATGACATCCGCCCCGGAACTGCTGCATCTTGCACTCCTTACGATCGTCGGTCGCCTCAAGCCTTGACGACGAGATCGATCTCAACGCAAGCCCCAAGCGGCAGCGCCGTCACCGCGATCGTGGTACGGGCCGGAAAGGGCTGACTGAAATACTTTGCGTAGACACCATTCATCGCCCCGAAGTCACTCATGCTCGTGAGATATACCCCGGCGCGCGCAACGTCATCAAAGCTCCTGCCGGCCGCCTTGAGCACCGCCGCGAGATTCTGGAAGACGCGCTCCGTCTGCGCCACTATACCGCCCTCGACCACCTTGCCGGTGGCCGGGTCCTGGCCGACCTGGCCACTGAAGTAGAGGAAACCGCCGACTTCGATCGCCTGGGAAAACGGCCCCACCGGCGGAGCCAGTTCGGGCGAGACAATTGCAGTCTTGTTCATGGCACACTCCTGCGAATACTGACGCCGATGGTCCGACTTCATTTTAGAATAAGTTCGCGAATCAATTCACTGCCCAGATTTTTTCTGTATTCATTCCGCAGCACTCTGGCCTTGTTCTGGACCTCGGTGCTACCGATTACTCTCTTGGCCACTGCCTCGAGTTCGACGCCCTTATCCAAGGCCGCCATGTTTTGATAAGTGATCATGAATATTATATTGGGCTGATCGGGTGATCTTGGTGTGGCCCTGAACACTTTGTAATCGATGATTAGCCCGGCTTGCTTCGTGGCTTCCATGGTCGGCTTCCATGTCGAATTGAGCCAATCGATGTAATCTTCAAATCTACCGTACTCAATCAGTAAGTAGTTCAGCTCAGTGACGGGCCCATCGGCATACGCGCGCTCATCCTGGGCCCGTGCTGCCTTAGACATCTTCTCTTCTCCTGTTGTGAAATCCATTCCCCTGGGGAGCGGCCATTGAAGTCGCGCCACTTGCACCCCATTACAGTGTCGCGTCCGCCGCCTTCTGCGCGGCATCCCTCGCGGCGCGAAACCGCTCCAATTCGCCGCTGCGGATCTTTTCACGGCGTTCTTCAAGGCCGCGGTTAAGTTCGATCAACACTCGCGCTGCGTGTTCGTTCCTTTGGAGTGCAGACCAATAGGCCGCGACCTTCGCCATTGCCGGAATCGGCGGGTCGACGCCGACTGCCGGCATGAGATGCTCGACAAAGAAGAGTCCGGGCACGAGCGCGCAATCCGCCAAAGTGATGCGTCCGCAGCTGGCAAAACCATCGGTACCGATGAATCTGTCGAGCGCCTTGAGGTTTCGCATCACCTCGACGGCGAGCTGCTCGCTGACGCCATCGCTGCGTGCGGCCGCGGGTGCTTGACGGGACAGCGCCCCTGTCTGACGGGCCAGCATGAACATGTTGTTGATGATGTAGATGTCGCCAATACGGGCAAGCATGCGGATATGCGCAGTCTCGCGCGCAGTGGCTCCCAGCAGCGAAGGCTCGGGATAAATCGCTTCAAGATATTCTGCGATCACCTCGGATTCCGGCATCAGGTCGCCATCGATATCCAGAACCGGAATGCGCCCGATCGGAAAGCGCTCGCGGAACCTCGGCATGCCCCAATGTTCCGGCAGTTCGAAGCCGATGTCCTGTATTCCCTTGGCGTAGATCTGCATGCGGACGCGGGCAGAATAGGGACTGAGATCCGCGGTATAGAGTTTCATCGTGCAATCCCTCCAACTTAACGAAAGGCTCTTTGTGCCAGGAGCAATCTGTGGCAGCAGGACGATCCGCATCTGTCATGCATTTCGCTCATGAATGCCAGCAGCACAATGACACCCACTAGCACCGCCAATATGATGGTCACGGCTCTCATCCGCCGGCCCTTGCTGCGGTCATCCTTGAATCAGATGCCCTACCCATATGCTCATTGACCCCAAACCGCCCGAAATCTGGAGCCCCCAATATAGGTGTACCTGCCGGACCGACCAAGACCGCTCGCTGCACCGGGCGGGCGGTTCGCTGCATAAATGCGCCGATCCGGTGTTTTTGTGTATTGTGGCGACCATGACCGACGGCTCCGTCCCCGTGCGCTCCACCCGTTGGCTTTGGATTGCCGCAATCTGGAGCGCAGGCGGGCTGGTCGACGCAATTCAATCCGTGCTTCACATGCAGGCCGACCCGAGACATCTTCCGTGGCTACCGATTTTCGGTACCTCGCTCGCATCGTGGTTGCCATGGGCACTGGCCACCCCCTTCGTCATCCATCTGGCGCGGAAGTATCCGATCGGACGTGGCGTGAAGCTGGGGGCAGTCGCGATTCATCTCGCGGCGTTCGCTGCCATCACCGCCGTGTCCGAAACCTGGTACACCCTGCTGCAAATGCAGTTCAACCCTTTTGAGCAACACAAGTGGCCGACATTTACCGACACCTGGGGCATGTTGGTGCTCGACCAGGCCCTCATTCTCCTGATCGCCTATACGTTGATACTGACGGTTACCTATGTCGTGGATGCGCGCGAGAAGCTTGCCAGCGAGCTGGTTACCACCATGCGCCTCAACATGGAACTCTCCAGAGCACAGCTTGCAGCGCTGCGCCGGCAGATAGAGCCGCACTTCATGTACAACACGCTCAACGCAATCGCCGGATTGGTACGCGACCGGCGCAACGAGGCGGCGGTCGACATGATCGTCGGATTGAGTGAGTTTCTGCGGCGAGCTCTGGAGGGTTCCCACAAAGCGCGGGTGAGCCTGGCGGAAGAAGTCGAGTATCTGCAGCGCTATATCGACATCCAGACACTGCGCTTCGGGGAACGCCTGAAGGTGAGTCTCGACATTCCGGAGGAGCTCCTGGGCGCGAAGGTTCCGAACCTGCTGTTGCAGCCCTTGGTGGAGAATGCCATCAAGCATGGCATATCCAAGCGCGTGGCCGGAGGCACGGTTCGCGTCAGCGGCTCGCAACATGAAGGCGTTCTGCGCCTGTGCGTGTACAACGATGGCCCGTTTGCAAGTGAGGATTTCGATGCGGCGCGCACCGGCGTCGGCATCGGCAATCTTCGCACGCGGCTGCAGATCCTTTACGGCAGTCGATCCCAGCTGACGTTGGGGCGCGGCGATCCCGAGGGGGTCGAGGTGGTGGTGACCCTGCCGCTCGTGGAGGCGTAAATGGCGCGGCTGCGGACATTGGTGGTCGACGATGAGGCCCTGGCGCGGCGCAATATCACCGTCCTGCTCCGCCGCGATCCGGACATTGGGACCATCGTCGAATGCGAATCGGGGCCGGAGGCAATCAAGGAGACGAAACGCTCCAAGCCGGACCTGATGTTTCTTGACGTGCAGATGCCCGAGTGTGGTGGCTTCGACGTGCTCGAAATGCTGGGCGGCGACATGCCGCCGGCTGTGATCTTTGTGACCGCCTATGATACCTATGCCCTGCGTGCGTTCGAAGCGGGCGCTCTCGATTATCTTCTGAAGCCTTTCGACGACGCGCGCTTCGAGCGTGCCCTGAAGCGCGCCAAGGACAGATTTTTCTCCGACGCACCGCAAACGCGTCGCGCCCTGACACGCATGGCCGTCAAGAACCGCGGCCGGACGCTGTTTGTGAACGTGTCGGAGATCGATTGGATAGAAGCGGCCAGTTACTATGCCTGCATCCATGTCGGCGACACCACCCACATCGTGCGCCGGACTCTACAGGAACTTGAACAGGATCTGGACCAAAACAAGTTCGTCCGCATCCATCGCTCGATCATCGTGAATCGCGACAAGGTCGGCAGCCTGGAGTTGCAGAGTGGCGGCGAGTACGAGGTCGCGCTGGATTCCGGGGTCCGCTTACGGCTGAGCCGGCGCTATCGCAAACGCTTTCAGGATATGTTTCTCCCGAAAACGCCACCCGAGTGAACCAGCCAATCTCTCACTCCGGCAGTCTGGCTTTATTCCTCTGCCTCCGCATCTTCCCTTGGGACCGCCTGCTCACCACTACCTGCGCCAAGTGCCGCCGTTAACAAAGGTCCGCTCACTTTTCCCGGAACATGTACCGGGAACCCAGACCGATTAGCGCAAAGGCACCGGCGATCAAGAGCATGAGCAGGCTCACACTCAAGCTCACGGGCCAGATCCCGTGGGCGGAGGGAGTATGGCCGAACCGGAGTCCAGATATCCTGTCCCTGATTCAGTCACCGTAGAAGATGCGACTGGAACGCGCGATTTCGACTGCCGAATACTCATCAATCGCGCTCAGTAACGCGACCGGATCACCAAAATCCGCGTGGTAGATCTTCAGCCTGGGTGGCCCTCCCGTATCGGCCTTCGAAACCCACCCAATGATCAAGTCATCATCCGAAATGACGTGAGCGCGAAGTAAGCGGTCGACAATGGTGTAGGCGATATAGCGGCTGCCGGTTGCGCGAAAACCGAGCTCATGGGCGAGAGCCAGCATGCGCCAGGCAAAAACGTCACCGGCAGCGGCATGCACGCGGTACCAGGCACCGGCCTCGCTGTCATCCCTCGGCACATCACGGCCACGCTGAAGGTAGTCGAAGAGCTCCCGCCTGGCTTGCGTGCGCGCGGGTGAATCCAATGAGCGAGTTGCCGCACGCCAGTACCATTTCAGCGCCAGTTGATCACTCTGTGGCACACCCCGGCCCTGAAGATACACTTCGGCCAGAACCAGTTGTGCCTCGATCTTGCCATCGTCAGCCGACCTCTGGTACCAGACACCCGCCAGCTCGTCATTCTGGGCCATACCGGGTCCTCCGGTACGATGAAGGCCGCCCAATGCAAACTCCGCATCCTGCTTACAATCAGGCCCTCTCTGCATCGCATCCACATACCACAGCATTGCGGTGGCAAAGCTGGCCGGCGCACCCTGCCCCAATGCCTGCATCTGCGCAATTTGGATTTCCGGACAATCGTCTGGCCTGAACTGCAGGTATCGGGGATCACCGACAACGCGAAGATATTCGTCGAGCCCTTTGCCGTAGTCTTGTGGAAATCCGTCGGATCCATTTCTGTACGCCTTCGCGACGGTCAGCGTGCACGGGAGGTTTCCTGCGTCGGCGCAGATGCGCAGCCAGAGTGCTTCATTGGCCAGGTCCTTTTGATTTGCATACTGACCTGCCAACGCCGTAGCCAGTCCATCCACCTCCCACGGTTTGCGACTGCTCGCCCCTCGACGGTACCAAAACACCGCCTTTGCGTGGGATCGTGGCAAACCCAGACCCGTCTCATATCGAAAAACGACTGCTTCGATGGCCTCCGCGTTGCCCTGTTGGGCCGCCTTTAGAAACCACTTCCCCGCTAGAGAGTCGCTTTGCTTGACGCCGAGGCCCCTCTCGTAATACGAAGCGATTGAATTATCCGCGTCCACGTTGCCGCGCATCGCCGCCGCCAGCAAGTCCCGAACTTCCGTCGCCGTCGGTGGAATGGGAGGATCAATCATCGCGATGGCGTGCACCCGTGACAGGGATAGGCACATCAATAGTGCGACATAAGCGACCCGACTGTGCGCGGGAACGGCCATGTCCACCTTTTACTCCAAGTTCCTGACGAGCGTGATTACCTTTCAGCGCTCGACATCCACCTGAATCGGAAATCACATGCGTTGGCTACGCAGCCGCATAAAACCCAAAAGCAGTACTGGGTTCCCGCTTTTCTTTGCCCTTTCCCCTGGCCGCGCCCCGATGGAGACCCGTTTTAGACTCTGGCGAATACTTCTTATGTTCAATATGTGCCGGGAGGGCCACAGGGCCCCCATGCGTAGGCCTAAAACTCCCTGAGGGTATCGCGCAGCCTTTTGTGGCGATATTCCGCGCGGACCAAACCCCGGCGTTGAAGAACCGGCACCAAACCGTCGGTTATTGAGATCAGATCCGAGCGGTTCATGCGCTGGGTAGGCGTTGTAATGAGAAAGCCGTCGCCGCCGACGAACTCCATGGCTTCCCTCATGAGGTCGGCAACATGGTCGGGGGTGCCGATGAGTTCGATGGATGCGGCAAAGCCACCGGAGGCTTCCAGCACCAATTGCCGCAACGTTTTGCCGCTTCCGGGCTGTTGAAATTTATCGAGGCTGCCTTGCTCGCCATTGGTTGTCAGATGCGGCAGGACCTCATCGAGGTGGAATTTGGCAAAGTCTATGTCGGTGATGGCTGAGATAATCGCCAGAATCTGTTCGATGAAGTTTGGACGCTGAACCATTCGCTGCTGCTTCTGCCGTGCTTCCGCGTCGGTCTCGCCAAGCACCGGCGTCACCAGAAACAGTACTTTGATTTGCTCCGGATTGCGCCCTTCGGCAACTGCCAGACGCCGGATGTCGTCGCGGAACGCCTTCATCTGCTGCAGTCCGTTGGATACGGCAACGATTGAGTCGGCGTGGCGGGCAGCAAATCGGCGGCCGCGCGGCGATCCCCCCGCCTGCACATACACCGGCCGACCTTGTGGGGATCGCACGGTATTGAGCGGCCCACGCACGCTGAAATACTGACCCTTGTGGTTGATCGGTTTGACCTTGGTCCAATCGGCGTAGATGCCATGCTCGCGATCCCGGATCACGGCATCCGGGGCCCAGCTGTCGAAGAGTCGATTGACGATATCGACGTACTCATCGGCCATGTCGTAGCGCTGTTCGCGCGGCGGTAGTTTCTCCAGACCGAAATTCTGCGCCGCCAGATTCTCGGCGCTGGTGACGATGTTCCAGCCAAAGCGACCGCCGGATAGGGAGTCCAGCGTCGAGCACAGCCGAGCGAGCAGGAACGGCGGGTAGGCGAGCGTCGACAGGGTGACGACCGTGCCCAAATGGCGCGTGGCGGCGGCGCAGATCGCCGCCAGCGGCGCCGGGTCGTGCTTGGGGGCCATCATACCCAGGCGCAGCGCGGACTCGATGCTGCCACCGTAGGCTTCCGGCACCAGCAGTTTGTCCTCGATCATCATGTAATCGAAGCACGCCCGTTCAAGCGTTCGGGCTACCTCCACATAGAACTCACCGTCGAATGGCATGCCGCCATTGCCGAAGGGCAGGTCCCAGTCATCTGGCGTGAAGTTCAGGAACCAACCAAGATGAAAGGGGCGCTGTGTCATATGCGCCATACTCCGGGCCGTCTAGAAGGTGTAGGTAACATCGATTCCGCCGGTCAGTGGCTGGTTCGTGGCGACGCGCGTCACGGAAGGCACGATCCATGACAGCGATGTGGTGTTGGTGGAGAGCTCGGCATGCTTGTCAGTCAAATTGTCGATGAAGAGATAGACGGAAAGCGTGTCGCGCTCGATGCCGGCCCGCAGACCGATGAGGTCGTAGGGCGATAAATGCGTGTAGCTGAATGAGGTATCCGTGGACGGGCCCACGTACGAATTCGTGGCCCGCGCGACCAGGGTGTATTGCCCTTTGAGCGGCTTGGTATAGGTCAATGAGGTGCTTTCCGTGAATCGCGGAATATTCAGGATGGCCTGTCCGGGCAGCAAGGGCGTCGCCGAGACCTGTGCGGCCACCGGACTGATGGAACTCAAGTACGCCTGTGTATAGGCGCCGCTGACGGTCAGGCGCAGCTGGGGCGTGAGATTGGCATTGATCTCGAGCTCCGAGCCATAGGACTTGCCATCCCCGGCGTTCACCGTGAGTGAATAGCCGCAGGCCTGGTTGATCAGCTGCTGCACGTCGCTCCATTTTATGAGGTAGACGTCCCCGTTGACGCTGATCTGGTTGTCGAACAGGCGGGCCTTCTCACCCACCTCGTAATTCCAGGCCGTATCCGGTGCGAAGGTCTCCGTGGTCGCCTGGCAGAAGGGGGGTAACGGCAGGTTGACACCTCCTGGTCGGTAGCCCTTTGCCACCGACGTATACAGTGTCAGATCCCCGGTGGGCTCGAATGCGAGGCTGACTTTCGGCGTAACGCCGGAGGCTGAGGTCGCGAAACTCGCCGTCGTCGCTGTCGCATTGCCGCTGGCGGTGATGCTGCCTTCCTGGCTCTCATCGACATGCGTGCTGTAGTCCAGGTAACGCAGTCCGGCGGTCAGTTTCCAGGTATCGGTGAAGTGATACGTGGCCTCCCCGAAGGCGGCGTATTGAGTGACGTGATAGGGATTGTCGGCATCGTAGACTATGCCGTCCGGATTGGCCGCGGCGCCCCCGACGGAAGCGGGGGCAAAGGCGGCTGCCTGATTGATGTCGACGAAGGTGGAGGTAAGCTTGCTGTAGAACGCGCCGAGGATCCATTGCAATGCGCCGTCGTCCTTTGAGGTGAGACGCAGTTCTTCACTGAATTGCCTTGAATAATCGATTTCGGTGAAATTGACCGGGGTGAGAATGTCCACCCCGTAGAACACCTCAAAGTCGCTGCGCAGGGCTTCGGCGGTATCCTGCGTATTGGACTCCTTGCGCGTCCAAAAGGAGGTGTTGGCGGTCAGCTGCGCGAAGCCGGTGTCATACTTGATGGTCGTGCTGTAAAGCGCAATTTTATCCGACATGCCTTCGGGCGTGTTGAACGGCTGATAATGCGCCAGCGTCGGATCGATACCGGGCGGCAGGTCATAGAAATTGTAGCCGCCGGTGGAAATGCGCTGATACATGATCAGCGTCTCGACGCTGAGGTTGTCCGTCGGTTTCCAAAGAATGCTGGTCCGTACCGCCTGCAGCCATTCCCAGTTGACGTCCGGAATGACTTGCTGGGTCGTGCCCGGCGCCAGGACATTGCCGCGGTTGCATCCTGTGGCAGTGCCGGCTGAGTAGGCGCTGCATGGGTCGACGGCTTCCGGGAACGGGGAGACGACGATTCGGTCTATCCAGCCGCTCACGTACTTTTCGGTGCCGACGACACGGATGCCCAGTTGGTCGTTGACGATCGGGATGTTCAGCATGAAGTTGCCGGTGGAGTTGCCGCGGCCGCCATCGGTGCCGGATGCGACGCCTTGTACCTGACCGGAGAATTGCTCCAGATTGGGCTGATTGGTGATCAGTTTGATCGTGCCACCCATCGAGCCGGCGCCATACAATGTACCCTGCGGCCCGCGCAACACTTCCACGCGATTGAGGTCGAAGAGATCCGGGTCGATGACCACCTTGCCGTTCAGCGCCGCGGCCGGCGGCGTCAGTGGGGTCTCATCCAGGTAGAAGCCTACCGTCGGTGAGGAGCCGCCGCCGGAGGCCATGCCCCGCATTTCCAGTTCGGTCTCCCCGGGTCCCGAGGTCCGCATGGAAATACCGGGGATCTCCGAGGCGATTCCTGCAAGACCGGTGACCCCCTGCGACTGAAGATCCGCGCCGGTCACGGCCGAAATGCTCATGGCGGTGGACTGTACGGTCGAATCGCGTTTCTCGGCCGTGACGACCACCTCCTGGAGTGAATCGCTGCTCGCCGCGTCACTGTCGGCGAAACTGGGCGTCGCCTGCCCCACCAGAACCAGCGCGACGGCTGCAAGCAAGTGGAATTTCATCGAGTGACCGGATCGGGGGGTTAGGTTCGGGGTCTTCATGGCATGCACCTTGGGTTTCACATCGCGTTAGCGCACTCCGAGCTTCGCCTGTTGACCGAACGAAGACAGAGCGGCAGAGGACTGCGGCAACGTGAGCTCGCCCCTTTCGAGCCGCTGTCGCAGATAGGTAAAGGTTTGCGCCGTTTGCGCGAACAAATGTTCCCCGGCGACGACTCCCGGTCGCGCCGGCCGATGCGACGTGACGAAGCGCGCCATCGGTTCTATGCAGGTGTGATAGTCCACCGAGAAGAACAGCGGAAATGAATACCGCTCCGCGCACACCTTGCGGACCCGGTGGGACGTGGCGACGAACTCGCCGTTGGTCCACAGCTCGAACATGTCGCCGATATTGACGACAAAGGCATCTTCCACCGGCGGTGCGTCGATCCAGAGTCCCTTCTCATTCAGGATCTCCAGCCCGGGACTGGTGCCGCGCAACAGGGTGAAGCACTCATAGTCGGTGTGTGCGCCGATCCCGGGGGCATCTGCGGCATCAGGATCAAAGGGATAGTGAATCAGGCGCAGTTGCGAGGGCGGCTTTCGCAGATGGCGCTCGAAGAAATCGGCCGCTTCGCCCAGCGCCTGCGCGAATCCGCCAATGAGCGCGCGTCCGACGGCAAAGGCCGCCTCGTAGTAGCCGCTGATGGCCGACTTGAAGGCAGGATCCTCCGGCCATTGGTTGGGTCCCAGAAGCGGAACGCCGGACAGATAGTCCGGGTCATCGGTGGGCAGGTCGCGGGCCAGATCGTAGGCTTCCTTGACGTCCTTGGTGCCACCTGCGAAGACCTCCTCGCCCTGGGGCACATAGCCGCGATGATTGCGCGACCTGCCGATGTAGACCTGCATTTTCTGCTCGATGGGCAGGGCGAAGAATCGCTTGGTTTGCAGCAACAACTCATCGAACAGTGCGGGCGCAAGACCATGCCCGGTGACGTACAGGACGCCGGCACTGCGCGCGGCCTCACCCAGCTGCTGCGCAGTGGCGAACCTGGCACTTGCATCGCTGCCATACAGGGCCGAGATATCGACGATTGGAATGCTCGCTTCTGGCATTGCTGAGCCCTGCCCTAGGTTCCGAAGCGCGGTGTGCCGGCCGCGATGAGGAGCGGATCGCCTTCCACTGCCAGGATTTCCCAGCGACGGGTGATGTCGGCGCCCGACGGACTTCGATCCCGCAGCATTAGGTGGTTGGCGCTCTGTCGAGGGTTCAAGATATCTCCGCGGCGGTAGGGAAGACTTGAGGCCGTGATCTGAAAGCCTTCCGCGCCCAGTTCACCGAATGAAATCTCGCAGTCGATCAGGGCCCGCGCCTCATGAATCGAGGTTGCCGCCGCCATGCACTCGGGCAGAGTCTTGTGCGGCGGTGGGATGATCGAACGGTCGCGCGCAAACATGAACACAGAGCCCACCCGCAGTAGCGAGGCTTTGGTGCCGCAGTCGGTCCCGCGAAGGGTGAGCGCGGCGGCCGGCGTGTTCGCGGTTGCATCCTGGCGCTGCCAGTGTTCGATATAATCGATGTCGCGGCCCTGCTCGATCAGTACATTGCCCTCCCCCCACCACAGTGAGCCCACATCCGAATAGATCGGCTTGGGCTGATAGTCGATGGAGCGCGCCCATTCAAAGTAGCCGCCATCGAAGCGAAAGTGACCGGCAAAGCCTTCCTGCCGCGCAAGGGCCGTGCAATCCTCCATCGACAGGTCCAATAGGCCGCGCTTGCCGGAGAAAGTGGGTAACGATGCCGGCTGACGCAGGTCCGTATAGGCGCTGTGGCCCTGCAGCCATCGCACTTGAGTGGTCTCATCGCGCGTACCGTCGGGCCAGCTGATCAGCAGGCGGCGCCAAAGGCCCTGCAACTCGGCAACTCTCGGGATTGCCCGGGGGCTGTGCAGTGAAGGCGGTGCCACGGGCTATTTCCCGCCGACCGCGATTCGCGCCGCGGCGGCCGGGTCATGGCCGAACATGGCGATCCGTTCCAGGTCGAGCCGCAGACCCTTGGCGAACAGGTAGTAGGACCCTCCTGCCACCACCAGGCCGATCAGCCACCCGATATCGATGCCACCCATCCGGGCGGCCAGGGGACCCGTCCACAGGTTGGGGAGCACCGCGAAGGGTGCGATCGCCACCGCCCCCAGCATGTAGGCCAGCAGTCCCCGCCAGGCCCATTGGCCGTAGATGCCGTGGGGATTGAACAGATCACGAATGAAATAGTGGCCACGCCGGACGCAGAAAAAATCGACAAGATTGACCGCTGTCCAGGGCACCAGCATGTAGAGGATGATGGTCAAGGTGAGCGTCAGGCTGGCAATGGCGTTCTGGCCGCCGATCAGGGTCACCACCACCCAGGGCAGTGTGAAGACACCGATGAATATCGCCCGAACGGTTCGCGTGGCTTTGATGGATCGCACGCTGTCGCTGGCTGTGACCAGCGTGAGCATGCCGCTATAGGTGTCGATTGAAACGACCGCAAGCAGCACCAGTACACTGTCGATCGCGAGAACGGTGCCGAATCCATGAAGCACGGCGTTGCCGGCGGTGCTGACGGCGACCAGTGGGTCAGTGCCGTTCAGCCGGGTCGCCAGCCACGCACCCAATACCAGCAGCCAGGAGGCCGACGAGGAGGCGCCCAGGAACACCGCGACGATCAAACTCGACGCCTTGGTATCCTCTTTGAGATAGCGCGTGTAATCCGAGACGTAGGGCGCGAATGCGATGTTGTAGCTGGCGCCAGCGGCGAATTGCACGCCAAATGCGACTGCGCTGAATCCAAGTCGGACCGGCGCGCCGTGCGGGACATTGCCGATGGCAATTGCCGCGGTCAGAATCGCGGTCAGCGGCAGGCTGATCCAGAACAGTATCTTGAAGGCCCGATGCAGCCAATCGTAGCCGAGCAGCGCCAGCGCCATGCTCCAGAGCGCCGTGATCGCCAATACCCAATAGGGGTTCCAACCGAACAGGTGTTGCAGGCCGCCCATGATCAGCAGCGCACACACGACGTTCATGCCGCCGTAGTTGATCAGCGAGCCCAGCAGCGCAATGAGGACCCCGTGATATCCGAATTGGGCACGGCTCTGCACCATCTGCGGCAACCCGAGCACCGGTCCCTGCGTCGCATGAAAGGCCATGAACAACGTGCCGAAGAGAATCCCCAGCACTCCGGCTATGGAGGTCCACGCGAAGGAAAGTCCGAGGCTTGGGCCGATGAAGCCAAGTGAAATCGACAGGAACTGCAGGTTGCCGGTGAACCAGAAGGTGCGCTGGTCGCGCACATGGCCGTGCCGCTCGCCGTGCTCGACGTAATCGATCGAATGCACCTCGATGCCCAAAGTATGGCGCGAGGGAATTTCGATCGCCGCGAGCGTGGGCGTGGATTCGGCCAATCGGTATCCTCCTTGGCTTCCAGCCGATAATCCGGCAGCGGATCGGTGGTCGGAAGTCGGAGATGATCGATGGCGGGTATAAACCCTATTGATGGGTCAAGAGCCCTTGCTCAGTTCTGGCGCAGATAGCGGATGCTGCGCCTCACAACAGTGCGGAATCACCCCGTGCCCGCAGGCGCCGGCGCATCTCATCCAGGAACAGCTGCGTGGTGACCGATACGCGTTCCGGTGGATGGGAAACGAGATAGATGAAGTAGTTCGGCAGAATCGGCGGCGGAAACAGCGGCCATAGACGCTCGGTGCCATGGGGTGCGCCGACCACGGTGGGCAAAAAGCCGATGCCGATGCCGCGCAGAATCAAGCGCGAAGCCTCATGCAGGTCCTCGGCGCGTCCACTGGCATTGCCGGCGAGCCCATAGCGTTCGCGAAACTGGCGCAGTTCGTCAGGTTCATCGCCCTGGGTCAGAATGAAGCGCTGCTGCGACAGCTTTGCTGGTTCACGAATGATCTGGCCGTAGAGCTCATGTGAGCGACAGCAGTACAGCTGCTGGGTCTCCCGAAACAGGGGTTCGTAGCACAGTGGTGGACGTGGGCGCGCGTCGAAGGTGATGCCGACATCGCATTCATTGGCCAGCAGAGCGTCTATGACCTTTTGCCAGGGCGATACCTCGATCATGATCTCGATGTCGGGATGCCGCGTGTGAATGGATGACAAAGCTTCATCCAGCTCGGGGCAGATGATGTAGGTGATCATGCGCAGCGACATCTTGCCTTCGATGCGCTTCGCGGCCTGCGAGGTCAATTTTGGCGCCAACCGAACTGCTTCCATCATGTCCGTCGTCAACTGCAGCAGTTCCTTGCCCGCAGGCGTCAAGGCGATCCCCTGCGCGGTGCGATGGCACAGCGTGACGCCAAGATGATCTTCAAGGCGCTTGAGCGCGGCGCTGAGCGCGGGCTGATGCAGATGGAGCCGGCGCGCGGCGGCGCTCAGGCTGCCCGATTGGACAATTTCGTGAAATTGCCGGAAGAGATTCCAATCGACCCGGCGAACGAAGCGTTCGGTTTCCGTGTGCTCGAGTTTCTCGGGACGCTTCGCGCGGCTTACGGGTTTCATCCTCATAACCTGAATTCTCGCAACGCCAGTGTCAAGGTCCGGTTTCGGCTGCACTGACGGTCGGCGAATCGGGCACGCAACGCAGATATTGGCACCGCGCTTTAACTAGGGGGTATGCCTCGTGGCGGAATTGGTTGAAACGACTTGCGCGTAGCCGCCCTGTTCCAGATTTGCCAGCGACAGGGCATGCACATCTTCGGCCGCCCAAAATCGCCCGCGACGGTCGATGCGGGCAAAGGTGAAGGTAGCATCCTCCACAACCGTTACCGCAAACCCCAATTCGGCGGCCATGCACACCGTGTATTCAACGGAATTGTTGGT
>DATHMK010000098.1:0-52329 GCA_035487155.1 Steroidobacteraceae bacterium
GAACGCACCCACCTGAGAGGTGGTCAGGTTGGCGGCGGCGGCGGCGATCTGCGCACCACTCAGGTTCTGCAGCTGCACGGTGGACAGCTGGCTGAGGGTGGCGGAGCTGAGCGCACCGATGGTGGTGGTGGAGATGCTCGCCAAGTCCTTGGTGGAGATGGCCTGAAAATCAACGGAAGACAGCGTGCTCAGTTGTGTGCTGGTGAGGCCGGCGGCCTGCGTAGTGCTAAGGCCTGCGATGGCGGCCGTGGACAGTGTGCCGAGCGCACCGGCTGTGGCTACGGCGGCAATATTAGTCGTCGTCAGCTGACTGGCCGACAGGTCGACCGCCAAGGACGCCAGCACCGAGGCCTGCAGGGACGCGATTGCCGCTGGGCTGATGGCGACTACGTCTGGTGCGGAAATCGCACTTAGTTGAGCGGTGGTGAGGCCGCTGGTCTGAACCGAACCCATCGCTGCGAAATCGGCGGTCTTCAACTGACTGATTTGCGTCGTGCTCAGGGCCGAAATCTGGGCCGCACTGAGCAGAGAAATGATTGAAGACATGATTCACCGTTTCCGAAAGAGGCCGAGGGCAGCGGCAACTGCACGTTACATATTGCCGCCGTGGCTCCACATGAAGCCGTGTCCGACGTCCCTCATCGGCTCGCCAGATGGAATCTTGATGCGCAGGCTGCCGTGAGTACGGGAACGGTGAGGTGTGTCACAGGGACTGAAAACGGAGGATTGATCAGGCTGTCACGTCAACAGAACTCGTTGCCGCCATGCGACTGGCTGGCTGGCAATTGCGCGCGTCGCGTGCTACGGGCGAGCCTAGCGCAGCGCCTCCGGCGCTACCGGACTCAATTGCGACGGCAATCCGGTGCCGTTGGCGCGCACCTGCGGACCGATGGCGCTCCAGGCGCCGCGGATTTCGTTAACCAGACCGAGCACTTCTTTGACCAGGCTGGCATTGCTGCCGGCGTTGGCCAACAGCAGCTGACGAATCATGTAGTCGTACAGGCTGCTGAGATTTTCGGCCAGAGGACCACCGGCGGAGAAATTGAGGCTGCCGCGAAGCTCAGCGATGATGGTTACGCAACTGTGCAGCAGTTTGGCCATGCGGGCGGTTTCGCGCCGCTCGATGCAGCCTGCGGCAACTGTCAGCCGCTCGGCGCATGCATCCAGAAGCATCATGACCAGCCCGTGCGGATCGGAATTGGCGACACCGCCATGTACCGATACGCTTTGATAGGCCGCAAGTTTCGATTGTCCCGCGAAGCTGCTCAAATCGCCGTACTCCTACCCGTGCAATGCCGCTAAGCCTTGTAACGGCCCATCGGCCTCGAACTTGAGACGCACACCCGACGCTTAGGCGTTGGGTGTTCCCTGCACCGTCGGCAGGCTGGCGAAGGCCTGGGTCAGATAGGCAGAGGTCGTCTGCAGTGAGGACAGCAGCGTATTCAGCGCCGAGTATTGCTGGGTCAGGCTGGCCGTCAGGGCGGTCATCTGGGTGTTCAGCTGCGTGGTTTGAGCACTCAGCGCATTTTCCTGGCTGACCAGGGACTGGCTGTCAGTGGAAATCGATCCGGTGCTGCTCAGCGCCTGTGTGAGCACCGTATTGAGCGTCGTGGCGACCCCGTTGGTGCCGCTGAAGAGCGCGCTGACCGCGCTGAAGTTGGTCGACATCGCATTCGACAGGGTGTTGCTGTTGAGGCTCAGCGTGCCATCGCTGTTGGTGGTAATGCCGATGCTGGCGAGCGAATTGTAGGTCGATGAGCCGGTGTTGACGATGCTGTAGAGCGCGTTCTGGACCTGGCTTTCGATGCCCGACAACACAGCATTGCCCATCATGGGACCCGCGGTGGAGGTCGTGGAATCGAAGCCACCGAGGCTCGAGAACGAGCCAACCAGAGTGTTGTAGGCCGACACGAAGGCGCTGATGTTGCCCTGGATGGTCGCGGTATCCGTGCTCACGCTCAGCGAGGCCGTGGTGTCCGCGGCGGTCGGGCCGGTCAGGGTGAGCGTGACACCGTTCAGCGCGCTGGTGATGGTATTGGTCGGACTGGTGGCCGCAACACCCGCGACGCTGTATTCGGCATCCTGGGCGGCACTCTGCACCGTGTAATGCAGATCGGTGCCCGGATCAGCCGGATTGGGTGCCGGGTAGGTCAAGGCGGCCAGCGCGGTACCGGAATCCGTCTCGCTCACCTGGATGGTATTGGCAGCCCCGGTCTGGGTGGAGGACAACAGCAGATGGGCGCCATCCGTACCCTGCAGCACGGTCGCCGTAATGCCGGGGTTGCCGCTGGCGGAGTTGATCGCGGCGGCGATGCCATTGAGGGTGTCGTCGGTGCTGTCGACGCTGATGCTGAAACTGGTGTTACCCAGGCTCAGCTGCAGGGTGCCCGGGCCCAGCGCCGTTGCGCCGTTGGTCGCCAGGGAGCCGGACAGAATCTGCTGCGCCTGGGCCAAGTGGGTCACGGATACGCCGTAAGTGCCGACCGGCGCGCCGGAAGTGGCAGTGGCAGTGAAGACGGCGGAGTTGCTGGTATTGGCCGTCTCGGTGTCAAAGGCGGAAGGGGAATCCAGGGTACTCAGCGCGGACTGGAACGTCGACAGCGAACTCTTCAGGGTGCCCAACGCCGAAATCTGCGCCGTGACCGCCTGCGTTTGGGTGTTGATCAGGGCTTCCTGGGGTGCCTGCGTTGCCGCCACCAGCTGTGAAACCAATGAACTGACATTGATGACGGAGCCGCCGGCGGCCGCAGCGCTGGAGCTGCTGGCGATTGACACCGGCGCGCCGGTGGTACCGCTGGCGGTATTGACCGTGCTGGTATTGACGCTGTTGGCGGTCGTCATCGGCTACTACCCCTTGATTCAAGTTTCCTGAGCCGCGAACGCCCCCGAAAAAGGCGATGGGTGGGAGCCTTGCGGAACCCACCCATGCCTCGTCTGAAAGTGTTTTCAGCTCTTCGATGCACCGTTACGGCAGCTTCTGCAACAGGGTCAGAATGTTCTGCGGAATGGTGTTGGCCTGGGCCACCATCGCGGTGCTGGCCTGCTGCAGGATCTGGGCCTTCGACAGCGCCGAGGTGGCCGAGGCGTAGTCCGTGTCCTGGATCTGGCTGCGGGCGCTGGTCAGGTTGGTCGAGTTGGTGTTCAAGCTCGTGACCGCATCCTGGAAGCGATTCTGGTAGGCGCCCAGCTGCGCGCCCTCCGTGGCCAGCTGCTGCAGGGCGTTGTCGATCGAAATCAGCACCAGGTTGGAATTGTCTACGGTCGTCACGCTCAGGGCCGCGCCCGTGCCGTCGTCACCCAGGGTGCCGGCCGTGTTGCCGGTGCCTGCCCATACGACTCCAGTGGCCGAGGCGTTGGCGGGGGCGGCGGTAGCGGCCGAGCCGAGGTTGTACACGACCGCATTCGTGACCGCATCGGTACCGCCATTGGCCGTTCCGATTCCCAGGTCTGTCAAAGTCGTGGCACCGGTCGGGTCACCGGTCTGGACCGTGCCCAGCGTACCGGTGGCGGAGGCGACGCCGATTTCTACCTGCTGTGCGGCACCGTTGGCGGAGCTGAGGTTGATGCCCGTGGCATTGCCGTTCGCGTCCTTGGCGACCGTGGCGACGATGCCGTCATTTGAACCAACCGCCTGGTTGATCGCGCTGGCGATGCTCGACAGGTCGGTGGCGGCATTGCCGGTCAAGGCGATCGGGCCGGTGGAGATGGAGGTGCCGAGCGCCGTGGCCGTGCCGGCAGTGACCGACACCGTCAAGGAGACCGTGTCGCCATCGGCGATGTTCGTGTTCGCAGTGGGGGGAACGGTCTGCGGCACAGTCGCGCCGGCGTTGTATGCACCGTTGCCATTGGTCGTATAGAAATTGCCGATCTTGGTCGTCGCCGTGCTGGCGATCGAGGAGACGCTGATGATCTGGCCGGCGTTGGCGCCGACCTGGAAGTCCGCGCCCTGGAACGAGCCGTCCAGCAGGTTCACGCCGTTGAACTGCGTGGTCGAGGCCACGCTGTCGATGTCGGCCGCAAGCTGCGTGAACTGCGCATTCAGGTCGGCGCGGTCGGTGCTGCTGTTGGTGGCATTCAGCGACTCGACGGCCAGGTCGCGCATGGTCTGCAGGTCATTGGTGACCTCAGAGAGCGCGCCCGAGGCGGTCTGTGCCAGCGAGACGCCATCGTTGGCGTTCTGCGCGGCCTGGTTGATGCCGTTGATCTGCGACGTCATGCCCTGGATGATGGCGTAGCCGGCTGCGTCATCCGCGGCCGTGTTTACGCGCAGTCCCGAGGACAGCTGCTGCAGGGAGGTGGCCAGCTGCGCGCCAGAAGACGTCAGGCTGTTCTGGGCGATCAGCGAGCTGATGTTCGTATTGAGGACTAGTGACATTGTCAGAGACTCCTGAAGTTTAACTCAGGCGCCGGACACCAGTCCGTCGCGCTGCACATCCGGCCACCTTGGCCGGTTGCTGTGTCTGATTGGTTATCGGTGGCCACCGCGGGAACTTGAGAAACTTAGGGACTCCAAGGTATGAACTGCGTCACGGATTACTGTAAGTACTGGAACAGGGACATATGCGCGATCGAGGCATAGGACTCCTGGGCGGCCTGCAGGGCGAGCTCCTGGGTCGACAGCTGGGTCGTCGCCGCGGCGTAATCCACGTTCTGCAGGGAGGACACCGTAGCGGTCATGCTGGTCTGGGTGCTCTGCGCCGTAGTATTGGCGGCCGTGACGGCATTGAGGCGCGCGCCCACGGAGGCCTGGACCTGGTTGAAATTATTGACGGCACCGTCGATCTGTTCGACCGCCGTGCCGATCTGGGTTGAGAGCTGCGCGGCCGTGAGACTGGGATCATTCAGCGTCGTGATAAGGCTCGACAGCGTATTGAAGGCGCTGGAGGTGCCCGCCGGCGCCACCGTGAAGGTATCCCCGGCGGCAGGAGTTCCGGTAATGGTGGTGCTGGTGCCGTTGAACGCGATCGTCCCCGGGCTGGTATAGGTGCCCCCGCCAACCGTAATGCCCTCGCTGTTGGTCACCGTGTAGTCGGTCGGATCGGTAAAGGAGATAGTGTAGGTGTCGGGCACCCACTGCGACGCATTGACCACCGTGCCGGGGCCGATGGTGGCGGTGCCGGTGTTACCGGCGCCCACCGCCGTGGTGAATGTGCCGTTGCCGCCCGGAATGTTCACGAAAACGCTGGCTCCGGAGTCGCCGCTGGAGATGCGCTGATTCGGGCTGATCTGCACCTGACTGACGCCGTTTGAGCCGTTGTAGGTCACCGCGGTGCCGGACTGCGCGAACGGCTGGGTGGCGGTGGCTTCTCCGGAGAACAGGAAGTTCCCGTTCGAGTCGGTGCTGTTGGCGGTACTGACCAGCTGCTGCAGCAGCTGCTGTACCTGGGTGGCGATGTCCTGGCGCTGCGAGCTGGTGAGTGCAGCGTTATTGGCCTCGAGGGCGAGGTCGCGCGCGCTTTGCATGGTCGAGGTGGCGGTGGTCAGGGACTGCTCCTCGATCTGCAGATTGGCATTCAGCGTATTGCCGTTGGTCTGGTACTGCTGCGAGGCGGAAATCTGCGCATTGAGCTGATCGACCTGCGCCATGCCGGCCGGGTCGTCCGCGGCGTTCTGCAGCTTGATGCCGGTCGACAGCTGCTGCTGTGTCTGAGCGATCTCAGCTTCCAGCGCCTGCATCTGATTGGAGGCATCAGTCTGGAATCCGACGGTTGATATGCGCATGGTGTTAGGCCGTGGTGATGGCTGTGATCAGCGTGTTGAACATCGTCGTGGAGGCCTGGATCATCTGCGCGCAGGCCTGGTAAGCCTGCTGGTACTTGACCATGTTGGCCGCTTCCTCATCGAGGTTCACGCCTGAGAGGTTGTTGACGGCATCGGTCGCGGAGGTATTCACGGCCTGTTGCGCCTGCGCATTGGCCTGCGATTGCTGGGTCTGCGCGCCCACCTGGCTCACCAGCGAGCTGGTGGCTCCGTTAATGGAAGCCGAGCCGCCGTTCAGGGCACTCGAATTCAGTCCGTCGATCATGGCGAACAGATTGGAGTTGTCGCCGACATTTCCCGCATTGCTGCTGACCGTGAAGGTGTCGCCCGCAGCCGGTGTGCCGCTGATTGAAGTCGTCCAGCCATTGCCCAGGATCGCCGCGCCTGGCGTATAGGCATAGGTCGTGCCGTTGATCTGGTACTGCCCGGCCGAGGTGAACACGATGTTGGTCGGCGTCAGCAAGTTGGCATTGGTCGGGTCGGTGACGGTCGCCGCGGCAATGGTGCCGGTGCCGGTATTGGCCGTGGCAGCGGAGGTCTGCAGAGCCGCCGCCGATGCGATCTGTGTGGGGCTGGTCAACAGGACGCCGAATCCGGCGGCCGCGTTGGCAGTGGGTTCGATGAGGAAGCTGTCGCCGCTATTGGCCGCGCCGTTCACCACGATGGACAGACCCGCAGCCGTAAACGGGGTGCCGGCGCTGCCGTCCCCGCTGGTGATGGTGACAGGCTGCTGGGAAGTCTCATCGTACAGCTGCCAGGTGCCACCGTTGTCGGTCAGCGTGTAGTTGTCCGTGGTCAGCGTCGACAAGGAAGTGCTGGTGGCGGTCACCTGCGCCGTGCCGGTGTTATTGGCCGAGTTGCTGACCTGCACGCCACCGACGGCAAACATGGGCTGGCCCTGGACGCCTGTCTGGGTCAGGCCCGCCGCCTGCTGCTGATTGACGATGGTGGCAATGCCGACGGCGATCTGGCCCAGCGCGTTCAACGTGGGTTCGATGACCTGGCTGCGCGCGGACAGCAGACCGCCCAGCGAACCACCGGTAATCGATCCGGTGACATCCACGACAGCCGCGCTGCCGGCCGTTTGCAGGCCGACGTCAAATTGCGTGGGGTTGTACTGGTTGGGAATCGCCGTCAGGGTTTCAGCCGTGCCACCGCTGACCAGGGCCTGACCGTTGCCGATGAAGACATTCAGCGTGCCATCGCTCTGGGTCGCGGTGTTCACCGAGACGTACTGGCTCAACTGGTCAATCAGCTCATCGCGCTGGTCCAGCAGGCTATTGGGTGACTGCCCGGAGTTCTGGATCTGCGAGATCTGGCCGTTGACGGTGGCGATGCTGCCCGCCAGGGAATTGATTTCCTGAACATTGCTGCTGATCTGACCCTCGACATTCTGGTCGACTGAGTTGATCTGGCTGGCATAACCCTGGATCGACTGCGCCAGTGACTGGGCGGCACTCAGTACCGCCGTGCCGCTGGAGGCCAGCGTCGGGGCATTGGCCAAAGTCTGCAGTGAATTGCTGAAATTCTGCACCTGCGCGCCCAGGCCCGTGGTGGTGTCACTGAGCATGTTGTCGATCGAGGCGGCGGTGGTGGCGAAGCTGTTGAAGCTGGAGTAGCTGCTTTGCGAGGAGCGCATCTGGCCGGCGAGCAGTTCGCTGTAACTGCGGGTTACCCCGGAGATGGCAACGCCAGTGCCGAAATAGCCAATACCGGTGGTCTCGCCCGGCTGCGGCGTGAATTGTGGGGCCTCGACGCTGTAGCCCGGCGTGTCGACATTGGCGACGTTATTGCTGGTGACGCTCAGCGCCTTCTGGAACGCGAGCAGTCCTGAGACGCTGGTTGCAAGTACATCAGCCATTCGGAATCAGCCTTTACAGCGTGCTCGTAGTCACAGTTGTCGGCAGCTCGGCGCCGGACTTGAGGCCTGTGAGTCCACGAAGGGCCATGGCCAGGTGGCCGGAGATGTTGCTGGCGACGGCGCTGACTTTGCTTGCATACTCCGGGTCAGTCGCGTAGCCGCCGCGCTGCAGTCCAGTCGCGAAGGCGTGGGCGTCGGTTCCGGTATTGAGCGCGGCGGCGTAGCGCGGGTTGTTACGCAGCAGGGAGACATAATCCTGAAAGCTCTGGGTCGCGTCCGCATAGGAGCGAAACGGTGCAATGGTGGTGGCCGGGCCGCTGCCGCTCACCTCGGTGGTCGCTGCCTGGACGCTGGGCCCCTCCCAGGAACCCGTCGCCTTGACGCCAAACAGGTTGTTGCTGGAACGGCCGCTGCTGTCCTGAGGCAGGTTTCGGCCCCAGTTGGTTTCCAGGGCGGCCTGCGCGATGAGGTTGCTCGGATCCACTCCGAGCTGCTGACCGGCCTGCTGGGCCTGCGGCCACAATCCCTGAATGAAACTCTGCTGGGTGGCGGCGGAAGCCGCGGGCAGGGCCGCCTTGGGCACGGTGCTGCCGGGCGCAGCATTGGTCGGGCTTGCTCCTGCAGCCCCCGCAGCGCTCATGCGCTGCAGCTGGCGCATCAGCATGTCCGCCAGGCCCAGGCCCCGGCCCTTGGACAGCTGTAAGGCGAGCTGATCGTCATACATGCCCTGGTACATTTTTTCCTGGTCGCTGCCGAAGATCGGGTCGGTACCCACGGCATCGCGCATGCTCTTGAGCATCATCCGCGTGAACATGCTCTCGAACTGCTGCGCGACCTTGCGCAGCGCCGATGGATCGTTCTTGCCGGCCGCGCGCTTCAAGGCCTGCAGGCCCGAAAAATTCATATAGGTGTCGGCGCTGGCCGCGCTAGCGGCCGGGTCACCGGATATGGGCAGGGTGCTCATGGCGCTTAGCGGTCAGATCACGACCAGTTCGGCGCGCAGCGCGCCGGCCTGCCGGAGTGCTTCCAGAATCGCCACCAGGTCGCCCGGCGCGGCACCCACCCGGTTCACGGCGCGCACGATTTCATCCAGGTTCACACCGGCCTGAAATACGAACATGCGGGCGTCGGCCTGCTGCACGTTGAGGTCGCTGCGCGGGGTGACGGTGGCGGTCGTGCCCTTGGTGAATGGGTTGGGCTGACTCACGTCCTGCCGCTCGGTGATGGTGACTGAGAGCGAACCGTGGGCCACCGCGGCCGCCGTCACCTGGACATGTGAGCTGATGACCACGGTGCCGGTGCGGGAATTGATGATGACGCGTGCCGGGGCTTCGCCGGGTTCGACTTCAATGGCTTCCAGGGTGGCCAGATAAGCGATGCGCTGCTCAGGATTGGTGGGCGCCAGGACCTTGATCGACACCGGATCGGTGGCTTCGGCCACGCCCGCTCCGAGCACCTTGTTAATGCCCGAGGCCACGCGCGAGGCGGTCGTGAAATCCGGAGTGTTGAGGTTCAGGAACAGGAACGGATCCTGGCCAAACTTGGTCGGCACTTCGCGCTCAACGTTCGCACCATTGGGAATGCGGCCGCTGCTCGGAACGTTCAGCGAAATTCGCGAGCCGTCCTTGCCGTTGACACCGAAGCCACTGACCACGAGGCTACCCTGCGCAAAGGCGTAGACCTCGCCATCAAGGCCATGCAGTGGCGTCATCAGCAGCTGCCCGCCGCGCAGGCTCGAGGCGTTGCCGATGGAAGCGACAGTCACGTCGATGGTCTGGCCCGGCTTGGAGAAGGGCGGCAGATCGGCAGTGACCGTCACCGCGGCGACATTCTTCAACTGCAGCTGCGCGACGCTGCCTGCCGGGATGGTGACCCCAAACCTCGCCAGCATGTTGGCAATGCTCTGGACGGTGAAGGGTGTCTGGGTGGTCTGGTCGCCAGTACCGTCCAGGCCCACGACCAGGCCATAGCCGAAGAGCTGGTTGGAACGCACACCGGTCACCGTCGCGATGTCCTTGATGCGATCCGCGTGCGCCGGCATCGGCAACACAATGTGCAGCAGCAGAACCGTGAGGAAGGCTGCGCAGCTGCGGGACCTGCGGATTGATTCAAACATTAGAACGGTGTCCAGGGTGAATTGAAGAATCGCGACAACCAGCCCTGGGCATTGGCATCGGCCAGTGCTCCCTTGCCGCCGTAGGAGATCTTCGCGTCGGCCACCTGCGAGGAGGGTATGGAGTTGTCGGCGGAGAGATCGATGGGCCGGATGATCCCGGTCATGCGCACGTATTCCTCTCCCTGGTTGATGCCGATCCACTTTTCGCCCTTCACGTACAGGTTGCCGTTGGGCAGCACCTTCTGGACGGTGACCGTGACATAGCCTTGCAGACTGTTGCTCTGCGCGCTGTCGCCTTCGCCGGCAAACTTGGAGCTGTCAGCGATGCTGTTGCTGAGGATTGGCACGCCGTGCACGGTGAGTGCCTTGCCCAGAATGGTCATGCCGGGCAGCGTCTGTGTGGTGGCCTTGTTGGTGTTGGTGCTGGAGCTCTTCTGGGCGGCGGTTTGCTCGTTCAGAACAATGGTGACGATGTCACCCACATGATGCGCAATGGGATTCTCGAACAGCGCGACCTCGCGGCCGGACTGATAGATGGCGCCATTGGTGGGCTTGGGCGCTGGTTCTTCGGCCCAGCTCATGCCGTCATCTTCCTTGGTCGGATGATGGGTCTGGCAGGCGCTCAGACCAAGTAGGGCGGCACCAAAGAGGCTGGCATAGAGGGTTCGCATGAGTCTCCGTTTACATGTTCTGCGTGGCGTACTGCAGCATCTGGTCGGTGGTTTCCACGGCCTTGGAATTCATCTCGTAGGCACGCTGGGTCTCGATCATGTTGACCATTTCCTCCACAACATCGACGTTGGAGGACTCCACCGAACCTTGCACGATCGTGCCAAGTCCGGTCAGGCCGGGTGCCCCTTGCGTCGGCGCCCCGCTGGAGGCGGATTCCACCGAAAGATTGCCGCCGGCATCCTGCAGACCTGCGGGATTGATGAAGTCCGCGAGTTGCAGCGTGCCGACCGTGCTCGGTGAGGTCTGGCCCGGCAGCAGTACGCTGACCACGCCATTGGGCGCGATGGTGACGCTCTGGGCGCCGGCCGGAATGGTGATGGCCGGCTGCACCTGGTAGCCGGTGGCGTTCACCAGCTGGCCCTGTGCGTTCACCTGGAAGCTGCCGTCGCGGGTATACGCCAAGGTGCCATCGGGTTTGAGGATCTGGAAGAACCCGCGTCCCTGGATGGCCAGGTCCAAGGCGTTGCCGGTGTTGTCGAGGCTGCCCTGGGTAAAGCTCGGTTCGGTCGCGACCACACGCACGCCCGTGCCCAGCTGCAGGCCGGACGGATAGCTCGTGGTATCAGATGTGGAGCCACCCACCTGGGTGACGTTCTGATACAGCAGGTCGTTGAATACCGCGCGGCTCTTCTTGAAGCCGTTGGTGTTGACGTTGGCGAGGTTGTTAGCCGTCACCGTCATCTGTGTCTGCTGGGCGTCGAGGCCGGTCTTAGCGGCCCAAAGTGCCGGTTCCATGGTGCGTTACCTTGTGATCAGCTCGACGTCAGCAGTTTGGCCGACGCGGTGCCGTTGTCTTCGGCGGCGTGCAGGGCCTTTATCTGCAGGTCGAAATTGCGGGACAGTTCGATCATGTCGACCATCGAGCCTGCCAAGTCGACATTGCTGCCTTCCAGGACTCCCGAGGCCAAGGTGGTGGTGGCATCCGAATCAGCGGGCTGGCCATTGTTGGTGCGAAACAGGCCATCAGAGCCGCGCGATACGGTGTCGCTGGACGGATTGACGAGCTTGATGCGCCCGACAATGGAAATCGTGTTTGGGGTCTGCCCCAGCGGTACCACGGAAATGTTGCCGTTGGGCGCCACGCTCACGGAGGTAGAGGGCGGCACGCTGATGGGGCCGTTGTCACCCAATACCTGCAGGCCAGCGGAGTTCAGCAGCTGGCCATTGGGGTCCACGTGCAGGTCGCCGGCGCGGGTATAGGCCTCATTCCCCTGGCTGTCCTGGACGGCGATGAAGCCCTGACCTTGAACGGCCACATCCAGTGGATTGCCGGTCGTGATCTGCGATCCGACGCTGCTGTCCCAACCGACCGAGGCGTCGGTGGCATAGACCCGCGAGGCATAACCCGGACCGGTCACGGCACGGCTCTGGAACGCACTCAGGTCCGCCTTGAACCCGGTGGTGTTGGCGTTGGCGAGGTTATGGCTGTTCGCAGCCTGGGCGCGCAGGATCTCCTTCGCACCGGACATCGCAACGTAGAGCAGCTTATCCATGATCGGTCATCGGGCCTTTACTGGCGGATACCGATGATGGTCTGGGTGATCTGGTCTTCGGTCTGGATCATCTGCGCGTTGGCCTGGAAGGCGCGCTGCGCGGTGATCATGTCAACCAGCGAGGTGGTGGTATCCACGTTGGACTCTTCCAGCGATCCGGAGGAGATGTTGCCGAAGCCCGAACCGCCCGCCACGCCCTGTACGGCCTGGCCCGAAGCGTTGGTGGCCGCCCAGCTCGCATCACCCAGCTGTTCCAGGCCCTGCGGGTTGGCGAAGTTCGCCATCGCAACCTGACCCAGGTTGACGGAGTTGCCGTTGGTGTACTGCGCCTGCACGACGCCGGTATCGTCAATGCTGATGCCGGTCAGGAGGCCCGTGGTGTAGCCGTTCTGCTGGACCGCGGTGACCCCGAAGTTGTTGCCGTACTGGGTGACGTTGCTGAAATTGAACGTCAGACTCATGGTGTTCGCGCCGGTGGACAGGCCGTCGGCCTGCGTGTAGTCGGGGAAGGTGACCATGCCCTGCGGCGGAGCGGTCAGTGCGCCGCTGGGGCTGTAGTCCAGTTCCTGCGATCCCACCGCATTGCCATCCACGTACAGATTTGCCATCCAGGTGTTGGTCGCAGTCTTGCTGAAGTAGAGCGAGGCGGTATGAGCCGCGCCCAGCGAGTCGTACACCGTAAGCGAGGTGGTGTTGTTGTAGCTGTTCGGATCGGTGGGCGAGAAAGCGGCGACGTCGGCCGGAATGGTCGCATCGGCCGGCAGGTTCGCGGTAATGGACGCCGTGGTGGTCGCATTTGGCGCGCTCTCACCCGAGCTTAGCGACAGGTTGGCCAGGCCCCCGGTGTTGTAGCCACCATTGGGCAGGGGCGGGTAGACCTGCAGGTTGGCGCCGCTGGCGGTCACCACATCCCCGGCACTGTTGACCTGGAACTCACCATCACGGGTGAACTCCAGGGCGCCGTTATTGCTCAGGGTAAAGAAGCCGTTGCCGCTGATGGCAAGATCGAGGTTGTTGCCCGTGGTCTCGATGTCACCCTGGGAGAACTGCTGGGCGACCTCCTGGACCGCCACGCCGTTGCCCACGGCGGTGGAACTCACACCGGACTGGGTGGCTGAAAACAGGTCGGCGAACTCGGCGCGCGCGCCTTTGAAACCGACGGTGCTGACGTTGGCAAGATTGTTGGCCGTCACCGAGAGGTCCTGGTTGGCGGCATTGAGGCCTGTGAGGGCGACATTGAATGACATGGGTTTGTTCCTGATGCTGGCGTGGGTTGCGCGTTACAGAATCGTGACGACGGAGCTGAGCGGCACGGTGCCGCCATTGGTATTCAAATCGAGCTGCTGGGTAGTCGGATCGATGGTGACGCTCTGAACCTGCGTGACAACCATCGGCGCGACCGACTGCGAGGCGCCATTGACGGTTGCGTTGACGCTCACCGTGTATTGGCCGGCAGGGGCGGTGGTGCCGGAGCTGGTGGCACCATTCCAGGAGAAGGTGGTCATGCCGGAACCGGCCGGTGTGACCTGGAAAGAGGTGACGGGTGTGCCGCTGGAATTGGCGATCGACACCATCAGTGCGGTCGTTCCGGCCGGTGCATTCACCGCGCCGGCGATGCTGCCGCCGCTGGCCAGGTTGGCAGTGGTGCCGGGCGCCAGTACGGACTGGCCGAGCAGACTTGCGCCGCTGGTGACCTGCTGCGCGGACATCGCAGATTGCATGCTCTGCAGGCTCGATACCTCGCTGAGTCCCTCCAGCTGTCCGAGAAACTGGCTGGGGTCGGTGGGCTGCAGAGGATCCTGATTCTGCAGCTGGGTGGAGATCAGCTGCAGGAAGTCGGTCTCGTTGATCTGCATGTTCGCCGGGATGGCGGTGCTGCTGGGGCCGGTGGCAGCGGCCGTGGTCGCCGTGGAATTGAGCAGACTTGCGATTGAATTTGCACTAGTAGACATCAGGCGCCTCTTAAGAGTGTGGTTGCCATGTTGCGCTGGCTATCAGGACTGGCCGAGCTTCAGGGTCGCGAGCATGAGGTCCTTGGAGGTGTTCATGACCTCCACGTTGTCCTGGTAGGCGCGCGATGCGGAGATCATGTCGGTCATCTCTTCGATGACATTCACATTGGGTGCGTAGACGTTGCCCTGGGCATTCGCCAGGGGGTTGCCGGGGTCATAGCGCATCTGTGGCGCGGCCTGACTTTCCATGATGCCGCTGACGCGAACCGCAGCCTCGCTCTGGTTGTCCAGGCTGGAGGCGCCCTGGATCTGCTGCTGGACCGCCTGAAATATGGGGTGCCGCGCCTTGTAGACCGTTGCCGGGTCGCCACTGACGCTGTCGGCATTGGCGAGATTGCTGGCCACGGTGTTCAGGCGCACCGACTGTGCGCTGAGGCCTGAGCCTGCGATATCAAAGATCTTGAAGGAGGACATGGGTGAATTCCTTGAGTCTTTGCGCTTACTGGCCCGTGATCGCCGTCACGAGATTGCGCAGTCGCATGGACAGAAAGGTCAATGTGGCCTGGTAATGCACCGTGTTGTCGGCGAACGCCGCCTGCTCCTGCTGCGAATCCACGGTGTTGCCATCCAGCGATGGCGCCAGCGGCACGCGGTACTTCAGGGCCGCACCGCCTTCGCTGGTGGCATTCACCGCAATGTCCTTGGCGTCAGTGGTGGTGAGGGTCACGCCAGCTTCGGTTGAGCCAGCTGCCGCCAGCGCCGTACGGAAGTCGATGTCGCGCGCCTTGTATCCGGGCGTGTCGACATTGGCGAGATTGTTCGCCAGAACGTCCATGCGCTGGGTCTGCACCTTGAGTGCCTCAGCGTGAACGCCCAGGTATGAATCCAGTCCAACAGGCATGACTCGTAATCCGGTCCGTCAAAAAAGTGTCCTGCGGGATAGACAGCAATACGCATGCCAGAGGCTGAAAAGCCCGGATCCGGCCGTGGTTCGGCCCCATAAGCGTGAGATGTGTCACAGCGGCGGCAAATGCTTGCCGCGCCGTGCCGGCAAACATGCGTCCGACCGGAGTTGGCGCGCCGTTTGCACTGCTCAGTGCATGACAACACAAGCGACAGACATCCGACGCGGCCTTGCGCTCCTGGCGCTGTTGGCCGTACTGCCGACGCTGAGCCTTGGCGCGGGCGTCATGGAACCCGTCGAGCGGATTGAGGCGGCCGCACATTCCTATGTGCAATCGCTGCTGCCGCCCGGTTCGGCGCAAACCCAGATCACGGTGCTGTCGCTTGATCGGCGTCTGCGGCTGGCACATTGCGATTCTGCATTGGCCGCGCAGCTGCCGCCCGGCTCCAACCTCGCGGCACGTGCCACGGTGAGTGTCAGCTGTGCCGGTCCCACGCACTGGACGATCTATGTGCCGGTGGTGGTGGAGAGCCGGATCCCGGTCCTGGTATTGCGCCATGCGGTGGAGCGGGACGCGCGCCTCACAGCCGCCGATGTGGCGGTTGAAACGCGGCGCACGGCCGGTATCGCCACGGCCTACCTGTCCGCGGCGTCGGAACTGGCGGGCCGCACCGTACGGCGCCCGCTGGCTGTCGGTACCGCGCTGAGCGTGGAGATGTTCGCCGCGGATATGGTGATCCACCGCGGTCAGCAGGTCACACTGGTGGCCGGCAGTCCGGATCTGGAAATACGGGCCTCGGGCCGAGCGTTGATGGACGCCCCGGCCGGCGCGCGTATCCAGGTACAGAACTTGAGCTCCCTGACGGTGGTCGAGGGAGTGGTGGAATCCGCGGACGTGGTGCGGGTGGCCTTATAAAATGCGAACTCAGTACAACAGGTATGCTTGGGTTCCCCGATACTGCGGGGCGCAAGCCAAGGAGCGTGCAGCATGACGACCATCCACCAGCGACTGGATGTGAACCCGGCCGGCCTCGGTTCAGGGGCTACGGACAAGACACAGTCCGCGCCGGGGCAGGGGGCATCAGCGCAGACGCTGCCGCAGAGCGGATCGGGCAGTGCGGCGCAGGAGGTGCAGATCACCCCCGCCGCTCAATTACTGGCCAGTGTGGAACAGCAGCTTGCCAATACTCCCGAGGTCGATCAGGGGCGGGTGGACGGGATCCGTCAGGCGTTGAACGACGGTAGCTACCAGGTCGATTCCGGCCGTGTGGCCGATGGGCTGCTGAGGGCGCAGAAATTTGACGCCCAGGCCGCCTCGGGCGCGGGCGCCGGTGCGCAGGCTCAGTCTCTGAAAGCCTTCGCCACTACCGCACAGCTCGGCTCGGATTCGGGCCCTAAGGAATAGACATGGATGCGCAGAGCTGCCGCGAGCAGATGAGCCGCCTGATCCAGGAGGAAACCACTGCCCTGGGAGAACTGACGGTTCTGCTCGATCGTGAATACAGCCATATGAGTGCGAACGATGTCGATGCGCTCGGGGAGACCATGCGCGAGCGTCACAAGTGCGTAGCGCGCATCCTGAAGGTCGATGACGAGCGGCGCGTGTTGTGCCGCAATCTGAATCGCCCCCATGATCTGAAGGGGCTGGAAGCGCTGCTTCAGTGGTGCGATCCGAAGGGTACCCTGGCGGGTGCCTGGGCCGACTGCACGGCTGCGGCCATAAAATGCCGCACCCAGAATGATCGCAATGCCGCCCTGGCGGGCGCCCGGCTGCAGAATGTCCAGGCCCGGCTGGGGGTACTCATCGACGGCCGCCGCGAGACCGTGACCTACGGCCCGCGCGGGACCTGCTCCGTCTCCGCGGCCCGGTCGGGGCTGTTCCGGGAAGCCTGAGTGACATAATTCGGAGCGTGAAAAAGTTCCTAAAGTTGCTCCGGTCGTGGCCGATATGGCCTGTAACAGAGGAGCCATATCGTGTCCGGCAAGATCAGTGGTGTCACTAACAGTCCGCCCGCCTCGGCCCCCAGTGCCGCGACGCGTGCTGCTGCCACCCCGAGCCAGGCGTCCGGTGCCACCAGCACCACCGACAGCGTGCAGATCACGGATACCGCCAGCCACCTGGTCACGGCTGAACAGGCCCTGAGCGAAGTCCCGGTCATCAACCAGGGACGGGTTGCCGAAATCAGCGATGCGCTGGTGGCAGGAACCTACGAAATCTCCCCCGATCGCATTGCCAACCAGCTGCTGCAGTTCGAGCGGCTGTTGCCGCACGATCCTGCCGAATAATCCGCCGCGCAGCGCGCGGCCCGCTCTTCCCCGGTGATCACGGCTCGGCCGGCCCTCAGCTCAGGGCCGCTTCCAGCTGCGCAAGTTCCAGCTTCGAGGCTTCCAGCATCTCCGCCACTGCCTTGGAATTGAGGCCGAACCGTGCCAGGCACTTGACGTCGCGCAGCGTGGCCTCCAGAACCGCCGGTTGGCTGGCATTGCGCCCGATGGCCACCGCGAGCATCACCACGTCGGTCAGTGCGGGGGATCCGCGCGGTTCGCGCGTCAGGTCCTCACTTTCGGCAATGGCATGCACGATCTCGTCCGGCACACTCCAGTTCTCGAGCAATGCGACCGCGACGCTCAAGTGCCAGTCGCGTTCCACGTTGCGAAATGCGTTGGCATCGGCAAACAGGCCGCGATGCTTGCCCGCGCGCGCCAGCAGGTACAGACGCCCGCTGCTGTGCAGCAGCCCCGCGAGCATTGCGACATCGGGCTGCACTTTGGTGTATTTGCCGGCGATAACGTGACTCAGGCTCGCCACCTGGGCGGTCTGCTTGTGCAGGACCTCCAGTGGTTTCTCCAGGCCGCGCAGCGCCTCGGAATGGCTGAGGATACGCACCGCGTGGGCGTAGGTCGTGGAGCGAACGGCATTCAGGCCCACACGGCTCACCGCGGTGCGCAGGTCAGTGGCCGGCCGGGCGGTGCCCAGGATCGCCACCGAATTGGCGAGGTTCAACAGCCGCGCCGCCAGCACCGGGTCGGCGCCGACCACACGTGCGACTTTCTCTGCCGAGGAGGTTTCATCGGCGAGAACTTCGCGGATCTTCTGCACAATCGCGGGAAATCCGGGAATATCCACCGCGCCAAGGGACAGCTCGGCGGCCAGTGCCTGGACGAACTGAAAGGCGTCCTTGCTGGTATCGGCGGCTATGTCTATTTCGAACTCAGACATGACCCGCACCCATGGTTTGAATGATGCTAGGCACCGAGTGCTCCCTGCAATTCCCTGATCTCATCCTTCGATTCGAGAATGATTTTGCCGTAGGTCGTGACATCCACAGCCATACGGTCGGCGGCGGCCACGCCCTGCATGTTCAATTCAATGGATTCGGGGAATTCCTGGTAGCTGAACATCAGGTGCGCCACCGTGAGCACATCGGACATGTCGGGCGGGCCGCTGTGGCGGCGCTCGAGATCCTCGAATTCACTCACCGCCTGGACGATGTCTTCGGCGATTTCCCAGTTCTCCAGCAGCGCCTTGGCAATGCTCACATGCCAGTCACGGACGATGGTTTCGTAGATGGAGCGGTCGGCAAAGAGCGAGGGATGCTTGTGCGCGCGCGTCAGAATGTACAGCTCACCGACACCGTGCAGCAGGCCTGCCAGCAGCGCCGAATCGGGATTGAGCTTGGTCACCCGGCGCGCCACCACGTTGGCCATGGCCGCAGTGCCCGAACACCGGTGCCACAGCGCCTGCATCGGCGCTTCGAGCCCCTTGAGTTCGTCGGCCTTCTTCATCTGGGACATGGCAAACGCGATGGCCGCGCTGCGCACCGTATTCAGCCCCATGCGCTGGACGGCGCTGCGCAGATCCGTGACCTGGCGGCCGGTGCGGTTCATCGCCACCGAGTTGGCGACCTGCAACAAACGGGCGGCCAGCGTGGGCTCCGATCCGACCACACGCACCACCAGATCAAGGTTCACATCCTCGTCTGACAACACCTTGCGGACCTTTATGGCGATGTCCGGAAAGCAGGGCAGCTCCACCTTTCCTGCGGAGACTTCCTGCGCCAGAAGCTGCACGAACTCAAACGCAGCCTTGTTTGGGTTTATCGATCCGGATTGAGCTGTCGTCGTTGGCATAAGGGCATCCTTCCGCGTGTTCGAGCTGACGATATCAGGCCAGGCGGCTGGCGCGCGTGATGTCCATCGCAGCTACGAGAGCCATCAGTTTGGCGGCTACAGCTGATATCGGCAGCACCAGTTGTGCGGCTCCCAGGGACACCGCTTCACCCGGCATTCCCCACACGACGCTGCTGGCCTCATCCTGCGCGATCGTCTGACTGCCGGCAGTGCGCATCTGCAGCAGTCCTTGTGCACCGTCCCGGCCCATGCCGGTCAGCAGTACGCCGATGGAGCGTGGCCCGGCCGCCTCGGCCACCGACTGGAACATCACATCCACCGAGGGCCGATGGCGGTTCACGGCGGCGCTGTTATCCAGGCGGCACATATAGCGGGCACCGGAGCGCTCGACCCGAAGGTGGCAGTCCCCGGGTGCCACATAGGCATGCCCCGGCAGTATCTGCTGGCCGTTGGCCGCTTCCTGAACGCGCAGCGCGCTGCTGTCATTGAGGCGCCGGGCAAAAGCCGCACTGAAGGCCTTCGGAATGTGCTGTGTGATGACGGTGCCGGGCGCATCCGCGGGCAGACCTGCCAGCATCTCACGGATGGCTTCGGTACCTCCGGTGGAGGCGCCGACGGCGACAATGACATCGGTGGTGTTCACCGGGGCGGGCTGACGGGTTGATTTGAGGGCGATGGGGGCCGTGGTCGCCCGCGTGGCGCGCACGCCAATGCGCGCGGCTGCCTTGACCTTGGTGATCAGGTCACCGGCGTAGTCGCGCAAAGTGGCGCCCAAATCCACATGCGGCTTGGGCAGGAAATCGACCGCACCGACGGCGAGCGCCTCGAGGGTCACTTCGGCGCCGCGCTCCGTCAGCGATGACACCATGACCACGGGCATGGGCCGCAAGCGCATCAGATTGCGCAGAAACGTCAGGCCGTCCATGCGCGGCATCTCCACATCCAGCGTCAGTACGTCCGGATTGAGGCGTCGGATCATCTCACGCGCCACATGCGCATCGCTGGCGCAGCCCACGACCTCGATGCCCGGATCGGCACTCAAGATTTCGGTGATGATCTGGCGCGCATATGCCGAGTCATCGATGATGAGCACCCGGACTTTCGCCGTAGGCCTATGCAGGTCTGTCACTTGAAGATCTCCACCGGGCTTTCATTGGGATCCTCGCTCAGGTGCTCCAGGTAGTAGAGCTCGCGATCGGCAATACTGCGGTTCTCGATCGGCGGCAGTTTCATCACCCGCGCGCGACCGGTGGCCGGAAAATACACCAGTTTGCGCGGCTGGATGCCGCCGAGGTCCTGCGCCGACAGGCGCATGCCTTCGGTTCGTACCCAGGAGTGAATGAAGGCGATGTTGCGTGCGCCGATGTCGATCATAGGCTTGAGAATCCGACCGCCCCCAAACACTTTCAATTCCAGCCGCGGGCGCTGGGCGCCGTGCCGCGCGAGATGGTTGATCAGCGCTTCCATCGCAAAGCAGCCATAGCGGTTCATCTGGTTGGAGGGGGAGTCGGGGTTGGTGCCGATACCCGGACCGCGTTCCGGCAGCATGAAATGGTTCATGCCGCCCAGGCCGGTATCCGGATCGCGGATGCAGGCGGAAATGCAGGACCCCAGAACCGTGACGATGGCCTCATCGTGCCGCGTGACGTAGCACTCACCGGGCAGCAACTTCACCGTCCAGCGGCCGGTGTCGCGCTCCCAGAAGCGCGGCGCATCGGTGAAGCCCGGCAGTCCTTCCGGACTCTTGGATCCGGGGGGCGGGGCCATGCTTTGATCCGGTACGTTCATCATGGTCAGCGGCGCAGGTAAGTGGTGCGGCCGATGGACTCATAGTCATCGCTGACGCTGAGCAGACTCTCGGAGTGTCCCAGGTACAGCAGGTCACCTGGACGCTGCAGGGGCGCGATCCTGGCAAACAGGTCGCGCTGTGTTTCCTTGTCGAAGTAGATCACCGTGTTGCGGCAGAAAATGACATCCAGCGGACCGGACATCGGCAGGGTCTGCATGAGATTCAGCTGCTTGAAGGTGACGAGGTTGCGGACTTCCGGCCGCACGACATAGGTGATGTGGCCCCGTTCCTTGTGCTCGGTGAAGAAGCGCCGCAGGCGCGCCTCCGACAATCCCTTGACCCGTTCGGGGGCGTAATGCCCGGTCGCGGCGGTCGCCATCATGTCCGAATCCAGGTCCGTCGCCAGAATCCGCACATTCCAGCTGTGGGCCTCGGGCAGCGCTTCGAGCACCGTCATGGCGATCGAATAGGCCTCCTCGCCGCTGGAGCAGCCGGCGGACCAGATCCGCATGCGGCGCTCGCCGGTGCGCTCGCGAAAGGCGGGCAGCACCTGGTCGCGCAGATGTTCGAAGTGATGCGGCTCGCGGAAGAACGCCGTCAGGTTGGTGGTGATGGCATTGCACATGCGGACCTGTTCGTGCGAATCACCCGCGACAATGCGCCGATATTCGCGAAAACTGCGGATGCCAAGCGCCCGCAGCCGCACCGCGAGCCGTCCGTACACCAGTTCGCGTTTCTGCGGCGTCAGGTTGATGCCGGTCAGCGATTTCACCTGGGCCCTGATGGCCTCGAAGTCCTGGTCATCAAAGGCGAATTCGCGCAGCCGCCCGCTGCTATCGGGGGCACGGCTGTCGCTCTCATCCGCCGCAAGCGGGGTGGCGCTGATCACTCGCACGTCCGGGCTCGACATTGCATTTCCTCAGGTATGCCGCGCCTTGAAGCGGCGGACCTGTTCATTGAATTTGGCAACCATGGCCTCAAGCTGGCTGAGGGCGATATTGCGGCGGATCATCTGGGCATCGTTGCTGATGTGATTCTGCCGCTGTTCGAAATCCAGACACTTGGTGTACTCATCCACATCATCGTTGTATTGCTTGAAGGTGCGCATGGCGGCGACCATTTCCTGCTGATTGGCCGAGTCTCCATCCGGAATATGGCTGGGCGGGGCAGGCAGCAGGCAATCGGCGTGGGCGCTCGCTGAGTACAGCAGCGTTGCGGCCAGCACCATGGGTACCAGAAGGATCAGACGACGCAACATCGCGCGACTTCCGTATCAGCTCAGGAGTTGGGCAACGGCTTCGATCAGCCGCTGGGGATTGAACGGCTTGACCACCCAGGCGGTGGCGCCGGCTTCGCGGCCGGTGCGTTTGACTTCGGCCGTCGCCTCCGTCGTCAGCGCAATCATGGGTATGGTGCGGTAGGCCGGCAGCTGACGCAGGTTGCGGGTCAGCGTCAGGCCATCCATGATCGGCATGTTGACATCCGTTATCACCATGTCGAAGACCTGCGTGGCCGCGATGCGCAACGCCTCCTCGCCATTAGCGGCCTGAGTGACCACGTGACCGGCCTCGGCCAAAGTGGCCTTGACCATCTGGCGCATCACGGGTGAATCATCCACTGTCAGAATGCGGGCCATGATCGGCTCCTGTGCCTGGGCACGTCGGTGTAGTAGGGCAAGCTGTCCATCAGAACTCCTTCCAATCCATATCGTCGTCGACGACCTTGGCGAACCGCGGGGTCGGCTGGGCCGGCTTGGCCGCCGCCGCGCGCGCCGCGGGGCGCGCGCTCCAGGGACGGTCCGCAGCCCGCCGCTCCGCCGCTGTGGTTGCGGCCTTGCGCTCGGCGGCGCGCGGCGCGCTCAAGGCAGCACCGGCCAGCGTCGCCGATGCGTCCAGTTTCGATTCCATCGCCTCGTTGAGCTGATAGCGCTCCATCATGGCGTTCATTTCACCGGCTCGCTGCGCCATGGTCTGGGAGGCGGCGGTGGCCTGTGCCACCAGGCTGCCATTGGTCTGGGTGAACTGGTCCATCTGCAGCACGGCCTTGTTGATCTGCTCGATCCCCTGGGATTGCTCCCGGGAGGCGGCGGCGATCTCCGCCACCAGTGCGGACACTGTCTTGATCGAAGCCACGATCTGACCCAGAGTCTCACCGGAGCGCGTCACCAGTTCCGATCCGTCGTTGACCTTGCGCACTGAGTCCTGGATGAGTGCCTTGATTTCCCGGGCCGCGGTTGCGGATCGGCCGGCGAGATTGCGCACCTCACTGGCAACCACCGCGAAGCCGCGGCCATGGTCGCCGGCGCGCGCAGCTTCCACTGCCGCGTTAAGGGCCAGCAGATTCGTCTGGAACGCGATTTCATCGATGACGCCGATGATGTCGGCGATGCGCCGTGATGCATCGTTGATGTCGGCCATGGCGCGCACCGCCTGGGTCACCACGCCGCCACCGTTCTCGGCCTGGTCGCTGGCCGAGGTCGCCAGAGTGCTGGCGCGAGCCGCACTCTCGGCGTTCTGGTGTACGGTCGAGGTAATGCGTTCCACGGAGGCCGCGGTGGCTTCCAGCGACGATGACTGTTCGAGGGTGCGCTGCGAGAGATTGACGTTACCCTGGGAGATACCCTCGGCGCCGCGGTAGACATCACGGGCGGCGAGTTTAACGGTCGCCACAATCTCAGCCATGTTGTCCGCCAGCTGGTTGACCGAGCGGGTCAGGACTTCGAAGAAGCCGCTCTTGCCATCAAGCGATAGGCGGCGGGTGAGATCCCCGGCGAGGACCGCCTGCAGCATGCTCTGCATCTGGCTCTCGACCGCAACCTCCGGGGTGCGTTCGGTCCATTCCATGACGGTACCGATGCGCTGGCCGTCGCGGGCCACCACCGCGCTCACGACGATGCGGAAGGTACAGTCGCCAAACTTCACATCCTGCACGTGGCTGCCGGTCATCTGCTGCAGCAGGTGGTGCTGTTGGGCCGGATCGGCTGCCAGCACATCCAGACTTGAGCCCAGCAGGCGCGCCGCCGAGAAACCCGGCAGCGTGCGGCTGATCTGGCTCTGGGTGCGCGCGAACATCTCGGCGCCGATCCCGTTGATGTAGATGATGGTCTGGGCCGCATCCGCCAGGATCACGCTGGTGGAGACGCGGTCCAGCGCCTGACGGATCCGTGCGTTCTCCGCCGCGGCTGCGCGTTCGGTTTCGATCTGCAGGCGCAGTTTCTCCTGCATGATGCTCAAGCCTGCAAGAACCTGACCGGCCTCATCGGCGCCGGCGACCGGGATGTCATTGTTGTAGCGGCCGTTGGCGATTTCCTGGAACACCGCCACGGCGCGGCCCAGGGAGCCGCGCAGACTGTTCGCGATGGTCCAGCTGATCAGCAGCGCGATCACCAGGGCAATGGCGGCCACGGCAATGGTCACATCGCGCGTGGTCTCCTCGACCGCGGCGCGCTGCGTGAGCGCGGTCTCCATTCTGGCGTAGCTGGAGTCGGACAGAGCCTGCAGCGCCCGCACCACGGGCGGACCGGCCGCATAGACCTCAGCAGGGGTGACGTTGATCTTCTGCGCGGTCAGCATGCGCACCGACACCATGTGCCGGTAGCCGGCCATCTGCTGTGCGGCGGCCTGCAGCACCGGCCGCATGTCCGGCTGGCTGGCCAGCTGCTGCCCGATGGCGTCCAGGTTCTGCTGGATCTCTCCAAGGTAGATCTGGATGGCGGTGCGGTCATCCCCGCCCAGGTAGCCCTTGACCGCCACCTCCATGGAATGCTGGTTCACATTTGAAAAGGCGATCACTGCCTGAGCGACATTGCGAGTCGCCGCCATGATCAGATCATCGGTGAAGGCGTCCGAATCCAAGTCCATGTCGGACGCCTTGGAGACCCGGGCCATGAGGCTGGTGATGTCATTGATCAGGGCGTCGTGCGCGGCCAGGTTGTCCTCCGGGGTCATGGTGCTGGCGCCGGCCTTGATCTTTTTCCATTGCCCGGTCACCTGATGCCATGCCGCGGTGGATCCGAAGCGCGGGCCCAGCTCAGCGTCCAGGGCATTCAGCTGCTCGATCTGATTTTCGATGTAGCCCTCCAGGCGCGCGTCCTCGGCGCGGCCGGAAGTGTCGCCGCCCAGCAGCGCATCGGCGACGGTGCGATGGTAGGTGACCCGGGCGAGCAGCGAACCGACCGACTGCATGTAGCGCGCGCCATCCAGCTCGTTGTGCGCCTTGCGCACGGTGCCGTTGGACTGCGTCAGATAAAAGCCGGTCAGCAATACCGTCGGCAGCGCCATCGCGGCGATCAGCAGCGCGAATTTCTGCCGTAGGTGCATTTTGCGAAGAAAGTTCATGATGTTTGCGGCTTGCTCAGGCGGCCTGAATGTCGGACTCAGGTCCGGCGGCGGTTGATTCCCTACCGAGCAGCAGATTGACGTCCAGCAACACCACCATGCGTCCGGCGACCTGGATCAGACCCCGGATGCAGGCGGCGCTGGCGCCGCTGCCCAGGTCCGGCGCCGGCTTCACGTCCTGCGGGGAGATGTCGATCACATCCGACACACCATCCACCACCATGCCGAATTCGCGTGCGCCGGCGGCGGACATCACCGACACCACGACGATGACGGTGACGGGCGTGTACTGTACGTTGGTGCTGCCGAATTTCAGCCGCAGGTCCAGCACCGGTACGATCGCGCCGCGCAGATTCAGTACGCCGAGGATATCCACCGGTGCCTGTGGCAGGCGCGTGACCGCGGTCCAGCCGCGGATTTCCTGCACGCACGGGATGTCGATGCCGTAGGTGACGTCGCCGATGACAAATGTCAGAACCTGGCTCACCGCGCCCTGGGTGGCTGCGGTCGGGTCGGTTGACGGGCGGGTCATAGGCGGATCTCCTGTCATGGGGTTCGGCTAGGCGGCTTCGCGGCGCGAGGCACCGCGGATCAGGTCGGGCACGTCGAGGATCAGGGCCACCGAGCCATCACCCAGGATGGTCGCGGCCGCGATGCCGGCGACGTGGCCATAGTTGGTTTCCAGGGACTTGATCACGACCTGCTGCTGTCCCAGCAGGTCATCGACGAACAGTCCGACGCGCCGCCCGGCGCCCTCCACGACGACCACCAGCCCGTCGTGCAGGGCGCGGGCGCGTGGCGTCACGTCGAAGAAGCGGTACAGCCGGATGATCGGCAGGTAGTCATCGCGAAAGCCGAATACCTCGCGGCCATCCGCAATGGTGGTTACCTGGGTTGGACCCAGGCGCAGCGACTCGATGGTCGACATCATCGGCAGGATGTAGGTCTGGTCACCCACCGCCACTGACAAGCCATCGACGATGGCGAGGGTCAGCGGCAAGGTGATCAGGAACAGTGAGCCGCGGCCACGCTCGCTGTGCACTTCGATCTTGCCCCCCAGATCGCTGACGTTGCGCCGCACCACATCCATTCCCACCCCGCGCCCGGAGACATCAGTGGTGATCTCGGCGGTGCTGAAGCCGGGCAGGAAGATCAGCTCCTGGATTTCCTCGCGGGTGAGATTGTCATTGGCGCCAACCACGCCCGCGGTGCGCGCCTTGGCCAATATCCGCTCACAGTCCAGGCCGCCCCCATCGTCAGAGACTTCGATACAGATGCTGCCGCCGCGATGGCTGGCGTTCATGTGAATGGTGCCGACCACATTCTTGCCGGCCGCGGCGCGTGCCGCCGCGGGTTCGATGCCGTGGTCGATGCAGTTGCGCACCAGATGGACCAGCGGGTCGCCGATCTTCTCCAGCACCGTCTTGTCCAGTTCGGTGGTCTCGCCGGTGATCTTCAGTTCCACTTGCTTTTCGAGCCGCTGCCCGAGATCACGCACCATGCGTGGAAAGCGGCTGAAGACCGCGCTGATGGGCAGCATGCGCACCCGCATCACGCTTTCCTGGAGCTGGCGCATATTGCGTTCAAGCTGCTGGATCGCGGTGCGCAGTGCCTCGCTGGAGGGGCCGGTGACGGCGCGGCTGATCTGGCTGAGCATGGCGTGGGTGATGACCAGTTCGCCGACGGTGTTGATCAGTTCGTCGATCTTCTCCACCCCGACGCGGATGGATCCGGAGTCCATGGCATTGGCGGCCTGGGCCGCGGAGGCCGGCGGCGCGGCCTCGGCTATCACGGACGGCGGCGCTGCGGACACCGGTTGCAAAACCGTGGGGACCGGTGCTGCGGCTTTGCGCGGGGCCAGGGCGCCGCCGCTGGCTTTCACCGTCAGGTCGCAGTCCGCGTTGACCCATTCAAAGATCTCCCGGATCGCGGCTTCCGGGGCATCACTGACCAGGGACAGCGACCAGCTCAGATAGCAGCGTCCCGGGTGCATGTCCTGGCACGAAGGCAGGGCATCAAGATGCGCCGTGACCAGCAGATTGCCGAGCACCGCCAGCTCCCGGAAGATGCGCACCGGATCAGTGCCGCGCTCGAAGAACTCCGGGCCGGGTCGCAGCTCGATGAGCCACTCGACGAGGCGTCCCGGTTCTTCGTGGTCGGCGGGCGCGCCGGTGGCAGCACCCGAATCATCAGGAGCAGTGGCACTGGAGGGCGCCGCTGCGGCACCGGCATCACGATGCACGATGATCAGTTCTATGTCGAACTGCAGGTCGGCAACGGCCTGTGCATCGATCGGCTGCTTGCCCTTGGTCGCGCCCAGCATGGCGCGCATGACATCCACGGACTTCAGCAGCAGATCGCAGATCCGCTGCGAGATGGTGATGCGCTTGCCGCGCAATTCGTCCAGCAGGGTTTCCAGACTGTGGGTAAAGGAGGTGATCTCGCCGAAACCGAAAGTGGCCGCGCCGCCCTTGATGGAATGGGCGACGCGGAAGATGGTATTGATCGATTCGGCGTCCGGAGAGCCGGTATCGAGTTTCAGCAACGAGGATTCCATCGCGTCCAGCGCTTCGAAGCTCTCATCGAAGAAAGCGTCGTGGAACTGGGTGAGATCAATGGCCATGGACTCTAGACCCTTCCGGCCAGGGTGGCCGTGAGTCCCAGCAGCTCCGCGGCTTCATCCCACACGGCGCGATTGCCACAGGTCAGAAGATTGGTGCCGCGGCGCATCTGGTCGCGGGCGAATGCGGCCACCAGCTGCAGGGTCGCCGTGTCAAAACGCTCCAGCTGCCGCAGATCAAGTGTGATGTTGGTCACATCTGCCGGCACCGCGCACAGCTGGTCCCGCAGGGCGCCGATATTGCGCAGGGTGCAGTCGGCGGGCAGTGCAATGACTTCTGACCTGGCAGTAGGCTCAGAACTCCTGCGGGCGCGGCGCACCGATTTGCGGGCTGATTTCATTCCGGATCCGTAACGCCACCCACTGTGGCGTTTTTTGACATCCTGATATCGGCCGGGGGGGCAGTGGCTTGAGGCGTCAGTGATACCGTGAAACATGCACGGATTGCCGCTTCCGGGCTCACAGTCCCGGAAGAATCACTCCTTGGGCAAGCTGGGGTGCCGGCGCGGCCGGCGGCCTTCAGGCGGCGGAACGTGCGGTGGGGTCGGCGGCGTGGAGGCGCAGCACCAGATCAGCTTCCTGCTGGGTCACCCCGCAGGTAGTCATCAGCTCCTGTCTTGAGGCGCCGCTGCGCGCCATGCGAATGGCCACGTTGTAGCTGGCGGAGCTGCCGCCCTGTGCGGTGCGGGAGTGTTCATCCAAACGTGCGGCCAGTGCCGCCACGCGCGCATCCGCGACCGCCAGTGCTGACTGCAGCTGTTCGAGCTGCTCGGCCAGATAGGCGGAACCTGCGAGAACCTCGCGGGATTGAAGAGTCGCAGAGCGCTTCAAACGAGCGGCACACAGGGCTGCGATCAACACTCCGGCCAGCACCACGATCGCGCCGGTCATGGGAATGAGAATGTAGTCCGGCAAGGGCACCAGGACATAACCGAAGACCGGGGTGGCGGTGAGCGCCGCGGCGGCATGGTGTGTGGCTGTTTGAATCATTGCAATCTTCCTGTGACGCAGTTCACATCGTCTGGCGCCGGTTTTCCGGCGAGTCGCAAGTGCGCTCTATGGAAAGTGCACGAAGCGTGCCACGAACGACTGAGTCTAGCGCGCGGCTGTCACCGGCGCGGCAGGCGGCAGGTCGCCCGCAGGGGCCTGGGGAGTGGTGGCACCAGGATCGGGATTGCCCGGCGGCAGGATTGCGATCAGGACGCGGCGATTGGCGTTGCGGCCCGCGGCGGTGCCGTTGGATTGCGCGGGGCTGTACTGGGCGCGGCCGATCACGGACAGTCGCGCCGGATCAATACCACTGTTGGCGATGACGTGCACGACGCTCGCGGCGCGCGCCGATGACAGCTCCCAGTTGGATGGAAACGCCGTGGTATCGATCGGCTGACTGTCGGTGTGGCCCTCCACACGCACCGGATTCGGCAATGAAATCAGCGTCTGCGACAGCTTGCGGATCACGCCCACGGCCGTTGGCGACAGGGTTGCGCTGCCGCTGGGGAACAGGATGTCGGTGCGGATCTCTACCTCGATGGTGGTGCCTTTGCGGCGCACGATGACGAGATTCGACTTGATCAGATCGGACATCGCCGTGCTCACGTCGCTGGCGACCTTGTCGAGCGCCTGGGATTCGGCCTGCGAGCGGGCGATCTCCTCGGCCTCCTTGCGGGTCACCACGGCGGTGTCGGCGAAGATGGCATGCGAATCCGGGGCTGACGATGTGGCCGCTGCAGGGAAGGAACGCACGACGGCGCGAGCCCCCGGTGCGGAACCGGGCGCGGAGCCCGGCGGTTTCTGGCCGTTGAACTCGGTGAACAGTGTGCTCGACAGGGCGCGATACTTGCCCTCGTTGACCGAGGACACGGCATACAGCACCACGAAGAACGCGAACAGCAGCGTTACCAGGTCGCCATAGGGGACGGCCCAGGCCGAGTGCCAAGTCTCCTCCTCGGCGACCCTTTTTCTTCGCTTGCGCGCCATCGCTTCAGGCCTGCTGCAGGAAGCCGCGCAGCTTGGTTTCGATGATGCGCGGATTTTCGCCCTGGGCAATGCACAGCATGCCCTCGATGATCATCTCGCGAACCTGCGACTGGGCGTGGATGGTCAGTTTCAGCTTGGCGGCGATCGGCAGGAAGAACAGGTTCGCCAGGCCGATGCCATACACGGTCGCGGTGAATGCGGCTGCGATGCCGTGGCCGAGCTTGGACGGGTCGGAGAGATTCTGCAGCACCGCCATCAGTCCCAATACCGCGCCAATGATGCCGAGGGTCGGCGCATATACGCCCATGCCTTCGAAGACCCGCGCGCCCAGAGTGTCGGTATGTTCGCGCGTGCTCAGTTCCACCTCCATCGCCCCGCGGATGGCATCCGGTTCATTGCCATCCACGACCAGCTGCAGCGCCTTGCGCACGAAGGGGTCGCGCTCGCGCCGCATCGCCGGTTCCAGGGCGAGCAGCCCCTGTCGACGCACGGTATTGCTCCAGTCGAGCATTTTCTTCAGCAGTATTTCCGGCTGCAGGGCCGGCGGGCGCATCACCCACGGCAGAATCTTCAGCGCGTGGCGCATGACCGGCAGCGGCGTCTGTACGCAGATCGCGCCGATCGTGCCGACGACGACGACCGTGAACCCCGCCGTTGAAACAAGCGCCATCAGGCCCGCGCCCTTGAGCATGGCGCCAACCAGGATCGCGCACAGCGCCAGCAGCAGGCCGATGACGCTCAGCACATCCGTAGAATGTCTCCACAGCGATTCTCAGGTCGCGGTTGCATCGCTGGGCATCGCCTCGAGTATCTTGGCCAGCTTCTTCTTCAGTACATCGGCGGTGAAGGGCTTGATGACATAGCCGTTCACACCAGCCTGGGCCGCCTCCACGATCTGGTCGCGCTTGGCTTCGGCGGTGAGCATCAGTACCGGCAGCTTCGCCAGTTTGGCATTCGCGCGCACCGCCTTGAGCAGATCAAGTCCGGGCATTCCGGGCATGTTCCAGTCGGTGATCAGAAAATCGAAATCCCCGTCGCGCAGCAGGGGCAGCGCCGTGCTGCCATCGTCCGCCTCAGTGACGTTGCTGTAGCCGAGCTCATTGAGAACGCTCTTGACCATGCGCCGCATGGTGGAGAAGTCGTCGACAATCAGGAATTTCATCTCGGCATTCATCGCGATTTCCCCCCGCTCACGGCCGGGCCGGCTCCTGCGCGTCTTTCCACGCCGCCAGCCGCGCGCGCAGGCGTACCAACGCCTGTCCATGCAGCTGGCAAACGCGCGACTCCGTCACATTCAGCACCGCGCCGATCTCCTTGAGGTTCAGTTCGTCCGAGTAATACAAAGACATCACCAGCTTCTCGCGCTCCGGCAGGCCTTCGATCGCCTGCACCAGCGCGCCGCGAAAACCCTCATCAGCCGTCTCCTGGAACGGGTCGATCGTGTCCGTCGCCGTGGCGGTGGCGATCGTCAGGTCATCCAGGCTCGTCAGGCGGCAGCTCGCAGCGTCCTGCACGATGGCGTAGTACTCGGCGAGCGAACAGCCCATGCGCGCTGCCACTTCGGCATCCTTGGCGTCGCGCCCGGTCTCGCGCTCAATGTCGCGCACCGCGGCAGCCGCGGCGCGGGCCTTGCGGTGCACCGATCGCGGCGCCCAGTCAAGCTTGCGCAACGCGTCGATCATGGCTCCGCGGATGCGGATGCCGGCAAAGGTTTCGAAACTCGCGCCGCGGTTCTCCGCGTAATTTGCCGCCGCCTCCAGCAGCCCGAGCATGCCGGCCTGGATCAGGTCATTCACCTCCACTGATGGTGGCAGACGCCCCGCCAGATGATAGGCGATGCGCTTCACCAGATCCGCGTGGCGCGTCACCAACTGATCTGCGTCGGCGCTGCGTCGCTGCTGGGTGTAGGCGCCGACCGAGCTCATTGAACGGCCTCCAGGCGCACCGGACGTGGCTGCACCAGACGTTCGACGAAGAATTCAAGATTGCCGCGCGGGCTGTCCGGAATCGGCCAGGCGGTGGTCTTGGTGGCGAATTTGCGGAACGCCTGGGCCGAGATGCTGGCGGGGTAGGCATCGGTGACCGTACGCTGGGCCCTGACCGAGCGGCGCAGGTACTCATCCTCGGGAATCTCCCCGACATAGTCCAGCACCACATCCAGAAAGCGGGTGGTGACACGTTCAAAACGCCTAAACAAATCCTGACCCGCTCCCGGGGAGCGAATCATATTTGCCAGCACGCGGAAGCGGCTGACGCCGTGATGTCGGCTCAGGACTTTCACCAGTGCGTAGGCATCCGTCAATGACGCAGGTTCATCACAGATAGTAACCACCACCTGCTGCGCGGCCTGTGAGAACTGCGTCACACCGTGGGCCAGTCCTGCCGCCGTGTCCACGATCAGCACGTCCACCTGGGTTGCCAGCGCGCTGAAAGCCTGAACCAGGCCCAGATGGGCCTGGGCGTCGAGATTGGCCAGATTCGCGGCCCCCGAGGCCGCCGGGACCACCTGGAAGCCCTGTGGCGCACTTACCAGAATCTCATCCAGCGTCCGCTCTCCGCTGAGCACATGGGCGAGGGTATAGCGCGGGGATAGCCCCAGGAACACGTCCACATTGGCAAGGCCCAGATCCCCGTCCAGCAGTACGACCTGCTTGCCGACCGCGGCCAGCGCCGCCGCCAGGTTGACCGCGACGCTGGTCTTGCCCACGCCGCCTTTGCCACCGGTGACCGCAATCACCTGTACCGGGCGCGCGAGACTGTCGAGCTTAGAGCGATCCATCAGGTTCCCGTCACGCGAGCGCATGTGCCACATCTCCAAATCGGCGCTTCAACAAATCTTCATCGGCGGCGGCGCCATTGGTCTGCGCCAGCTGCACCGCGGCGCCAACCAGTTCATCGGCCCGGGCTGGGCGCAGGTCCTCGGGAACCCGCTGGCCATCGCTGATATAGGTGATGGGCAGGCGCGAGCGCACCAGCACCGAGAGCAGTCCCCCGAGGGTCACGGCCTCATCCATCTTGGTCAGTACGCAACTGGTGGGGCGGGCGGGCGCGAAGCGCCGCACGACTTCCTCGACGGCCCCAGCCTGGGTGCTCGCGGCCAGGACCAGCGTGGCCTGCAGCTCGGCACCTGCGCGCGACAGCGTCAGCAGCCGCTGCGCCAGGCTGGCGTCGCGCTGTCCGGCGCCCGGGGTATCCACCAGAACCATGCGAAAGCGACCCAGGCGCCCCAGTACCGCGGGCAGCTGTTCGAGACTGTCCAGCGCAAAAACTGGAACCCCCAGCAGCTGGCCCAGCGCGCGCACCTGATCCTGGGCACCGATGCGCACCGAGTCTCCGGCCACCAGTGCCAGATCGCGCGAGCCATGTCGCAGTACCCAGCGCACCGCGAGTTTGGCCAGCACCGTGGTCTTGCCGACGCCGGTCGGTCCCACCAGGGCGATTCGGGCGCCGTTCTCCAGCCAGTGATCACCCGTCACCGCCAGGCGCTGACTGAGCGTCGAACCCAGGTGGCGGCGGGCAACGTTGGGTTCACAATTCTTTGGCAGACCGGTGACGATCTCGGCCGCCAGTCCCTGTTCGATGCCGATCTCGGTCAGTTCGCGCAGCATTTCGGTGTGCAGCGGCGCACGCCGCGTCAGATCCTTCCAGGCCAGCTGTGCCAGCTGCGTCTCGAGCATCCGGCGCAGTGTCTTCAGCTCCGAGGTCATGACATCGCTGGCGGCATCCAGCGTCGGAATCACATAGGAACCGGTGGGCGTCTCGGTGGCGACCGGCGCCGACCAGGCGGCCGCGACGGCACTTGAGATCGAGCTGCTGGAGCTCTCCAGCGCCGGTGGCATGAAGGGTGTGACGATCTGCTGCCGCGGAGCCGGATCCATCTCAAGCGGCATCGGTTCGGCGGCGGCGGACAGTACCGGCGCCGGCGCCAAGATCGAGGGTACCTGCAGCACCGGCTGCTGCGGCTTGATGGGAGGAATGAGCAGCGCGGCCGGCGCGGACTTCGATTGCGCCTGGTTCTTGCCTGGGCCTTGGAGCAGCGGCTGGGGTTCAAAGGCCGCCTTGCTCGCCGCCACCGTGGAGTCCTGCACGTTGTCGGCATCAAAGTCCATGGCCGCGGTTATCTCCACCCCATTGGCGGTACGGCGCGTGGCCAGAATAACCGCGTCGGCACCCAGGCTGTCACGGACGGCGCGCAGGGCGTGCCGAATATCCGGTCCTGTGTGGCGTGTGATCTTCATCTCAGTTCTCCAACTGCCTCGTGCTTAACTCTCATCGACCGACCGCCGAAACCAGGCGGACCTTGCGGTTATCCGGAATCTCGCTCCAGGCCAGAACATGCATGTTCGGGACACTGGCGCGGATGAACCGCGCGAGCGTCTGTCGCAGCGGCGGCGGCACCAGCAGCACCGCCGGCTCGCCGATCAGTTCCTGGCGTTGCGCGCTTTCCGCCAAGCGGCTCTGCAACCGTTCCGCCAGGCTCGGTTCCAGTCCCGTTGCCGGCGAATTGGCGCTGCTGATGGAACCTTGCAGTAATCGTTCCAATTCCGGGTCCAAAGTCATTACCGGCAGTTCGCCTGCCATTCCTGCGATGTCCTGCACAATCTGTCGACCCAGTGCGACGCGCACGGCGGCCTGCAGCACTGCCGGATCCTGAGAACGTGGTGCCTGTTCGGCCAGGGTTTCGACGATGGCACGCATGTTCCGCAGGGGTACCCGCTCGGCCAGCAGCGACTGCAGGACGCGCACCAGCACCGCCATCGGCAGCACCCTGGGTACCAGGTCCTCGACCAGCTTTGGAGCGCTCTTGGCGACGCTGGCCAACAACTGGCTGACTTCCTCGTGACCCAGCAGTTCATGGGCGTGGGACTGGATGATGTGGCTCAAGTGGGTTGCGATCACGGTTCCCGCATCGACCACGGTGTAACCCATGCTCTGGGCGTGATCCCGATCCGCCGGCTCGATCCACAGCGCTTCCATGCCAAAGGCGGGGTCCTTGGCGGCGATGCCCTTGACCTGCCCGAACACCCGGCCGGGGTTGATGGCCATGTCGCGTTCGGGGTAGACGATGCTTTCGCCCACCGGCACACCGCCCAGGTTGATGCGATAGGTATTGGGCGCAAGGTCCAGGTTGTCGCGGATATGCACCGCGGGTATCAGGAAGCCCAGCTCCTGCGAAAGTTTGCGGCGCACGCCGCGGATACGACCCAGCAGATCGCCGCTCTGGGTCTTGTTGACCAGGGGCACCAGGCGGTAGCCGACCTCCAGGCCCAGCACATCCACTGGGCGGACATCGTCCCACGACAGGTCCTTGTTCTCCGGGGCCGGTGGCGCCGGTGGGGGCGCGGCGGGCTTGGCAGCGGCGGCCTCGCGTCGCTTGCGGATGGCATAGGCGCCACCGCCGCACAGCGCCGCCATCCCCAGGAAGGCGAGGTTGGGCATGCCCGGCACCAGGCCGATGACGCCCAGCAGACCTGCGGCCACGCCCAGGGCGCGCGGATTGCCGAACAGCTGGCGGTTCACTTCCCCGCCCATGTCCTGCTTGCCGGACATGCGGGTAACGATGATGGCCACCGCGGTGGACAGCAGCAGCGCCGGGATCTGGGTGACCAGACCATCGCCGATGGTCAGCAGGGTGTAGGTGCGCGCAGCATCAGCAAATCCAAGGCCGTGGCCAATGGTACCGATCGCCAGGCCGCCCAGGATATTGATGATGAGGATCATGATGCCCGCGACCGCGTCACCGCGCACGAACTTGCTGGCACCGTCCATGGAACCGTAGAAGTCCGCTTCCTGGCGCACCTCGGAGCGGCGCACGCGCGCTTCGTCCTGCGTGATCAGGCCGGCGTTGAGGTCGGCATCGATGGCCATCTGCTTGCCGGGCATTGCGTCCAAGGTGAATCGGGCGCTGACCTCGGAGATGCGACCGGAGCCTTTGGTGACGACCACGAAGTTGATGATGGTGAGGATGATGAACACCACCACACCGACGGCGAAGTTACCCCCGATCACGAATTCGCCGAATGCCTGGATGACCCGTCCGGCGGCCGAGGGCCCGGAATAACCGTGCAGCAGCACCACGCGGGTGGAGGCGACGTTCAGCGCCAGGCGCAACAGGGTCGCCAGCAGCATCACGGTCGGGAACACGCCGAACTCGATTGGCCGCGAGACATGGAACACCGTCATCACGATCACGATGGACAGTGCGATGTTGAATGTGAACAGTACGTCAAGTGCGAACGGCGGCAGCGGCAGCACCACCATCGACAGCACTGCCAGCACGCCCACCGGCACACCGACGCCGGTGCGCAGCAGCTTGCTCAGGGTGGGATTGGCAGGTGGGGTCGCATCAGCCATGGTTTACTGCCTGGTATTCTCGATGTCGGGGTCGATGATCGGTCGCACTGGGCGGGCCGCTCCGGTGGCCACGGCGCTGCGCAGCTGCAGCACGTAGGTGAGCACCTGTGCCACTGCCACATACAGTGTCGAGGGGACCTCGGTATTCAGCTCGACGTCGCGAAACAGCACTCGGGCCAGCGGCGGCGCCTCGAACACCGGCACCTTGTGTTCGGTGGCGATCCTGCGAATGTTGGCGGCGACTTCATCCACGCCCTTGGCCACAACGATCGGGGCGCGCATGCGCTTCTCGTCGTAGCGCAGCGCCACCGAGTAGTGCGTCGGGTTGGTGATCACCACGTCGGCCTTCGGAACTTCCTGCAGCATGCGGCGCCGTGCCAGCTCCTGTTGCAGGCGCCGGACGCGGCCCTTGACTTCCGGTGAGCCGTCGCTTTCACGGTGCTCCTGTTTCACTTCCTGGCGCGACATGCTCAGCTGTTTCATGTATTGACGCAGGGTCAGCGGGACATCGATCGCGGCAATGATGCCCAGCGCGGCGGAGAGCGCCAGCAACGCCTGGCTCGTCAGGTTGGTGGCGTGGTAGATGGCTGCGTTCAGCGGCTCATCGCTCAGGCCCAGCAGCTCCCCGGTCTTGGCGCGCAGGAACACCACGGCAATGGTGCCCACCAGCAGGAACTTGGCGTAGGCCTTGACCAGCTCGGTGAGCCCGCGCAGCGAAAACATCCGCTTCACGCCCTCAACGATATTGAAGCGGCTGAAGTTCGGGGCCAGCGCCTCGAAGCTCAGATTCCAGCCGCCGATTGCAAGTGGTGCAAGCAGCGCTGCAATGAGAGTCAGTCCCAGGATGGGCGCGGTGACGCTGACGCCCTGCCATCCCAGCGCCACCAGGTCCGGCAGCAGGCGGTTCTCATCGAACACCTGCTCGCGTGACAGCGACAGGCCCGACTTCATCATTCCTATGTAGCCGGAGGCCATGCCTGAACCTGCGAAACGCAGACCCAGACCCGCGATCAGCACCACGGCCGCCGTGCTGAGATCACGGGAACGCGGAATCTGACCACTGCGGCGCGCCTCATCGAGGCGCTTTTGAGTAGGTTGTTCGGTACGGTCCTGGCCGCTTTCATTCTCTGCCATGGTCAGATCCGTCCGCCGGACAGGGACTGCAGTACGGTGAAGGACTGTTCCAGGAGCCGCTCAAATCCGGACAGCAACTGCGGCACGCTCACCACCAGCACCAGCAGCCCGAAGATCAGCATGACGGGGAAGCCGACGGCCATGAGGTTGAGCGCCGGCGCGGCGCGGCTGACCATGCCGAAGGCGAGATTCACGATCAGAAGCGCCGTGATGGCCGGCAGCGCGATGGACAGGGCGCCGCCAAACAGGGTGCCTCCCCAGATCACGACCTGCCACAGATCCGCCGGCCCGAATCCCGTGCCGCCGATGGGCAGAGTACGAAAGCCGTCGGCCAGCACCTCGATCAGGCGCAGATGGCCGTTGAGCGCCAGGAACACCAGCGTGACGAAAATGCTGTACATCTCGCCAAGGGCGGTGGAACCGGTGCCGCGAATCGGGTCCAAGGACAGCGCGTACGACAGTCCCATGCTGTTGGCGATGAGCTGTCCGCCCAGGGTGATGGCGTCGAACACCAGTTGCAGGCAAAAGCCCAGTGCGATGCCGATGACCACCTGCTGTGCCGTCACCACCAGGCCCGCGATCGAAAAGGCGGTCAGATCCTGGGGAACAACGATCATCGGCGCCAGGATCATGGCGATGGCGCCGGCCAGCACGATGCGGATCCGCACCGGCACCGTCTGGCCCGAGAACACCGGCGCGACCATCAGGCACGACCCGACGCGTATGAACGGCCACAGTACCTGATCGAGCCAGGTCTCCAGTTGTCCGGTGGTTAGGCTAAGCATCGCCGCGCCCGTTCAATTGACCATGCCGGGAATGCTGGTGAACAGCTCGCGCGTATAGCTGACGAACACCTTGATCATCCAGGGGCCGGCAAACACCAGCGTGACGGCGATGGCCGCCAGCTTCGGAATGAATGACAGCGTCATTTCATTGATCTGGGTGGCCGCCTGGAAGGCACCGACCACCAATCCGGTCACCAACGCCACCAGCAGCATCGGCGCCGCGAGCATCAGCGTGATGACGAGCGCGCGTTCGGCAATGGTCATGACCATCTCAGGCGTCATGTGTAGAAACTCGAGGCAAGCGTCCCCATCACCAGCGACCAGCCGTCGACCAGTACGAAGAGCATCAGTTTGAAGGGCAGGGAGATCAGGACCGGCGAGACCATCATCATGCCCATGGACATCAGTACGCTCGCCACCACCAGGTCGATGATTACGAAGGGGATGAAGATCAAAAAACCGATCATGAAGGAGGTCTTGAGCTCGCTGGTGAGGAACGCCGGCACCAGCAGGCTCAGCGGCACGTCATCCGGGCTCGCAAAGCCCTTGCCGCCGGAGATGCGCACGAAGGTTGCGATATCGCTTTCGCGGGTCTGATGCAGCATGAAAGTCTTCAGCGGCGCCACCGCCTTGGTCAGCGCCGTCGTCGAATCGATAGTGCCGGCCATGTAGGGCTTGACCGCCTGTTCATTGATGCGATCGACCACCGGGGCCATCACAAACAGGGTCAGGAACAACGACAGACCGACCAGTACCTGGTTCGGGGGTGTCTGCCCGGCGCCGATCGCCTGGCGCAGCAGGCCCAGTACGATGACGATGCGCGTGAATGCGGTCATCATCAGCAAAATGGCCGGCAGCAGGGACAGTGCCGTCATCAGCACCAGCACCTGCAGCGTCAGGGTGTAGGTCTGCCCGCCACCGGGGGCTCCCTGGACGGTGAGTGCCGGCAGGCCGACATCGGCGGCACACACATGCGGCATGCCGATGGCGAGCACCGCGGCGATGGCCGGCAGCAGCAGGCGCAGATTGCGGGAGGCACGGATCACTTGCCGAGACTCCTGCGCAGCAGCGATTTGAAGGAGGTGGATTCGAGGGCGGCAGGTGCCGGGGGCGTGGCCAGAGGCTCGGCGAGCACATGCAGGGCGTTGATCTGGCCAGGGGCGACTCCGACCAGCAGCTGGGTGTTACCCACCTGCAGCAGTACGGCCCGCTCCTTGGGTCCCAGGCGCACTTCGGCGACGACATTGATGGCGCCGGCGCGACCGCTGGTGATATTGCGCATGCGCCGTGCCAGCCACGCGCACAGGAAAATGGCGCCCAGGACGATGCACAGGGCGAGCGTCACCTGGCCCAGACCTGCGACTCCGGAGGCGGGGGCAGTGGCGATGGCGCCCGGTGCCGCGAACACGTGGGCGACAGTGGCTGTCGGGGCGCTGTTCAACGCAGCTTCCGGATGCGCTCGGACGGGCTGATGACATCGGTGAGCCGGATGCCGAATTTCTCGTTGACGACCACCACTTCGCCGTGCGCGATGAGGGTGCCGTTCACGAAGACATCCAGTGGCTCTCCTGCCACGCGTTCCAGCTCCACCACCGAGCCCTGGTTGAGCTGCAGGAGATTGCGGATCGGGACCCGCGTGCGGCCCACCTCCATGGACAGCGTGACTGGAACATCCAGGATCACGTCCATGTTGATATCGCTCTTTGAATCCGCGTTCGCATCGGCCTGCAAATTGCCGAACTCGGCGGGCTGTGCATCTGGTTGCGCTGCCATGGGGAGTTTCCTCTAGGGCTTCTTCAGAAAGGGGTTGGCTGCAGCCGCCGCCTTCTGGCGGTTGAGTCGTTCGTTGATCTTGATGGCCTGCTGGCCGCGGGAGACGCCGAAGTTGCCGCGAAACAGCGGCACGGATTCGGCAGTCAGGGTGATCGAGCCGTTGAAATCACAGGGGATCACATCGCCGGTCTTCAGATTCAGCAGCTCAGCGAGCGTTACCGAGGACTCACCGAGCACGGCATTGAGCTCAATCTCGGCATCGTCGACCTCATCGCGAAGCGCGCTGGTCCAACGGCCGTCGCTGCCCGTGGAATCGCCGGTGCCGCCTGAATCCAGCAGCTCGCGCAACGGCTCGAGCATGGAGTAGGGCATGGTGACGTGCAGATCCCCGCCACCGCCATGCAGTTCGATGCGAAAGCTGGAGATGACGACGATTTCGGTCGGATTCACGATCTTCGCGAAGTGCGGATTGATTTCCGAGTGGACGTGCTCGAACTCAAGCGGCAGCAGCTTGGACCACGCCTCCTTGAGGTTATTGAAGGCATGGCGCAGCAGCAGGTGGATGATGCGCTGCTCGGTTGCGGTGAAGTCGCGGCCCTCGACCTTGGAACTGCGACCCACGCCGCCGAACAGGTTGTCGACTGCAGTGAACACCAGCTTCGGGTCCAGAACCACCAGCCCCAGGCCACGCAGCGGATTGATGCGCACGACATTGAGATTCGTGGGCATGTGCAGGGTGTTCACGTAGTCGTTGAACTTCTTCATCGTCACCTGCGAAACCGAGATCTCGGGGCTGCGGCGCAGCAGGTTGTAGAGCGTCTGGTGGAACAGCCGCGCGAAGCGTTCGTTGATCATTTCCAGCGCCGGCATCCGGCCGCGGGCGACGTGCAGATCGTTGATGAAGTCGTAGTTGCGGGCCTCCCCCGGCGTCACCGTGGGTTCCGTGCTCACGGCACCCATGTCGATACCGTTGATGAGCGCGTCAACCTCTTCCTGGTTGAGGATTTTTTCTGCGCCTTCGGCGATCACGATGGCAGCCCCTTCCGCCGTTACTGCATCACGAAGGTGGTAAAGAGCACGGCATCGACCTTCTCGGGCTTACCGTCGTTCTGCGCCAGCACCTTGCGCACGGCAGCAAGAGCCGCGGCGCGCAGTTTTTCCTTGCCATCGTTGGTTGCAAGGTCGGCGGCCTTCTGGTTGCTGAACAGCATCAGCAGATCGTTGCGGATGATGGGATCGGCCGCCTTCAGTGCTTCGACCGTCTTCGGGTCATGCGTCATGATCTGCGCCGTGACCTGCAGGAAGCGCACCTGCTGATCACCTTCGAAATTGGAGACGAACGGCGGGTCCAGGGCCACATACAGCGGTGGGCCGGCCGGGGGCGCGGGCGCCGCGGCGGCCGTCTTCTTCGGGGCGTTGTGCGCCATCAGCAGCCACGCCCCGGTGCCACCACAGGCCAGCAATACCCCACCGGCAATGCCGATGAGGAGCCAGGGCTTTTTGCGGGGCGCGGCCGCGGCTACGGGTGCGGCGGCGGCAGCTGCGGCGGGGGCAGAGGGCGGTGCGGCCATTGTTTCAACTTCCTGCGCATCAAGGACATGGGAATCGCTCGGGTCAGGTAGTGCAACGTGTATGCCACGACCGCCGATTCGTGCATAAGTCCCTAGGAATTAAGGGATTTGCGACTGCTGTGGAAGTGTGAACGGAGTCTCACGGCAGCGCCCGCGCCAGAATTCCGGCGCGGCCGCGCGCGCATGCTCAGGCGTAGGTGTCGAGCAGCGAGAGACGGATGTTTGAGACCTGCGTCACGCTCGATGCGCTCGGCGCATCAGCCGCGGTGGCGCGCGCGCTGCCCGCGCCTGGCAGTGACTGGCTTTGCTGTTGCGGCGGCGGCTCGCGGAACACTCCGGAGTCTGTCAGCGGCATGCCGGCGCCGGCAAAGAGCTCGCGCAGACGCGGCAGAGATTGTTCCAGTGCGGCACGGGTGTCGGCGTGATTGGCGCCGAACCAGACGCTGGCCTGGCCCGACTGCAGGGTGATGTGCACCTGCACCGGCCCCAGGTCGGCCGGGTTCAACTGCAACTGGGCCTGCGTGATGCCGGACTGGGCGAGACCGGTGACGCGGGCGCTCACCTCCTCGGCGAACGCCGCTGAAGCCACCGGCGCTTGGATGCTCAGGGTCGCGCTACCCAAGGTACTGTTGCTGCGAGTCAGGCCGGCGGCCTGCAGCGCGGCGGCCGCCTGCGTGCCGTCGGCGGCGCCGGTGGTGGCGGCGGCGTGCGTCACGGGCGCGCCGCTGCTGTCATCGCCGGCGTCTTGATCGGCATCAGTCCCCGGCGCGGCGGTCATGCCGGAGATCAGCTTCTGCACATCGGCCAGGGCATTGACGGTACCGAGCGTCGTGGCTGAGGTGGCCGCCTGGGTCCCCTGATTCGTCTGAGTCTGAGCATCCCCGTCCTGCGTGGCCAGGGTCTGCGGCGAGGCATCCCCTTTGATCTGATTGCGAAGCGCCTCTGCCGCTGTGGCAGTCAGGTCGGTGGTGCCGGAGGCGGCGTTTGCCGGCAACCCGGACAGAATTGCCGCCCCTGGCGTCGCTGCGCCGGTAGTGGTGGACCCGGCAGCACTGACCGCACCGCCGGCAATCGCTGCGCCGGCGGTTGATTTGGCTGCCACGGGTGTCGCGCCGGAGGGCGCGGCCACTGCGTGAGGCATGAGCAGCTGGGCCATCCAGGCCGCTGCGTCGGTGGACGTTGTCGCAGCCGGTGGCGCCGCCGTGGTCGGGTCCGAGGCGTTGGTCGCGGCCTTGGTCGGTGCGCTGGCCTCGGCGCTGGTGGCGGCGCTGCGCCCCAGGGTCGTGGCCATGACGCTGCCGAAATCCGTGGCTGAATCTTCTGCGGCATCGGTGGTGTCGCTGCCCGGTGCGGTGCCGGCTGGCCCACTGGTGGTGCTGGTGGCAGCGGGGCCAGTGGCGCGCGCATTGCGCGTCTGCGCCGAGGGCCCGGCAGTCTTCTGGGCCGTGCCCGCTGTCTGCGCCGGGATATCGTTGCCGGAGTCCTGGGCGCCCGCGGCACTGCCGCCGCTCGGCGCACCGGCATCCGGGTCCTGATTCTGGTCATTGGCAACCGGGCTGCCGCCTGTGCCGCTTGCGCGGGTCTGAAAACCGCTGTTCGCCGGCAGCGCACTGCCCAGCGTCAACGCGTTGGTATTAATTGCCACCGGAGTCAAGCCTCCCTTTTGCTGTACGTTGGCCGCGGTCATCGATCTCGCGCTGCTCGCGCCGGTCCCGGGCCTTGGTTTCCCTGGTCGTGTGATGTTCCACAACCTTGTCCATGATCTGCGAGCGCTGCGCCGCGCCCTGCCAATGGGTTCGTTCCGCCTCGCTGTCGGCCTGTGCCTTCTCCAGAAGCTCCTCCTGCTGGCGTATGGCCTCGGCGAGCTTGGCCAGGAAGGCCTGGAATTCACGAATTCCGGCGCCGCGGATCCCGGCCGCAGCGCGCTTATCGAAGTCACGGACATAGTCCGCTCGATAGCCCTGCAGCTCCTTGAGCTTCGCCTCGCATTGCGCCACCCGAGTGCGGCTTTGGGCCAGCTTGCGGGCGTGCTGGCGCTCCTTTTCATCGGTGACGCGCTGGACCATCTGCAGACGTTGCTTGGGACTCATGCGGCACCGTCAGTCATCACGCTGTGCAGCGCGGCGAGGCTGCCGTCGAAGTCCACGCGCGTGCGCATGTCCTGTTGCAGGAAGCGCTCGAGCTTGGGCCAGATGGCGATCGCAGCATCGATACGCGGGTCGCTGCCACGCTGGTAGGCGCCGATGGCGATCAGGTCACGGTTCTGTTCATAGATCGCAAGCTGCTGGCGGAAGCGGCGCGCCAGCTCCTCGTGTTCGGGCGGCACGATCTCATGCATGGCGCGACTGACCGAGGCTTCGACATCGATGGCCGGGTAGCGGCCACCCTCGGCGATCCGGCGCGACAGCACGATGTGGCCGTCGAGGATGGCGCGCGCGGCATCGACGATCGGATCGTTCTGATCGTCGCCCTCGGCGAGCACGGTATAGAAGGCGGTGATCGAGCCACTGCCCTGCAGGCCGTTGCCGGCCCGTTCGACCAGCTGCGGCAGGCGCGCGAACACCGAGGGTGGATAGCCCTTGGTGGCCGGCGCTTCCCCGATGGCCAGCCCGATCTCGCGCTGCGCCTGCGCGAAGCGGGTCAGCGAGTCCATGATCAGCAGCACGCTCTGGCCGCGATCCCTGAAATATTCAGCGACGGCCGTGGCCAGCCAGGCGCCGTGCAGGCGCATCAGCGGTGGCGTATCGGCAGGCGCCGCCACCACCACGGCTCGCTCGCGATCCTTGGGGCCAAGAATGCGGTCGACGAACTCCTTCACTTCGCGGCCGCGCTCCCCGATCAGGCCGACCACGATCACATCGGCGCTGGTGTAGCGCGACATCATGCCCAGCAACACGCTCTTGCCTACGCCGCTGCCGGCGAACAGGCCGACACGCTGGCCGCGCCCGACCGTGAGCAGGCTGTTGATGGTGCGCACACCCACATCCAGTGCCTGTGAGATCGGCTGTCGTCCCAGGGGATTCATGGGCACACCGGTGAGGCGCACCGTTTCCTCGCAGTTGAGCGGACCTAGGCCATCCAGCGGCTGTGCGGCGCCATCGATGATGCGCCCGAGCAGCTGCGGGCCTACGGCCACGGTGCCGGCACGCTGCCGTGGAACCACCCGCGCATTGGGACCCAGGCCATGCGGATCGCCGGTCGGCATCAGGTACAGGCGTTCACCGGAAAAACCCACCACTTCGGCCTCGATCGTCGCGCCATCGGTGGTCGTGACATCGCAGCTGTCGCCGATGGCGGCCTGGCAGCCCACCGCTTCCAGCGCCAGACCCACCATGCGCGTGAGGCTGCCCTGCACCGGCGGGGGCGGCAGACGCTCGACCTGACGCACGCAGCGGCTCAGGGAATCCTTGAGTCGCGCGTTGCTCGTGGCGGCATGTCCGGCGCTCATGAGGCGGGCACTTCGCCGGCCTCGCCGGTCTCACCGGGTTCGCCGGCAGCCTCGGGCGCATCGTTGAGACGGGCGCTCGCCCGTTCCTCCCCGAGCATGCTGCTCACCATGGCGTTGACGCGGCTTTCAAAGCGCGCATCGATCTGTGAATTCTCGGAGCGCACCAGGCAGCCACCGCGGGTGAGCGTCGGATCCTCGATCACGCTCCAGGCACGTTCCTGTCCGGCGGTTGCGAGCCGCTCGGCGATTGCGGCCGCATCCTGCGGATGCAGATGCACCCGCACCTCGCGCGCCGCCGCCGGCAATCTTCCTACCGCCTCGCGGATCAGCGCCGCGATCTGTCCGGGGTCGGCCTTCAGTTCGCGGCGCGCCAGCTGCTTGCCGACCGCCAGCGCCAGCAGCACCAGCTGCTCTTCGATCTGCGCTTCAAGCTCCGGCAACGGGCGGCACAGGCTGTTCAGAATCTCATCCAGTCGCGCCACCCGGGCCGCGAGCGCGTCGCTCTGGCTTTGCAGTTCGGCGCGCCCCGCGCTCAGACCTGCCTCGTAACCACGGTCCATTTCCGCCTTGCGTGCGGCTTCGCTGGCGCGGGTGGTTTCCGCCTCGCGCGCGCGCGGGTCGCGGCGCACGCCGACGATCGGGCCCTCCACCGACGGCAGCGACCAGCGCTCGGCCACGGTGGAGCGTGTACCTTTAGCGTCAGACAAACGCCTCTCCCTTGCCGCCAAGCGCGATGGTGCCTTCTTCGGCCAGCTTGCGGGCTACGGCCAGAATTTCCTTCTGCGCGGCCTCCACGTAGGCGAGGCGCACCGGGCCCTTGGCTTCCAGGTCGTCGCGCAGCATCTCCGCCGCGCGCTGCGACATGTTCTTGAAGATCTTCTGCTTGAGGGGCTCATCGCAGCCCTTCAGCGCCAGCAACAGCTGATCGCCCTGCACCTGGCGCAGGATCTCCTGCAGGCCGCGGTCATCGACATCGATAAGGTTGTCGAACACGAACACCAGGTCCTGGATACGGGCACCGAGCGCCGAATCGACATTGGTGATGTGTTCCATCACGCTTGATTCGATCGCCGGTTCCAGCGCATTGATGATGTTGGCCGCGGCCTTTTCGCCGCCCAGTTCGGAGGTGCGGCTGGAAGTGCTGGCAAAGCTTTTCTCGATGACCTCGTCGAGCTCCGAGAGCGCCGCGGGCTGCACGCCATCCAGCGTCGCGATGCGCATCATCACGTCGGCATGCAGGTTGGTCGGCAGCTGGCGCATGACATCGGCCGCCATGTCCGGCTCAAGGTACGCCAGGACGATGGCGATGATCTGCGGGTGCTCGTTGTGGATCACTTCGGCGACACTGCGCGAGTCCATCCACTTCAGGGTCTCCAGACCCTTGTTGGGCAGGCCGACGTTGATGCGCTCGATGACGTTGGCGGCCTTCTCCTCGCCCAATGCATTGGTCATGACATTGCGCAGGAATTCATCCACCCCGACACCCACCGAGGTCTGGCGCCCCACGCCATCGGAAAATGCCGACAGCACGCCGCTGACCTCTTCACGCGAGACGTTCTGCAATTGCGCCATGGCGGCCCCGATTTTCTGTACTTCACGGGCACCCATGTGCTTGAGCACCTGAGCGGCTTCGTGCTCCCCGAGGGTGAGCAGCAGGATTGCCGCACGCTCGGTGCCGCTGCGTTCGGCATCGTTGGTGGCGGCAGCATCACTCATCGACGGACACCCAGTTGCGGACTACCTGCGCGACGCGCTTGGGGTCCTGGTTCACCAGCGCACGGGCATTGGTGATCTGTTGATCGTAGGGCACTGCCGGGGCGGGCGGTGCGGCGTATCCGCCACCACCGGCAGCCCCGCCGGCCTCGCCGGCCTGGCCATGCTGCGGCATGCCACCGGTGTAAGCCCCGGGGCTTCCGCCGCCGCCGAGGGCGACATTGTCACCGGGACCGGCGAGCAGCCCGCGGCTTTGGGCGCTGGGCATCAGCGCCTTGATCATCGGGCGCAGCACCGCGAGTGCCAGCACCAGCAGCACGATTACTCCGGCGGCCAGTTTCGCCATGTCGCGAAACAGCGGCGTCTCCCACAGCGGGACCTTCTCCAGCTCGGTGTCAACCGGCGCCGCCTCACTGCGGAACGAAGCATTCACCACATTCACGCTATCGCCGCGCGACTGGTCAAAGCCCACCGCATCCTTCACCAGGGTGGTGATGTGTGCCAGTTCGGCATCGGTCAGCGGACGGCCCTTGGCGGGCTTGCCGTCCTTGCCGATGACCGGCATGTCATCCACCACCACGGCGACCGTGAGACGCTTCAACTGTCCGGCCGGCTGGCGCGTGTAGGCCACGGTGCGGTCAATTTCGTAATTCTTGGTGCTCTGCGATGACACGTTGTCCGGGGCGCTGCTGACGGTCGCGGCCGCATCGGCGCCGGCCTGAGTCTGCGCCTGGCCGGTTGCCGCGGCGGGGACCGGGGGCTTGTTCGGCGGCGGCGCCTGGGCGACACCGCTGGCAGGAGGCTGGTTGGACAGTGCCCCGGGTACGCCGCCGCCTTGGGCAGCGTCGCGGCTGGCGCTGTTGGATTCCTGCTCGCTGCGCACGATCTGGCTGCCGGGCTTGTAGTCCTCGGTGGCCTGTTCGGTGGTCGAGGTGTCCACCTGCGCCACGACCTGCGCGCGCACCCGCCCGATCCCGACGATGGGTGTGACAATGGATTCGATGCGCTGCTCGTAGTCATCTTCCATGCGCTGCACGACCTGGAAACGCTCCTCGCGCAACGATGAGTCATCGGTGCCCTGTGGCGCGGTCAGCAGATGCCCCTGCTGGTCGATGACCGTGACCTGGTTGGAATGCAGGTCCGGAACACTGGAGGCGACCAGGTTGACGATGGCCTGGACCTGCTCCTGTTCGAGGCGGCGGCCCGGCTTCAACTGCACGAACACCGAGGCGCTGCCATCGCGCTGGTCGCGAACGAAGGCTGACTGGCGCGGCACCGCGAGGTGCACCCGGGCGCCATCCACGGGCCGCAGGCTGGCGATGGTGTGCGCGAGTTCGGTCTCCATGGCGTGCTGGTAGCGCGCGTTTTCCACGAACTGGCTGACGCCCAGGCCCGGATCCTTGGTCATCATCGAGAAGCCATTGTCGTTGTCCGGCAGGCCCTGACCCGCCAGCTTCAGGCGCGCCTCGCTAAGGCGCTCACTGGGCACCATGATGGCGTTTGAGCCGGCCTCCATCCGGTAGGGGATGGTGGCCGCATCCAGCGCCTGGGTGATCTGCGCCTGGTCTTCGGCGGCGAGATTTGCATACAGCATGCTGTAGTTGGGGCCGCGCGACCACAGCACCACGGTGACCCCGGCCGCGACAGCCGCGGCGATGCCAACCAGCAGCAGGATGGGACGCAGACCCTGGGTCCAGCGTGGATAAACCACTTCGGCAGTCGTCGCCGTACTCACAGTGAGCTCCGGAAATTCTTAGTTTTGAAAGTCATGACTCGCGAATCGGTGCGGGTTACAGCTGCATGTTCATGATGTCCGTGTACGCGCTGATCAGCCGGTTGCGTACCGCGTTCACCGCCTGAAAGGACACGTTGGCCTTGTTGGCCTCGAGCATGACGGTGGGCAGATCCACCCCCGGCACGCCGCGCTCGAACTTGTCCGCCAGATCATTGGCGCGCAGTTCGCTCTGATTGACCTGGTCAAGGCTGCTTTTCATCAGTGTCGCAAAGCTGCTGCCGGTGCCGGAGACCGCGCCGGTAGCGGAGGCCGCGGCCGCGTCGCTGACCAGCCCGGCGGGCCGTATGGCCGGGGCCTGCGTCTGGGCCGCGAGGCTGCGGATCTGGGACAGGACCTGATCAATCTGTAACTGGCTCATGGGCGTGGCTCCGCTTGTCAGACGGCAGGAACATCGATGCCCGCGGCACGCAGCCGGGCGAGCTTGTAACGCAAGGTTCGGGGCGAGATCCCGAGGCGCTCGGCAATCTCGCGGCGCGTACTGCCGCCGTCGCGCAGGGCTTCGAGCAGCACATTGCGCTCGGTTTGCCCCAGCGAATCGGCAAGCGAGCCGCGCGCGTCGTCGCTGGCAGCGGCGCGGTTCGAGGCCTGCGGTTCGGCAGGCGCGGCGCAGTTGAGTTCAGGGGCTGGCGGGGCACTGATGGCCGGCGCCGGCGCCGGGACGCTCACCGGCACATCCGGTGCCGGTTCAAACTGAATGTGCTCGCGGCCGATCACCGGGCCGTTGACCAGGATCAGGGCCCGCTGCAGCAGGTTGTCGAGTTCGCGGACATTGCCCGGCCACGGATAGGTGAGCAGCACTTGTGCGGCATCGGCGCTCAGCGCCGGAATCGGCTCACCGATGCGCGAGCGCTGTCCCAGCAGCTGCATGGCGAGCGGCAGAATGTCATCGCGACGCTGGCGCAGGGGCGACAGCCCCAGCGGAAATACATTGAGGCGGTAGTAAAGATCCTCGCGAAAGCGTCCGGCCGCGACTTCCTCGCGCAGCCGACGATTGGTGGTGGCCAGCACCCGCAGTTCCAGCGCAATCGGCGTGCGTCCGCCGAGACGTTCCACCTCGCGCTCCTGCAGCACGCGCAGCAGTTTGGCCTGCAGGCTCAGGGGCATCTCAGTGATCTCATCCAGCAACAGAGTGCCGCCCTGTGCCTGTTCGAATTTTCCCGGATGTGTGGTGTGGGCGCCGGTAAAAGCGCCGCGCTCGTAGCCGAACAGAATGGCCTCGAGCATGTTCTCGGGAATCGCCGCGCAGTTGACGGCGACGAACGGACCGTTGCTGCGTGGCGAGAAGCGGTGGATGAAGCGCGCGAGCACCTCCTTGCCGGTGCCGGACTCTCCGACAATGAGCACGGTGCAGTCGCTGGCCGCGACGCGTCGCGCCAGCTCCAGCAGGTGCTGTGAGGCTTCGGCACTGGCGACCGGTTGCGGCTCAAAGGCGCGCCGGGCGTTGGCTGAAACTGCGTTTGTGGAATCCTGGACCATTCAAACCCCGAACCGAAATGCTGTTGCGGGGGGAGCGGTGCAAGAGGCGTGCCCGGCGGCGAATTGCCGTTAAAGCGTGATGGCCTTCACATGCAGCGGCATGAATCTGCCGCTTGCCGTCAATCTTCCGTCGCGCTGTCGGTGCTGGCGAGTTCCGAAGCGGCGACCTCGACGCTCACCAGGCCGAGCTTGCGCAGCTTCTCTACCAGGGTCGTGCGACGCAGGCCGAGCAGCCGCGCGGCGTGCGCCACGGTACCGCCGGAACGCTCCAGCGCCTGCTCGATGAGACGCCGTTCAATCTGTGTGAGGTGCGCGCGCAGGTCGATGCCGGCGGCCGGAAGCGTCCCGGCATCGGCGATTCCCGCATCAGCCGCGGCCCGCGGCACAGCACCGTGGGCTGATTCGGCCGGGTCGGAATGTTCCAGCAGAGCCCCGGCACTGAGCAGTTCCGGGGCCCCTTCCTCGCCAAACAGGAACTCCGGCGCCGTGGGCTCATGCGAGTGCTGCTCGGCGGCGGAGATCTGCGGCGGCTCGGTGACGGCGGTCCAGTCAGACGGGCGGTATTTGGCGGGCAGGTCCCGGACGTGGGCGACGCGTCCGGAACACACGATCGAGAGACGCTCGATCAGGTTGGCGAGCTCGCGCACATTGCCGGTCCAGCGATGCAGTGACAGCGCCGCCAGCGACAGCGGCGCGAGCTGTACCTGGCCGCGACCCTCTGCCATGTTGTGCGCGATGAAATCGCGCACCAGCAGCGGCAGATCCTCGATGCGGCTGCGCAGCGCCGGCATTTCAATGGGGAATACATTCAGCCGGTGGAACAGATCCTCGCGAAAGGACCCGTGGGCGATGGACTCCTCCAGGTTGCGGTGGGTGGCAGCGATGATGCGTACATTGCAGCGCACCTGTACGTGGTTGCCGACGCGCTCGAAGATGCGCTCCTGCAGCACCCGCAGCAGCTTCACCTGCATGGTGGGGCTCATGTCGCCGATTTCATCGAGGAACAGCGTGCCGCCTTCGGCGATTTCAAAGCGGCCCTTGCGGGTCGCGACGGCACCGGTGAAGGCGCCTTTCTCATGGCCGAAGAGCTCTGACTCCAGTAACTCCGCCGGAATGGCGCCGCAATTGACCGCAACAAACGGCCGCTGCCGGCGCGGACTCAGATCATGTATGGCGCGCGCCGCCACTTCCTTGCCGGTGCCGGATTCACCGAGGATGAGGACGGTTGAATCGTGTTCGGCGACCTGTCGGATCAGGGAGATGACGTCGCGGATGGCAAAGGAGGTTCCGGTCGGCAGCCGTACCCGCGGGCGCTCTTCTGCGCGCGGCATCAGTTTAGGTTCACGGGCCTCTTCCCGGTGCAGTCCCGGGATCACGGCCATTTCGGGCGCCGCCATCGAATCTCCCTACATTTGCCCGCCAATATAAAGAACCGGCTACCCCCGTGAGTATGCGGCGCTCCCAAGCCGTGACTCCAATCACATTTGACCCACCTGGAAACGTGATGTGGCCGGGGTGCCGGCACGCAGCCTAGCGCATCCCCAGCTGCCTTGCCCTGGCATCGGCGCGGCGCGCCTTGTTTGGATCAGTCGCGACGCGGCTGGCGGATGCCGGCGACCTGACGGCGATGATGGCGGAAGATCAGCCGCTCCAGCAGATCCGCCAGCGCCTCTCCCACGGGCGCGAAGCGCACCGTCAGCTCACCCTCGGCGCTGACCTGGGTGAGGGTGCCCACCAGGCGCAATGGTTCGGCGAGGAAATCGCGCAGGTGAATCTCGGCGACGCCCAGTGTGCCGGCCAGCGGCAACGGGGCGGGAGCGTGCCACAGGGCACCGTGGGAGTTGAAGCGGATGGCCACCGGTGCCGGACGCGGACGGTTGGCGACGACCAGCTGCCCGACCAGGTCCAGCAGCAGGTTGATCTTGAAGTCCAGGCGCGTCAGGTCCGGTGCCGACTCGTCGGGCTTGTCGGAAACACCGTGATCCTCGATGGCTGCCAGGGCCTGCAGCAGACGCACATTGCGCTCCGTGAAACTGGCGGCGACGGCCCCATCCATGCCGCCCGCCACGGGGGCCCAACTGACGGGCAGAACTTCCTCGTAGGCCAGTTCGTTATAGAGAACTACTGTATCGGAACCATCGAACATGAGCCGGGGCTCCACATCTGCAGGGCTGTTGCGGGGCGGGCAGCCTTCATGCGCGCCGCGGCGGGCAGTGCAAACCACGCGGCCCGCACCTCCTTCAACAAGTGCCAGACCTCATCCAGGGGTGCCCGGCTTTTCGCGGCGGCCGCGAGGCCGACCTTCTGGCCTGCATAATCGTACAGCTCGGCGAGATTGGCGGCGAGCGGATCCCCGCCCAGCACATCCACATTGTCGCGCAGGGCCTGCAGCAGCTGGCAGGTGGCAAGGATTTGCCGTGCCGCATGCTGCCACTGGCCCTCGAGCAGCGAGGCGCGGCCCATCTCCAGGGCGACAATGGCTCCGTCCAGGACTGCGACCATGACATCGGCGCCGGCCTGTGCGGCATCGGCTGCGGCCTGGCGCAGCTGCAGCGGGCAGGACGGGTTGGGATAGGCGACTGACATGAATGGCGGCAATCCGTGCGGG
>DATHMK010000099.1:0-59588 GCA_035487155.1 Steroidobacteraceae bacterium
TCCTTGTCTCGTGGTTGATGTGCGGGCCCTACCGCCCAAACGCCTCGCCACCCGCCCTCGGACTGGGAGGTGGCATCGGTTTTCCCGTCACCGGATTTGGATAGTGGTATGGCTCGATATAGTAATTCGGGTAGGTCAGATAGATGACGGTCGGCGGCAGATCCGGCCACGGCGGCCATTTCTCAGGGTAGGTATTGAGAATCGTATTGTCGAGCCAGCCGACCTTGTATCCGGAGTACATGTTGAACGGCCCATGCAGCTTCTGGAACTGCCACACGCCGTTGATTTTGACGAATTTGTCCTCGTAGTAATTGTGCCCCCAGCCGCCTGAGCTCATCACGAAAGCGATGCATCGGACGTGGGCCGTAACGCCATCCGGTTCGATCGTGGGCAGGCATTGGAACTGCTGGTGATCGATCAGCAAACCATCGCGCGGGCCGATGGGACCCAGTCCGACATGCATGTATTCGAAGACTCGGGCGCGGCCCAGGAAGACACCCTTGCCGCCGATTTCCAGGGTCGCATCCGGCGCAAACAGTTCCGCCAGGTAGTGCCACTGGGCCTTGTCCACGTAATAGCCATAGGCATCCTGCACGATCTCGACCTCGGTCAGATCCTGCAGGCGCTGGATGCGATCACCGAGGCTGTTGAGCTGTTGCTCCAGTCCCTGCAGCTCCTGGCTCCCCTGCGCATAGGCGGCCGCCGCCCAAAGCGAAACGAATGCCATCACTGTCTTTTTCAGCATGACGCTACTCGTGCTCGCCCGGCGTGGGTCTGCCGCTGACGGGATTGTTGTAGTGATAGGGCACGATCTGCAGCTTCGGGAACGACTGATAGACCAGCGTCGGCGGCCGGTCGGGCGGATTGGTGGTGCTGGGTGGGTCCATCGGATAGGGCTTGGCCGCCCATCCCTGGTCGTAGTCCCCCCAGAAGGTCACGTAAAAGTGCAGCTTGCTGAACTTCCAGGTGCCCTTGTCGTTGACGTATTCGTTCTCGTAGACACCGCCCCCCCAGCGACCGTGCCCGTCGCGCGCCAGTTGCACATCACTGCGCCAGCGCGCCTTGGCGGTGCGGTTGTCGTCGGACACGTTGATGATGGGCTGCACCATCACGTAGTTATTGAGCTGGCCCGGCGCCAGGCCCGGCGGCCCCATCAAGGACAGGGCACGCTCGACATGGGCGGTGCCGATGTACACACCGCTCTGGCCGGATTCATAGGTCCCGTCGCGGCTGAAGAGGCTGGCGGCTTTGTGCCACTGACCCTTGTCGATGTAGTAACCGTACATGGCCTGCAGGTTCTCGATGGCCCGCACTGAGTGCGTTCGCGCCAGTTGCAGCTCCTTGGCGTCAGCCAGCGCCTCGAGCCTGCCCAGCGCGTCATCCGGACGCTGGGGTGAATCGAACGGTGCCCGGCTCTGGATCGCAGCCAAGGTACCCGCATAGTCGTAGGGCGGCACGAACAGCGCGGGAAACGGCTGATACTGCTGCGGCACCGGCGCATCGGGCGGAAACTCCTTCGCCACTGGTGAACGCCAATCGCCGCTGACCGCCTTCAGCGCCGCCCAGCCTCCCTGGTAGGGCGCTTCGAAGTTCAGGTAGTAGCGACGCGCGGCGATCTTCCACACCTCGTTCTGCTTCACATAGTCATCTTCGATGATGGCATCGCCCCAGGTGGCCGACTTCTTGTACTCACCGAGCAGGCCCCATTCGCGCCAGCGGGCATGCGCACTGTTGCCATCGGCGGCGACGGTGACCACCGGCTGCAACTGCATGCGCAGGTTGAGGCGGCCGAAGGGCAGTCCTGGGCCGTCCGTCATGCTGCCGCCGCCGTGGCGGGTCAAAAGCTCCCTGATGTGGGCCTTGCCCCGGTAGATGCCATCAACGCCCCACTGGAAGCTGCCCTCCTCGGTGAACAGATCAGCCGCTTCGCCGAAGTAACCCTTGTCGGTGTAATAGCCGAAGGCCCGTCCCAGAGTCTGGATCTTGGTGATGGCTTCGACGCAGGCCGTCTCCTGCGCCATGGCCTGCACACGTGATTTCAGCGCCGCGAGCCGCGCCGCCTCATCGCGCGCAAAACTGGCGCTGCACAGGGACAGTCCCAGCATCAGGTTCAAGGCCAGCAAAGCTTTGGAAGTCACGGCCATGGGCAACTCTGCAATCAGGTTGTGTGGAATCTACACCGCATTATACTTTCGCGCATGATCGAAACGCCCGCCCCGCGCATCCTGTCGATCATCCCGCCGATGACCCAGTTGAATACGCCGTATCCCGCCACGGCCTACCTCACCGGATTCCTGCGCGCGCGCGGCTTTGCGGCAACCCAGACCGATCTTTCCATCGCGCTGGCGCTGCAGTTGCTGTCGGCCGAAGGCCTGCAGGCCATGCAGCAGCAGGCGCGGCTGCTGCCGGCGCGGCGGCGCGCACCCGCGGTGCGGTTTTTCCTGGAAAATTGCGCCATCTATCGCAGCACCATCGCGCCGGTGATTCGCTTCGTGCAAGGTCGGGACCCCAGCCTTGCCCACCGCATCGCTTCGCGTCGCTACCTGCCCGAGGGACCGCGCTTCCTCGCGCTCGAGAACTATGTGGACAGTGGCCCGGGCGGCGCGGACGCGCTCGACTGGGCCTTCGGCGCGCTGGGCCTGCAGGATCGCGCCAAACACCTCGCCACCTTGTATCTCAATGATCTGGCGGACGTCATCCGTGAGGCCATTGATCCACGCTTCGAGTTCGTGCGCTATGCGGAGTCGCTGGCGGCGAGCCAGGCGCACTTCGATCAGCTGCATGAGGCGCTGCTTGCGCCCGCAAGCCTGGTCGATACCGCGCTGCATGAACTGACGCTACGGGCGCTGGCGCAGCATGATCCGACACTGGTGCTCATCACCGCGCCCTTTCCCGGGAATGTCTACGGCGCCTTTCGCATTGCGCAGTCCATCAAGAGAACCCGCCCGGCGGTGGTGACGGTACTGGGCGGCGGCTACTGCAATACCGAACTGCGTCAATTGAACGAGCCGCGCGTCTTTGATTATTTCGACTTCGTCACCCTGGATGCCGGCGAGCGGCCGCTGCTCGCCCTGATCGAACATCTGCAGCAGCGCAGGCCCCTGGAGAAACTGGTGCGCACCTTCACGCGCCGGCTTCACTACGTCGACCATCGCGAGCCGGATCTGGCATTCGCCGAGACCGGGACGCCCACCTACGACGGACTGCCCCTGGGTGACTATCTGTCGCTGCTCGACTTGCTCAATCCCATGCATCGGCTGTGGTCCGACGGACGCTGGAACAAGCTCACCGTCGCGCATGGCTGCTACTGGAAGAAGTGCAGCTTCTGCGATGTGAACCTCGACTACATAACCCGCTACGACCTGGCGACCACCGATGTGCTGGTCGCGCGCATCCAGGCCCTCATCCGCGAAACCGGACAGAGCGGCTTCCACTTCGTGGACGAAGCCGCGCCACCCAAGGCGCTGAAGTCACTGGCCAATGCCCTGCTGCAACACAAGCTGGATATTTCGTGGTGGGGCAACATCCGTTTCGAGAAATCCTTCAACACCGATTTGTGCCGGCTGCTCGCCGACAGCGGCTGCATAGCAGTCACCGGCGGCCTTGAAGTGGCATCGGACCGGCTGCTCAGGTTGATGAAAAAAGGCGTCTCGGTGGAGCAGGTTGCACGGGTGACGCGCGCATTTTCCGATGCCGGCATCCTGGTGCACGCCTATCTGATGTACGGTTTTCCCACTCAGACCGTTCAGGATACCGTGGATGCGCTGGAGTACGTTCGACAGCTGTTCGCCGCCGGTTGCATCCAATCGGGATTTTTCCACCGGTTTACCTGCACCGTGCATTCACCGGTCGGCAAGCATCCGCACGAGTATGGCGTGACGTTGTATCCGCCGGTGAACCCGACCTTCGCCAACAATGACATCAGTTTCACCGATGCGACCGGCGTCGACCATGACGCATTTGGCAAGCCACTGCGCAAAGCACTGTACAACTACATGCATGGCATCGGCCTCGATCAGGATGTGCGCGAATGGTTTGATGGGGACGTTCCACGTACCAGGGTGGCCCGATCGTTCGTCGCGCGCGCCCTCAAGGCGTGAGGCAGAAGGTCGCCAACGTTGAGGCCGGCATCAGGCGCTATCCTGGCGGCGGCTGATGATCAGGTGACGGATCCCCCACGCCACCCCCACCAGCAGGATTGCCAGGGCGAGGCCGATGGTCCCCAGGACCCGGCTCTGGTCCACCATGACAAACATCCCGAAGCGGGTGTAGAAGCCATTGAACTGGCCGATGATCTCCGGCAAAGCCACCAGCACATCGTGGTCCATCTGCAGGACGTGTTCCTTGGGGTGATAGTGCGACCACTGGCCAAAGCCGTGGCCGTCGGCATCCAGCTCGATGTGACTGCCCAGGACATAAGCCACGGGGTGATACCTGGCGAAGTCGGCCACCCTCAGCGTGCTGGCAATATCGGCCGCCTGGTCTGCGATGAGCAGCCGCCCGGGGAGAAAGAAATCACCCGAGAAGAACAGGCCGGTCCCGTGGTCGTAGTAGGAGACCTCGGCGACGTCATGTCCTGGCGTGGGCAATACATCGACCTGGCGATCCCCCAGGTCCACGACGGCGCTCCCGGTCGGCCAGTCCTTGAATCCAAAATATTGGGTCACCTGTTCAAGATCGGTGCCCACCACCTGTACATGCGGCAGCCCCTGAAACTGGCCATCGCCGCGACGATGGTCGGAGTGGCCATGTGTGTGCACCACCAGCAGCGGCAGTTTCCCCGCTGTCGCGCCCGGCAGCAGCCCCAGAACGGTCTTGGCCAGTGGCATCTTGGTCGGGTCGGCCACATCGCCGGTATCGATGAGCAGCGCGCGCTTGGTGCCGATCAGCAGATACAGAAAGGGTGCCTGGCTGGTGGCACAAAGGCTTTCACGGATGATGAAGGTCTGGTCGTTGTAGCGGTGTACCTGAAGTGGCGGCGCGGGTGTCGCCGCGCAGTTCGGCGCGCCCTGATTCCAGTGCACGTCCATGGACCCGCTCGCGAGGTCCGCCCGTGCGGGCATGGCGAGCGGCGCCAGCACGCACGCCAATGCTGCGCACAGGGAAAATTTCATACGGCCTCCAGGCGGGTAATGATGGTCACATGGAGTGACTGCTACAGTCCACTGTCCCAATCAGCATGACGCAAGCCATGACACCCCAAGACGCTGAAACGCGCAGCGGCGCGGATGACACGCAGCCTGCTCGCACAGCGATTTCGCGGCGCGACCTGCTGCGGGCGGCCGGCGCCGCCTGGGTCGCATCTCCCCTGGCGCATTCGAGTCGGTCGCGCGAGTTGCTTGCCGATGCAACGCCCGAGCAGGTCCATCTGACCTGGGGTGCCGACCCCTCACGAACCGTGATCGTGTCCTGGGCCGCGCCGGCACAGGCGCTCAATCCGCGGGTCATCCTCAGCCAACCCGGGTCCGGATCCACGGTGGTTCATGCCCTGCAGCGTGTCTATACCGATGGGCTCAACGGGCAAACCGTGTTCACCTACCATGCGACTCTGGCGGGGCTCGCGGCCGACTCGAAGTATCACTATGCGGTGACCGCGGACAATGACCGGCAAACGCCGCCTTTCACCGCGACCTTCCGCACCGCGCCGCGCGGCAAGGTTGCATTTCGCTGGACCAGCTACGGTGATCTGGCAACGCCGGTCAGCTCCTGGGTGATGTCATCGCCCCAGAGCCATCACGCCGTCGACGCGGTTGAACGCTTCGAGCCCTTGTTTCATCTGCTCAATGGCGACCTGTGCTATGCCAACCTCAATCCCATAGCGCAGCCGGCGGTGTGGGCGGATTTCGGCCGCAATGTACAGCGCTCCGCGGCGCAGCGTCCCTGGATGCCCTGTCCCGGCAACCACGAGATTGAATTCGGCAATGGTGAGCAGGGCATGAACTCCTACCTGACTCGCTTCACGCTGCCCGACAATGGCACGCGCTTCCCCGGGCGCTGGTACAGCTTCCGGGTCGGCTCGGCGCTCTTCATATCACTCGCGGCCGATGATGTGATCTATCAGGACAGCGGCCCCTTCGTCACCGGGCCTGAGCCGCTGGTTGCCGCGCGCGGCACGGGCCATGCGCGCTTTGAACCGGGAACCTCCTTCTATGTACGCGGCTACAGCAACGGCGCGCAGACCCGATGGCTCGCGCAGACTCTGGCGGCCACCCGGCATGATTCGACCCTTGACTGGATCATCGTCCAGATGCATCAGGATGCGCTCAGCTCCTCGATGAACGGCAACGGCTCCGACAGGGGCATTCGCGAGGCCTGGCTGCCCCTGTTCGATGAGTATGGCGTGGACCTGGTCCTGTGCGGCCATGATCATGACTACGAGCGCAGCTGGCCAGTGCGCGGCTGCAATCACAATGTCGGACGCGATGCCGCCACGGGCGCTGCGGTAGACACCTGCCAGCCGCGCCCGGTCATCACCACCGAACCCAGCGGAGGTGAGTTCGACACCCGTGGCGGCACCATTCACCTGATCCTGGGTTGCGGTGGCACCAGCTCACCAACCGATGTCTACGGCGCGAATGTCCGCACTGCAGTACCGCAGGCCAAGGTCATCACTCGCGCCAACCGACCCACGCCGAGCGGTTCACCCGGGGTTTTCATGAAACTCAACGCCGATGCCGTGGAAGATGCGATCTGGTCGGCCCGCCGGGACACGCTCACCGGCTACGGTCTTGCAGTCTTCGATCTGGATCCGGGCCGGCCGGGTGGCAGGACCTCGATCACGATGCGCTACTACCACGCGGTGGCTGTGGACCGGTCGCCAAGCTCCAACTACGAGCTCTTCGACACCATGGTGCTGGCCAAGCAGCGGCGCGACTGACCCGGGTCAGTCCTCATCGCGCCAGCCGGCCGCCTGTTGTCCCTCATAGGCGCGCAGCAGTCCCGCCAGGATCCGACTCCAGCCCTCGTGGTTGCGCGCGACGTAGTCGGGTGGCACGCCCTCATTCGTCAAGGTCAACTCGCAACCCGCGCCGCTGGGTCGGATCTGGATGCTGACCGTGGTCATGCGCGGATCAAATTGCGGCACCCCGAAGCTGAACACCAGGCGTCGTGGTCGATCGATTTCCAGATATTCGCCCACGTGCCTGACCTCACCCATGTCCGGCCGTCGCTCGATGAAGGTGAACTGACCGCCGACACGCGCATCGATCTGCGCAGTGATCATTTCCCCGGTCGCCGTCGCAAACAAAAAGCGGCGTGCGATGTTCAGATCCAGGAAAGCGTCAAATACCCGCTCGGCCGATGCCGCAAAGGAATGGCTGACCACGACCCGCGAGGTCGAAGCTTCGGTCATGGCGACTCCTGGGTGAGGATTTTGTCGAGTTCGGCCAGCCGCCACAGCCACTGTGCGTGCTGCTGCCGGAGCCACTTCGCGATCGCATCAGCGGGCTTCGGGTTGAGCGTCATCAGATGTTCGCGACCCGCCCGGCGGCGGCGGACCAGGTCGGCCCGCTCCAGGATCCGCAGGTGCTTGGATACCGAGTTGAGTGAAATGGGAAAGGCGGCGGCGATGTCCGTCACCCGCGCCTCGCCGGCCGAGAGCCGCGCGAGTATGGCGCGCCGCGTCGGATCGGCCAGCGCCACGAGCGTGTTGTCGAGCCCTTTATATTCACCCATATGGATTAATATATGCCATAGAAAATGACACGACGCAACACGATCCTGCGTGCACGTGGCTAGCTCTGAAGACACGCATGCCCCGATAATGACCCGCTTCGAGGTTTGGCAAGGCTAACTATGATGGCGTCGACTTATTTGCGGCGGATGAACCGGCGGCGGCTGGCCGGCATCGCGGTCATGCTGGGGGCGGTGGCCGGCCCCGCCAGCGCCACGACGCCCGCGGCGGCGACCACGATGACCTGCACCAATCCGGTGAGCGGCGCGAACTGGAAGATCAGCGTCGATTTCGCCAGGAGCACGGTCGATGCCTATCCGGCGCGCATCAGTGATGCGAGCATCGCCTGGCACGACCAGAAGGATGGCGGCAATTACACTTTGGACCGCAAGACCGGAAAACTGACGGTGATCGTTGCCTCCAGCACCGGGGGCTATTTTCTCTATGACCTGTGCCGGCCGGATCCCCTGAAGCCGGTTTCCTAGGCATCTGCGGTGGCTGAGCGCGTTTCGGGCATCAAGGCCAGCGTCGGATTCTTCTCGGCGACCGGACCGCGCAGCGCCAACGAGGACTTCGCCGGTGCGGTTTTCGGCACCGATCTGCCGCAGCCGCGCCGGGACGTGGTCGCCGCCATTGCCGATGGCATCGGCAGCGCCAAGGGCGGACGTGTGGCCGCCGAGACGGCGGTGCGCGGATTCCTGGATGGCATGTGCGAGCTGCCCGAGACCACCGAAGTGCGTCGTTCCGGCGCCCAGGTGCTCAACGCGCTCAGCGCCTGGATGCACTCTCAAGGTCAACGGGATCTGTCTTTGGCCGGCATGGGCTGCACCTTCACGGGGCTGGTACTGCGCGGTCGCGTCGCGCATGTGCTGCACGTGGGTGACACGCGTGCCTATCGGCTCTCGGGTCAACGCCTGACCTGTCTCACCACCGACCACGTGCGCGAGGATCACTCCCAGCGCGCGGGCACGTTGTATCGCGCGCTGGGCGTGGAGCCGGAGGCGCGCCTGGACTACATCGCCCAGCCCACGGCCCGGCACGACCGCTTCCTGCTGTGCAGTGACGGCGTGCATGGGTCGATGATCGATGAGAGCATCGCCGATATCCTGCGCGCTCGTTCGGCGCCCTCTGATACGGCCCGCGCACTGGTTGCGGCCGCGCTGGATTCCGGCAGCACCGACAATTGCACGGCGCTGGTGCTGGATGTGGTGGAGCTGCCGACGGCGGAATCGGCGGATATCGGTGCGGCCATCATGCACCTGCCGATCATCCCCACACCGCAAGGTGGCGAGACCATCGATGGCTTCGTGCTCAAGACGCTGTTGTCCGAAGGTCGCTACACCCGACTGTTCGCCGCCACTGATGAGATCGAAGGCGGCGACGTGGTGCTCAAATTCCCCAAGCCCAAGGTGGCAGAAGTCAGCGCTTACCGGCAGGCGTTCCTGCGCGAGGCCTGGGTGGGTGCCCGTGTGGACAGCCCCTGGCTGGGCCGCATCATCGAACTGCCACAGGGCCGCCAGACCTGCCTGTACACCGTCATGCCGCTGTATCAGGGCGAACTGCTCGAGACCCGCATCACGCGCTCGCCGGCCCTGGGCCTCGAGGAGGGGCGCCACATTGCCATCAGACTGGCCCGGGCCGCCGCGGCGCTGCATCGCGATGGCATCATCCATCGCGACATCAAACCCGACAACGTGATCCTGGAAGGCGAAGGGTCGCTGAAGCTCATCGATCTGGGTGTCGTGCGCGTGCCGGGTCTGGAGGACTTCCCGCCCGAGGATATTCCCGGTACCAGCGGCTATGTGGCGCCCGAAATGCTCGCCGGAGATCCCGGAAGCGTGGCCACGGATATCTACGCCCTGGGGGTCACGCTGTTTCGCTCCTTTACCGGTGAGTTCCCCTATGGCAATCCCGACGCCGCGGGAGCCGCGGCCCGCGATCGACCCAAGGAACTCACGGCGCTGCGACCGGATCTGCCGTCCTGGCTGCAGGATGCCATTGCGCGTGCCATCGCCCTTGATCCTGCCAAACGCTATCGCGATATGAGCGAACTGGCAGCGGAGCTGGAGGCGGGCCCGGCGCGCGCCCCGGCGCCGGTGCGTCGGCCCCTGACCCTGTACGAACGCGCCCCGCTGCCGTTTTGGAAGGCCCTGGCGGGGCTGCTAGCGCTGGCGCTGCTTGTGTCGCTGCTGCGGCATTAGCGCAGCGGCGCGATTGCGGCGCGCCTGCGCCGCCATATGAGCCAGGGCCTCGTGTACGCCCGGCATCGACAAGGCCCGTGCCCGCTTCATCTTGCGCCAGATGCGATAGCGCTGCGGCAGCCCGGGTCCGGACACGTTCCAGTGCGCATCGGTCGTGTAATGATCGCCCGCCGCATCGAAACCGCTCTTGACGGTGGTCAGCATCTCCAGGGTGGCAACCCCGGCCGTGATCAGCTCGGAGGTGGGGCCGATATAGCACAAACCGATGGTGGGGCTGTGCGGCGCAAACGAACGCACGCATAACCGCAGGCCGGGACAGCCTGGGACCGCTATGTAGTCTCTGCTGCTCATGACCCCCCCTTTGGGCCAAAGCCCAGGGTCCACAGAGAATCTCTTACCGAGCCCTATCTCGACATGGTCTTAAAAGGACACCGCGGTGCTGACAGCAACACCGCGGTGTCCGACAGGCCAAGCTACATCATTCCCCTTCGGTGCCGATCGCGTAGGCCGTCTCGCCGTGAACCGCATCGTCACCCACCTTCAGGGTCGCCTCATCCATGCGCAACGGCGTGATGAATGAAATGACCTTGAGGATGATGAACGTGGCGATCACGTTGTACACGATGATGAACGCGGCGCCTTCGGCCTGCAGCAGCAGCTGCTTGGGATTGCCGTAGAACCAACCGGTGATGTTGACTCCGGGCGCATCCTTGTCCGTGCCGATGTATTCAAGCATCGCCGGGTTGGCGAGGATGCCGGTCAGCAGACCGCCCATGAGGCCGGCACAACCGTGCGTTGAGAACACGCTCAACGTGTCGTCGACCTTCATGAACAGCTTGGTCTTCTGCAGCTTGTTCATGGCAAGCCACGGCAGGATGCCCGCGCACACGCCGATGATCAAAGCGCCCCAACCATCCACATACCCGGCGGCGGGAGTGATGGCCACCAGGCCTGCGATCATGCCGTTGACCGCGCCGATCACCGAGGGCTTGCCGTAGGACATCTTGTCCATCAGCGTCCACACCAGGACCGCCACGGCGGTGGCGATGTTGGTGTTGAGCACGGCCGCACCGGCATTCGCATTGGCGAAGTACGGATCGCCGCCGTTGAAGCCATTCCAGCCCAGCCACAGGATGCCGGCACCGACCAGGGTGATCAGCAGACTGTTGGGTGGGAAATGGTCACGGTCCTGCTGCAGGCGTGGCCCGACCATCGCCGCGGCGACGAAGCCGGAGCAGGCTGCCGCAAGATGGATCACGTAGCCGCCGGAGAAGTCGGCCACACCCATGCTGCCAAGCCAGCCGCCACCCCATAGGCTGAATGCGCCCACGGTATAGACCAGTGTCATCCAGACCGGGCAGAAGATCACCCAGGCCTTGAAGCTCATGCGCCCCAATACCGAGCCGCCGAGAATGATGACGGTGATGGCCGCGAACACGAACTGGAAGAACACCAGCGTGGCCATCGGGAAGGTCAGACCCGGCATGCCCGCGGCTGCCGCCGGGACGGTCGCCTGACCGGTCGTGAATGCGGCCGACATGGCCGGTGTCGGATGACCTATGAACGGATACCACTGTGGCCCGAAGGCCATGTTGTAGTCGAACAGCATCCAGACGACTAACACCGAGGCAAAGGCATAGAGCGTCATGAATGCCGAGTTGATGGCCCATTTCTTTTTGACGACGCCGCCATAAAGAACCATCAGTCCGGGAATGCTTTGCAGGCCGACAAAGGTCGCTGCCGCCAGCTGCCAGGCATTATTTCCGGTATCTAACCATTTAGGTGACGGGACTAACATTTAACTCCCCCTGCAGATCAACGTTGGTTGTTACTGTTGATGATCTGGGAAGCGATCAGCTCAAGCCGCAGATGCCGCATCAAACTATTGCATTGCAACGTCATTTAGCTGGATCCGATCCTTACCCGACGCGGATTGCTTCACCAATCCATTACGCCACGACTCAAGACCATGCTTGCAATACGCATGCCTCTTCTAAGCGATTGATTGTTGCTATGTCAACGGGAAGATCTGCACCAATCCGGATCCGGCACCTTTTGAACGGCACCGATTCAGTGCACGAACCGGGCTGCGCCGGTGCAAATGCTGCACCCGCGTCATGCGTATGCTGCGCCGCCGCTAACGTGCTGTGCCGATCTTGTCCTGGGTTTGGGTTGCGAAATCGGCGGCGTCATGACGTTCATGAAGCTGGTCGCAAAGCTCGCCGTTGACCCGGTTGACCATGCGGCCGCGGCGCACCGCGGCGCGTGCGCCGATCAGATCGGCCCAGCGCCGCACGTGCCGGTATTCCCGGACTGAGAGAAATTCGGCCGCGTCGTAGGCCCAACCGTTCACCAGACTTGCGTACCAGGGCCACAGGGCCATATCGGCAATGGTGTACTCAGGGCCGACCACGAATTCGTTGTGCGCCAGGTGCCGGTCGAGCACATCGAGCAGGCGCTTGGTCTCCATCGCGAACCGATCGATTGCGTATTCGATCTTGGTGGGCGCGTAGGCGTAGAAATGTCCGAAGCCTCCTCCCAGATAGGGCGCGCTGCCCATCTGCCAGAACAGCCAGGACAGGCATTCGGCGCGTGCGGCGGCCTGCGCAGGCACAAAGGCGCCGAACTTCTCGGCGAGGTACATGAGGATCGCGCCCGACTCGAACACCCGGATCGGCTGCGGTCCGCTGCGATCCATCAGCGCCGGAATTTTCGAATTCGGATTGATGGCCACGAAACCACTGCCGAACTGTTCGCCATCGCCGATCTTGATCAGCCACGCGTCGTACTCGGCTCCCGCATGGCCGAGCGCCAGCAGTTCCTCGAGCAGGATGGTGACCTTCTGGCCATTGGGCGTCGCCAACGAATACAGCTGCAACGGGTGACGGCCGACGGGCAGTTCCTTCTCGTGGGTCGCGCCGGCGATCGGCCGGTTGATATTGGCGAAGCGGCCGCCGCTGGGCTTGGTCCAGGTCCAAACCTTCGGGGGCACGTAGTCCGCTTGACTCATGCTCGATACTCCTTTTAGGGCTTGCGCGCGACGACCAGCGAGTAGTACCCGCCGCCGGTGCTGAAGGCTTCCACTGCGCTGAAGCCCGCAGGCTCAAGAAAGCCGCGCAGTTCCGGCAGGCTGTACTGACGGCCGCGCGTGCCAAGCAGCATCAACAGTGAAAACGCGGCGGCCGGCAGCGGGCCGCAGCCATCGTCGTTCATTAGTATCTCGTGCAGCACGATACGGCCGCCGGAAGGCAGCGCCTCGAAGGACTTCTTCACCAGCATCCGGCAGGTGTCGTCGGACCAGTCATGCAGGATGTTGGACAGGAAATGGGTGTCATGCCCCTGCGGCCACGGCTGGGTGAACATGTTGACCGCCTGGGTGCGCACCCGAGATGCCAGGCCTGCGGCGGCGATGTATTGATCGGCCTCGGCGCACACGGCCGCGATCTCCATCACCGTCGCCCGCAGCGCGGGCTGTGACTTCGCCAGCTCGATGGAGAAGACTGCCGAGCCGCCGCCCACGTCCAGCACAGAGTGCGCCTCGGCGAACAGCGACTGCGCGCCCACCGCCTTCGCGGCGGCGCGGCTGTGCGCATTCATGAAGGCGGTGATGCTGCGTGCCAGCTCCGGTGGCATCTCGCCGCGCTCCCATTCCGCGGCCGCCGACTGATGCGTCTGGGCGCGCACTTGTGGCCGCAGTGTGGACAGCAACTGCGCGTGCAGGGGCTGAGCCTCGCGGAACCGGTGCAGCAACGGCCCTGCATAACCCTCAGCCTCCGGATGCATCCAGGTGCGCGCCGCGGCGCTGGCGCGCCAGCGCCCCTCATGGCGCTCGAGGAAGCCCAGCGCGGCGAGCAGTCCGAGGTGCATCCCCAGCGCCCGCGGGACGGCGTTGATGCGGCTGGCGAGTTCATCGGTCGTCAGCGCCTGCGCCGCCAATGCCGTGAAGGTTCCAACCTCGTCGGCAACGGTGAGGACCGGCAGGCGATAAATCGCCAGCCAGGTATCCCAGATCAGCCGATCATCGGTGGTGATGGGAAGTGTGCTCATCGAGTCCCCCTGTTCGCATTCTGTCGGTGCTTTCCCGTATCGTACTCTGCCCACTGGCCTTTGCTGCGCACGCCAGCGCACAATCGACCAGCATGACCGAATCCGCTCAAGTCTGGCGCCCCGATCCCGGGCGCATGGCAGCCGCCAACCTCACTCATTTCATGCAGGGCCTCGCCCGTCGCGGCGTCAGGGTGGCGAACTACGCCGAACTGTATGCCTGGTCGATTTCCGAGCCCGAGAGGTTCTGGAGCGAGCTGGCCCAATTCGCCGGGGTGCGGGCCGACTGGGGCGACGGTCCAGTCCTGGCCGATGCGGGCCAAATGCCGGGCGCGCGCTTCTTCCCGGATGCGCGACTCAATTTCGCACAGAATCTGCTGCGCCATCGCGACGCTCGGCCGGCGCTCATCTTTCGCAACGAGCGCGGTCAGCGCGTGGAACTGTCCTGTCGGGCGCTGTACCAGGCCGTGGCCAGGGTGTCGGCGTGGCTTGCGGCCTGCGGCGTGGGTCGTGGCGATCGCGTCGCCGCCGTGCTGCCGAATATTCCGCAGGCCTGCATCGGCATGCTGGCCACCGCGGCGCGCGGGGCGATCTGGTCCTCCTGTTCGCCGGATTTCGGGACCAACGCCCTGCAGGAGCGCTTCGGGCAGATCAAACCCAAGGTGCTGTTCGGCGTCGACGGTTACAGTTACGGCGGCAAGACCTTCGACAGCCTGCCGGCATTGGCCGAGCTCATCGAACGTCTGCCCAGCCTCGAGCGTGTGGCCGTGGTCAGCTATCTGCACCCGCGCGCCCCGCTCGCCGCCGTGGTGCGGGCCGAACGCTTCGAGGACCTGGGTGATGGCGCCGCGGACATCGGCTTCGAAACCGTGAATTTCAATGATCCGCTGTACATCCTCTACTCCTCAGGTACCACCGGCGCTCCCAAGTGCATCGTCCATGGGGTGGGAGGGACGCTGCTGCAGCACCAGAAAGAGCATCTGCTGCACACCGATCTGAAACGCGAGGACCGGCTGTTCTACTTCACGACCTGCAGCTGGATGATGTGGAACTGGCAGATGAGCGCCCTGGCCTGCGGCACGACCCTGGTGCTGTACGACGGCTCACCGTTTCATCCCGATCCGCTTGCACTGTGGCGCATGGCCGAGCAGGAGAAGATCACGGTCTTCGGTACCAGCGCCCGCTATCTGGCCGCGGTCGAGAAAGGCGAGTTGCGACCGGGAACGAAGTTCGACCTGTCTGCGATGCGCGCCATTCTCTCGACCGGCTCGCCACTGCCTGCTGCCAGCTATGAGGGCATCTACCGCGACATCAAACAGGACGTGCAGATCGCCTCGATCTCAGGTGGCACCGACATCGTGTCGTGCTTCGGCTTGGGCTGCCCGCTGCTGCCCGTGTATCCGGGGGAGATCCAATGCCGTGGTCTTGGCATGAGCGTCGACATCTTCGATGAGGACGGACGTCCCCTGCGCGGTGAACCCGGGGAGCTGGTGTGCACCGCTGCCTTTCCCTCCATGCCTTTAGGGTTCTGGAACGATCAGGATGGACGGCTGTTTCATGCAGCCTACTTCGAGCGCTATCCGAATGTGTGGCACCATAGCGATCACGCCCTGATCACCGAACACGACGGGCTGGTGATCCTTGGCCGCTCCGATGCGATGCTGAAACCCGGCGGGGTACGCATCGGCACCGGCGAGCTGTACTCGGCGCTCGCCGGCATGGGGGAAGTCCTCGAATCGCTCGCGGTCGGGCAGCGCGTCGCGGCTGATGTGCGCATCGTGCTGTTCGTCCAGCTGGCGCCGGGCGTGTCATTGGATGAACCCCTGAAACAGCGCATCCGCGAGCGCATCCGCGCCGCGACGACGCCGCGCCATGTCCCGGCCAGAATCATTGCCGTGCCCGATCTGCCGCGCACGCTCTCCGGCAAGGCCTCCGAGCTCGCCGTGCGCGCCGTGATCCATGGTGAGACGGTGCGCAACCTCGCGGCGCTGGCGAATCCTGAAACGCTCGAGTACTTTCGAAGTCTGCGCGAACTTGAGACTTGAGGATAATCGGCGCGCCTGACGTTCCAGGGTAGCAGCGCTCAACGCGACGGCCTCAGCAACCACACCTCCTCCGTCGCAGGGCACTTCCCCTTCAGCCCACCCACGAGATCCGTGCTGCCGAGCAGTCCGAGGTCGTAGGTACTCTGGTACAGGCGCGCGATTTCGCACGCATCGACCGAAAATGGCGGCCCCGGCAGCAAGCGCTGCTCGTAGTTCAGACAGATGATCAGCTGTGGGGCGCACTGCGTGAGCCGCTCAATGTGCCCCGCATAGCGCATTCGCATCGACTCGGGCAGCGCAATCAGCGCCGCCCTGTCGTAGACGGCAGCGACCGGGCCGAGATCACCGCGGGACAGCGCGAAGATATCGCCCTGGAAAACCTCGAGACCGGCGGCGCTGTAGCACCTGACCGGCCCGCGGGTCGAGACAGTCGGTCTCACGCCAAGGGCTGCGAACAGTTGCTGGACGGCGATCTCGCTGAGCTCGCAGCCGGCGACCTGATGCCCGCGCGACAGCAACCAATGGATATCGAGCGTCATGCCGCACAGCGGAACGAAGATGCGACTGCCGGCCGGCACTGACAGGCTGGCGAAATGCGCCACCAGCAACGGGTTGGCTTGCGGCTCGTGAAACCCGATCTGATTGCGCCGCCACCGGTCAAGCCAGAAATCCGCGTCCACGTCCGCTAACCCTCAAGCTCCCCGCAGCAGCGACTGGAGCCAGCCTACCAGTCCTTCGGAGCTGTCGAGCCAGCCATTCGCGGGCCACTCGCGGGGTCGTTCGTCCGCCGGGATGTAACCGTACAGGGCGACGTAGGCGCGCATTCCGGCCGCCTGGGCAGCCAGCACATCCCGCTCGGCATCCCCGACATATATGGCGGCACCCGGATGGACCCCAAGCTGCGCGGCGGCGTGCAGCAGCGGACGCGGATGCGGCTTACGTTCGGGGAGCGTGTCGCCACAGACAATCGTGCGCGCACGGCCGGTGAGTCCTAACTTCTCAAGCAGCGGCCCGGTCAGTCCTTCCGGTTTGTTGGTGACGATGCCCCACGGGATGGCCTGCGAATCCAGATAGGCCAACGCCTCGGGCACGCCAGCGTAGGGCCGGGTCCGCACTGCAAGGGCCTCGGCATACAGCGTCAGAAAGCGCTGGCGCAGGGATTCGAAGCGCGGCCCCTGCGCCTCGGGAAAGCCGTGATGAACCAGGGCCCGTGCCCCGTGCGAGACCAGCAGCCGCAGCTGTGGGAATGGCAGGCCCGGCAGGCGCTCCTGGTGCCGCAACGCATTGAGGGCGCCCACCATGTCCGGGGCGGTATCGAGCAGCGTGCCGTCGAGATCGAAAAGCACGGCCCGCACGGCTTGCATCATGTTCCCATCACCGGAGCGCGCGCCTTGGGCTCCCAGCGCACCCCGCCCGTAACGGGAGCGGCGACACCCGTCGTATCCGGCCAGCTCAATGGCCACTGCAGGGCGGAACGCACCGCGAGGTAGCCGAATGCCTGGGCCTCGATCGCATCTCCGGACCAGCCCACCTCCTCGGCCGTCTTCACCGGCGCTCCCAGTCGTGCGCGCAGCGCATCCAGCAGGCACAGATTGAGGCGCCCGCCGCCCACCACGATCCACAACCCCGGCTGGCGCGGCAGCCGCTGGGCTTCCAGCGCAATGGCGGCGGCCGTGAATGCCGTCAGGGTCGCCGCCCCATCCTCGCCCGACAAACCGGAAACCGGTGCAGGGGAGAATGCGTTGCGGTCGAGGGACTTCGGTCCGTGCTTCAGAAAGTAGGGACTCTGCAGCAACGTGGCCAGCGCCGTGGTATCGATCACGCCGGCGGCCGCCCGGCGGCCGCCCGCATCGTAGGGGATGTTGAACTGGCGGCTCACCCAGTCGTCGATCAGGGCATTCCCGGGACCGCAGTCGCAGGCGTGAATGCGATCCTCATCGATCAGGGTGACGTTGGAGACTCCGCCGATGTTGAGCACCGCAACGGGCCCGCTGAGCCCGGAGGCGCGCACCAGGGCCCTGTGGTAGGCGGGCGCAAGCGGCGCACCCTGCCCTCCATGCTCGAGGTCATTTTGCCGGAACTGGTTGATCACCACACGCCCCAGCGTGTCCGCGAGGCGCTGGCCGTCGCCAAGCTGCCAGGTTCTGCGGTGCTCCGGGTCATGCTGGATGGTCTGGCCATGAAAGCCGATGAGATCGATGCCGCCGACCTCCCGGTTCGCCTGGGCACACAGGCGTCGCACGGCCTCGGCGTGCAGATCGGTCACGGTGTGTTCGATCGCTACCAGATCCAGGTCCGCGCAAGGCAGGCGCAGCAGGGTGCGCCGCAGCTCATCCGGATAGGGAATGCCGCCCTGGGGACCGGCCAGCAGCACCGCATCACCGTCCGTCTCCAGGATGGCCGCGTCGATGCCGTCCATTGAGGTGCCGCTCATCAGACCGATGACGGTGAAGCGCCGCGCTGCTGCCATGGTCATCGCCTGCGGCTTCATCTGCCGACGCTGCGGCGAAAGCACTCGGCGGTGTGATCGTTCACGATTCCGACCGCTTGCAGCCACGCGTAGACGATGACCGGGCCTACGAACTTGAAGCCGCGCTGCTTGAGCGCCTTGGACATCCGCTCGGAGAGCGGACTTCGGGTAACTCTGGCACCGCGGTGCTGCAGCGGCTTGCCACCGCACAGGCCCCAGACGAAGGCCGAGAAATCCTCCCCGGCTGCGCGCATCGCAAGATAGGCGCGGGCACCGCCGATGGTGGCCTCGATTTTTGCGCGCGAACGCACGATGCCGCCATCCTGAAGCAGCCGCGCAATATCCGCCTCGCCGAAGCGCGCGACCTTCTCCGGCATGAAGTTCTTGAAGGCCTTTCGAAACGCCTCGCGCTTGCGCAGGATCACCGACCAGGAAAGACCCGCCTGAAAACCCTCCAGCATGAGCATCTCCCACAGCGCCCGGCTGTCATGTTCCGGAACACCCCACTCGGTGTCGTGATAGGCCTGCAGGAGCGGATCAGCCTCGGCCCAGGGACAACGCTGCCGTGTTTTCATGCTGTACGGGCCCGCCTGACAGAGCGCACTAAGCGCTTGAATTGTCTTGAATCGGCAAATACTAACGCCGCAGTGACTACCGCGCGCGGCACGGCGGCAGCATCATTTCGCGCAGTGAGGCAACTATGAACATCGACCCCATTCATGCAGGTCCGGTGGCGCTGGCGTACTCGCTGCTGCTGGCCAACCGCACCCAGTGCCCATCTGAGGCTACTGGCAGCTCGCAAAGTCCTGATGGAGTGCCGCGACGTCATTTCCCGACTTTGCAGCGCCTTGTAAGATGGTGGCAAGGGCTCGACACCGCGGGCCGCCCAGCGCGCTAGGAACGAAAGTCCAGCCCCGCCTGGTGCAGAACCTGTCTGAGCGCGGGCAGCGAGGCGGGTCCGAGGCCGTGTAATTTCAAGAGATCGCGCAGCGTCCATGACGCCAGGTCCTTGACTTCGTAAATGCGATTTCTCAGCAGTGCGCGTTTCGCCGGCTTGGAGAGCTTTGCGAACGCGGCCGCCAGTTTGGAATAATCAAAGGACTCCACTGCATTCGGATCGCAGGGTTGCATCGGTGCCTCCAACTCTCCGCAGTATATCTGTATAACTTGCCACATGAACGAACCAAAGTGGCTGACGCTGTCGCGGGAGCTTCAGGCGATTGCCCAGACCGGCCTGACGTTTACCCAGGATCCCTATGATCGACAGCGCTTCGAACGCGTGCGTGAGCTCGCCGCGATCATCATGGCAGAAGGTGCCGGTGGCGAGCCCGAGCGGGTTCTCGAGCTCTTTCGCCAGGAGGTCGGCTATCCCACGCCCAAGGTCGACGTGCGCGGCGCAGCCTTCATGGAGGGCAGGATCCTGATGGTGCGCGAGCGCAGTGACGGTCGCTGGACCCTCCCGGGCGGCTGGGCCGACGTCAACGAATCGGCCGCGCAGTGCGTCGTGCGGGAAATCGCGGAGGAGTCCGGCTTCGAAAGCCGCGTACTGAAGCTCGCCGCAGTGTGGGATTACGCCCGGCAGGGGCACCCGGCTCGCCACCACGCCTCCATCTATAAGATGTTCTTCCTGTGCGAAATCACCGGCGGCCAGCCACGCCCCAGCATCGAGACGACACAGGTCGGATTCTTCGAGCGCACCGCTCTACCCGAACTCTCGGCAGGCCGTATCACGGGCGCACAGATCGAGGCGATGTTTGAACATGCCGCGCAGCCGCTGCGGCCCGCCGACTTCGACTGAGGTCCCGGCAGCCAAGCGCATTGCTAGGATTCACGGTCGAAGGCTTCCACGGTCCTGGGCCAATCCTGTTTCAGCAGCCGCGACAAGGCGCGATCCGCCAACAGCCTGCCGCCGGTCTGACAGATGGGGCAATAATTGGTCTCATTATCCGCATAGCGTATGCGCTGCACGGGCGTCTGGCACACCGGACAAGGCAGGCGGAAGCGGCCGTGCACGGCCATGTCGGCACGAAACGCCGTTACCTTCTCCGGGAACTCACCGGCCGCCTGCCGACGCAGGCGCTCGACCCACAACCGCATCTGATCGCATATCGCGCCATACAGGCGCGCCACCGCCTCGTCCTTAATCCGCTGAGTCAGCATGACCGGCGAGAGCCTCGCGGCGTGCAGGATCTCATCCGAATAGGCATTGCCGATGCCGCTGAACAGTTTTGGGTCGGTCAGGGCGCGCTTGAGCGTATGGTTCTGGCTGCGCAACCGCAGCGCGAACTGCTCGAGACTCGCGTGCAGGATCTCCATGCCTCCAGGATCCTGCAGACGCAGCTGCTCCTCCCCCTGAATGAGGTGCAGCGAGGCACGCCGCTTGGTGCCGGCTTCAGTGAGCGTCAGCAGTCCGCTGGTGAATTCCAGGCGTGCCAGCGCCGCGCGCTTCGAAACCGCGGCACCGGATGCGAACCAGTGCAGGCGCCCCGCGATCATCAGATGAAACACCAGCCATAGATCTGTCTCCAGCCCGATCGCAATGCGCTTGCCGATCCGCCGTATCTCCCGCACGCGCTTGCCCGGTACCGCCTGCAGGGGCGGCAGCACGGTGCGCAACAGGAAGGGCGATGCGATGGCCACCTGCTCCAGGCGCTGGCCGACAATGCGCTGTTCCAGCGCCTCCACGTACAGCGTCACATCGGGCAGTTCGGGCATCTGTCATTCACGGGGCGAATCACTGCTGGGCTGCACCGTTCTGCAATACCGCGCGAATGGAGCCATCCGGGGCAATCGGATTGCGGTTGTTCTCCAAACACACATAGGGCAGCAGCGTGAAGTCCGGTGGGGCTCGCTTGTAGGTCTTGGTCACGGTCCAGGGCTTGCTCAATGCTGCCGGATCTACCAGCGTGATCTCATCGCGCAGCGTCTCATCGTCGGCAAGCCAGATGCGCTCGTAGGCGATCATCTTGTCACTTTTGGGCAGGCCGGAGGACTCAAGGTTGGTCTCCAGACGCAAGCCAAAGGTGGTCGCGAGCAGAAAGTTGCCTTCCCAATGTCCGGTCGTCTGGCCGTTGAAGGTGGGATCCGGATTGGCATCCAGCGGCCGCCCGTCGGTGTAGATGCGCCGCACCTGCTCGTCCCATTCGGCATAGATCATGATCCGGTCCGGAGCGGTGGTGATTTCCATGGGATAGGTCATGGTCATGATGCGGGGCATCCCCGGCGGCAGGCAGGAGGCCGTGGGATCACCCGTGGGCTTGCCGCGATCCGCATTGACCAGATTGGTTTCGAATATCTTGGCGTAGGCCGGCGTCAGCGGTGGTTTTTGCCCGCGTCCGGGCGGCACGCCCGGCGTCCAGCCGATGCCGCCCTGGTTGATCCAGATACCCGACAGATCGTGGCGGCTCCTGGGATGGTAGGCATGTGTACCCCAGGCCGGATTGACCGGCTGGGTCTGCGCCGCGCCTTCGAACGTCGTCGGCAGCTTGGAGACGTCACGGTAGGGCGCCTGGACCCCCTTGGAGAGATCAAGGTCTACGGGTCTGCCAATGAGATCTTCCGCTTTTGGCGCCGGGGCGCGCGGCGCCGAGGCTGCTGCGCCCTGGGCAAACGATGCCGAAGAGCCTGCCAGCGCCAGCAGGATAACTGCTGTGCCAGCGGCTGTGGTCGTGGCTGCGTAGCGCATCGGTGCATCCCCCTTGAAATTTGAACAAGCTCAGCCAAGTCCCGCCACGGCTTTGAATCCCCGCACCAGGGCGGCTTCGAACTCCGGCGTACCCGGAAACAGCGGCCCGGGTCGATTGACGATACCGTTATTGATGGCGCCGTTCGCCATCTGAAAGGCAAAGCGTATGTGCTGGACTTCGTCCTCGGTCAGTTCGCGCCCGAGATGCTGCTTGTGGCGGTCGATCGTCAGCTGCATGGTCTGCAGGCCGCTGGCCCGAAAGGGCTGCCAGAACACCGGGTCGGTGGCGCCCTTGACCAGCACGGCACGCCAGAAATTCTGGTGGCGCAGCAGATACTGATAGGAGACCACTATCGCGTACGCTGCATAGTCTGCGTCAGCTGGCAACGATGCGAATCCCTCGGCGCGTTGTGCCCATCTTTCTTCGAGCCACTCGGCCGCAAGGGCCTCCAGCAGGGCTTCCTTGTCCTTGAACCGGGAATAAAAAGCCCCGACGGAGCTGCCCCCCAGCTTGACGATGTCGTTGATCGATATGTCCTGCCAGGGATGAGACTGGAGCAACTTCCAGGCGGCCGCAATCAGCGCATCGCGCGTCTTGCGACTGCGCGCCTGCTTTGTCGGCAGGGGTGGGCGCAGCCCTTCGGTCGGCGCGGCTTGACTCAAATTCCGAATCCGTGTTCTGATTCGCATTAGTGTTACGAACTACAAGAAGGCCGAGATAGGCACTAATTCGAGATAAATCATGAACTTTGCCTCGGGTTTTGGGAAGGACCAAACAAGCCAATTGGGGGGATGTCGATGAAGAAGCAACTAATTGCCGTGTATGTAGCGGCGGCGATCGCTGCCGCAGTGCAAGCAAAGGCCGCCGACTCGACCGATCAGGTGGAGGAAGTGCAGGTGACGGGCACCCGCATCCAACACGTGGGCATGACGACGCCAACGCCAGTGACCTCGGTTTCCCTTGACGAGCTGACCTCGATGGCGCCAACCACCCTGATCGACGCGCTGGTGGAGCTGCCCCAATTCTACGGCAGCGCCACCACCAGCAACTTCAATACCGGCGCCAATGGTTTCTTCACCTCACCGGGCGGTGGCTCACTTGATCTGCGGGGCCTTGGTACTAAGCGCACGCTGACTCTGTTGGATGGCAGGCGCATGGTGGACTCTTCCCTGTACGGCGGTCCGGACATCAACCTGTTTCCACAATCCCTCATCAAGCGAGTGGATACGGTCACCGGTGGCGCAAGTGCCGCATACGGCACGGATGCCGTCGCAGGTGTCGTCAATTTCATCCTGGATACCAAGTTCAATGGCTTCAAGGCCACCGCCCAGGACGGTCAGACCAGCCGCGGTGACAACCAGAATGACGAGTACTCGATGACCTTCGGTCACGACCTCGGCGACCATGCGCACATCATCCTCTCAGGCGAGCACTACGCCGAGGATCCGGTCTATACCTTCAGTGGCCGCTCCTGGTATCAAAGCTGGGGCCTGCTTCAAAGCACGGCTGCCGGAGCCGGTAACAGCCAGTCCAACCCGCGATTCTATCCGGCCCCGTATGTGACGTCGCTCAACGCTTCCTATGATGGAATCATCACCGCCTGGCAACCCACGGCCGGCAACACGGTTCCCGCGTCCTTCGGCCGCATGATTTTCAACAGCGATGGCACGGTGAGCCCGTTTGTTCCGGGCTCCGAGGTTTCGACCCTGACCAATGCGCAGTCGACGCTTGGTGGCGGCAGCGGCACGGACAACAACTCGGATCGACCGGATGTCGAGCCGCAGTCCAGTCGCAACAGTTTCTTCACCTACCTGGACGCCAATGTCACGGAGGACATCAACGTCTACTTCCAGGGGCTCTATGCCAATGAAATGGTGAAGACAACAAACTCCGGTGGCCTGTTTTCCACCACCAGCGGCCAGCCGATCACGATCTATGCCAACAATGCCTACCTGCCGCCGAGCCTGGCGCAGGCGATGGCGGCCAACAACATCGCCTCCTTTACCTTCGGTCGCATCGGCGACAGCCTCGATATCGCCGACAACGCCTTTGTCGAAGACGATACGAAGGTGCGCTCGGGCACCCTGGGATTCAAATCCAAGATCCCGTCCGGTCTCTTCAAGGATTGGTCGGTCGATGGCTATTACCAGTTCGGCGACACGGATCTAGACGCGAGCCAGATCGGCGGCATCCGCCTTGATCGCATCTTCCTGGCGCTGGATGCCGTCACCAATCCAGCCACCGGCCAGATCGAGTGCAACGTCACCCTCGTGTCCGGCCAGTATCCGGGCTGTGTTCCGCTCAATCTGTTCGGGCGCGGCAACGCCTCGCAGGCCGCAATCAACTGGGTCACAGGCTACGACCCGGGTGTGGCGGTGACGACCACCCCCTATTACGCCAGCGGACCACAGGGAACCTTCAGCTACATCGGCGGAGCCAACAAGGTTCGCGACGTGGACATCCAGCAAAGCAATGGTGAGCTCGTCACCTCAGGGGACATCTACCAGGGATGGGGCGCCGGTGCAGTATCCATGGCCTTCGGTGCCACCTACCGTCGCGAGGCCCTGGATCAGGTCGTCTTCGACTCGCAGGGCAACCCTTCCACCAGCCCCTATGTCTTTCCGGTGCCGGCGAACAACGCCGCCCTGGGAATCCGCGGCGTGCCGCCCGCGGCCGCCAACAACTCGGTCGACATTCAGTTCTCGAAGGTGCCCTTCGTCAAGGGGCAATTCAATGTGAAGGAAGTGTTCACCGAAACCGAGGTCCCTCTTGTCGCCAACACCTTTTTGCTCCAGCAGTTCAACTTCAACGGGGCGGTGCGCTGGGCCGACTACAGCGGCAGCGGTTCCATCCTGGCCTACAAGCTGGGCCTGGATGACCAGGTCATTCAGGATGTGCGCCTGCGCGCGACCTACTCGCGCGACGTGCGCGCCGCCAACCTGGACGAACGCTTTGATCGCACCGGCGGTGCTGCGACCGTCATCGACTATGGCACGCCGGGCAATCCCACCGAAAACATCACGATCGTGCAGGGCGGCAATCCGGCCGTAAAGCCGGAGACCGCCGACACGGTCACCGCCGGTGTCGTCTACCGCCCGCGCTTCCTGCCCGGGGCCGATCTTTCGGTGGACTGGTTCGATACCTCGCTGAAGAACGCGATCCAGGCCTACACCGCCCAGCAGATCGTCTCTGCCTGCTACCAGCAGAACAACACTGATCAGTGCGCGAACATCACCCGCAACCCTGACGGCACGATCTTCATTGTCAATCAGACCTATCAGAACATCGCCAAGGCCGAAGTTGGCGGCGTCGACATCGAGAGCGGCTACATGCACAGCATTCACCTGCTGGGCGGCGCGGAGACTCTCAGCGGGCGGGCATTCGCCAGCTACCTGCGGACCAACTCCACCACCAGTTCCAACGGCGTCAAGACCGAGGACGCTGGCGATGTGGGTACCTTGGGCCTGCCACAATGGAAGCTGACCGCGTACCTGCAATACGCCAATGGGCCCTTTACCACTTTCTTCGAGGGGCGCTTCATCGACGGCGGCAAGCTCAGCGCCACCTACAACCTTAACGGCTGGGACGTCGCCAATAACCACGTGCCCTCGGTCACCTACTATGACATGCGTGTGTCCTACGACATCCCCGTGGGATCCAGCACATTGCAGCTGTACGGCGTGATCAACAATATCTTCGACAAAGCGCCCCCGCTGGCACCTTCATACGTCGGGCTTTCCAGCTCACCCATACAGACCAACCAGAGCCTGTACGACGTCCTCGGACGGCGCTTCACAGTCGGACTGAAACTTCAGATGTGAGAGCAGGATCATGGCATCCATCTCAGGCAGCAAGGAACCCCAACCGCCGGGCGCATCACCCGACGCTGAGGCGGCGCTGACGCGCCGCGCCCTGTTGCACAAGGCCCTGGCATTGAGCGCCCTGACACTGGCACCGGCGGGACTGCCACGTTCGGCTCGGGCGCAGGGCGCCAACGGCGGTACCGCCTCGGGGACATGGCTGGTGCTGCTTGGCACTCGCGCCGGTCCGGGAATCGATCCGGCGCGCGCCCAGACCGGCAGTGCCGTGGTGGTTGATGGTCGGCCTTATCTCATCGATTGCGGCTACGGAACGCTGCGCCAGCTGGTGGCCAGCAACGTCGGTTATCTGCAGATCAGCACCATATTCTTCACCCATCTGCACGATGACCACACCGGTGACGTGCCGGCCTTGTTCTCATTCCAATGGACCAATGGCAAGACCACGGCCACCGATGCCTACGGTCCCTATGGAACCGCCAGACTGGTGGCGGCTTCGGTGGCGGTCATCCACGACAATGTCGAAATCCGCACCGCCGATGAGGGCCGCACCGTGGATGCGGATACCCAATTCCACGGACATGATCTGTCCGTTGCGGATTCGCCCGTGCAGGTGTTCAGGGACGATCGGATCACCGTCACGGCGATTGAGAACACCCACTATCCGGCACGCTCCAAGGCCAGCATGAGGCACCGCAGCTTCGCGCTGCGTCTGGACAGTGCGAATCGCTCAATTGTGTTCGCCGGTGATACGGCATATTCGGCCAATGTGGCCACTCTGGCCCGCGACGCGGATCTGTTCGTGTGTGAGATCGCAGACGCCACGGTGCTTGCACAGATGCAGGAGCGCGCGAAGGCGGAGACGGCTGCCGGCAACGCCAATAACATCTTCCGCCACGTGGCAGAGACACACTCCTCCCCCGCCGTCGTTGCCCGCATGGCTACCGAGGCCGGGGTGAAGACGGTGGTGCTGAACCATCAACTGGCCGGTCCGGGCGCCGGCCGCCTCGCCTATCCCGTGACGGCTTTCATCCATGGCGTGCGCCAGGGATATGCCGGCGAAGTAATCGTGGGTCAGGATCTGATGGTGCTGTAGTGGATTCGCGTCGCAACAAAGTCAAATGGGCAGGCCCTGCGGCTCACCGAGTGCCTTAACGGACTCTAATCCAGGTTTAATGCACAGTTTGCAACACTGGATCTAATATCGGACCTGGGAAGTCAGGTCGAGAAGCCCACCAATTCGGGGACCGGTCCATGCGTACTCATCTCCTCGCCTTCGCCGCCACCCTCACTCTTGCCGGCTTCGCGACGGCCGCGCTCGCAGCGAGCGCTTCCACCCCCTCGGGAGGCTCCGCAGGTGGCGGCGGCGTCTCGGCGCCAAGCGGTGGTGGGTTCAGCGGTGGTTCCAGTGGGGGCTCCGCAGGCGCTTCGGCTTCCGGCAGCTCATCGCATGGCGGTGGAGGCGGCGGTGGCGGTGCCGCTCATGGCGGTGGCAGCACGGGCGCGGCCAACCGTGGCGGCGGGTTCGAGGGACGCTCGGGCTTCAACGGCTACGGGAATTTCGGTTCGCAAGGCCGGGACATCGCCCATGGCGGTTACCAGGTGCTGGCCACGCGGCCCGCCAATATGATCACCAGCGCAGCCGTGCCGGCACATAGTACCCATACCTCCCTGGTGCTCGGACCCGCCCTGGGCAGCGCCGCCCAGGCCACACGGATGAGTGACGACAAACGGTGGGTGCGAGGCAATACCGATATGCATCACCACCATTTCCTGCATCGGGTCGCCCTGTTCCGGGATGCACACTGCAGGGCCAACGACTGTCTCAGCGTGGCCCAGGAAATGTGCCCGCATTGGGTCATCCGGGAAGGCGATCATTACGAGATGAATTCGCCGCTGGATTGCCCGCAGCCGGTCAAACTGCTGCCGAACCGGCCTCGCTGATGGATGGGGCCTGGTGCTTCGCCTTGGTGCGTTGGTCGTCCTCAGCGTCATCTCCTGCGCGGCTCTGAGTTCCGAGTCGCCGACCACCGCGCAGGCAGACGAATTCGCAACCACTCTCGCTGACATCGAGCGCGCGGATCCGCATTCACCGGCCGTGCTGAGCGTGCGCCTGAGCTACGCCGAGTTCCTGTTGGACACGGACGAAGGACCCTGCCAGCCGCGCGTCGCGCGTGCCCAGGCGGAACTGGATCGGGTCGAGGCGAGTACTCAGGCACCCGTGATGTTTCCGAACGGTTGGGCGCGCCCGGCGGACCTCGAATACCGCCTGCATCTCGCCCGGGCCGACTGTTTCGGCGATCCCGGACGCGCAGCGGAGCTGCGAGCCGCGGTCACGGCAGCCCGGCACGCCGCTGAGCTGCACACCGACTCGTTCGACTACCGTGCCGCCGTCATCATGCATTTCAACACCGCGGTCGTCCTGCATCAGCTGGGCGATACCGCGGCAGCGACGACGGCCCTGGAATCAACCCTGGCCATGGACCGGGAGTTCGGCTTCCAGGACGATGCCGAGGAGAACTACCGGCTACTGCTGAGCTGGCAGGGTCAGGCGACCGACAGCACCCGCCTGAGCGCGCTCATGCAGGACTTCCCGAAACGCCGCGCCATTCTGAAATTCGCGTGGCACGCGGGCGATGCCCATATCTCACTCGAAGACAGCCGCGATAGCCTGTGGAACGGCTTGGTCAGCCGCAGCCGTGGCACGGCCTCTTACGAGCGCCACATCGCTGCCGATGCGAACGGTGGCTGGATGGTTTCGTATAGGCCGGATCCCGGACAATATCAGCCGGGCGTCTGGCCGATGCCCGACGGAGCGCAATCCGCCAACGTGCTCTTTTCGCCCGCCCGCCTTGCCGCTGTGAACCTCAAGGTCAAGGCCGGCGGTGAGTTCGACGGCACGATCGGCGCCGACGCATTGTCGGCGCAGCTCACCGCTCAGACCGACAGCTTGATTCGCGCCCACGCCCCTGCCGGCAGCGATGCGGAAAAGCTGACCCAGCAGGCACTGGATACGACGGAAGTCGCACTGTCAGCAGGTCTGCTGGTGGCCCAGGCGGCAGAGGACTACCAGTTCGAGACCTCGATGTGGGCCGGAGCGACGCTTGATCAGGGAGTCTGGTACGAACTGTCCGCCCCGCTGTCCCTTCGCGGCCTGCCGCGCGTGGTCGTGCAGCAACAGCTGGAGTTTGCCTTCGCGCGCATGGTCCCCTGTGTCGCAGGCGCACCGCAGCCCGGCTGCGTGGAGCTGCTGGTTCGTACAACCCCGGATGCGCAGGCCGTTGCACGCGTGATCAGGCACTACGTCTCCTCCAGCGCGACCCGCATCGTCATGGATCCGGCAACCCTGCTGTGCTACTCCCGCGAAGATCGGCTCTACTGGTACGCCTCCGTCGGCAAGGGGCTTGGTGATGCAATCCTCCAGTCCGAGCACCTCAAGTCCACTGCGACCTTCAGCTCACCGTAACTCCCGGTGCTTCAAAACGGCAGCGGCGCCAGGTCCGGCTCGACCCAGGATCTTCGTGCCTTCACCGAATACAGCAGGGGTTTGGACCAGTAGCTGAGCAGCCAGTCGGATCGGCCGAGCGCAGTGTCGAACATGGCACGCAGAACTTCGTGCAACGGCGCATCCGGCAGCTGCAGCAGCCAGTAGTGCGTGGCACGCAAGGAGGCCAGCGTAATGGTCTCGTGATAGCCGCCGGTGTCGGTATTCGCAACACCCGTGGCCTCGTTGTAGGCCATGATCAATGGCGGCAGCTCCTGGCAGGCAACCCAGCCCCCACGCTTCAGGATCCAAAGCGCGGCGGCGAAATGTGCCGCGTGCGTCCAATCGGATTTCGGCAGCGAGCGATCGATCAGGCCACGGGCGATGCGCTCAATATCGGCAGCTGTATGAAAAATCGGCATCTTTGAACTCCTCGGTGTATGCGCCGACGAAGCCCAAAGAAAACCCCGCCGGTGGCGGGGTATTGCGGATTTGGCTCGAAGTATTTCGGGATCTCAGGCCCGACTTATCGAGCGGCCACGCAAAATGCCCGCCGTTGTGTCGCGGACAGGTTGTTGTTTGCGTGGCGCTGTGGAGAGCATTCGCTGCGAAGTTAGCGTGCCGCCTGCTGCGGGTCAAGTCAGCCTAGCGATAACGGTACAGGCGTACCTTGTAGATCCGCCCCTGAGCCAGATCCTTACTCTGAATCCGCAACGCCTGTCCCTGGGAGCTTTCATCGCCATTTAGCCGGCGGCCCGCCCGCCAGGTGCCGTTGTCGAAGAACTCCTCATCAATGCTCTGGATAGCGACAATGGATGGCCCGGTGCTGTCAGTGGAGAAACTGACTTGCCCATCGCCACTGCCGACCACCAGAAATTCCGCTGGCGCGGTGCGGATGAACAGCGCACTGATTCTGCCCGCGGCGGCCGACGAGGTTGCCGGCGTGAGTGTCGCGGTATACTCACCCAGGACAATTCGCGCCGAACGCTGCGCCGGACCCTCGAGCAACGCGCCTTCAACGCCACCCGTGCGCTGCTGCTCCAGAATCAGCGGTGCGAGCTTCGACACAATGGCATAGGCATCGCCCAGTGCGGCGCCATCCGGGTGTTCGGCGGGGTTTGTTATCCCGGCGAGGTCAAGGGGCGTGTTGTCCTGATCATCGATGCCAAATGCCGAGAACCCGATCGCGGCCAGGTGCCCATAGGCATAGAGCGCATTGGCTGCGCCGGTCACTCCGCCTTGTGCCTCGGGAATGAACAGCGGGTTGCCGGGCCGTGCGTAGCTGGCGGCCCACTGCGCGAATTCATTGAAGTACAGGTCCGGAGACAGAAAGTCCAGGGACGGGGCGCCGGCGCGCCAGATGTCCATCGAGTGCGGCAATGGGCCGCCGCTGTTGTACTGGCCGGGCTGGTAATTCGGTCGGATCAGCGCGGCATTGGCGTACATCGGCAGCGCATATTGCGCCTTGCCGGCCGCCGCAACCTGTTCAACAAAGGTCGCGTACTGCCAGGCCATGAACAGATCGTCGGTCAGTGGCGTATGACCGAACAGATCCTGCCAGCTGCCAGCCGATTTGGCCCCGCCATCCTCCCACGCCGAACGAAACTGCGGATCAAGCCCGAAGCGATGCTGACGCATGAAGCCCAGCAGCGCCGTCGGCACGGGGGCTGAAAATGCCGCCTCGGCGGCCGCCGAATGATCGCGCGATTCGGGGATCACGCCCACCTCGTTTTCAACCTGCACCATGAGCACGGTGTGGGCAGCCGCGTCGACCTCGCGCAGGTGGCGCATCAGCTGCGCGAAGGCCCTGGCGTCCGCCTCGCGCACGACGCTGCTGAAGGGCGACAGACGTTCGGTATTGCGTCCATCGTGCGTCTGAACACGCGCAAAACGCGCCGTGTCGGTCTTGACCCAGGCGGGCACGTAGGTTGAAAAGGTGTTCTTCCAGGCGCCGAACCACAGAATGACGAGATGCAGATGGCTGTTGCGAGCTCCGGCGAGCAAGCCATCAAGATTGCTGAAGTCGAAACGGTTCTCTTCCGGTTCGATTGTTTCCCACGCAACCGGCGCAAGCACGGTATTCAGGTGCGCGGCCGCCAATCGCGGCCAAACAGGCTCCATGTAGCGGACGCTGGAGGAGCTGGAGTTATGCAGCTCCCCGGCGAGCATCAGATACGGTTGGCCATCGACCAGCAGTTGCGTGACCTCGCCGCGCTTTTCAAGATGCGGCAGCGACGGGGTCGGTGCTGGGAAGCCGGCAGGGGCCCACAACCATGCCAACACACTCAGCAGGGTCAGATTGCGAAACACTTGAAACACTCGCTTGAATTGCATGGCCGGATGTTGCTCCGGGGCGCCCTGTTCTGCCGTAACGATTGCGTGTCAGAATTGACGTAGTACAGTAAAGCTTGCCTAGCGGCAAGCCGCAAATCCGGATCATGATCAACGAGTGCGTATTTTGCGAAATCATGGCGGGACGCGCGCCAGCGGATGTGGTCTACGAAGATGACCTGATCATCGCACTCATCGATCCGCGTCAACACCATCCCGGACATGTGCTGGTGATCCCGCGCCTGCACGTCAATGACGTACGGCAGCTTGATCCCAACACCGGGGCTGCATTGATGGCTGCCCTGATCGCGATCACAGCAGCGGTTGGCCGCGCTTTTCCCAACGAGGGAATGAGCTTGTGGCACTCGATCGGGCCGGCTGCCTACCAGGAAATCCCGCATATGCACGTGCACGTGCATCCGCGCCGGCTCGGCGACGGATTATTGCGTGTCTATCCCGGCGCACCGGTGGATGCGGACCCGGGCGCCCGCGCCGCGTACGCCCAGCGCTTACGCCAGGCCCTTGCCGGCGAATCGGCCAAGGGACCCGGAAGCGTGCTGGCATCCGTTGCGGTGCCGCACGCGCGAGGCTCCTGAAGCATTGGCAGCAGGGTGTAAACTCCAATCCCGTCGGCTCACTTTCAGGAAGCTCGCGATGTCCGCAAAAATACTGGCCGCCACCTCGCTGCTCCTGGTCACTCAATGGACTCAGGCGGCGCAGATGCCTGTGTCCGCGCTTGCCAAGCCGCCGCCGGACGCCGAGCAGCTGACCATCCTTTCCACCGCCGGGCGCCACGGACAATCCTTTCGCTGGGTCACGCGCGATGGCACGCATATGTCGCGCGAAAGCCTGGATCTGCGTGGCCAGATTTTCGAGCTTGATGCGGCCACCCGGCTCGGTCGGGACGGCATGATTGATCAAACCACAGTCCGCGGCTTTACCCCGCAAGGGGACGCGGCCGAGACCTTCCAGGTCAAAAACGGTGTGGCGCGCTGGAAGAGTCCGGTCGATGCCGGTACCAAGTCATACACGGGTGCGGCTGAATATCTCGCCTTTGGCGGCCCGCAGGATCTGATGGCCGACTTCATTGAGGCACTGATCGCCGCTCGCGGCCGTAACCTTGCGCTTCTCCCGGGGGGCGTGGCGCACGCGCAGCCACTGACGACACTTGCCGTCGGCCAAGGAGCGACGCGCCAGACGATCACCGCCTATGCCATCACCGGCGTGAACAACACGCCGGTACCGGCATGGGTGGATGCCGGCGGACACTTCTTCGCCTCTGGCCAGGGGCTGATCTGGATCCGTGCGGGCTATGAAGGGGAATTCGCACGGCTCGACAAGGCGCAGGATGATGCGCTCGCGGCCCGCTCACCGATTGTCGCACGCCAACTCGCCAAGACGCCGGCCGGGCCGGTCGCCTTCACCCACGTGCACGCCTTCGTCGATGGGTCACGATTTGTAGACGATCAGGCCGTGGTGGTGGAACACGGCAAGATTACCGCCGTGGGACCGACCGGCTCAATTGCCGTACCCGCCAATGCGCAGCTGATCGACGGCCACGGCAAAACGCTGGTTCCAGGGTTATGGGACTCGCACCAGCACTTCGGCGACGACTCGGACGGCCCGTTCCTGCTGTCCCTCGGAATCACCTCGGCCCGTGATCCCGGCAACGATAACGCACTCACCTTGGCGCGTGCCGCAAGACGGGCCAAAGGCGATCTGCTGATGCCCCATATCTACCCTTCGCTGCTGATCGATGGCAGAAGCGCCTATACCGCGCAAGTCGGCAGCGTCGCGACTTCGCAGGAGGAAGCCCTGGCGATCGTGCGTAAGGCCAAGGCCCAGGGTTTTTTCGCCATCAAGATCTACGGCAGCTTCAATCCGGCCTGGGTGCAGGCGACGGCCGCCGAAGCGCACCGCCTCGGCCTGCATGTCCATGGCCATCTTCCCGCCGGCATGCGAACCATGGACGCGATCAATGACGGCTACGATGAGATCACACACATCTATTTCGTCATCATGCAGGCCATGCCCGACTCGGTCGTCAAGGTCTCCAATGGCATCGCTCGCATGCAGGGCCCCGCGCAACTTGCCAAGGACGTCGATTTGAACGCGGAGCCGATGAAAACCCTGATCGCCACCATGGCGGCGCGGAAGATCACCTCGGATCCAACGCTCGTGGTCCCGGAAAGCCTGATGGTGCCCGACAATGGTGACATGGGCGCGGCCTACCTCCCTTACGTTGGAACTCTGCCGCCGGCCCTTGAGCGCGGCTTTCGCACCGGAGGCCTGCAGGTCGCGCCGGGGTACACCCGTGAGGACTACCGCGCCAGCTTCGCCAAGCTCGTCGCACTGGTCGCCGCCATGCATCGTGCCGGTGTGCCGATCGTGGCGGGAACTGATGGCACAGGCATGGAGCTGGTGCGTGAATTGGAGCTCTACCTCGAGGCCGGGTTCACCCCCGCCGAGGCCCTCAATAGTGCGACTCTGGCGGCCGCCCACCTGGTCGGAGCGGACGGACATACCGGGTCGATCACGGTCGGCAAGGATGCTGACCTGGTGCTGGTGCGCGGTGACCCTGCAAGGCATATCGGCGATCTGCGGCACACGGAACTGGTCCTCATGGATGGAAAAATGATGGACGCCGATGCCCTGCGCGCGGCTGGGGGTTTTGGCGGCCGACCGCGTTTCTACGAGTAACGCTCGCCACTCGACAGGCAGCGGAACACTGCGCTAATCTGGCAAAGTTCATTGGGGAGTAGCCGCCCTTCGCAAGGAAGGGGAACGCGTCAACATACTTGGCCTTCGGGCCATGGCGCGTTCAACCGCTCGGTTTGGCGAGACCTTTGACGCATGCACCGGTCCTGGGTTGGACGGGGGTCATGTGTCATCGGTCACACACTCGTCCGACCCGGGAGTTACTCCAGATGGAAGCCTTTCTGATTTCCACCGCTTCGGTTGCGGTGGGAGAACTGGGCGACAAAACCCAGCTGCTGTCCCTGATTCTCGCGACCCGCCTGCGCCGACCCGTGCCGATCATCGCCGGCATATTCGTGGCGACGCTTCTGAATCACCTCGGCGCCTGTCTGGTCGGGGAATGGGCGGGCAAGCTGATCAACCCTCAGGTCCTCAGATGGGTGCTGGGTATTTCCTTTCTGGCGGTCGCCGCCTGGGCACTGATCCCCGACAAGATGGACGAGGACGTCAAGGATCGCGGCACCTACGGCGTATTCGTCCTGACGGCCGTGACCTTTTTCCTCGCGGAGATGGGCGACAAGACCCAGATCGTCGCCCTGGCACTTGCGGCCAAGTACAACGACCTTGTCGCCGTGGTGGCCGGCACGACTCTGGGCATGATGCTCATCAACATTCCAACGGTACTGTTTGCCGAGCGGGCGACCAAGTGGGTGCCGGTGAAGATCGTGCGGATGGTTGCCGCGGCGATCTACGCCGTCCTTGGGGTCCTGACGCTCCTGGGCTACTCACGCGTCGGCCTGGGCTGAGCACTGCAACCCCTTCACAGCTGGGCATGAACCCGTACGGCAAATACCGATACCGGTCCGCGGTCGCGGTTGTAGGCCGGGTGATCGATCCACTGATAATCGAAGCTGAGCTGGGCATGCGCGCATAGCGCCGCGCTGTAATAGGTCTCCAGGATCTGCTCGGGCCCGGGATGCGGCAGCTGACCGTCGCCGACCAGAATGCCCAGACCTCCCGCGTTCAGGTAGCGCTCACGCGCAGCGGAGATGCCACTGTTGATCCCGGCAACTCCCAGGGTGTCATCGCCGCGCGCCCAGCGCGACCCCTTGAGTGACAGCCCAACCGCGACCGTCCGATCGATGTCCGTAAACTCATAGGCTTCGACATTGCCGGAATCCTTGCCCACTCGGGCGAACATTCCCAGATCCTTGGACAGTTCCTGCTCCAGGTTCACGTCCACGCCGGGTCGGTTGCGCAGTCGCCGGGTGGCAGCGATATCGGCCGGGCTATCGGTCGCCTGTGCGCTGGCGACGGCCTCATCGAGCAGCCCCATGCGCCCGCGGCTCTCAAACGCGGTCACCATCAGCTTGCCCGGATGCCCGAGAATCTCATGCCGTCTTTCCAGTTCCAGGTCGCCTTGAATCTCATGGATGCCCGGCTCCAGGTGCTCGCTGTTCGGTACGTTGGACAGATCAAAAACACCTGCACGAACTGCCCAGGGCCCCTGGTAACGTTCCACGGCGGCGCCGACGGTATAGCCCCAGGCATCCGCCGCGTAATCGAATGTGCCCGCATCAACCGCCGCCCAATTCAGGAAATCATTGCGCGGATCGTGGGCATATTGATTGTTGTCGAAGACATCCACGACGCTGAACTTGCCGAGCGTGAACACCCAGCGGTTGGCACTGTGGTGGCCGCCAAGTTGATTGATGTCCGCCGCGACTGGCTCTGGATCGCCCTCAAGATCGAGGGTCTGGCGCACAAAGAACCGCTGCCAGCGAAGGTAAGGTTGATTTTTCCCGACCTTGTAGGCCTCACCGCTGGGAAAGCCGGCTACGCCAAGGGTGTCGTTGAGGCCGAAGCCTTCATCGATTTCCGGATTGATCCAGATTTCCGCCCCGCGCCACAGCCGCGCGCCCGCGAACAGCGTCAGGTCGGTGGTCTCGCGACCCTGATCGGGCGAGAGACTGTTCGGCCCCGCATAGGGCGCCTTGAACGAGTCCGTCTCCTGTTCGATATAGGTGAATTGGCCGTGGAACGCGAAACGCTCCTCGCCGGGCATCACCGTGGCATCGGGTGCATCGGCCGAGGCAATCGTTGCGCAGGCCGCAAGCATCCCCAGCGACCACCACACGAGGCGGATAATCCTCAGCAACAAGGTTACGTGGCTCTGAATGATCAATCAGCTAGTATTACTGTCCGATAGCCGCACGCACCATAGCTGAAGGATCGTAGCAGTGGTCAATCCCCCGGTTCTTAAAATCAGCAAAATGGGGTTTCCCTGGGCCACCCTGGACCCGTTTCTGTTCTGCGTATACCACCAGGACGCATACCCCAAAGGCAACGCGCTGCTGGGACCCGATGCGTCCCTCAGCGGTCGTACTCTGGGTCAGGACTTCGCCGGCAAAGATGGCTGGCGCATGTATCACGGCCACACCGTACCGGGATTTCCGGCGCATCCTCATCGCGGCTTTGAAACCGTGACCATCATGCGAAGCGGCTATATCGACCATGCGGACTCGCTCGGTGCCGCCGCCCGCTTCGGTCGCGGCGACGTGCAGTGGCTGACCGCGGGTCAGGGCGTCGTGCACTCCGAGATGTTTCCCTTGCTGAGTCCGAGCCAGCCCAATCCCCTGGAACTGTTCCAGATCTGGTTGAACCTGCCAAAGCGCAGCAAGATGGCACAACCCTATTTCACGATGCTCTGGTCCGAGGACATCCCGCATCAGGTCTTCAGCAATTCTGGAGGCACGCGCACGGAAGTTACCTACATCGCAGGTCCCCCGGCCGGAACGGCCATTCCAATGCCGCTTTTGCCGCCGCCGGATTCCTGGGCATCCGATCCCACGGCGGAGCTGGCGATCTGGACGATCAGGATGTCGCCGGGTTCGCGATGGACCTTGCCTGCGGCCAACACTTCACTTGCGCACCGAACCCTCTATTTCTTCAAAGGCGACACCACAGTCGTCGCCGGGCAAACCATTCCGGTTCAATCGGCGGTCGAACTGGACGCCGCAGAGGCGGTGGAGGTGGCCAACGGCGCCGCGCCGGGGGAATTGCTGATGCTTCAGGGCCGCCCCATCGCTGAACCGGTGGCACAGCATGGCCCCTTCGTCATGAATACCCAGCAGGAACTCAGGCAGGCGTACGCGGACTACCAGCGCACGCATTTCGGCGGCTGGCCCTGGCCAGATGAAGCCCCGGTGCACGGCGCTGATCAGGGGCGATTTGCGCGTCATGCCGACGGGCGAATCGAATCACGTACCGCCCTTATCGTGTAAAAAAAGGGCCGCCGGGTGGCGGCCCTTGCCAGGACTGAACCCCGTGCGCGGCTAGAAAAAGCCGCGTGGAGAGGGGAAGTCGAAGAAATCGAACAGGTCATTCAGCGCCGGACTATTCACCGGCGCATACGTGCCTTCGGGCTGGATCGGGTTCGGAAAGTTATCCCGGCTGCGACGTGTCACCGGTGGCAGACCCCAGTTGCGCTCGATGAACTTCAGAATCGACACATGGTCGGCGTACTGGTGGGAAATGTATCCCGCGGCGCGCAGCGGCAGATACTTCGGATTGGCCACGACCAGCAGCGGGATGCGCGTGCCGTCGCCGAAGAAATCGACGGGCTGCACATAGCCGGAATCATAATAACCACCGCCCTCATCTTCGGTGATGAGGATCACGGTGTCCTTGGTATACGTCGGTGAAGCCTCGACCTGGTCGACGATTTTCTTCACGAATCCCTCGAACAGGTCCAGCTTCGAGGAGGACGGGTGGCCGTCCACGAAGCCGCTGGGCTTGACGAATGACACCGCCGGCAGTGTGCCGTTGTCGATGTCCGAGTACAGATTCACCGTATCCTGGATATGCGCTGCGACCTGGGCCGGGTTCGCCATGATGGAGGTGTCGTACTGGAACGGATTGCAGATGTTGCAATACTCATCCGACGTCGGACCCTTGGCGCCCCAGTTCAGCTGGTACGGATCATTGACGTAGTTGTTCCACTGGTCTCCGTAGTATTTCCACGAGACCCTGGCGTCGTTGAGGTCATCGCCGATGCTGGGGGTGGAGGATGGGGGCACCGTGAATGGCGTATTGGAGGGGCTCTGATCGGCATAGGCATTGTTGCCGTTGCCGAAGTAACCCGGGTTGTAGTTGTTCAGCAGGTAGTAATGGCCGGGCTCGCAACGCGGATCCACACGCAGCGACTTCAGATACTCCAGGATGGGCCTGACGCCGGCCTGGGTGGGGTCCGAGCAATCGCTGTAGGAACCGCCGCCGTAGATGACGGGCAACCCGTTTCCTTGAGTCTTGTCCCAGTCCTTCTGCGGGTAACCGGCATTGTAGTCTTCGCCGTAGCCATCCTGCGTGTACCAGTTGTTGGTGGCCGGAGCAGGGTTCGGATTCTCAATTTCGTCGATCATTCCCGGACCGCCGAAGCCGGCGGGATTGGTGGTGACCGCGACATTGTGCGGCGGACTCGCCGCATGGCCATTGCCGTCGCTGTACCAGATCGCATCGCCGTGCCCCAACATGATGTGGTTGGCGCCAGTGCCGCCGTTCACGGACTGGTGGAAGTTGTCGCTCATGGCGTAAGTGTCCGCCAGGCTCTTGAAGTACGGCGCATCACCCTGCTGTACGTTGTAGAAACCCAGGGCGGTGGAGCCCTCTCCAGTGGTGGTCGGAACCGAGTCATACAGGGCGTATTCGTTGGCAGTCCATTGGGCGGAGGTCGGCGGATTGCTGGCCGAATACCCAGTGGGATACTGGAAGAACTCGCTGAAGGAAGGACCGTAGTAACCCTGTGCATACTGGGCCTGAGTCAAACCATTGGTGCCGGCACCCACCGTCGTCTCCACCCATGAGAACAGCTTGCCGTTGCAGCCCGACGGATTTTCCCGGCTGGCATGGTCAAGACCGCAATTGAGCTGCTGCCACATCTGATAGAAGCGGTGCACCGGGCTGGCGGCGTAGTCGGTGTACGTAAGGCTGTAACCTGGCGTGGCCGCAAGGGTGCCGTTGGTCAGCTGGAATGGTCCGGCCGGCAGGCTGTCGAAATTCGCAATGCGCAGATCCGGCGTGTAGCTATATTGGTTGGTGCCGCCGGAAGCCAGGGACTGGTAATAGGTCAGTCCATTGGCGTCCGCGGCATCCGGCAGGCCGTTCTCGGTCAGGGCGGCGCAGGCCGCGGGGGTCAGGTAGTTGGTGGTCGTTTTCCCATTGACGCTGATGGTGCCGCAGGCCACCGTCGCAAACGCCGCCGAACTTGGTGTGAAGTAGCCAGCCGCACCGGAGGGTCCGCCGGCCTCCGGCGCCGGCAGCACATCATCCGGGAATTTCTGTTTCGGGGGGCTCAGAAGGAAGCTGTCCTGGCTGCCCAGATCCGAGGCCGCGAGCTGCTCGGCCTTGCGGAAATTCCATCCCGGAATGGCGTTCTTGTTGGCGTCAAGCTGGATGATGCCCTCGCTGAGCAGATTGTGAACGCTCTGGCCGCGCTGGGGCACATAGGTCGCGAACACATGATCGAAGCTGCGGTTCTCACCGATGATCACGATGACGTGCTTGATCGGCGTCGCCGTCACACCACTGCGGTCGCTGCCGGAATTCCACAGGCCCCCGAAGGCAGGCGCGGGTGCAGATGCGGAAGTCGCAGCCAGGACCGGACCTACTGATAACTGTAGGACGGCGAGCGAAGTCGCCGCCATGCGCAACCCGTGTAGGGTCTGCGACACAAATCCACTAACGTTCATGCAACCTCCCCTGATGTGCAGGACCAACGCACAACGCGCGCACATCACGCTAGTAAGGCTGTATTTCAGTCAGTTGATCGTTATATGACAGCGATGCAGGCGCGCCTCAGGGGCCCGGAAGCGTAGCCGTAAACGGAATCAGGACCGTGCCGCTCTTCATCGCGCCGGAGTCATTGGTATAGGTAAAGCCAAGGGCCAGGGTACCGCTATCCGGATTGACCGGCTGATAGGTGAGCGCCAACTGACAGCTCACCCCGGCGCTCACGCTCGAGCAGCCAAAGGTGGAATCTGCGCTGCTCCAGCCGGCCGGCAATGCGGCCAGGCCGGCGGTCACGGTCAGGGCGCTGGCGGGATTGCCATCGTCCGTCGCGAAGGTAACGGTAGCCGTGGTGCTCGTGCCGGAGACCACGGCGAGCGCAGCCGGCTCCGGGGTACCGACGACGCTGTCATCCGTGGTCGCCCGGTAGGGCACATTGAGCGATCCGCTCTTCGATTGGCCCGCATTGTTCTGGTACGCATAGCGCAGGGTCAGCGTGCCACTGGCGGCCGCAGTGGGCGCATAACTGAGCGGCAGCTGGCAGCTCGTGCCACCGGCGACGCCCGCACAGGAGAAAGAGCTGTCGGTGCTGGTCCAACCCGCAGGCAGGGTCGTGAGGTCGGTCGTCAGCTGCAGCGCCGTGGCCGTGCGAGCATCATCCGTGGTGAACGTGACCGTGACGCTCGGGGTGAGTTCTCCCACAACCGCAGCTATCTGGCCCGAGGGCGCGGCGGTGGCGACGACATTGTCGTTGGTGGTCGCGGCATAGGGAATGTTGACGGAGCCGGTCGTAAAGGCGCCCGAGGGACTGGTGTAGCCGTAGTCCAATTGGACCGTGCCGCTGGTCAGTGCAGTGGGCGCGTAGTTGAGCGCAAGCTGACAGGCGTTGCCGTTGTTCACCGTAACGCACGTGAAGCCGCTCATGGAACTGCTCCAGCCGGCGGGCAGCGATGTCAGGGGCGAGAGCAGCACCAGATTCTGTGCAGTTGCCCCGTCATCGGTATCGAAGGTGATGGTGATCGCCTGTGCGCCCGCATTCTCAACCGCGTTGATCTGGCCGGCGGGCGCGACGGTCGCCGCGACATTGCCGCTCGCTGTCGCGGCGTAGGGGAGATTGATGGTGCCCGTGCGCGCCAGCCCGGAGGCATTCGTGTAGCCGTAACTCAAGGTGAGCGTGCCGCTGCCAGCCGCCATCGGTTTGTAGTCCAGGAGCAATTGACAGCCGTTGCCGTTACTGATGATGGCGCAGGAGAAATTCGCCGTCGTCGTGCTCCAGCCGGGCGGCAATGACGCCAGGTTCGACAGCATGGTCAGGCCGGTCGCTGCATTGCCATCATCCGTGGTGAAATTCACGCTGACGGCCTGGTTTCCTTGAGCGCTGGCCGCGTTGATCTGGCCGATCGGCGTGGCCGTCGCGACGATATTGTCGCTCGCGGTGGCGGTGTACGGAATGCTGATGGAGGCGCCCGGCGGCGCGATCTGATCACCCGCAAATACGTAGCCGATCGTCACAATCCCGGTCTCGATTGCCGTTGGCGCATAGGTCAGTGTCAGGACGCAGTTGTTCCCCGATCCGGTGACGCTGCAGGTGAAATCGCTGGGTCCACTCCAGTGCGGCGGCAGTGTGGTATTCGAAAGCGCAAGTCCGGATATCGGACTGCCGTCGGCGGATGTGAATGCAACCGTGATCGTCTGGCTGGCACCCACCATCACCGAAACGGGACCGCCGACCGATGGTGTCGCAGTCACGGGGTGGGATGCAGGACTGGGACCGCCTCCGGCGCTGAAACCGGCAGGAGCGCTGCTCCCGCCACCGCCGCCACTGGCTGCGCCCGAACCGCTATTGCTGAGGGCCGTCGCGGCAGTGCCGGTGCTGACCACATCGAAATTGCAGCCACCCAGCAGCGATAGCGTACAAATGCCGCCGAGCATGGCTCGATGAATTGCTGGCATTGACCCCCACCCCCTGGAATTCGATGACTTCCAGCACGACCGGGTGAAAGGTTACAAGGCAATGCTTGGGTTGGCCGCCCGCACACGCGTGAAGCGCGTCACGATTATGCACAAGGCTCAGGCAGCTGCGACATAAGGCAGAGCCGCCGTCCGCCTCTGCGACTTATTCCCGTCTCCGAACACCGACGCCTCTCGGGCGAAGTGTTGTCCTTCGCGTGAGCGGCCGGTGCGACTGCTAGATGTCCATATCCGCCATGCCCCGGCCGGCCGGCGTGCCGTTGCGGGCATGGTCATCGTCCTTCGCAGCCTCGCCAACCATCACCTCGGTGGTGAGCAGGAGCCCGGCGACCGATGCGGCGTTCTGCAAGGCCAGCCGCGTGACCTTGGTGGGATCAAGGATGCCCTCTTCGAGCATGTCCCCGTAGGTGCCGGTTGCCGCGTTGTAGCCGTAGGAACCCTTGCCTGCCTTCACCTGGTTCACGATGACCGCCGCGTCCTCACCGGCATTCATCACGATATTGCGCAGCGGTTCCTCGATGGCGCGCGCCAGGATGCGAATGCCGATGGTTTGATCGTCATTGTCACCCTCGAGTTTATCCAGGGCCTTCAATGCACGAATCAGTGCAACGCCGCCGCCGGGTACCACGCCTTCCTCGATCGCCGCGCGCGTCGCGTGCAAGGCGTCTTCAACCCGGGCCTTCTTTTCCTTCATCTCGATTTCGGTCGCCGCGCCGACTTTGATCAAAGCCACGCCGCCGGAAAGCTTCGCCACTCGCTCCTGGAGCTTCTCCTTGTCGTAGTCGCTGGTCGCTGCCTCGACCTGCTGGCGGATCATCGCGATGCGGGCCTTGATATCCGCCGCCTTGCCGGCGCCGTCGATGATGGTGGTGTTCTCCTTGTCGATCACGACCTTCTTGGCGTTTCCGAGATTTTCCAGGGTGACCTTTTCCAGCGACAGGCCGACCTCATCGGAAATGACCGTGCCACCCGTCAGGGTTGCCAGATCCTGCAGCATGGCCTTGCGCCGATCGCCGTAGCCCGGGCTCTTCACCGCTGCCACCTTGAGGACGCCGCGGATGTTATTGACCACCAGCGTCGCCAATGCCTCGCTCTCGACATCCTCCGCCACCACGATCAGCGGCCGGCCCGATTTGGCGACCGTCTCCAGAATTGGCAGCAGCTCGCGGATGCTGGAGAGCTTCTTGTCGCACAACAGAATCAGCGGCTTTTCAAACTCGACGGACTGACTGTGCGGCTGATTGATGAAATAGGGCGAAAGAAAGCCGCGATCGAACTGCATGCCGTCGACGATCTCAAGCTCATTGTCAAGGCCCTGTCCCTCTTCAACGGTGATGACGCCTTCCTTGCCCACCTTCTCCATGGCATCCGCGATGGTCTGACCGATGGACTCGTCCGAGTTCGCCGAGATCGTACCGACCTGGGCGATGGCCTTGGAGTCCTTGCAGGGCTTGGCGAGGCGCTTGAGCTCTTCGGTGGTGACACGCACCGCCTTGTCGATACCGCGCTTGATGTCCATGGGGTTGCGACCGGAGGCGACCGCCTTCAGTCCCTCGCGGATGATCGCTTGCGCAAGAACCGTCGCCGTCGTGGTTCCATCACCGGCCTCTTCAGAGGTGTTGGAAGCGACTTCCTTCAGCATCTGGGCGCCCATATTCTCGAACTTGTCCTTGAGCTCGATCTCCTTGGCCACTGACACACCATCCTTGGTGATGGTCGGCGCTCCATAGCTGCGGTCGAGCACCGCATTGCGACCCTTCGGGCCCAGCGTCACCTTTACTGCATTGGCAAGGACATTGACGCCCCTGAACATGCGTTGGCGCGCCCCGTCGCCTAACTGTACTTCTTTCGCGGTCATGATCGTGTCCTTGGTGTGAGTTATTTGGACTCGATGATGGCCATGACGTCTTCTTCACGCATGACTACGAGTTCCTGGCCGTCGACCTTTACTTCAGTGCCGCCATACTTGGCGAACAGAATCTTGTCGCCGACCTTGACGCCGCAGGGCCGCACCTGGCCGCTGTCCAGCAGCTTGCCCTTGCCGACCGCGAGGATCTTTCCCTGAATCGGCTTCTCGGCGGCCGTATCGGGAATCACAATGCCGCCCGGCGAGGTGCGATTTTCTTCAAGTGGCTTCACGATCACGCGATCGTGCAGCGGGCGAATATTCATAGTTAATTGCTCCTGAACGGCTGCAGGTGTTGCTGCCGGCGTTGTTGTGGCACGAGTTTGAGTTTCATCGATCGGCAACGCATGCGTCGGCCTGCTTGTGAAAGCCCTCTGCACAGGTCCATTCGTTCCCGGAATAGTCAAGGTAGCCATTGGTCGGCACCACCAGCGCCACGCAATTGAGTTTCTGCTGACTGAATCCACGTTCGCATTTCCAGTCGTTGCCTCTGGCGTCTAGGTAGCCGTTTGCGGGCAGCTGGATCGGCGCGCAGGCATCGCCGCGCTTCACATAGCCACGCTCGCAGCCCCAATCATCGCCGCTGTTCAACAGGAAGCCGTATGCGGGGACCTGCACCGCTGTGCAGCCGGTCGCGTCCAGACGGTAGCCTCGATTGCATTCCCAGCCGCGGTCGTAGGAGGATTCAACGACATAGGCGTTCACGGGCACGACGACACGTCCGCAGGCGCCATTGGCCTCGCGATAGCCGCGGTTGCACTGCCAGCCGCGCCCGAACTGCTCATCATCCGCGTGCGCATCGAGGGGTATCTTCACGAGACTGCATCCCTGATCGACCCTCAGATAGCCTCGGTTGCAGTCCCAATCGAAACCGGAATAATTCAGATAGGCATTGGCCGGCACGAGGATCGCCACGCAGGCGTCATCCACCCGGCGAAATCCCCGCGAACACTCCCATCCGCCGCTGTAGCTGCTGCGGTGCGCATTCGCTGGCAGGACATTCGGGGCCGCGGCGCTTAAGGTGCTTGCGCACGCCACCAGCAGCAGCCCGGCCAGCAGCAGCTGCGCGAACCGGATGTGCCGGTGTCCTGAATCCGATTGCATGGAGACTCCTGTGGGCGGGCGGGGGTGCATGAACCCCTCAAGGTAACCCGTCACAGCAAGCCCGGTCCGTACGGCACCGCACCTAGCAGCGGAGTCAGCAGGCCAACCGAAGCTAGTTGCTTGCGCGTCGGCCGGCGGTAGCTTCGGATCCCAGCGCATCCAGCAACGCGGCTATGTCAATGCGCGCTTCGCCCAGTGCCTCGGCGGCCTTGGGATTGCTCACCTGGTCAATACCCGACTGAATCTCGGCGACCCAGCGGCCGCTCTGCTCTGCGCTGCGCAGGTTGCTCGCGAACATATTCATGAGATCATCGACCCGCCGCGCCGCTGGCTCCAGCTTGTCCCGATCGAGTCGATCGGCCTTGAAATGCATCAGCGCAGCGCGCGCCTGCGCGAGGTTCGCACGCAGCGTTTGCAGGTGAGTCATGATCTTCGGATACGCCGAACGCGAGGAACTCGTATTGACTGGCATGGCCCACCGCAAGCTTTTGAAAACTGATGGAAAGGGTGAGATCGAAGTCTCGGTCCCGGCACTTTGAGTGGCGTGCCCTACCCCCGCGATCTACCATCCTAACCCACAACTGCGAACAAGGTCGTAGCAGGAACCATGCGGAATTTCAGGGGCGACAGTATGCGACAAATTCGGCAGCGGATAGTGCTTCTGCAGGTGATTTCAGTGCTCGGGTTCATCTGTTCGGAGCCCGCCTGTGCCCAATCCGACCCGTTCGGCCTCTACGCTGGCTTGGGCGTGGGTCGCTCGACGCTGGGCAACAGCATCACCGTCGTTGACCCATATGATCCGACTCCTTTTTCACAATCCGAGTTGGGGTTCAAGGCATTTATCGGTGCTCGGCCCATCCCCTGGGCGGGGGCCGAGCTGGAGTACATGGATTTCGGCACCAGCCGCGCCGGCTCCGAACCCCCGGCGATCGTACGCGGGGTCGACAACGGACAGTTTCTGGGCGGAAGTGCGGCCGAGCGCGCGGGCGCACTATTTGCAGTGGGCTATCTGCCCCTGCCACCCGGATGGCCTGAGTTTTTCGGCAAGGTGGGCTATGCACGATTGCTGGGCAAGTACAGCTATACGGGTGACTACGATGTTGTCACGCCCACTGGCACGACGCTCTCAACCGTCTACACCGCCCAGACGGCCAACAGTCGCGGACTGGCATTCGGTGCAGGCGTTCAGACGCGCATTGGCGCTCTGGGCGTGCGCGCCGAGTACGAGCGCGTCGACGGCTCCCAGAGTGGCGGGCCGCGTGAAAAACCCACGCTGATCTCCGCCAGCGTGTTCTGGTCCTTCTGAAGCTTGTAGCCGCCAGTTCTCAATCGGCGCTCATCCTGGGCGCCGTCATGACCCGGATCACGGATCGCGGCGTTTCGACAGCGCGACCGGAATTGGCGCGCAGCTGAATCTCAACGCGGTTACAGCGCCCGGTCGGCTCGGTCCATTCACAGGTGAATTCGTCGTCTGCGCATTCGCATCTGATCCACGTCATTGTCGGGTAATGGACTTCCAGGAAAGTCCGGCCGCCCAGTGTTGCGCCGTCTCTTTGAAAGACCTGGCCCAGCAAGGTAGCCACTGATGTGGACAGCGCGAACAGCAGTTCCCGGGCGATATTACCGATCAGTACCGCCGTCAATGCCGAGCCTGTCCAGAGGCAGGCCAATACCAGTCCGTGTGATGCGCCGCTGCGCTGCAGCTCCACCGACAGGATGCCAACGGCAACCGCACAACCTGCAAGGCGACACGCTGCAGCGACCAGGTGATGAGCCCTGGTGCTCATGGGCAGAGGCAGCAGTTCACATACCACCCACCGCAGCAGGCAAATCGCGGCCCGGCGGCCCACACGCAGCGTAGAGGTGCCCACATTCCGAACCATGCAGTTGATGCTAAGCCGTTCGCTGTTTGCGCCGTGTGAGTATTTCAGGTTTTTCATCACGCCTTCCTAACTCTCCGGCCGATAGCATCGGTCAGTCGGTCCGGCAAACCTCAGATCGAGGCCGTCATGATCAATGCGATCGTCGCCTGCTGTGTGGTTCTGGCGCTTGTGACACTGTATTGCCTGGCGCGATCTTCCGTTGCCCACACGCGACCTGCCAGGCATCCATGCTCGCCACAGCTGGATGGGTTAGACGGATCCGCTTCGGACCCGGTGCAGCTGATGCTGTGGTCCGAATGCGGGGGACGCCCCTACGTAACCGCCCTCACCGGGGTGCTGCTGATGAAATACTTTCGACAGCGCAGCGGCCGCGAACCCCTAGTCCGCCGCGGCGACGACCAGCGCCGGTGGAGCAGCGCGAGTCGCCAGCCAGGAGCCGACCAGGATGATCGCGAACGCGATGATCCCACCGGCCCCCAGGCGCTCATGGAGAAAGCCCACTCCGAGCAATGTCGCCACGACCGGATTGATGTAGGTGATGATGGAAGCGCGGGATGCGCCCGCCTGGGCCACCAGGTAGAACATCAGAAACATGGCGACGGCCGTGCACAGCACACCCAGCACGCCGATCGAAGCGAGGCTTACCAGCGAGGGCAATCGCGCTGGAAAGGTGAGCAATGCCGGCACTAACAGCACCAGGCTCGCGATGGTCAGGCTGGCGGCCACCGGCCCAAGGGAGTCCAGTTCGGACAGATGACGCTGAATAATAAGGGGCCCGATGGCGTACCCCAGCGTGGCCAGCAGCATGCAGGCAACGCCCGTCCAGCCTTGCACACCGGACACCGGACCGAATCCGACCAGCGCAGCGACGCCGACAAAGCCGATCACCAGCCCGAGCAACCGGCGCTGGCCGAGCGGTTCGTGCACCCCGAAGAAACGTCCCAGAATGACGACTGTCAGGGGCACACCGGCAATCAGGATGCCGGTGATCGCTGAGCCGATCCAGCGCTCTCCGATGGAGATGGCCGAGAACGGCCCTACAAACTCAACCAGCGCGAAGGCAAATACAGCCGCCCAGTGCCCCCGCATGCTGCCGAACACCCCGCGCCGCCATGCGATGGGAAGCAGGATCAGCGCCGCAAGGGTGATCCGGCCCCAGGCGACGACCAGCGGGGGCACCTCCTGCACCGCGATCCGGATAAAGAAATAAGGCACACCCCAGATAACGCCCAGCGCGCCGAATGTCAGCCACACCCGCCAGCTCATGCCCGGCTCTCACTCAAACCAATAGGCGATGCCGCGCATCTCGAGACTGGCGCGTGGGACTGCGTCGGCCGGACAGTCCGGATTGTCGAAAGCGCCGTGCGGAACGCAATGAGCACGCCCGGGATCGGTGTCGTTGGTCTTGAAGACCAGAACTTCATCAGGACGCATGTTCGAATAGAACACCCAGTGTTGTCGGGGGCTGTGGCGCAGCAACAGGGATTCGAAGGAGAAGACCACGGCACCCTCGTGATCGAAGATCGCATCCGCGGCGATGAGGTCTTGCGCCGCGATACTTCGTGCATCACAAATGGCGAGTGGCACGTCCTGCGGTGGCGGAGTGATCGCCCGCCATACATTGTATTGCGCCGAGCGGCGCACGTTGCGCCCATTGTTTGGGCGTGACCGTGCGTAGAAGGTGGTCGCGGTGGCATCGCTGCAGTCAATGTGGACGAAACGCGCCGGTCTTGAATTATTGTGGGCGCCCGATTCGGCTGAGCGCTCGCCGAAGCGCAGGATACCGGTGCCGGTAACGACCACCTCATCGGCGCCGGAGAGGTCAAGCAGCAGCTGGCGGATCTCCTCGACATGGACCCTCTCCACTTCGCTGTGGTCGCGAAAGTCCTTTACCGCACTGCTGTGCGCATACAGAGTGAAGCCCTCGATGTCCAGCGAGGCAGGGTTCGCTCGCTGCCTGGCGTCCTCTATGGGGACCTGGCGTGGCACAACGTTCAGCACGTCGATCGTGTTGTTGTTGGCGTGAAATTTCGGGCGTGCGGCCATGGGCTCGCTGAAGCCGAGAGTGCCGAACACAGCGCAGGTGCTGTCAGACATGGGGCTACCCATCAGAAAAAGTAGGCGACCGAACGCAATTCGATGCTGTCGCGGGGCCTGACATCCCGCCGCGTACCGTCGAAGAAGGCGGTATGGGGGACGCGCCAGGGCCGGATCCGGCGGCTGTCGTGAAACACGAACAACAGCGCCTCCTCACGCATCATATCCGGGAAATACCACCAGCGATGATGAGGACTGAAGTGAAAGATCGCCGCCGCGATGGCCGTGTCCTCCTCGGGCATGGGTCGCAACATCTCCTCCCGCTCCGGAATCTTGTCGACCACGTACATCGTGTTCGGGACCCCCTCATCATCGCCGACGCTGTTGCCATCGCAAAGCGCCAGCGGGTAGTCCTGCGGCGGGGATGAGAAGGCCCGCCAGAAGCTCATGTAGAGATAACGCGCGTAGGGCGGATCGCCCGCGAAGCGCTGCTGGTAGAGCCCCTGCGCCATCCTGTCGACACGGTCGGGCGAGCTGTCGACGTGCGCTTCGCCGGCCGGCGGCTGCACACCGCCCTGGTGGCGATAGCCGACTTCTTCGCGGGCAAACCGCGAGAGGTCACCGGAGGTGCGTGCCATCCATCCCATGGTGGCGATCCGATCAGCGCCGGTGATGCCTCGGATAACCGCCGCAACCTCGGCAGGATACACGGCGTTCACCTCATCCTTGTCCAGGAAATCCTGCACGGCGCTGTGATGCGATGTGAGCATGAACCCGTGGGTGTCGAGCGTAAAATCCGCCCGCTGCGGCCGCGCGTTGCCAATGGTCACGGTGTAGGGCCGATATTCGCCAGTGTTGACTTCGCGCCCGGGCGCGACGAAACGCCGGTTGATATGGGATCCGGGCGCCAGATAGTTGATCTGGGCCTGGATCGTCGCGACGCCGGTCATAACGACAGCAACCGACCGTGACCGGGCACCCGACCACTGCGTCCCAGAAGGCGCACGCCGGCGCGCAGGGCGTGCGGCAGGCTGGACACCACTGGAACGTTGCACCGGCGTTCGAGCGGCTCGAGCAAATCCAGCGTCCGCAGGCCACCGCATGAAATCAACAAGGCATCCGGCCGCTGTGCCGATTCGAACACCTCGACACTGAACTTGAGCAGACCGTCAGGGGTTACATTGTGAATGTCGGCAACATTCTCGACACCCAGTCCCCGAATCGTCAGGACCTCAAAGCCTTCCTCGTGAAGAAATGTCTGCAAACGCCGATTCACCTCATCGTCGTAAGCGGTAGCCACCGCCAGCCGTCTGCCACCGACGCTCTTGAGCCCCTCGATCACTGCGGTACTCATGGTCACGGCCGGACAGCCGCTCGCCGCGCTCACACGCTGGGTAAGTTCACGATTGAAGGCGGCGCCCTGGTAGAAGCTAAGCGACGTGCCCATCAGCACGATCGCCTCAGCACCCTGCTGGCGCAATGCCTTTGCGGCCGGCGCAATCCGTTCCAGTACCGCATCGTAGCCCGTGGGCGTCATGGTCTTCAGGCCGACGCTGGTGGCCCGAAAGCGTATGCCTTTGGGATACATCGCCGTCGCCTCCGGAGGCACCAACGAATCCACGGGCATCAGCAGGCCCAGTAGCGGATTTCGGCTCGCCGCATCGGCGCTCGTGACCGCAGCGCCGGCGACAGCTAGTTTCAGGAGGTCACGACGCGAGGTCATGGCGTCGAAGCGGATGCATGGTCACCCTTTCCCCCTGGTGCAAGTCAGTTCTGCCGGTGTGCCGCGATGGGCGGGAGTCGAGTTTACCTGAGGCCGGCACCAGGCACTCTGGGTGACAACCCAATTTTCTTATAAATCAGACAGATGATTGCTAACATGGCCGCGCTGCGCGAGCCCGCCGGCCCTGCTGTTCGAGGTGCATCGGATGAAGACCCCTGCGAAAACCACCGCGAAGAAATCGCGCCGGGCTGCGCGCAAGGGCGCAGCGCCCGTGGCACGGCGGATGGCATCGCCAGCTGCGCCACAGGACGCACGTTCCGCGGCAAGGATTCTTGAACTCATAGGCGGCATGTGGGCAGCGCGTGCCGTAGGGGCGGTCGCGCGCCTCGGGATTGCCGATCACCTCGCGGCCGGTCCACGCACGGCACGCGAGCTCGCACCGGCCCTGGGTGCCGATGAAACGTCGCTGTATCGGCTGATGCGCGCCGTCGTTTCGATCGGCGTGCTGAGCAAGGATTCGGCCGGTCGCTTCCGCCTTACCTCATTCGGCCAATGCCTGCGCTCGGGAGTCGCAGGGTCAATGCGTGCAGCCATCGCCTCAGAGGTCGACACGGTGCACTGGGCGTGCTGGGGCGAGCTCGACGATTGCATCCGCAGCGGCAAGCCGGCTTTCGAGAAGGTCTTCGGATTGAGTAATCCCTGGGACTATTACCGTGACAAGAACCCCGACGACGGGCGGTTGTTCTCCGAGAACATGACGGCCCAGTCCGGAGCGGAAGTGCGCGAAGTCCTCCGGGTCTACTCGTTCAGCGGCGCGCGGCTGGTCGTCGACGTAGGTGGCGCCCACGGCGCGTTCCTCGCCGCGGTGCTCAAGCGAATTCCCCGTGCGCGCGGAGTCCTCTTCGATCAGCCCGATGTCGTGGGACGCGCACTGCCGACCCTGAATGAGCTCGGCGTCGCAGATCGCATCGAGCGCATCGGCGGCAGCTTCTTCGAGTCGGTGCCGGCGGGAGGAGATCTGTACCTGCTCAAGCATATCCTGCACGATTGGAGCGACGAGGAATGCGTGAGGATTCTCCGCTGCGTACGGGAGGCGATGAATCCGCGCGCGCGGGTCGCCGTCGTGGAGATGCCGCTCCGGGAGCGCGGTGGCGCGCCGTTCGCGGCTTTGCTCGACATCAACATGCTGGTGTGCCTCACGGGCAAGGAGCGCACCCCTGGCGAATACGCTGAGCTGTTCCGCCAGGCGGGGCTGAAGATGGCCAGCGTGACTCCCACGCAATCCCCTGTGGCAGTGATCGAGGGGCGCAGGACTTAGCCGGCCGCTGCGGCCGCGCGCGGTACACGCCCAGCCCTTGTAGATTAAGGCAATGAATTCAATCTCTTAGCGGACACAGCCTCGCGAGGATGCGGGGCTCAAGCCCGCCCCTGCCCCTACACAAGTTCCCTGCCTGGCGACTGCACGCGCAGCGCCAGGGCCAGTGGCCGCTGCCGGGCTCGAAAAAGCCCGCTCACTCTAAGGCGGCGGCCTACAGACGGGGGCGGCGCTGCGTATGACCATGCGCCGCAGAGGGAAACTTACAGTGAACAGCCAGAGCATGATCTCCCCCAGGGTTGGCGACGACACGATCGAACTCCAACTGACTCCAGAGCAGCTGCTGGGACTGTCGCAGGCTGCCGATCTGGTCGAGCCCGTCGAGCCCGATCCGATATCCCCTGTGATCTCACCGCCACCGCTGCTCTTGGCGGGCCGCCCCGCCAGACACTCTCGCCTTTGGCACCTGGCGTCGGTTGCGAAAATGGCGGGGGCGATGCTTGCCTACGTTGCCCTGGCCTGGCTGGGTGCTTCGCAGCTGGCCGGGAAGCCTCACGCGCTTGCGGCGTCCGCCCCGCGGCCGACCGTCGTGGTGCCTCGGCCCGTTTTGATCACCAGCCCCTCGAAACCCACTGTGCGAGTGATCAATCCCTTTGACGCTACCGAAGTGTTCGAGTTTCCGGCCGGAACGAGCCAGGCCGACGACCGCGAGAAGGTGGCGCAAATACTGCTGCAGCGGGCGCGCGAGCGTCACAGTCAATGGGAACGCAACAAGCCCGAGGTAAGTGTTCGCACCGCGAGTCTTTACCGCCCCCCATAAAAAAAACCGGCGCATCGCAGCCGTCGTTGCTGAACTGCCAAAGGTCTTCAAGTGACCCGGCACAGACCGCGCCTCACAACTGCCGCTGTCCAGGACTTAAGCGCCGCCGGCGCCGCTATATGGAATAGAATATGGCGCAGCAATCTGGGGGATACGGCATGCGAATGGTTCTCAAGGCACTTCTGACCTGCGCTGTGGCAGCCACCTGCGGTTGCGCAGGGTTGTCCCCACCGTCGGATGCATCCGGATCTGCGGGCGACTGGGCGACTTTCGGCGGCGGCAATACCCGAACCAACGCCAACACGGCGGCGACCAAGATCACCGCGGCGAATGTGGGCTCCATGGTGCGCCAGCAGGTGAAGATTTCCGCGCCCATCGATGCCGGACTCATCTATCTGAACGGTGTGCAGGTCAAGGGCGGACTACATGACGTTTTCTTCGGTACCACCAACGTGGGCAGGACCGTGGCGATCGACGCCAATGATGGCACGGTGCTGTGGGAGTACGCGGCTCCCGGCTTTGATGAGCTCGCCGCGGCCACGGGAGTCCCGACCGGCTCGCGCGGACTGATCGTCAAGCAGATCACCAATTCGACACCCGTCGCGGACGCCAACCGCCAGTTCATCTATGCGGCATCCGCGGACGGCAAGGTCACCAAGATCGCCATCGCCGATGGCAAGGCGGTGTGGAGCACCGCGGTGACCCGGGCGCCGATCCTGGAGAAGTTGGATTCGCCCTTGTCGTTCATCCGGGGGAACGTCCTGGTATCTACCGCCGGTTATGTGGGCGACACACCGCCGTACCAGGGTCACATCGTGGTGCTCGATGCGAAAACCGGCGCCATACGCAAGGTGTGGAATTCGCTCTGCAGCGATCGCGCCGAGCTGCTCGACCCGGCCTCGTGCTCGCAGACTCAGTCAGCCATCTGGGGACGCGCCGGTATCGTGGAGGTACCCGGCACCGGCAATCTGCTGTTCGCCACCGGCAATGGCCCGTGGGATGGCAAGACGGCGTGGGGCGATGCGCTGATCATGCTGGACCCGACCGCAACGAAAATGCTGGGTAACTGGACCACGACGAACAACGAGGAGCTGAACAAGAAGGACCTGGACGTGGGCTCCACCTCTCCCGTGCTGCTGGGTGACGGCTATATCGCCCAAGGTGGCAAGGACGGAACCATCCGGCTCCTGAACATGAACGTCATCAAGGGCACGGCGCCGCATCAGGGCGGGGACCTGCAGGTCGTGGAAGTGCCCGGCAAGACGCAGCTGCTGTCCGCTTCGGCCACTGCGAACATCGGCGGCACGACGTATCTGTTCGCATCCACCGGGCGTGGTGGCACGACGGCATGGACCTTTGGTGCTGACCATCAGCTCAAGGAAGCGTGGAAAAGCAAGGTGGGTGGCAACTCCCCGTTCTATGCGGGCGGTTTGCTGTACATCTACGATCCGGCGCCAAGGGGCGCCAAACTGCACGTCTTCGATGCCGTCAGCGGCAATCCGGTAGCCGATCTTGAGGCCGGCGGCGGACACTGGAACAGCCCCATCGTCGTGGACAATCGGATCGCCATGCCCGAAGGCGCCATCAGCGGTTTTGGCTTCGCCGGCGGACGACGCCCCGGACCGCCGGGCGCAGCTGCCGCCGCGGCTCCCCCACCGCCACTGCCGCCTCAGGGAATCCCGCCGGGAATCGTCGATATCTGGCGCCTGCCGTAGGCCGAACCTCGGGCAGGCGCGAGTCCGGGCATCGCGCCGGCCGCCGCGTGAACGGCCGCCGCCAGCGCTATTTCGCGGCGCCGACCTGGGACTGGAAGTAGGCAATGACGTTGTCGCGGTCCTTCTTCACGGGGATCGGCAGCGCCATCGTCGTGCCAGGCACCGTCGCCGCGGGGTCCGTCAGGAAACGATCCAGGGTTTCCAGGTTCCACACCAGTTTCGAATCCGTCAGTGCCTTGGTGTAGGCAAAGCGGGTATCCCCGACCCCTGCGGGCCGCCCGAACACACCGACCAGCGACGGGCCGATCTCGCCACCGCCATCACCCGGCTCGGCACTGTGACACTGCCGGCAGGTCTGGGTGAAGTAGGCTTTGCCGGCGGCTGCATCGCCCGGATCGGCCGCAGGGGCGGCTGCGCCAATCGCCAACAGCATCAGTGGCGCGGTGAACATGCGAACCGCCATGAAGTCTCCTGGGTAAATCATCGACGCTGCATTCCACCACACGCACTTGGGCGATGTCTTATGCCGGAACCTGCAAAGCATTTCGCTCGCGCATGATGAGGTCGGCTCGGCCTGCTGACGGTCATTGGCGTTGCGGCAACAAAGGCTGTTGAGCCGTCAACCGCTGATTATATTATGTTAAATTAAATGGTGTAGATTTCGCACCTCTCCCGGTGACATTCTGCGGTGCACCTCTATACTCAGTCCGCTTGGCATTACGAGGGGGCTCCGCGCCGGCCGCGCTTGGAATGGAACCAACTGATACTTCGAATCCCGACTACTACCATCGAGTCGTTGATTGCCAGTGGGCCTGCCCGGCTCACACCGATGTCCCGGAATACATCCGTCTAATCGCGGAGGGCCGCTTCACCGAGGCCTACATGGTGAACCGGCACTCCAATGTGTTCCCGGGAATTCTCGGTCGCGTATGCGACCGACCCTGCGAGCCGGCCTGCCGGCGCGCCCGCGTCGAGCAAAAGCCGGTGGCCATATGCCGCCTCAAACGCGTCGCCGCCGATCTGCGCGACGACATCACCGAACTGCTGCCGCCGGTGCCGAAGCTGAAGAATGGCCGCCGCGTGGCCTGCATCGGTGCCGGCTGCGCCTCACTGACGGTGGCCAACGATCTGGTGCCGCTGGGCTATGAGGTCACCATATTCGAGCAGGCCGCCGAACCGGGCGGCCTGATGCGCACCAATATCCCCTCCTTCCGCCTGCCGCACGCGGTGCTGGCGGAGGAGATCGCCATGATCACGAACCGGGGCGTTGACTTGAAGCTCGGCCATCCGATTCACAGCATGCGCGAGTTACTGAATTCCGGGGGCTTCGACGCCGTCTTCGTCGGATCAGGGGCGCCCAAAGGCAAGGAACTGCAGCTGCCGGGGCGTGAAGCCGGCGCTGCCAACATCCACATCGGAATCGCATGGCTGGAATCGGTGGCTTTCGGGCACATCGAGAAGATCGGTGAGCGCGTGCTGATCATCGGCGTCGGTAACACGGCAATGGATTGCTGCCGAACCAGCCTCAGACTCGGCGCCAAGAACGTGAAGGTCATGGCGCGCAAGCCGCGCGGCTTCTTCAAGGCCTCGGCCTGGGAACTGGAGGACGCTGAAGAAGAAAGCGTCGAGATCATCATCAACCGGTCCCCCAAGTCCTTTGTGATCGAGAACGGCAAATTGACGGGAATGCTGTTCGACAAAATGGAATACGAGGTCGATGCCGCCGGCCGCATTACGGCCGAGCGGCTTCTGGGAGAGGAATTCCTGCCCGCCGACGATGTCATTCTGGCCATCGGCCAGGAAAATGCCTTTCCGTGGATCGAACGGGACCTGGGCATCGAATTCGACAAGTGGGATGTCCCGCGCGTGGACGCGACCACCTTCCAATCCACCCGTGCCGGCGTATTTTTCGGAGGCGATGCCGCCTTCGGTCCCAAGAACATCATCTGGGCCGTCGAGCACGGCCACCAGGCGGCAATCTCCATCCATCGGCAATGTCAGGGCGAAGCGGTTGCCGAGCGAATGCCGCCGGGCGTGAACCTGCAGAGCCGCAAGATGGGCATGCACGAGTGGTCGTATGCCAACAACTATGCGCCGGTTGAACGGCGCCTGATGCCGCACGTTTCGCTGAAGGAGCGCTTCAAGAACATCAACATCGAAGTGGAGTTGGGTTTCACCGCAGAGCAGGTCGAGCAGGAAGTGCAACGCTGCCTGAATTGCGATGTGCAGACCGTGTTCACCGCCAAGCTATGCATCGAATGCGATGCCTGTCTGGATATTTGTCCGGTCGATTGCCTGACAATCACCGCAAACGGCACCGAGGCTGACCTACGCTCGCGTCTGAAAGCGCCGGCAAAAAATCTGCTGCAGCCGCTGTTGGTGTCCGCGCCGCTGCCGCAGACGCAACGTGTCATGGTGAAGGACGAAGACCTGTGTGTTCACTGTGGACTGTGCGCCGAGCGTTGTCCGACGGCCGCCTGGGATATGCAGAAGTCATTGGTCCATTGGCCTCAGGCACGAGACGTGCCCAGCCCCTTGCAGGCGAAGACACCGAAGATCGCCTGAACGCGCCTGGGTCGAACAACCGAACTAAGACATGCACAAAATGGCATCTCCCCGCATCAATGATTTCGTGATCAAGATCGCCTCGGTCAACGGCACCGGTTCCGCGAGCGCGAACAGCCTGCTGATGAAGTCCATTTTCCGTAGTGGCATCCCCGTGATGGGCAAGAACTATTTCCCATCCAATATTCAGGGGCTACCCACATGGTATGAGATCCGGGTGTCCAAACACGGCTATGTGGCCCGCTCCGGACGCGTGGACATCATGGTGGCAATGAATGCCGAGACCTACGCCAGGGATCTGAAGGAGGTCACGCCGGGCGGTTATCTGGTCTACGACTCCACCTGGCCGCGCCCGGCGCTTCTGAAGCGAGAGGATATAACGGTGATCGGCGTGCCCCTGGCGCGCATCTGCAATGAAAACTTCAACGGCGTGCGCACGCGCATCCTGATGAAGAATATCTGCTATGCCGGGGTTCTGGCGGCGCTCCTGGACCTGGATCTCGAGCGTATCCGCGAGCTATTGGCCGAAACCTATGCCAAGAAGCCCCAGCTCGTGGACAGCAACATGAAGGCGATCCAGCTCGGCTACGACCATGCGAAGCAGCAGTTCGCCTGCCCTCTGCCGCTGCACGTGCAGAAGATGAACGCGACCGGCGCTCACATCATGATCGACGGCAACACGGCCGCAGCGCTCGGCGCCGTGTACGCGGGCGCCACGGTGGCGGCGTGGTATCCCATCACCCCGTCTACCTCGGTCATGGACGCCTTCAAGTCGTTCTGCGAGCGAACCCGAGTCGATGCGGAAACTGGCCGCAAGAACTTTGCCATCATTCAGGCCGAGGACGAACTGGCGGCGGTCGGAATGACAATCGGGGCCGCCTGGAACGGCGCCCGCGCGTTCACGGCCACCTCGGGCCCGGGCATCTCGCTGATGAACGAGTTCATCGGGCTTGCCTACTATGCGGAAATCCCCACGGTGATTTTCGACATCCAGCGGGTCGGGCCTTCAACCGGCATGCCCACGCGCACCCAGCAATGCGACATCATGGAATGTGCATATGCCTCGCATGGCGACACCCGCCATGTGTGTCTGTACCCGGCCAATCCCGAGGAATGCTTCTACATGGCCGCGCAGGCGTTCGATCTGGCGGAGCGGCTGCAAACCCCGGTGTTCATGCTGTCCGATCTGGACATCGGCATGAATGACTGGATGTGCCGCGATCTGAAGTGGGATGACTCCTATCGGCCCGATCGTGGCAAGGTGCTCAGTCTTTCGGATCTGGAAAGGCTCGAGAAATTCTATCGCTACTTCGACAAGGACGGTGATGGTATCGCGGCCCGGTCACTGCCTGGGGTTCATCCGAAGGCCGCGTATTTCACCCGTGGATCCGGACACACCCAGTATGGGACCTACACCGAGGACTCGGTCGAGTACCAGATGGTGCTCGATCGGCTGCTCAAGAAGTGGGAGACGGCCAAGAAACTTGTGCCGCGCGCCATCATTGATGCCACGGCCGGCAGCGATATAGGCATTGTGTCCCTCGGCAGCTGCGAGGGCGCGGTGCGCGAGGCCATGGACGTTCTGAAGGAGGACGGCGTGGGGGTCGACTATATGCGGGTGCGCGGCTTCCCCTTCGGCGACGAAGTGGAGCAATTTCTCGCCAGCCACCGGATAGTGTTTGCCGTGGAGCAGAATCGCGACGCGCAATTGAAGTCCCTGCTGACCCTGGAAACCGCGGTCGAGAAGGCCAAATTGCGCTCGCTGTTGCATTACAGCGGACTGCCGATTTCCTCCGATTTCATCGTGAAGGGAATTTTCGCGGAGTTGCGGCCGCTGCAGAAAGGACAAAGCGCCGCGCTCGGCTAGGAACCCGCATGACATACTTCCCCAAGCCAAAAGTGGCTCATCCTTCGCTGCCTCGCAACGAGCTTGGCCTAACGCGCCGCGACTACGAGGGCGCGATGTCCACGTTGTGTGCCGGCTGCGGGCATGACTCGATCACCGCCGCCATCGTCGAGGCGTGCTGGAGTGTGTCCATCGAGCCGCACAACCTGGTCAAGCTCTCCGGCATCGGCTGCTCCTCCAAGACCACCGCTTACTTCGTCAGCGGCGGCCACGGCTTCAACTCCGTGCACGGCCGCATGCCTTCGATCGCCATGGGCGCTAACGCCGCCAACCGCAATCTTGCCTACATCGGGGTCTCCGGCGACGGCGACACACTCTCCATCGGACTCGGGCAGTTCTGTCACGCGATCCGCCGCAACCTCAACATGCTGTACATCATCGAGAACAACGGGGTGTACGGGCTCACCAAGG